>JAGZHZ010000039.1 GCA_018366495.1 Clostridiales bacterium
ATCCAACTGAGCTACAGACTCAAAAAGCGGGTGATGGGAATCGAACCCACGTATCTAGCTTGGAAGGCTAGTGTTCTACCATTGAACTACACCCGCATATCAGGTTTGAATCGGGGTGACAGGATTCGAACCTGCGACCTCCTGGTCCCAAACCAGGCGCTCTAGCCAAGCTGAGCCACACCCCGTTGTTGACGCTTTTACGTTTCGTCCTCAACGCAAGTCATAGTATATTACAAACGTTTCCAAATGTCAACACTTTTTTTCAAATTTTTTTATTTTTTTTATTTATCTGATATTTACATCAATTTTTAAAGATAGTTGATCGTATAGTGCGCTTCTCCTTCTCTGTCTAATTCCATAATCATATAGCTTGGACGGTGGTTTTCCTGCCTTGGATAAGAAATGCTTCCCGGATTCAGTACTGTAATCTGATTTTCTATCTCCAGAACAGGGCGATGCGTATGCCCAAACATCACAATGTCATATCCTCTTGCAACTGCTTCCTGTTTCAGCATGGCTGTTCCCATAAATACATAATAATAGTGACCGTGCGTCAGCAAAACATTATATTTTCCGATCCGAATACTCTCTTCTTTCGGAAGATCGCAGAAAAAATCATTGTTTCCTGCCACAATATGGACAGGACACGATACCATGGAGCGGATCAAATCCTCCTTCCCCTCCACGTCCCCTAAATGAATCAGCATGTCGATCGGCATTACTTTTTTTATCACTTCTTCCAGAGTTTTCACATTTCTATGGGTATCGCTCACGATCAATATCTTCATTTTTTCTCTTCCCCTTCTTTTACTTCTGCATATCCAGATAAACTTTTAATTTCTGTCTCATCGCACGCAGTGCTTTTCCTCTGTGGCTCAGTTCGTTTTTTTTCTCTAAAGATAATTCTGCTGTACTACAGCCATATTCCGGCAGATAAAAAATCGGGTCGTATCCAAATCCATTCTCTCCGCGCTCCTCATACCCGATTCTTCCTTCAATAGTGCCTCTTGTCGTGATTGTTCTTCCATCTGGAAATGCTGCTGCCATTGCACAGACAAACCGTGCCGTTCTTTTTTCATCCGGCACTTCTTCCAGTCTCTGAATCAAATTGGCATTTTTGATATGATAAGAAGTATTCTCACCCATATAACGTGCAGAATAGACTCCAGGCTCTTTGTTCAGCGCATCAATTTCCAGCCCTGAATCATCAGCAAGCACCAGCTCTCCTGTCATTTCGCAGATCGTTTTTGCTTTGATCACTGCATTTTCTTCAAATGTCGTCCCATTTTCGTCAATATCTGCCGCAATTCCTGCTTCTTTCATCGAGATAACCGGAATTTCCAGATCTCCCAAAATCATTTTTATTTCTTTCATTTTTCCTTCATTTCCTGTTGCGAAAATAATTCTGTCCGCCATTTTCTGTTCTTCTCCTTATTCTCTCTCATCTGCATAAACTTTTAAGCAAAGATTGCTCTGATAATTTATCTCTGTATTTGTCCATACAAATCCATTGGAACTGATATATCCCTCGCCGTCTGACAAGTCAATATAGCTTTCCCTTTCTGTGCTTTTGTATTCCACCGCTACCGGAAAATCAATGTCGGGGGTGGAGATTTCAACAATGACTGCAAATCGCTCCCCTGCCTCTACAGCAATTTCTTCTTCCAGCGGTATCGTATAAAATCCTTGATTTGCAATTTTTCCTTCCGTATATGTCTTCTTCAAAACTAAATCGATCGTACTCTCATAATTATTAATTACATATACTTTATATTCCGTGTTTTCTCCCAGCGCATAAAAACCAACTGCTTTCAGGTTCTGCGCAGAATCGGCTGTATAGATATTTGCAAAATAACAGTCTTCTTTCTCATATCCAAGCTGTCCTACCCATCCGCACAGATCGGTCTGATACAGATTATCATAATTGTCTGCCTGCTCAATCTTGGTATATACTACACTGTTCTCTCCGATCTTGGCGTCTTCATAAGATACATAGAAAACACCATTATCCGCAAATTTTGTTCCCCAACTGTTCTGACAGATAAAAGCCCCATCCTGTGTCACACCGTTCTTGAAATTCTCTGCCGGATAGTCATCGTCCCATCCAATAATCAAAATATCATGATTTGCCGCCTCCACTATCGGATAAGAATAGGCATACGTCTCTTCATTATAATAATCTGAGACACTGTTAGAAGATCTCAGGTCCATATAAATCGAAGTCTGCACTGCCCCATAGCGGTATACTGCTTCCTTGATTTTATCATATTTTTTGTCTTTAAAAATCTGAATCTCCTGAACGTGTCTGACAGCATCTAAATGGTCTGGAGAATATAGATCTCCATAAGGGTCGTCCTGTTCCAGGACAGGTCCCTGCCACGATGTCAGATACGCCATCACCATTGTATAGTCTCCGCCATCATTTTGAGATCTGCCAAAGCTGTTTCTCAAAGACATATGATCCGGTGCAAATTCCAGATGTTCTCTTGGCATCATCGAAGATTCCAGTGCGGAAGATGCCGCAATCGCCCAGCATGTCCCTAAATCTCCCTGACTCCTCACAGACGGCTGCTTTCCTGTCTCTCTTAAATCATATTTTCTTGGAAGTTTTTCTGTAAAGATGGCTTCTGTTTCTTCCTCTGCAACGATCACATTTTTCAGTCCCGGAATCTCAGGAACTTGAATCCCCATATACTGAAGTATTCCATATGTGCAAAAAAACATAATCATCACAATCAGAATATGTTCTAATCGTTTCATCCATTTCTCCTAAATTATCGCCGTCATCTCTTTCCTTTCGGCGGCTCTGGACCTAAAAATTGATAGAAATACGTCTTTATCATTCCATTATAAATTTTTCGGTTCTTATCTGCTTTCTTTCCGATATACTTTTCTGCATCTTCATAGCTTGTAATTACATATTCTGACCAGGAATCCAGCCTTTCAAAACTTTCTCCGATCTGCCTGTACAGTCCCGGCAGATTTTCTTTCTCTTCAATTCGCTCTCCATATGGAGGATTTGTGATGATAAATCCGTATTTCTTTGGATGGTTCAGTTCGCTGACTGCTCTTTTCTGGAAATGAATCAGATGATCCACCCCGGCAAGGCGGGCATTTTCCCTCGCCGCTCGGATCACATTCTCATCAATATCATATCCCTGAATATCGGTCTCCACATTGAGATCCATCATCTCTCTCGCCTCATCCGCCACATCATACCAGTGCTTCTTCGGAATCAGGTTTGTCCATTCTTCAGCTAAAAATGAGCGGTTAATTCCAGGAGCTATGTTTGCTGCCATCATAGCAGCCTCAATTGGAAATGTTCCACTTCCACAAAACGGATCTACCAGAATGCGATCTTTTTTCCACGGTGTCAGCAGGATGAGCGCAGAAGCCAGCGTCTCCGTGATCGGCGCTTTTGCCGTCCACTTTCGATATCCTCTCTTGTGCAGAGAAATTCCGGAAGTATCAATTCCAATTACCGCCTCGTCTTTCATGAATGCAACACGAATCGGATATTGTGCTCCGCTCTCTTCAAACCAAGAGACATGATACTTTGTCTTCAGTCTCTCCACGATTGCTTTTTTCATGATCGACTGAATGTCAGATGGGCTGAACAGTTTGCTCTTAATGGAATTTGCTTTTGCCACCCAGAATTTTCCATCCTTTGGGATGTACTCTTCCCATGGAAGCTCTTTTGTTCTCTCAAATAATTCGTCAAATGTCTCCGCATGGACGCTTCCCACTTTCAACAGGATTCTCTCCGCAGTGCGAAGAAAAATATTTCCGTATACAATCGCTTCCGCATCGCCAAAAAAAGTTACTTTTCCATCTTCCACATGGCTGATCTCATATCCCAGATCCAAAATCTCTCTTTTCAGCACACTCTCCAGCCCAAAATGACATGGTGCAATCAGTTCCATCATCTTCATCCTATTATCTCCTATTCTCCTGCATTCTTATTCAGCACCAGCTTTCCTAATTCTTCTCCCTCCAGGGTTTTGACTATAAATGTCTCGTCCTCCAAAACAGCATAGCTTGGTGGATTTCCGCCTTTTGGGATCGAAATGGAACCGGGATTTACCTGATAAAACTGTCCCATTTTCTCCGCTTTCCATATATGGGTATGTCCATACAACAGTACATCGCCTTCCTTCATCGGTGGAAGATGTTCCGGATTATAATGGTGACCATGCGACATATAGATTGTCCGGCTGCCGCACAAGAAAAATCCATAATCAGCAAGAACAGGAAACTCCAGTACCATCTGGTCTACTTCTGCTTCACAATTTCCTCTCACTGCATAAATGCAGTCTTTCATTGGATTCAGCATGGCAATCACCTGCTTTGGATTATATTCTTTAGGCAGATCATTTCGTGGTCCATGATATAGGATATCGCCCAGTAAAATTAACCGCTGCGCCCCCTCTCTCTCATATGCCTCCAGCATCTTTTTGCAGTACCATGCTGATCCATGAATATCGGATGCAATCATAAATTTCATCTATTTTTTATCCTCCACTTCTGTTCCGTCAGACATCTGTCCTTCAGGCACAAATATCTGTGTGTGTCTCATTTGTCTCTTTCCTTAATATTAATGCCACTGTAAACTCCTGTCAATCATTTTAAATTTCACTTTTTTCTCAGCGGTAAGATTCCAGATATCTGCCTCGATATGCGTGGATTCCTCCTACAACAGTTTTGACATGGTATCCTTTTTCTGCGAGTTCCCGTGCAGCCATCATACTTGCAGATCCTCTTGCACAGTACAAAACCAATTCCATGTCAACAGGAAGACTGCGGCACTCTGCCAGACGATAATATGGGATATTGACCGCACCTTTAATATGGCTTTCCATATATTCATCCGGCATACGCAGATCAATGATAAAACAATTTTTCTTATGAATCAGAAAATCCAGATCTTTTGCTGAAATCGTCTCAAAGTCTGACATTATTTCTTCACACTCCTTCCTGTTGTATTGTATGTATTTTTTTCATTTTTTGTTCCTGCATTTTTATACATCAGAAATTTTGAAAAAAATATCTGATACTAGGAAAAGCCAGGTAGGGGAGCTACCTGGCTTTTCGAGGGGAGTATAAATAATTAATAAGGGGTTCGTAAAAAAAATTATTGAAGGGTAAATTCTTTTTACGGTCTTCATTATAATATATATTAAAGAAAAATGCAATATAAAATTAAAAAACTTTTAAATTTTAAGGAAATTATTCTCATCTTCGTCAACAGCCGACAAAAATCATCACAAAAATGATAGGTATAAAATTATATTTTTTTGTAATAATAAATTCTGTAATAATTATTAATATTTAAGGAGGAACTTCAAAATGAACAAAAATACAAATTCCCCATCAAACAAAACATCCAATGCAAAAAACTGTCATACGCACGCTGAATCCAACAGTGCGAAATCCAGCAGCAAAAATTCTTACGCCCAGTCCAAAAACAGCGCCAAAAATCATGCTGGGGACATTCAGTCTGAGCAGAATTGTTTCCATGATGAATATGGTAAAAACAGCGGAAGATAACGTACTATCTGCCTTTCTTCCCGCATAACATCTTGTCAGAAAATATTGGAACAACAAAAAACCTGCTGATTTTTTCAGCAGGTTTTTTTAATAGCGGAAGGGAGATTTGAACTCTCGACACCACGGGTATGAACCGTGTGCTCTAGCCAACTGAGCTATTCCGCCATTTTAAATTTATGGGACCTATAGGGCTCGAACCTATGACCCTCTGCTTGTAAGGCAGATGCTCTCCCAGCTGAGCTAAGATCCCATATCCACAAGTGTTTCTCTCAACTTGCTTCATCATTATAAAATGAATTGATCTAATTGTCAAGTATTTTTTTACAATTTTATCAATTTATTTTTAGGATATTCTATGAGAATCTCTTTTTTTCTCTTTCTAAAAATCAATATTTGATTATGCATTTAGAGACTGAAGATATTATATGTAAATGATAAACCAGAAATGGTCAGAAGTGATATGACAGCAGAATCCCTAGATTCCCATAGCTCTTTCCCTCATATCTTATTTTATCCCTCTTACTTTTCTGATTCAACCTTTTTCGCTAAAAGTCAACAAAACGTGGCATTTTCGCATCCATATTTTTCTTTTTCGCTGCTTTTTTATTCTTTTGTTATATTGTGTGGCATTTTAAAACAATTCTGAATTTTATTTTTACTGGAGAAAAAAGGAGCCGATGCCCCTGCAGATTCTTTTCTGCTTTTGCATCCGCTCCCTCGTCTCTTTTATTTAAAATAGGATACGCCGGATTCAAAGATCTTCAGATCTTGATCTCCGTAGATATTGATTGCCACATGATCTCCGCGTCTCTCAGAATGAGCCATCTTTCCAAGTACACGGCCGTCCGGACTTGTAATACCTTCAATGGAAGCGTAGGAACCGTTGATATTCCACTCTTCATCCATAG
This sequence comes from Clostridiales bacterium, assembly GCA_018366495.1. Taxonomy (GTDB): domain Bacteria; phylum Bacillota; class Clostridia; order Lachnospirales; family Lachnospiraceae; genus JAGZHZ01. The sequence continues at coordinate 6,456 of JAGZHZ010000039.1, forward strand.
AAATATTTCCATCAATGTCACAATACTGTGTCGCTACCTGTCCGTTCGCAAACAGCTTTTCAATCCACTCTTTGCTTGCGACAAAACGTCCCTCTCCATGGGATGCCGGATTTGTATAGACACCGCCCAGCACAGCCTGCTGCAGCCAAGGAGATTTGTCTGTCACTACTTTTGTATAAACCATCTTGGAAATATGACGTCCAATCGTGTTGAATGTCAAAGTAGGAGAATCCACATCCTGTCCCTTAATCTCTCCGTATGGCACAAGTCCCAGTTTAATCAGAGCCTGGAAACCATTACAGATACCAAGTGCAAGACCATCCCGCTCATTCAGCAGCTTCATAACAGCTTCCTTGATCTTTTCATTCTGGAAAGCAGTCGCAAAGAATTTTGCTGATCCATCCGGCTCGTCACCTGCTGAGAATCCGCCTGGGAACATGATAATCTGAGCCTGGCTGATGGATTTTTCAAAAATCTGAACAGAATCACGGATGTCTTCCGCTGTCAGGTTTTTAAATACTTTTACATCCACCTCAGCTCCTGCACGCTCAAACGCCTTTTTACTGTCATATTCGCAGTTTGTTCCCGGGAATACAGGGATAAATACTCTTGGTTTTGCAATCTTATTTTTGCATACGTAGACAGAATCTGTCTTGTAAACTGGTGTTTCTACACATTCTTTATTTTCTGTAGCTCTTGTGCGGAACACCTTCTCCAGAGTTCCTGTCCATGCGCTCAATGCTTCGTCCATCGTGATTACCGTATTTCCATATTCAAATGCTGCACGGTCTGTCACTTCACCGATCACTGTGTATGTAATACTCAGTTCTCCCACTTTTCCATCCGGAACTTCTGCCACAATATCTCCATAGCCTGCTGTAAACAGGTCTCTTTGATCTACATTATGTTCAATCTTGACACCCATCTTATTTCCGAATGCCATTTTGCTGACTGCTGCTGCAATTCCCTTGCTGTCCAGAGTGTAAGCAGAGATAATTTTTCCTGCTTTTACATCCTCAAAGAATTTGCCGTACTGATCCATCACCTGTCCATAGACTGGCAGATCGTATTCATCTTTTTCTACTTTCAAAAGAACAAGCTTGCTTCCTGCTTTTTTCAGTTCTGGTGTGATGATTGTCTTATCGCTTGCCACATCCACTGCAAAAGATACGAGTGTCGGAGGTACGTCGATTTCATTGAATGTGCCGGACATACTGTCTTTTCCTCCGATGGAAGGCAATCCAAATCCCATCTGAGCAGAATAAGCTCCGAGCAGCGCGGCAAACGGCTGACTCCAGCGTTTTGGATCTTCTGTCATACGGCGGAAATATTCCTGGAATGTAAAACGAATCTTACTGTAGTCTCCTCCTGCTGCAACAATCTTTGCCACAGATTCCAGAACAGCATAGACTGCTCCATGATATGGGCTCCAGCTTGACAGATATGGATCAAATCCATAGCTCATCATTGTGACGGTATCTGTCTTTCCTTCCAGTACAGGCAGTTTTGCAACCATAGACTGTGTCTCCGTCAGCTGATACTTACCGCCATAAGGCATGTATACAGAACCGGCTCCGATGGAGCTGTCAAACATTTCCACAAGTCCTTTCTGTGAACAACAGTTTAAATCTTTTAACGTATTTAACCATTTTTCTTTTACATCAGCAACTTCTTCTCTGACAAAGTATTTATTTTCTTTTGAAGGAATCTCAACGACAACGTTTGTCTCCTGATGTGCTCCGTTTGTATCGAGGAATGCTCTGGAAATATTTACGATCTCTTTTCCTCTCCAGATCATGACAAGTCTCGGCTCTTCTGTCACCTCAGCTACGGAAACTGCCTCTAAGTTTTCTTCATTTGCATAAGCAAGGAACTGATCCACATCTTTTGGGTCTACAACAACAGCCATACGTTCCTGAGATTCAGAAATTGAAATTTCTGTTCCATCCAGTCCTGCATATTTTTTCGGCACCTTATCGAGATAGATATGAAGTCCTGCCGCCAGCTCTCCAATGGCAACAGAAACTCCGCCTGCACCAAAATCGTTACATTTTTTAATCAGACGGCTGACTTCCTCTCTGCGGAACAGACGCTGAATCTTTCTCTCTGTCGGTGCATTTCCCTTCTGTACTTCTGCACCGCACGTCTCGATAGAAGCTTCTGTATGTACTTTTGAGGAACCTGTCGCACCGCCGCAGCCATCGCGTCCTGTTCTTCCTCCCAGTAAAATGATGATATCTCCCGGATCGGATGTCTCACGGATAACAGCTTTTCTTGGAGCCGCACCCATAACAGCGCCGATCTCCATTCTCTTTGCCACATAATCTGGATGGTAAATTTCTTTGACATATCCAGTTGCCAGGCCGATCTGGTTTCCATAAGAACTGTATCCATGTGCTGCTCCGCGCACAATATTCTTCTGCGGCAGCTTTCCTTTTAATGTATTGTCAGCAGATCCTGTAGGATCAGCAGCTCCTGTCACACGCATTGCCTGATATACATAGGTACGTCCTGAAAGCGGATCACGGATTGCTCCTCCAAGGCATGTTGCAGCTCCTCCGAATGGTTCAATCTCAGTCGGATGATTGTGTGTCTCATTTTTAAAGTTGACAAGCCATTCTTCTGTCTTTCCATCGATCTCTACCGGAACAACAATACTGCATGCATTGATCTCATCGGATTCCTCCTGGTCAGCCAGCTTTCCTTCTTTTTTCAGCTTGCGCATTGCCATCAGGGCAAGATCCATCAGACACACAAATTTATCGTCTCTGCCTTTAAACAGCTCTTCTCTGTCTTTTAAGTAGCGCTCATACGTCTCCACAATCGGTTTCTTATAATCCCCATCCTCAAAAGTTACTTCTTTTAACTCTGTAGAGAACGTTGTATGACGGCAGTGGTCTGACCAGTATGTATCGAGTACACGGATCTCTGTCATAGACGGATCTCTTTTTTCTTCGTTTTTAAAATAATTCTGAATGTGCTGAAAATCTTTGAATGTCATGGCAAGATTTAAGGAAACATACAGTTCTTTTAACTGTTCTTCTTCCATTGATGTAAATCCTGAAAAAATTTTCACATCTGCCGGTTCTTCAAATTTTGTAACCAATGTTTCCGGCTTTATCATATCAGTTTCTCTGGAATCAACAGGGTTGATGCAGTGTTTTTTAATAACTTCAAACTCTTCATCTGTGATTGATCCTTCGATCACATATGTCGTTGCAGAACGAACAAGCGGTTTTTCATCCTCTTTTAAAAACTGAATACACTGCACTGCGGAATCTGCTCTCTGATCGAACTGTCCCGGCAAAAATTCTACTGAAAATATTCTGGAACCTTCTGCTGTCTCAAATGTCTCTTCATATAAAGTGTCGACTGGCGGCTCTGAGAAAACTGTTTTACACGCTCTTTCATACACTTCGTCTGAGATATTTTCCACATCATAGCGGATCAATTCTCTGACACCTGTCACGCCTTTCAATCCTAAATAGTTGCGGATTTCATGGCGCAATTCTTTTGCGGCTACTGCAAAATCCGGTTTCTTCTCAACATACACTCTTCTTACGCTGCTCATTTGATTCCTCCATCGTATTTGATTTTATCAAAGTTAGCTTTCTTCCCTAACATTCTACCACCCACTGCGGAATATGACAAGAGAAAGAGACACAAAAAAATCACGGATTCTCCCTTTTATCAAAGGATTTTCCGTGATTTTTCTGTAAAGCGAACCTCCCAGCAGACAATAACGCCGCTGTTTTATCTTTGTTGTTTCTTAAAATTTTATATCGATTATTTTTACGAAGCAGAATATTTACTCAATACATCTTCAAACTTCATATCTCTTCCGCCGTATTTTACAGTCAGCGTTTTTGTCAAATCTAAGCTCAGGACTCCCAGCATAGATTTCGCATCAATGATTACTCTGTTGTAAAAAACATCGATATCAAAGTCACACTGACTTGCCACTGAAACAAACTCTTTTACTTCCTCTAACTCATTAAGTTTAATTTTTCTTTCTACCATCAGTTTCACCTTTCTTTCATTATTTAATCAACAGACTTTGACCTTTTGGTCTTTTTATCTATACTGTAAAGCTGCTTAACTTTTGTTCTGCGTATTATGTCATGGTTTTTTTTATTTGTCAATGCATTTTTTCTCTTTTATGGCTTTCGCTTTTTTTCGACTTCTTTTTTATTTTTATATATTTTGTATATCTTTTTAAATTTTATTTAATTATTATTATTCAATTTATCCTCGAATTCTTCTTTTGCCATTCTCATTTTTACATCAAAACAGAAAAAAAACAGGGATTTTTCCCTGTTTTTTCTTTGTATTATTATTCAATTTTCCTGTTTTTTCAGTTCTCTGATCACTGCAAAAGAGGATTCTACATAGGCATTTTGAACTTCTGAGAATCTTCCTTCGTCTGCCTTAGCAGCAAATTCAGGGTCAATCGGCATCTTGCCTAATACCTTCACATCCAGCTCTGCAGCAATCTCATCGATATGGCTTTCTCCAAACACCTTGATTTCTCTTTGGCAGTCCGGACATTTTACAAAACTGTAATTTTCTATGATACCCAGTACTTTGACATCCATTGTCTTTGCCATATTGTATGCTTTTTTCACGATCAGTCTCACTAAATCCTGAGGAGAAGAGACAATCACGATTCCATCCAACGGAAGTGACTGAAAGACTGTCAGCGGAACATCGCCTGTTCCCGGAGGCATATCCACAAGCAAGTAATCAATCTCTCCCCAGATCACATCTGTGAAGAACTGTTTTACCATATTGGAAATCACAGGTCCTCTCCAGATTACCGGCGCTTCTTCGTCCGGCATCAAAAGATTGATGGACATAATTTTAATGTCGTTTTCTGTAATCATCGGATAAATTCCTTCGTCATCTGCCTGAGCCGGACCGTGTACGCCATACATCTTCGGAATGGATGGTCCTGTGATATCGGCGTCCAAAATACCGACGCGATATCCTTTTGCTGCCAGCATATTCGCTAAAGAAGCGGTCACCATTGATTTTCCGACGCCTCCTTTTCCGCTGACTACACCGATAACATGCTTGATATCAGAATAAATATTCTGCTCTACCAAAAAGCTTTTCTTTTGTTGATTGTGTTCACATCCAGCACAGTTTTCTTTAGAGCAGCTTGTACTGCTGCATCCTCTTTCTGCCATAGTAAATGATCCCTCCTGTTTTTTTACAATATGATTAGTATATGTTATTTTTCACTATTTTACAAGCCATTTATCTAACTGCATTCTTTTCGTAAACTGCCCCTCGCTTAAAGGTAAAGGGCTTACTGACTGTAGTTTTATAAAATGTCTCTCATGAACCAACTGTCCCATGCAATTTGCTCTCGATAAATCTCAAAACATGGGTTTCATATTCTTCTTGTGCAATGTAATAAGCTTCCGCATGTTTTGCCTTTGGAACAATCCAAAGCTCTTTTTCTGATGCGCAGCTGTCATAGATCTTTTCTGACATGGAAGGCGGAACAAAGCGATCTTCTTTTCCATGGATCAGCAAAATCGGAATTTTTGTATCTCTTACTTCCCCTGCAGATGAGATTTCATCATATTCATATCCTGCAACTGCCTTACAAATCTTACCTGCAATTTTTATAATTGGGTACATAATAATCCATGGTTTCTTCTCCTTCTCTGTCAGATAGCAGAATTCTTCCCAGATTGATGTATATGGACAGTCTGCAATAATTCCTTTTACAGATACCGGTAAATTCATGGAGCTTGTCATCAGCACAGTTGCAGCTCCCATAGAGATTCCGTGCAGAAAGATAGAGCACTGACCGTGAAATCTTCGATCCAAATAATGAATCCAACGATAGCAGTCTTCTCTGTCGAGACAACCAAATCCTATATACTTTCCTTCACTCGCCCCATGCGCACGGTCGTCCACCAGAAGCACATGATATCCCTGCTGATGATAAAAATAAAGCAATCCCGCAAAATCTTTCATCGCATTTACACGGAAACCATGGACAGCCAGAATCACCCGATCTGTCTTTTTTTCTGCCGGTAAAAAAATACCGCGCAGTTTTAAGCCGTCAAAAGATAAGATGGAAACCTTCTCCGTCTTCTGCTGCTGCAGCCATGTATTTTTTTCTTTGATCAATTCAATGTAAGGATTGGATGGATTCAGCTTTCCGTCTCCCTCCCGTCTCTTTACCGTATAGGAAAAAAATTTCCATGCTGCTGCTCCCGTCATCACTCCATATAATCCTGCTCCTTTAAGTATCGTTGATTTCTTCATTTTTTCCTCCTAAAATTGTTCCGTTTCCCATTCCAGCAATCTTCTCAGATAAATCCCAACTATATTTGAAAAGTTTTCAATCGCTGAAATATATGCAAAATCTTTTCCGAAAATTTTCTGTTCTGCTTTTAAATCTTCTTCTTTCCCTGTAAATACTCCCAGCACAAAAATCCCTTTATTCCGCAGGTTCCGCACTTCAAAAGCAGTATCCCGGACTGCATATTCTCCGCAGTAGCTCTGCGGATTTTTACTGTTCGGACGATTGACAACGACATCATTTGGCTTTCCATCGCTGAGCACAATCAAAATTTTGTTTTCCTCCGCCCTTTGAAGCAGTGATTCCCCGGCCGCTCGGATCGCCAGTCCGTCTCTGTTATTGGAGGATGTCCGGTATTGAAAGACATTTTTATTTGCTGTTCTTGGATCGTCGTACTCCCGGAATCTCTGGATAACCGTATAATCCCAAAATGTACAAAAGCTCGCCACTTTATGCGGAATCTGCGCATTGCTCAGTGATTCGCTGATGATATAGGCCTGAAGTGCAATCTGTCCCTGACGTTCTCTCTGAGAACCACTTGCATCCATCAGAATCTGCACGACAAAATCAGAATTTTCTCTTTTATTTTCTTTTAAAAACAGGTGATGATTCTTCCCTCTTCCCACTTTCCAAAGCAGTTTTGGGACAAGAATTCCATAGTCTGAAGCAAGATATTCCGTCTCATTTCTCTGAAGAAGAGACCTTTTAAGGTTTGCTGTCATAATCTCAATATTTCTCTTTGCCATATTGTGATGATTATGATATTCCACCTCATTTTTTTCTCTCTGTTTTTTTGCATTAACATACTGGGCATTCAGCTTTACTGGATTTTCCAGGATGCCGTCCGTATAGTACAGACTGCAGTCTTCATGCGCGCCGCGGCACATCTGATAATTTATTTTTTTCTGCTCTTGCTCTGTCAGATACGATCTGCCGTAGTTCAGTTCCATATACTGATACATTTTCTCAATATCTTCTTGTTTTAAAACGACGACATTCTTCTTTTTATTTTTCCTCTGCTCTTCTTTTTCTTCTTGATTCTTCCCAGAGTTCAGATTGCTGAGCTGATTCGCCACCTGCTGCATATATTGCTCCAGAACGCTTTCCTCAAATTCTTCCTCCAAAAAATCTTTCCAGTCAAATTCTTTCAAGTCATCCAGCGTGACATTCATCACCGTCTCCAGCGTACCGCATCTCTTTTCAAACGTAGGATCAATCCAGCCATTGTATAAGCGGTCAATACACTGGATGATTTCCATTGTATCTTTTGCATCTTCCAAACCTTTTATGTTCCGAATCGGCTCAAGCAGTTTTTTCTCCATGTTCCAGTCATCTCTGAGGCATCCGCGCATCCATGCAATTTCCATTCTTCCGGCATCCGATCGGCTCAGCCGTTCAAAATCATATTCCAAAATATCTTCCATCGCCTTTTCACGGATCTGCGGAACACCGGGACGATCCGTGGAAATTTTTGCATATGATGCAGCGTCCACGCAAAGCTGCGCGATATTCATCAGCGCTCTCTCATCTGCCTGAAAATAAACTTTTCTCACAATATATCCAGCAAGCTGCTCCCTGTCAAAATACTGTGCAAATGCTCCCTGTTTAATCGCATCGTACATTGAAATATATTTTGACTTCTGAAACGATTCCAGATCCAGATGGATATCCAGTTCATAATTGCCGCTGACTGTCCACATCAGATTTTTCATTCTGTTTTCAATCTCCATCCGGTATTCTTCCGGATCATAATTTATATTTCCCATTTTTCTTCCTTTATCGTCCAAAAATGTGCGCACTCGTCCACTCTTCAGGTATTCTTGTCATCACAATGTCTTCCACAATTTCCTTTTCAAAAATGTCAAAACTCTTGTTGATGATTCCCATGCGGACGGCTGCTCTTGGCGCCAGACCCGCTCGGATTGTCCGGATTGCTCCGATCATTCCACGCAAATCAAGCGGTTTTGTTGAAATCTCATTGTTCGCCGCTTTTAGTTGAAGATCCATAAACAGACCGGAAAACTGCTGCAGTCCTTCTTTTTTTGCATCCGGAAACAGATCTCTTAAAATCATCTCCAACGTGTCTTCCGTTACAGACGGCATATCTACCACCATAAATCGTGAAACCAACGCTTCATTCAATTCTCTCGTCCCTGCATATCCATAATTCATTGTGCCAATAAAGCGTGTTGCTTCATGGAGATTGATCTTGTCATATCCCGGAACATCAATGATTCTGCGATAGTCAAGCGCCGCGTGCAGGACAGAAACGGCATCATTTTTTGCCATATTAATCTCATCAAAAATCCCAAATCCTCCATTTTGTGCACACAGATATACAGGACCCTTTCTCAGTCTTACCTGATTGTCTTCAAATGTGTCTGTCCCGATCAGAGCACTGCTGTCCGTATTGACATGAAAAGAAATATTGTAAGAAGGACGTCCGAATACATATGCCAGATTTTCTGCCAATACGTTTTTTCCCGTTGCTTTTCCTCCTGTCAGCAGAAGATTTTCTCCCTCTAGGATGGCAGATGCGGCCATCTCAAATACTTCTTTTCCGTAAAATGGAATTTCAGGTCGAATCACTCTGTCTTTTACTTTTTCTGATACAAGAAAATGTGTGCGGAAATTTTTAATCTCTTCCAGCAACGTTTTGCTGACTCCCTGCTGTTCTAAATTATTCCATAAAGTATCCATCTTTTTTCCTCTCTGTCTATTCTGCCGGTATGCAGACTTTTTGTCTTTTTCTGTTTTCTTTTTGCCTCAATCTATTTATATTCCATTTTCCAGACAGGCTGTCCTATTTTCACCATTCTTGCCGCTTTTCTATCTCTCATTCAGCTCCTATTCAGATTTCTGTGAAAGAATATCTCTGTCGAATACCAGATGCCACAATATCATAGATAATTGTTCCATCCTCCAGATCCGTTCTGTCAAAGGTCACATCTTTCCCCTTGAATTTGTCACGCACAAACTGATCCGTATCTTCAATCTCAATCTCATCAATAAAAATATCTCTCATCTGATTATTCGGGCACTGATTAAAAATTTCCCATATTGCCTCATACATTTTTTTCATTTGCTTCTCCATTTCTTTTTTCTTCTTGACATCTCAAGATTTCATCTATAATCTGCTTTGCCGCTTTTTCTTTCGTCATCAATTCCAGCTGTTTCGTCTGTTTTTCTGTGATTAAAGTGATGACATTTGTGTCCGTTCCAAAACCTGCTCCTGCCTGTTTTAGATTATTTGCCGCAATCATATCCACATTTTTCTTTTTTAATTTTTCTCTGGAATTCTGTATCATATTTTCTGTCTCCATCGAAAATCCGCATAAAAACTGACCTTTTTTCTTATGTTCTCCCAGATATTTTAAAATATCATCTGTCTTTTCTAACTCCAGCGCCATAGAAGAGCCGCTTTTTTTGATCTTTTCATCACTTATATATTTCGGTCGATAATCTGCAACTGCCGCTGATTTTATAATAATATCCTGCTCATCCGCACACGCTTTTACCGCCTCAAACATCTCTCTTGCACTCTGAATTTCAACTACATTCACAAAGTAAGGCTTTGGAATAGAAACAGGTCCTGTAACGAGTGTCACATCCGCGCCGCGCATCATGCAGTTTCTTGCAATGGCATATCCCATTTTTCCCGTTGAATGATTTGTGATATAGCGCACCGGATCGATCGCTTCCACTGTCGGTCCTGCTGTCACAAGAACTTTTTTTCCTTTCAGATCTTTCTCAAAAGCTGCCTCTTTTAAAATATACGCCAGCAAAATTTCCGGGTCAGGCAGCTTTCCATCTCCAATGTCCCTGCAGGCAAGCATCCCTTTTTCCGGTTGGATCACTTCCATTCCATATGCCTGCAATCTTTTTAAATTTTCCTGCACAGCGGGATTGTGAAACATTCTTGTATTCATTGCCGGAGCCACAATCTTCTTACATTCGCACGCCAGAACAGTCGTTGTCAGCATATCATCCGCAAGTCCATATGCCATTTTTGCAATCACATTTGCGGTCGCCGGAGCTACCATAACTACATCCGCTCTTTTTGCCAGCGAGACGTGTTCCACCTGGAACTGGAAATTTCGGTCAAATGTATCTACCATACACTTTTTATTTGTCAGTGTCTCAAATGTAATTGGATGGATAAAATTCGTGGCATTTTGTGTCATGATAACTTCAACATCTGCATTCAGCTTTACCAGCATACTCGCCAAATTTGCCATTTTATACGCTGCAATGCTGCCTGTGATGCCTAGTACAATCGTTTTTCCCTTTAACATACTGTTCTTTCCTCTCCTGATTTTTCTTTTTATCATATCATACTTTCATTCCCCCGTAAACCCGAATGCAACTGCTCCATTTATCTGTTCTCATTCATTTTTTCTGTACATTCTTCTGCCTGTCTATCCCTGTTTCTTCCTTGCTTTCCCTGTTTTTTCGTGGTATACTATCGTCGCACTTATAACGAATCGGAAATGCCTCGTGCTTTCCTTTATTTCGAAATTTAGGAGGTTCTATGATTCTCGCTATTGATATCGGAAATACAAATATTGTAATCGGCTGTATTAAAGATAATAAAATTTTATTTACAGAACGTCTTTCCACAGATCAGACAAAAACAGTATTAGAATATGCGATCAGCTTTAAAAATGTATTAGAAATGTATAATTTAAGCCCTTCTATGATCGACGGCTCGATCATTTCATCCGTCGTTCCGCCTGTCACAAGTCTGATCCGCACATCCATTGAAAAAATTACAGAGAAATCTGTCATGATTGTAGGTCCCGGCGTCAAAAATGGGCTGAATATTCTGATGGATAATCCAGCTCAGGTAGGAAGCGATCTGATCGTAAATGCAGTCGCAGCAATCCATGAGCATAAAGCGCCTCTGATTATCATTGATATGGGAACAGCAACAACCATATCTGTCGTAGATAAAAATCAGAACTATATCGGAGGTATGATTATCCCCGGCATTCGCATTTCGCTCGATGCACTGACCAGCCGTACCTCTCAGCTGCCCCGCATCAGTCTTGACGCTCCCAAAAAAATTATCGGCAAAAATACCATCGACTGTATGAAGAGCGGTGTTCTGAACGGAAACGCTTCCTGCATTGATGGAATGATCGACAGAATTGAAAAAGAGCTTGGAGAACACGCAACTGTCATCGCCACAGGAGGGCTGGCAAAGTCAATCATTCCGCACTGTGTCAAAGATATCATCATCGACGACGAACTGCTCTTAAAAGGTCTTTGGCTGATCTATCAGAAAAATAAACCTTGTGCCTGATATATTTTATCTCTAGGCAATCCATTTTAAAGGGCTAAACTGTAAAATAATACAGCATAGCCCTTTATTTTTTTATTTTTCTCTTTTTTTATTTTCTTTTTCTGCCTTTTTTCAGGAAGACAGCAGATACCATGCAAAGAGAGATTACAATTCCAGCTATATATACTGCCGTTTTTGTGTCATCTCCCGTTTTTACAATCTCCTCTTCCGGCAGATGCTGCGGTATTTCTTCCGGTTCATCTTTCATTACAATTTTCTGTACTTCTCCCGTATCAAGAACTGTAAATGTAAAACTGTCTGCTTTCTTATATCCTGACGGCGCTTCCAGCTCTTTTAAAGTATATACGTTTCGGATCTCTGTCCCTTCCACGCGATGCCCTTCCGTATCGCTGATCCATTCATCCAGAACCGTTCCATCTTCTTTAAGAACTACCAGTCTGGCGCCTGCCAGTGGTTTGTCTGTCTGTGCATCTACTTTGATGACCTCTACCTGAATCGCATTTTCAATCTTGATCTTATCAGAATCCCAGTCATCTTCGTCCTCTGGAATCTGCTCTTTTTTTCCTTCTTCCGGCTCATACTTTCCTGATATATATACAATATTCTCCAGATCTTCACTTTTCTTTGCATCTTCTCTCAGCTGGAGCCGGAAGCATACTTCTAAACTGTCCCCCACTGCCAGTTCACTGATCCACAGTTCTGTCTTTGACCGTTTTCTGACTTCCACTGATCTTCCAAACGCCGTCTGATATGTTCCTGTCTCAATTAAAAATTCTGCGCTCTCCGGAACCATCTGTTTTTCTAGTTTTTCTTGTACTTTATCATTCACTTTGATCTCTTTGACCGCTGTATTGCCGCTGTTTGTAATCAGAATCTTATATTCCACAATCTCATTTGCCGTGTAAATACCGCTGATTTTTTTTCCCTGATATCTTCCTTCTTCCAGGATAACACCTGTTGTCTTGTTTGCAAGCTTGGCAACTTTGATATCCGGTTTCATTTTCGTATTGGATAACTCGTATTCCCATTCATTTTTTCCCTCTATTTTTCCATCCTTGTCCACTACAAAAGAAAGTCTCTGTTCTGTTAGAAGATACCCTTTTGGGGGCTTTTTTTCTTCCAGATAATATCTCCCCGGAACCAATTCTTCCAGATAAATTTCTCCATTTTTATCTGTGGTAAACTCCTTTTTTTCCTCCCCTTCTCTCCAGATAAAAAAGACGACTCCTTCCAGATCTGTTTTCAAATCTTCATCTATCTTTTTTATTTTCGCAGATGTCGGATGATTTTCCACGATCAATTCTATTTCTTTTTCTGTATCTTTTTCAATACGAATTTCTTTTCCCTGCATGTTTCTGCTGTATCCTGGTTTTTGCCTTTTCTCCTGAATCTCATATAATCCAGGATACAATTCTTTGCTGACAGCAGTACCATTCTGGTCTGTTACGATAGTATCTGCAATCTCCCCTTTTTTCAATCGGATACTGCCGTCTCCGGTCACAATATCCTCTTTTGCCAAAATGACGAACACAACGTCTGACAGCAATATTTTACTTCCCGCTTTTTTCTTTTTTATTTTAATTTTTCCTTTCTTCGGAATATTCTCATATGTTACGGTGATTATCTCTTCACTGTCTACTGTAAAT
>JAGZHZ010000009.1 GCA_018366495.1 Clostridiales bacterium
GATCTCAGCAGGAGCAGGATTTATCGTAGCATTGACAGGAGAGATCATGACAATGCCAGGACTGCCAAAAGTACCGGCAGCAGAGAGAATCGACGTAGATGAGACAGGAAAGATTTCAGGATTATTCTAAATAATACAGTTTGCGGGATCACACTGCATGATCCCGCAGAAAAATGAAATAAACTTTGAGGGGGCGTGCATTATGTTTCAGGACGAATTTAATGCGGTTTGTAATGCAGGAAAAGCAAAAGTAAATTTGTTAAAAAATAATCCGCTTGGATATTTTGTGGCATCTATTGTGGCAGGAATTTTTATAGCATTTGGCGGAATCGTTATGTGTACAGCAGGCGGAGCACTGAGCGGACTGCAGATAGCCAAATTAGTTGCGGCTATGGTATTTGCTGTAGCTTTGAGCCTTGTTGTTATGGCAGGAGCTGAATTGTTTACAGGAAATAACCTGGTAATGACAGCGGCAAGCTTGAACAAAACAGTGAGCTGGGGAGAAACAATAAAACTTTGGGTAGTTTGCTATCTTGGAAACTGGGTAGGCTCCCTGATTGCAGCATTCCTTTTTCATCTGACGAAACTGCCGGCAGACGGAAGCGCTGTTGGAACTTATATGGCAAATGCAACAGCAGCAAAGATGAATGGAGAATTTCTTCCTCTTTTTGTGAAAGCGATCTTCTGTAATATTTTGGTGTGTCTTGCTGTATGGTGCTGCACAAAGATGAAAACAGAATCTGGAAAGCTGATTATGATTTTTTGGTGCATCTTTGTATTCGTTTACTGCGGATTTGAACACAGTATTGCAAATATGTCAATTATGGCAGGCGGCCTTCTTGATCCGGGCGAAGCAGCAGCTTCAATCTCAATCGGAGGATATTTCTATAATCTGGGTGTCGTCACCTTGGGAAATATGGTCGGCGGAGCCAGTGTAGCATTAGCATATTATACAATTTCAAAGAAAAAATAAAATGTATCGTAAAATGAAAAAAGTCATCGAAATTTATTGATTCGATGACTTTTTTTATGCCAAAAAAAGTATAAGGGTGTCTTAGATAACAGGTTCTGAAAAAAAGGAATGGAAGGATCATAGATTTCAAAAAAGATCTTAAGAAAAGCTTCATTGATTGTTGTAAAATGATATGCTAAAATAAAGAAAAAGTAGGAGGTGTTGTTATGAAAGGAGTATGGAAGAGAACACTTTCCTGTCTTATGGCAGTAATATTTTTATTTACTTCAATGAGTTTCACAATTTTAGCCGAGGAGAGTTATACGGAAGAAGGAACTTTTGACAGCACAGGAGATATACAGGGACAGGAACAGTACACAGTAAACGTGAAAAAAACAGGAAAAGGAACGATAACACCGGAGGGAGATCAGGCGGTTTTAAGCGGATCAACGCTCAGTATTATGATGACACCGGATTACAAGTATAAGGTGGCACAGATCAAGGTGGATGGAAATCCAATTTCCGAAGAAGAAGTGGCAGCAGCTGACAGTGTGGATCAGTATGATTTGATTGTCAGCGCAAATCAGACCGTGGAAGTGATTTTTGGGGCAGAGTTATCTGTCAGCGGTCATACATTCACAGTTGTAGGACCGGAAAAACTTTGCGGGAAAGAACAAGATCCGGAGGCATATCAGAATGATATGACGGAGAATGATGCTGAAGCAGGAACATTTACGATCGAATATACACATGTTCCTATGGGAAACTATTCATTTAAAATCAGCAAAGACCATTCAACAACAGAATTTTATGCAGATGGCAGTACAGTGGATGTACCTGTTGATGATGCAACTGTATTGATTACTTTTAAAGAAGATACTCAGCAGGCTGCAACAGAAGTCAGAGATGCACAGGGAAATGTAATCTCTACAGGTCAGACAGAATCAACGGTGCCAGAAGCAGAAGAACCACAAACAGAATCAACTGCACCACAGACAGAAGAGTGGCAGACAGAGACGACTGCACCACAGACGGAAGAGTGGCAGACAGAGACGACTGCACCACAGACAGAAGAGTGGCAGACAGAGACGGCTGCACCACAGACAGAAGAACAGCAGACAGAAGAACAGCAGACAGAATCAACTGTGCCGCAGACAGAAGACGAGTGGAGCGACTGGGAAACAGAGTCGCTGACGATTCCGGAAAACGGTATGGAAGATCCTCAGAATACGGCAACCGTTATGATTACACAAAATGAGAACGGATCTATTCTTCCGGAAGGATGGAATGAAGCAGAAAAGCCTTTTGAATTTACGGCAGAAGAAGGAATAGAGGTTACTTTTGTGATTACTCCGGCAGAGGGATATTATATCTCAGGAATTGTGGCGGATTATCAAGAAGTAAATATAGATGATCTTCCAAACGGTGATCTGGAAGGTCAGAAGAAATATACTTTTTCTGATATAACGGGCATTCATTCGATTGATGCAGCATTCCTGCCAAAAGAGGAGGCTCCTGAGACAGAAACTGCTCCAGAAAAAGAAGAGTATAAAATTCAGGTTATTCCGGGGGCAAACGGAAGTGTTATACCGGGCGGAACACAGGAAGCAGACGGAAATTATTATGTGACAGCAAACAAAGGTGATTTTGTTTCATTTGATATTGTGCCGGATGCAAATTATGAGATCAGCAAAGTAATGATAGACGGAACAGAAGTTGAATTGAATACTCTGGCAAGATCAGGGGAAACAGGAAAAGTTTATACGTTCTCAGATCTTGCAGCAAATCACAGCATTTCAGCAGAATTTGCAGAGATTCAGGCGCCGGAACAGGAATTTAGGATTCAAGTGACAGCAGGAGAAAAAGGAATCATCAATCCGGCAGGAGATCCTGGAGATGACGGAAACTTTTATGTCACAGGAAAAGCAGGGGAAACAATCTCGTTTGAGGTTCTTCCAAATGAAAACTGCTATATCAGCAAACTCACAGTGGATGGAAGTGATGTGGATCCGACAACACTGGAAAATACAGGAAAAGCAGGAAAAATCTACAAATTTTCAGATCTTGCGGCAGACCACACGATCTCAGCAGAATTTGCAGAAATTCCACTGCCTGAATATAAATACAGAATTCAAGTATCGGTCGGACAAAATGGAACAATCACTCCTTCAGGCGAACTGGGAGATGACGGAAACTATTATGTGACAGGACAGAATACAGAAGATGTATCTTTTGAAGTGATTCCGCAGGACGGATACTATATCAGCAATCTTATAGCTGATACAGCTCCTGTTGATATTGCAACACTTCCGGACACTGCAGATGGAAAAGGAAAGATTTATACGTTTGCCCAGGCAGACGGCGATCATATTATCAGCGCAGAATTTGAGCAGATACCGGCTTCGACTTATCAGATTCATGTAGTACAGAGCAGCAACGGAACGATTCAGCCGGCAGGTGATGCAGAGGGATACGTGGAAGTCAATGCAGGAGAAGGTTTTGAATTTACAATCATTCCAGACAATGGATATAAAGTAGTATCTGTAGTGGCAGATGGTGTAGAATATAAAGCCGACACTCTTCCAGATGGTTCAAATAAAGGTGAGAAAATCTACAGATTTGATGCGATAACGCATGATTCTGAGATTTATGCAGTATTTGAATCAGAACAGACAGAACCAACCGTATATACGATTCAGGCATCAGCAGAGGAAGGCGGTATCATCGAACCTTCAGGAGAAGTGGAGGTTAAAAAGGGAGAAAGCCAGACATTTGTGATGAAGCCGAATGACGGATATACTATTTTATCTGTTGAAATTAACGGACAGGAAAAACTTCCGGAAGATCTGGAAGATGGTCCGGAATCAGGAACAAAACAGTATACATTTGAAAATGTATCTGCCAATAACAGCATAAAAGTAAACTTTAAAGCGAATCAGGAAAAATATTATAAAGTGACATCTGCGGCAGGAGAGAATGGAACAGTTTCGCCTCTCGGAGAGCAAAATGTTTTGGCGGGTGATTCCATCACATTTACAATCCAGCCAAATGAAGGATATCATATTGATATTGTAAAAGTAGACGGAAAAGAATTAACAGGAGATGAATTGGCAGCCGTAAAGGCAAATCAAAGCTATACATTTGCCAATGTGACACAGGAACATACACTTGGAGTTACATTTGCAGAGGACAGTCAGCCGATTAAAACGTATGAGATTCAGGCAAGTGCAGGAGAGCATGGAGTGATTGAACCGGATGGTACAATATCAGTACAGGAAGGAGACAGCGCTGTCTACAAAATTACTCCGGATTCCGGATATCATATTTCTGATGTCTTTGTGGATGGAACAAGAGTAATCGGAGCGGAACTTGCTCATATTGTAAATACAGGAACGTATACTTTTGTAAATGTAAATAAAAATCATACGATTGAAGTATTATTTGAACAGGATGGCGCGCCTGTGATCTACCATACGATCATTTCCAGCGCAGGAAAATATGGAACAATTTCTCCATATGGTGCGACAACTGTTATCAATGAAGATAACCAGACGTATGTAATCACACCTGACAGAGGATATCGTATAGCAAGCGTTATGATTGACGGAACATATCTGACAGGCACTGCATTAGAGAGAGTACAGAATAGTAAAACGTATACATTCTACGATGTGACACAGGATCACAGCATTTCAGTGGGATTTGCTAAAATTGTTGTTCCTGTAACCACATACAAAATTGAATCATTTGCGGGAGCAAATGGAAGCATTACACCGAATGGGGCTGTACAGGTAGAAAAAGGCGCCAGTCAGACGTATCAGATCCAGGCAGCGCCGGGATACCATTTATCTATTGTAAAGATCGATGGAATTGAATTGACCGGAAATAGTTTAAAACAGGTACAGAATACAGGGCTTTACACATTCAGCAATGTAGCCGCAAACCATACTATAGGAGTTGCGTTTGAACAGAATGAAAATCCTGTATTGCAATATAATGTGACTTATTTAAATGAGGATGGAAGCGCAATAGAAAACTTAGATCCAGTTTACAACAATTATAAGACATATATCTATGGAAATGGTCTGATTCTTCCGACAGCAGCGCCATATGCAAGAGAAGGATATAACTTCCTGGGATGGTATACAGCGATGACTGGAGGGGAAAAAGTAGAAGCGATCAGCACGCGTGACTCTGGAGACAAAGTGGTATATGCAAGATGGTCACAAAATGCAATTCCAATGGTTTTTGACGATAAAGAATCAGGAATCATGTTATCAGGAAATTTCAATGGCTCACCAAAGCTTTGGGTGGTAGCTTTAAATCCTGGAAATAAAACGTATGAGGAATTAAAAGCAGTTCCGGCAATGACGGGAAAGAAGCCGATCGGCGCATTTGATATCTCAATTATTGATGGAACATTTTCAGGAACCATGGTTCTTACCTTTGCAGTGAACGAAGGATATAACGGCAAGACTCTGACTGTCATTCATAAGAAGACAGATGGAACAATGGAGGTATTTACACCTGTCGCAAGCAATGGAAAGATTATAATCAATGTAAATGATCTTGGAAGCTTTATGCTTGCAGCAAATGATGCAGATTATCTGATGTATGGACCAAATTCTTCTGTAAAGACAGGAGATTCTATGGCGACTACATTTGCACTGTCAGGTGCGATGATGGTTCTGTGTGCAGGAGTAATCATTGTATTGCTGGCAAGAAAAAAAGAACAGTATAAGTAAGATAAATCGTATCAGTAATATAAACTGAACAGACCGGCATATTTTTAAAATATGCCGGTCTGTTTTCGTATGTATAAGGGGGAAAAAAGGAAGAATCTTATACATCAAAAGCTTCATTCTGGGATAAGGATATGATTCCGATCTATAATGCTGATAATCCAAAAGAATATCAATTCAGTGGAAATCGAGTACACAGAGGATTGTATAAAATTGCGAAAGGTAAAACCTTAAATGCAGATGTAAATGGAGCATTAAACATCATGCGAAAAAGTAACATTGTCAGCTTAGATGCTATATACGCTAGAGGAGAAGTGGATATGCCTATAAGAATAAGGATTGCCTGAATATTCAGGTGGAAACTTAAATATCAAGCTTCTTAAATAGAGGTGCGTAAGCACCTTTTAGAAGCCCATTGCCTTTAGGTGATGGGGAATTCACAATCGAAAGAAAACATGGAAAGAGTTGCCAGAAAAAAGAAAAAACGATATAATGAAAAAAAAGATCGGAGGGATTTATGTGAGAGGAAAGAGAAAAAAATGGAAAGGCATTTTATGCGCGATGATGCTTATGGTAGTTGCTTTTGCTTTTTCAAAGACCGAGGTATCTGCTGCAACAATTGCAAATGCAAACGTAAAGATGCCCACAAAATATTTTAAAATGAACAGCAAAGATGGAAAATGGTATTACAAAAATACGGAATCGTGGAAAAAGGCGGGATGGTTCCGGGCAGAAGGAAAAGCATATTATCTGAATGAAAAAGGAAATCCGATTGTAGGATGGGTCGATTATAAGAATAAAAAATATTTTTGCAGTCGTGTCAACGGAGCAAAACTGTATGAATTCCAGTATATTAACGGGTATCATTATTATCTGGGGGAATATGGAGACGGGGCGATGAAGACAAGCCAGTGGATCTCTTATTCAGGCCAGAGATATTATGTAAATAGAGCAGGCCACCGTATGAGCGGGATGTTTAAACTCTCAGGAAAAACGTATTATTGCGACAATAATGGAAAATTGCAGACAGGCTGGATCAACTATAAAGGAAAGAAATATTATGCGAATCCTTCAGACGGCTCCTTTAAGATGAATTGCTGGTATGAGGGATATTATCTTCAGGCAGACGGAAGTGTAGCATATAATACTTTTACACCAGATCGACAGTTTGTAGGCAAGGATGGTCATAAGGTAGATATGATGGCATTTGATCGCAACGGTCTGGACGATCTGGAAAAACAGATTCGGAATCTGATTGCAGGATATGACGGAACATGGTCCGTCTATGTGAAAGATCTGCAGACAGGTCAGTCTTTTAGTATTAATATCCAGCAAATGTATCCGGCGAGCGTGATTAAGCTGTTTACGATGGCAGGGATTTACAATGAAATCAGTACAGGACATCTGGACGAAAACAGTATGTACAGTGACCTGTATTATATGATTACACTCAGCGTCAATGACTGCTATAACAATCTGATGACAGCAGCAGGAGATGGAGTTCTCGGCGTAGGATGTCAGAGGGTCAACCAGTTTCTGAAAAACAATGGTATTTATAATACAGAGGCACATCATTCTCTCAGTCCTTCTGCAATGGGGTCTGTCGGAGATGGGACAGGACTGAGCAATTTTACAACAGCAGAGGATATGGGGAAGATTATGGAGAAAATATATCGCAGACAGCTTGTTTCCCCAGAGTACAGTGACAAAATGATGAGCCTTTTAAAACAGCAGCAGGTACTTGGAAAGCTTCCGGCAGGACTTCCGGCAGGTGTGATGAGCGCGAGCAAATCAGGAGATGCCGATCCGAATCACAATGATGCAATGATCGTATTCAACAACCAAGGACATGATTATATTATCTGTGTAATGTCATCCACTTATGCCTACAACGCAGCTTGCTTCTGGGAACTGTCATCTGTCACATATCAATACTTTGCGCGCGGGTAAGCGATGGACAACAAAAGCCGCCCGCTGCAGAAGATAATATCTGCAATGGACGGCGATAAAGGGGAGGATAAGTAATCGTTTCTCTTTTGTGATATTTTCTGTCGGGAGGGGGATCCCAATGAAGAAAATCTCTCTTTGAGGAGGAATTGTTGTTCCTCTCTCTCTGAGATTAGTAATAGTATAGACAGTTAGAAGAAATATATACAGATTAAGAAAGATTATTTTATGAATTTTGAAAAATCATTTTGAAAAAATAAGAGAAATGGTATATACTATACATGTTCATAGTGTCAGGCAGGTGCAGAGCAAAAGATTTGACGCTGCCTGAAAATTGATATTGTAGAATACAAGATAAAGGATGGTATAAGAAATGAGTTTATTACAGGAATGGAGAGACATTGCATACTCTCAAAAAACAGATAAAAGACAGCTTCAGAAATTCTGGACAGATTATTTCATGATTGAAAAAGGAATCTATGAAAAACTTCTTTCCAACCCGGATGAAGTAGTTTCCGGAACAGTAAAAGAGCTGGCAGATAAATTTGAGATTCCAGTTTTGACAATGGTAGGATTCCTGGATGGAATTGATGACAGTTTAAAAGTAAAAAATCCAATCGAAGAGATGGATGAAAACACAAGAGTAAATCTGGCTTTTGATAAAGAACTGCTTTATAAGAATATGGTAGATGCAAAGGCAGACTGGCTGTATGAACTGCCGATGTGGAATGAGATCTTTACAGATGAGAAGAGAAAAGAACTTTACAGAGAAGCAAAGAAAGCAAATACAGTTGTAAAGGGCAAAAAAATCGGACGTAACGATCCATGTCCTTGTGGAAGCGGAAAGAAATATAAATATTGCTGCGGAAGATAAAAAGAAAAAGAACTGCTGTGTCGAATGAATGAGATGCAGCAGTTTTTTATTTCATCTTATCAAAGAAGAATATTTTTAAATGAAAGAAGGCGAAAAATGGAGATTGTATGTTTGATTCTAGGGATTTTGTGTCTGGGATATTATTTTGTTATTTTAAAATATGCCGGAAACTCTTCAAATTTTATCAAAATTTGGGCAGTGCTGGGCGGAGGATTTTTATGTACTTTTTTCATTATATATATAAGAGAACGATATTGTTTTTTTGAGAAAATGATTATACCTGGATTTCTGAAAATGATAATTACGTCAGTGGCAGCCGCAGGCATCTTGCTGTTTTTCTATGTAGAATGGCTTATATTCAGAGCTATGAGAAAAAAACCGGATCGAGGGTTAGAATATATTATTGTTCTTGGAGCGCATGTGAAAGGGACAACACCGAGCAGAGCTTTGTATAAAAGACTATATTGCGCGGAAAAATATCTGAAAGAGAATCAGGGAACGAGAGCAGTTCTTTCAGGAGGACAGGGAAAAGGGGAGGAGATCAGCGAAGCAGAAGCGATGCGCCGATATCTGGAGAAGAGTGGGATTGACAGCAGACGAATTTTTTTGGAAGATCGCTCCGTAAATACAAAAGAAAATTTACAGTTCAGTATGGAGAAAATTCAAAATTTTAGCGCTTCTATCGGCGTGGTAACAAATGATTTCCATGTATTTCGGGGAGTTTCAATTGGAAAAAAACTGGGATGCAGGCGGATACAGGGAATTCCCGCAAAAGGGGATGCAGTTATGGAGTTGAATTATCTTGTCAGAGAATTTTTTGCTGTGGTGAAAGATAAACTGGTCGGAAATATATAGATGTATAAAAATGAGGCGGGCAGAACATACTATTTTTTGTAAAACAGTTTTTCATGAGAAAGGAGATTCAATCATGCCATATTTAGTTTGTTCAGCTCAGAGCTGTGTCTATAATGAGGGAATGTGCTGCTGCAAAGGCGATATCCAGGTAGGAGGAGAACACGCTGCCTCTAAAGATGAAACATGTTGTGATAGTTTTATTGAGCGAAGACAGGAAAGTGCCAAAAGTTCCATGGGAGCACCTTCACAGAAAATAGAAGTGGATTGTAAAGCGTGTCAATGTACCTACAATAAAGATTGCAGCTGCCATGCAGATCGTATTGACATTTCTGGAACGAACGCCTGCAAGTGCCAGGAAACAGCATGTCAAACTTTTGTAAAAGAATATTAAAATAATCAAAAACAGGGATTCAGCCTTGAAAAACGGGAAGAATCCCTGATTTTTTTTTGTGCATTTTCGGATCATAGGTTGATTTTTTTAAAATAATTCGTTATAATAAATAAAAAGTTAATAGAAACGTAATAAAAGGAAATCAAAAAGATATAAAAATAGAAAAGGAGGATAAAATGAAATATCTGCGTAAATCATGGGTCTGTCTGATCCTGATATTCCTCATCGGAGTGGTGATTCCAACGAAAACAGAAGCTGCCGAGGCGTCTACACTTCGCATTGTCAATGCAACATATCCAACTGTCTTAAAACAGGGACAATCCTTTACAGTAGGAGGAATTGTAAAATGCAACTACAAAATTAAAGAGATTGCATTTGTGATCCGCTCTA
Organism: Clostridiales bacterium; assembly: GCA_018366495.1. Taxonomy (GTDB): domain Bacteria; phylum Bacillota; class Clostridia; order Lachnospirales; family Lachnospiraceae; genus JAGZHZ01. The sequence goes on from JAGZHZ010000009.1 coordinate 10,152, forward strand.
CAGATCTGAATAAACTGTATTGTAAAACAAGAATATTGAATCCCAAAAATCCTTATACAGTAGGAGCAGAAGTAGACAATGCAATGAAGTTTAATACTTTGCCAGTCGGAAAATATCGCTATATGATTTATGCAAAAGATGCCTCCGGCACATCTAAATTTATTTTAGATAAGACTTTCAGTGTCACATCAACAGGAGGGTCAACTTCATCGGAACCCAGTACGCTGCGCATTGTCGGAGCTACTTATCCTACAACATTGAAGGTGGGAAGTTCTTTTAATCTGGAAGGAATCATAAAATGCAACTATGCGATTAAACAGGTGGCATTTGTGATAAGATCCTCAGACAAGAGTCAGCTGTATTATAAAACGGTTGTAAATAATCCGCGCAATCCATATACAGTTACAGCTTCTGTCAATAGTGCGATGAAATTTAATAATCTGAAAGCAGGAAATTATCGCTATATGGTTTATGCAAAAGATGCTGCGGGCACATCCAAATATATTTTGGATAAGCCATTTAGTGTGACGGCGACGGGAAAACCTTCAGGAGATACTACTTTAAGAATTGTATCCCCGACTTATCCTGTTTCTCTTGAGATTGGCCAGGGATTTACAGTGGCGGGAACAGTAAAATCAAATTATACTTTGAGAGAAGTTGCATTTGCGATCCGTTCAGAAGACTTAAATGTCTTATATGATAAAGTGATTATCAAAAATCCGCGCAATCCTTATATTGTGGGAAGCACGGTCGACAATGCTTTAGAATTTGATAAATTAAAAGAAGGTACATACCGCTACATCATTCATGGAAAGGATGCCTCAGGAGCGTCAAAAAACTTACTGGATAAGAAATTTACAGTGGAAAAAGGAGCTTCCACGCTGAAAATTACAAATCCGCATTATCCTGTCAGCGTAGTACAGGGAACAGACTTTAATCTGGAAGGAACCATTTCTTCTAATTATAATGTAGTCAGCCTGGCATTTACGATCTTAAATACAAATACCGATGCGACAGTGCGCAAGAAAAACATTTTCCAGGATTCTACGACGTATACGATTGGAGAAGAAGTCAATAATGCGATGGACATTGCAGGATTACCAACCGGATCTTATAAATATGTGGTAGCTGCAAGAGATGAATCAGGAATGCGCCTGACTTTGATAAACCGAAATTTTACAGTTGTGGAAAATCAGGGCTCTGAGTTTGCAATCTGGCCTTTATCTCAAGTATATATCACACAGGGGGCATATGATTCCTATTCACATCAGACAGAAAATGCGTTTGACTGCGTTGTTCAGCCGATTTCGGGAGCAAAAGCATTTGCACCGTTTGACGGTCGTGTCGTTGCAGCAGAGCCGACCTGGGGAACAATCTGGTTCCAGAGTGACAATAAGGTAAGATATGCAGATGGAACGTATGACTATATGACGGCAATCTTTATGCACGGACAGAATTCTACTTCTCTGTTGGGACAGAGCTTCAGACAGGGAGAAGCATTTTATGTATTGGGCGGTACAGGACCTTCTGGCCCGAATACGTATGACAAACATCTTCATGTAGAGGTATACAAAGGAAAAGTTTCACCGGGCGGTGCAATTATTTCTACCAATACAGCATGGTCCTACAGAGGAAATGTCTATCCAAACAAAGCTTTTTATGTGGATAAGTCAAAAACAAGTATTTTAAACAATTATGGTTATTCATTTAAGACAATTTCATAAAAAAACTTGACATGAGGTCACCATTGTGTTATATTAAACTCGTTATGAGAAAAGAAAGCAGAGTATCCGCTCTCACCTTAGCACAATGGTGACTAATGGTTTATAGTGATGAAAAGTCATGGAAAGAAATATGATTTTACATATACTGGTGGATAGTCTGTCTATCCACTTTTTTATTTTAGAAAATAAGTTCAGGTCAATATGGAGGTGCACGACTATTAGCGAATTAATGATTAATGAGCAGATCAGAGACAAGGAGATCCGCGTAATTGGAGAAAATGGAGAACAGTTGGGAATTATGTCAGCCCGTGATGCGATGAAGCTGGCAAAAGAAGCAGAATTGGATCTGGTAAAGATTGCTCCAACAGCAAAACCGCCGGTTTGCAAAATTATCGATTATGGAAAATATCGGTATGAATTGGCGAGAAAAGAAAAAGAAGCTAAGAAAAAACAGAAAACCATTGAGGTTAAGGAAGTGCGTCTGTCTCCTAATATTGACAGCAACGATTTGAATACAAAAGTGGCAGCAGCAAGAAAGTTTCTGGAAAAAGGAAATAAGGTGAAGGTAGCGCTGCGTTTCAGAGGGCGTGAGATGGCTCATATACAGAGTAGCAAACACATTTTAGATGATTTTGCAGAACAGCTGAAGGATATTGCGGTGGTTGAAAAGCCAGCAAAATTAGAAGGCAAAAGTGTGATGATGTTTTTAACTGAAAAACGCTAAAACGTGATTCAGCTGAGAAAAGAAAACGAGAATGTTTTCTGATTTTTACACAGTCTAAAATTAAGGAGGAATATACAATGCCAAAAATTAAAACAAGCAGAGCAGCAGCAAAGCGTTTCAAAAAAACAGGTACAGGACAATTAAAAAGAAATAAAGCTTATAAAAGCCATATCTTAACCAAAAAATCTACAAAGAGAAAGAGAAACTTAAGAAAAGCAGTCATGACTGATGTGACAAACATTAAGAACATGAAGAAGATTTTACCTTATTTATAAGAGTTGGCGAAGGAGGAAAATAAGACATGGCAAGAATTAAAGGCGGTTTAGGCGCTAAAAAGAGACATAATAGAGTATTAAAACTGGCAAAAGGATACAGAGGAGCTAGATCCAAACAGTATCGTGTAGCAAAACAGTCTGTTATGAGAGCACTGAAAAGCTCCTACGCAGGAAGAAAAGAAAGAAAACGTCAGTTCAGACAGCTCTGGATTGCACGTATCAACGCAGCAGCAAGAATCAACGGATTATCATACAGCAAATTTATGTATGGTCTGAAACTGGCTGGTGTTGAGATGAACAGAAAAATCCTGGCTGATATGGCAATCAATGATGCAGAAGGATTTGCAACATTAGCAGAACTGGCAAAAAGCAAATTAGCTTAATAAATTTGGAGAAGTTATCCTGTTTTGGATGACTTCTTTTTTTGTGGAAATTGATATAAAAAGAAAAAAGATGGGATTTAAAGAAAAAAATAGAGCTGAACCAAGGGCAGTCAGTGTGCCATTTTGGGTTCAGCTTATTTTTAATTCCTGTATTATTCAGCAGACAGTGAGATCGTTGTGACTGTACCTGTCTGTATACTGAGACGATCATCAATATTTCCATCATAGTGAAGAGTGATGGAATCTCCCGCTTTCAGCTCAGCGCCATCTGCGATGGAGGTAGCAGAAGAGATCGGAAATGTATAAGTATTGCCAAGACTTGTCTCAATCGTAAGCTTGTTTTCTGAAATCTCATTGATTGTTCCGGAAATATCCCAGCTTGTCGGTTCTGTCTCGCCATTTTCATCTGTGAGAGGCTGTACCTCCGTCTGCTTTTCTGTTGGAGCTTCCGTTGTCTTTTTTGTCTCCGTCTGTTTTTCCGTTGGAGGCTGTGTTGCCTTTTGAGTCTCTGTCTGTTTTTTAGTATCAGGTTCTTTTACTGTCTGTGTTTCTGTCTCAATTTGCTGCTGTTTTACTTTTTTTCCACATCCGGATAATGTAAAACATACGCAAGCTAAGGCCAGTGTGGTAATTATTCTCAATCTTTTTTTCATATGGACATCTCCCTTTCGCATGATATTTATTCTTTAACAGTCTATGCGTATAGACATAGACAAAGAATAAAAAAGCATATAATAACTATTTTCTACATTATAACAATATTATTTTTGGGTTGCAAGGCTTCTGTAAGCAATTCATATATTTTTCATACTTCCTTTTAAAAATCTTAAATCAAAAAATAGTATTTCGTAGTATTTATCAGATATTCAGATATGATGGCTGAATTCAGAAACGTTCTGCAGATCTCCGATTTTAATATCAGAATCAAAGGACAGTAAAGAAAAATAAAAAGAGCTCGATATTCATCGAGCTCTCTGCGTGCAGTTGACGGGACTTGAACCCGTACCCAGTTATCCCAGACTAGATCCTTAGTCTAGCGCGTATGCCAATTCCGCCACAACTGCGAACAAGTAGAGTATAGTATGAAATAGTGAATTTGTCAATAGGAAATTTAAAAAAAATAAAAAAAATATATTATTTATTTTTTTGGAAAAATTTAAAAAAAAGTATTGACAAAATGTTCAAAATTTTGTATGATATAAACGTTCCGATCGACAGATGTCGGAAAAGACGCGGAAGTGGCGGAATTGGCAGACGCGCAGGCTTCAGGTGCCTGTGGTAGCAATATCGTGTGGGTTCAAGTCCCATCTTCCGCATAAGAGAGATGAATCATCATCTCTCTCTTTTTTTTATCTGAAAAAAGAAAAAAATCTGAAAAAAAAGAAAAAAGTGTTGACAAACAGAGAAAAATTTTGTATAGTATAAGCGTTCCGGTCAACAGATATCGGAAAAGACGCGGAAGTGGCGGAATTGGCAGACGCGCAGGCTTCAGGTGCCTGTGGTAGCAATATCGTGTGGGTTCAAGTCCCATCTTCCGCATGAGAGAGATGACAATTCATCTCTCTTTTTTTTGTAAATTTTTAACATGATGTGAGAAAGAATGCTATTGGATTTAGACAAGGGCAGTGTACTACGTTGAAATACAAAATAATCGAAGGAGGAAAATATTCTATCAAAGTTGATTTGAGGTTTTTCAAATGTATTGACTGAAATAAAAAAATTTTCAGAAAGGTTCATGATTGTCGGAAAAATAACATAATTGGTACTTGAAAAAATTGTCTAAAAGAGCTTTAATAATAAATAGAGACAGAGAGAAATTTGTTATTTGAGAAGGAGGAATGAAAATGAAAAGATTTTTAAAAAGTCTGTTGTTAACAATGATGATGACTCTGTTTTTTGGTTTAACAACAAATGCAGCGGTGACATCTGTTAAGATTACATCACCAACTTCATACGCAAGTATGAGAATTGCAAGAAAATCAACGGACCGTAATGTACAGATTAAAGCAACGGTTAATACGACGGGGGGAAGCTCTAAGGCACTTGTTTACAGTTCAAGCAATAACAGTATTGCGAGTGTAAACAATAGGGGCATGGTTACATTACATAAAGATGGAAAAGTTACCATCACTGTTGCATCAGCAGAAAATCCATCTGTAAAAGATACGCTTACTTTTACAGTAGTGCAGAAAGTGCTTAAAGTAGTACCAAGCCGTACAAAATTGAAAATCTATCCAAATAAGACATGGACATTTAAATCAACTACATATCCTGCAAATGCAGAGAAAAAAGGTGTTTATTATTACAGCAAAAACACAAGTGTAGCTACGATTACAAGAGAAGGAAAATTAACTTCTGTTAAACCGGGAAATGCTACAGTTGTAGCGAAAGCTTTAGATGGAGCAAAGGGATCACATTCACCGGCATATGCATATATCAATGTAACGGTTGTTCAGCCGGCAGAAGGAATTACTCTGAAAGCTGATAATACAGCAATCTACCGTGGAAGTAAGACAACAGTCAGAGCAACAGTATCTCCAAGCAATGCATTCAGTAAAAAAGTAACATATTCCAGCTCTAACACAGGTGTTGCAAGAGTAGATGAAAATGGTGTTGTGACAGCAGTTGCACCTGGATATGCGACGATTACAGCGAAAGCAAAAGATGGTTTCGGCGCACAGGGATCTGTCAGAGTTCAGGTTCTGGATACAAGAGCAAATATCAATGCTTCGAAAGTAAGCTCTGGATTTACAATGAACGTAAATGGCAGAATCTATTGTTCCAACGTTAATGAACTGGAAGCACAGTTAAGTGCATTAGGAAAAGAAGTTATTCAGATTTCAGGATTAGAAACGCCTCTGGATGTTACTGTAAAATATAATGGAAAAAATTATACATTATATTTCAATAAAATGGATGGAATCAAATGGGTAAACAGCAATGGAGACAGTGTATTTAAGATAATCAATGGAAGAACATTTGGTACGGTGACCTTATCTATTCCTGGAGCAGGTGCAGATAAACTTCAGGCAGCAATCAGACTGCTTCAGAGCTGTATGGAAGAATTGAAAGGAACATACAGATTCCCATCCTTTACATGGGGCAAATACACGATCACTAACATGACGATTAACAGAAATGGTAGCACTTTCTATGTAAATGGAAAGAAATATGAATCTTATTTAAAATACAATGTATTGTATTTTAAAGGAGATGTTCGTAATGATGAATTCATTCAGTATCTGGAAGGATTTACAGGCGGTGTGCTGACAATTCGTAAATAGTCAGAAATCTGAATTAGGGGTATCTTCATTAAGATGAGATACCCCTTTTTTATCAGTTATCTACACATGACGATTATATAATCGAACATTATAGCATGGAGGAGAACTATGGGAAAGAAAAAGTATCTGGCGGCAGCTGTTATGATGTCCTGCACGATTGGGATGACGGCATATGCCGGGGATATTAATGAAAATGAATCAGCCGTTATTGGAGCAGCAAGCGGAGTTTTCACATATGGGGGACAGCAATATGTTGCTACATCAGAAGCAATGGGAATTTTGTATGCTAAATTGTGCGAAGATGGAATTGATTTGACGGCAGAACAGGCAGCGGAAGCAATCTCCTTAGGATATGCCAACATTGGCGTCGGTGTGCAGATGGGATATCTTGTATCAATAGGACCGGTAGAGACAGAGCCGGAGGAGGCGGAGACAGATCCTGCTGAGGGTGAAACAGAATCACAAGAAATGGAGACAGATCCTGCTGAAAAAGAGACAGAAAATCAGGAAAGCAATCCGCAATCAGAGCAGGAATCGGAACAGAATGAAAAAGGAAAATTAGAATCGGCAGCGGAAGATGAAATAAATGATGAGAATAATCAGGAGATAGAGCAGACAGGAAAACAGAGCTTTGTGGATCAACTTATAAAGAGAATGAGAAAAGAAAAAAATCTGCATGAAGAAGAAAAAGAAGAGAAGATAGAGATATCTGCTTCAATGAATGAAAGAGAAAGCAATTTCATATCGGAAGAAGAAAAAACGACCGTAAAAGCAGAGGAAGACAGTAAAGAAGAGCGTGTGACAGAGCAAGAACAAATCACGGAAAACGGTTTAGAACGAATATCGGAAAGTAACGAGCAGAGGATAGAAGATAAAGTTACAGAACAAGATAGAGAACAGGATAATTCTTTATCAAAAGAGACACAGGAAATTATAGACAGTCGGGAACAGAAAAAAGAAAAAAAGGATTTTCAGGAAAAAGTAAAAAAAAACGAGATTCTGATATAGAAAAAGAAAGTCCACAGAAAAAAGAAGAAAATCAAAATGGGATGCTGTTTATAGTAACGGGAATAGCGGCTTTAACAATAGCAGGGTTGTTGAGCATAATGATACAGAAAAGAAAAGATGGAAAAGGAAGAGCTTTGTGTAGAGAAAAACGACTGATAGATATTCACTGTCATATTCTTCCAGGCGTGGATGATGGTGCAAATGATTTAGAAGAGACAATGGAAATGTTAGAAATGGCATGCAGTTCAGGAATATCTAGTATCATTGCTACACCACATTATAAAAACAGGACAAAGGAAGAGACGGAGGAACTAAAAAAGGTCTTCCAAGAAGTGAAAAAAGAAGTGAAAAAATATTTTCCAAATTTTCAGCTATATCTGGGAAATGAAATATATTATACAGAAGATACATTAAATGATCTGATTGAGGGAAGAGCACTGACTCTGGCAGGAAGCAGATATGTTTTGATTGAGTTCTTACCTTCAGCGATGTTTTCACAAATTTTAAATGCAGTCCGTACGTTGAAAACAGCAGGATATCTTCCAATTCTGGCACATATAGAGAGATATGAATGTCTGCTTGATGAAAAGGGAGAGGCATATTTGAACGATTTAAAAAAAGCAGGTGCATATTTCCAGGTAAATGGAAGGACATTTAAAAGGAAGACGGAGAGAAAATGGTGTAAGAAATATATGAAAAATTATAGTATTGACTTTGTGGCAACAGATGGCCATAATAGGAAAGATAGAACTCCGAAAATGAATTTTGCGGCAGGATGGATCACAAGAAAGTTTGGATACAAGACAGCAGAGAAACTTTTTGTCACAAATCCGCAAAAAATACTCGAGGGTAGAAAAAGGGAAGAATAGAAAGGGAATTTTACATTATGGAAGCAAATCAAATCCACGAGAACGAAATTGACTTAACAGAAATATTTTTTGTGCTGCTGAAAAAGATTTGGCTGATTTTGCTTGTCGGTATATTGCTTGCAGCCGGAGCTGGATTTTATACAAAAAAATATATCACTCCTCAATACCAGTCCACTTCTATGCTGTATGTTTTGGGAAAAAGTACAAGTATCACATCTCTTGCTGACATTCAGCTTGGCACACAGCTCACAAGTGATTATGTTATTATGATTAAGAGCAGATCAGTTGTAAATGAAGTAATCGAGAATATGAATCTAGATCTTACATATGAACAGATGGTAAAAAAGATTGCAGTAAATAATCCATCAAATACGAGAATTATTAAGATCACAGTGACAGATCCGGATCCATTTATGGCAAGGGATATTGCTACAGAATTTGTAAATGTGTCAAAGAAAAAAATGGCAGAGATTATGGTTACAGATGAACCGACTGTTGTAGAGGAAGGTTCCTTAAATGAGACGCCAGTCAGTCCAAGTCTAAAGAAAAACTGTCTTATGGCAGCACTTTTGGGAATGATTTTGACTTGCAGCGTATTGATTGTGATGTATATGATGAATGATACTATCAAGACACCAGAGGATATTGAGAAGTATTTAGGAATCTCTACACTTGGTATGATTCCGATAGATGGAAAAAGAAAAAAGAAGAGATACAAAAAATATAGAAAATAGGAGCGCTTATGGAAAAAATAATTATGGATGATATTCCAAAACTGAATTTTCGTGTGGAAGAGGCGTATAAGACATTAAGAACAAATATTCAGTTTTGTGGTGAAAATATAAAAGCAATCAGTTTTACAAGTTGTATTCCAAGTGAAGGAAAGTCAGTTGTGGTTATGCAGCTGTCAAAGACAATGGCAGAACTTGGGAAAAAGATACTAATGATTGATGCAGATATTAGGGGATCTGTGATGGGAAGGCGATATAATATTCAAGGCTCTATCACAGATACAGAAAATATAGAAGATACAGAAAGTATAAACAGATACAGCAGAGGAAGAGTAAAAGCAATACAAGGGCTGTCCGAATATATAACAGGTCAATGTAGTTTGGAGGAATGCATTTACAGCAGCAGTATAGATGGCATGGATCTGATTCTAACAGGACGTTCTGCACCGAACCCTTCAGAATTATTGGGAAGTCAGAAATTTCGCTCTATGCTTCAAGAAGTCAAAGAAAAATATGATTATATTTTTATCGACTGTCCGCCGCTGGGAGGAATTATTGATGCAGCAATTATAGCATCAATCTGTGATGGAGCAATCTTAGTGATTGAAAGTGAAATCATCAGTTATAAATTTGCACAGGATGTAAAGAAACAATTGGAAAACAGTGGATGCAGGATTCTGGGGGCTGTTTTAAACAAAGTACAGATAAGCAAAAGCAGACATTATTATAAACATTATGAAAAATATTATGAAAATTATGGGGAAGAAATCAAAAAACAATAGAGAAAATAAAAACAGGTTAAAACTTTTTGTACAAAATCATATTATAGTATAAAAGTTTTACAATAAACAAGTTAAAGAGTTTTTAAGAGGAGAATTATATGGGAAAATATTTTGGAACAGATGGGTTCCGTGGTGAGGCAAACAAGACATTGACAGTAGAACACGCTTACCAGGTAGGACGTTTTCTGGGATGGTATTATCGCAGCCAGAATAACAGAAAATGTAAAGTAGTAATTGGAAAAGACACGAGACGTTCCAGTTATATGTTTGAATATTCTCTGGTTGCCGGACTGACTGCATCTGGAGCAGACGTTTATTTGCTTCATGTAACGACGACACCAAGCGTATCCTATGTCGTGAGAACAGAAGATTTTGACTGCGGTATTATGATTTCAGCAAGCCATAACCCATATTATGACAATGGAATTAAACTTTTAAATGATAAAGGTGAAAAGATGGATGAAGAGACCATCTTAAAGATCGAAGACTATATTGACGGAAAGACAGGAGAAATTCCTTTTGCAACAGGAGAAGAGATTGGATGTACAATTGACTATGCGGCAGGAAGAAACCGTTATATCGGATATCTGATTTCTCTTGCGACACGTTCCTATAAAGGAATGAAAGTAGGTCTGGACTGTGCAAATGGAAGTGCCTGGATGATTGCTAAAAGTGTATTTGATGCGCTGGGAGCCAAGACATATGTGATCAATGCCCAGCCAGATGGAATAAATATCAATACAAACTGTGGATCTACACATATCGAAGTGCTGCAGAACTATGTAAAAGAAAATCATCTGGATGTTGGATTTGCATATGATGGAGATGCAGACCGCTGTATCGCAGTAGATGAGAATGGCAATGTCATAGATGGAGATGCTATTTTATACATTTACGGATGCTATATGAAAGAACGTGGAAAACTGATCAACAATACAGTGGTAACCACGATTATGTCCAACTTCGGACTGTATAAGGCGTTCGATGCAGCAGGAATCGACTATGAAAAAACAGATGTCGGAGACAAATATGTGTACGAGAATATGATGGCAAATGGCCATCGCCTCGGCGGAGAACAGTCCGGACATATTATCTTCAGCAAATATGCTTCAACTGGCGATGGAATTTTAACCTCTATCAAAATGATGGAAGTCATTCTGGAGAGAAAAACATCTCTTTCAAAACTAGCTGCTCCGTTGAAAATTTATCCGCAAGTTCTGAAAAATATCCGTGTCAACAGCAAACCGGAGGCACAGAATGATCCTGATGTTCAGGCTGTCGTGGCAAAGGCTGCACGGGAATTAGGAGACAACGGACGTATTTTAGTGAGAGAGAGCGGTACAGAGCCAGTCATTCGTGTCATGGTGGAGGCAGAAAGCGTAGAGACTTGTGAGAATTATGTAAATGCAGTATTACAGGTAATTAAAGACAAAGGACATGAGGTAAAATAGATGTGCGGCATAGTAGGATATACAGGATATGAACAGGCAGCGCCGTTGTTGATTGATGGACTTTCCAAATTAGAATACAGAGGTTACGATTCAGCAGGGCTTGCCATTGAAGAAAAAGACAAAATTGAAGTTGTAAGAGCAAAAGGAAGACTGCGTGTACTGGAAGAAATGACAGATAATGGCAGAGCGCTTGATGGATTTTGCGGAATTGGGCATACACGATGGGCCACCCATGGAGTACCTTCTGTAGTCAATGCGCATCCGCACTGCAATGAAAAAAAGACGATTGCAGTTGTGCATAATGGAATTATCGAAAATTACCAGTCATTAAAAGAATATCTGGAGAAAAAAGGATATCATTTTGAATCAGAGACGGATACAGAAGTCATTGCACATCTTTTGGACCGCTATTATAATGGGGATCCACTTGAGGCAATCACAAAAGTGATGGCGAGAGTGACAGGATCGTATGCGCTTGGCATTCTGTTTCAGGATCATCCAGGCAAAGTATTTGCGGTCAGAAAAGACAGTCCGATGATCGTGGGAAGCGCTCCGCAGGGAAATTTTATTGCTTCCGATGTTCCGGCAATCCTGAAATATACAAAAAATGTATACTTTGTTAACAATATGGAGATTGTCTGCATGGATGCTGACAGTATTCATTTTTATAATGTAGATCAAGAAGAGATTGAAAAAGAGATCACAACCATCAACTGGGATGCAGAAGCTGCTGAAAAAGGCGGATATGAACATTTCATGCTGAAAGAAATCTATGAACAGCCGAAAGCCGTACAGGATACTATTTCGCCAAGAATAAAAGACGGAGAGATTGTGTTGGAAGAGCTGGAGATGTCAGAGGAAGAAATCAGACGGATCCGACGTATTTATATGATTGGCTGCGGATCAGCATATCATGTGTGTGTGTCAGCACGGTATGTGCTTGAAGCTCTCACAAGAATCCCTGTGGAAGTTGATCTGGCATCTGAATTCCGATATCGAGATCCGATTTTAGAGGAAGATTCTCTTGTAATTGTGATCAGCCAGTCAGGCGAGACAGCTGATACGATTGCTGCTTTAAAGGAAGCAAAAAGCAGGGGGGCACGCGTACTTGGGATTGTAAATGTGGTTGGAAGTTCGATCGCAAGGGAAGCAGACAATGTTCTGTACACATGGGCAGGGCCGGAGATTTCGGTTGCAACGACAAAAGCTTACAGCACACAGCTGGCAGCGTGTTATCTAATCAGCATTTACTTTGCAAAAATACGTCAGACCATCAATGAGGAAAAATACCACGCACTCGTCGCTGAATTGAAAAAATTGCCAGAAAAAATTCAGCGTATTCTGGGAGATAAGGAAAGAGTGCAGTGGTTTGCAAATAAATTTGCGTCAAGCAAAGATATTTTCTTTATCGGAAGAGGACTGGACTACGGCATTTCTCTGGAAGGTTCTCTAAAATTAAAAGAGATCTCCTATATCCATTCAGAGGCATATGCAGCAGGAGAACTGAAACATGGAACAATCTCTCTTATCGAGAAAGGAATCCTTGTGATTGGAATTGCAACACAGCCGGATTTGTATGAGAAGATGATCAGCAACATGGTGGAAGTAAAGTCAAGAGGAGCTTACCTGATGGGGCTGACTTGCTATGGAAATTATTCGATGGAAGATACGGCAAACTTTACCGTTTATGTTCCGAAAACAGAGAAATATTTTACAAATTCTCTTGCAGTGATTCCATTACAGCTGTTTGCATACTATGTTGCGATCGCAAGAGGACTGGATGTAGATAAACCTAGAAATCTTGCAAAATCTGTCACAGTGGAATAATAGTTTTGCCAGTAGATATTGTTCATAAAACAGAAAGTTTTTTCTCTTGTATTCGTGGCTGTTTATGTTAAAATAAAGAAAACGACGAGCCGAGATCAGCACAGCCGTGCCTCGGAAGAAATTGGAGGAACGTATGAAAAACACGACGCTGGTAATTATGGCTGCAGGGATTGGCAGCCGCTTTGGAGGAGGAATCAAGCAGTTGGAACCAGTAGGACCAAATGGAGAGATTATCATGGACTATTCGATTCATGATGCTTTAGAAGCTGGTTTTAACGATATTGTATTTATCATCCGAAAAGATTTGGAGAAAGACTTTAGAGAAGTGATAGGGGACCGTATTGTACAAAAGGCAAAAGTTTCTTACGCATTTCAGGAGATGGATGATCTGCCGGAAGGATTTCAGAAACCGGAAGGAAGAAAAAAACCGTGGGGAACAGGACAGGCGATTTTGGTCTGCAAAAATATCATCAAAAATCCGTTTGCGGTGATCAATGCAGATGATTATTACGGAAAAGAAGCATTTGTAAAAGTGCATGATTATCTGGTGCAGGAGCGGGAAAAAAGCGAAAAACTGGATTTCTGCATGGCAGGATTTATTTTAAGCAATACTTTAAGTGAAAATGGAGGCGTCACACGAGGGGTGTGTCAGGTCGATGAAAATGGTATGCTCGAAGGTGTGATTGAGACTCACGATATCACAAAAGGAGAAGAAGGTGCCAGAGTTCCGGAGGGAAATGGCGGATACCGTACAATCAACGGAAACAGCCATGTGTCAATGAACATGTGGGGATTCACCCCGGAAATTCTGGATGAGCTGGAAAAAGGATTTTCTGTATTCCTTGAAAGTCTGACTTCAGACGACATAAAATCAGAATATCTGCTTCCAACGATTGTGGATCAGCTGATTCAGGGGGGAAAAGCACAGGTGAAGGTGCTGGAGACAAAAGACAGATGGTTTGGAGTGACCTATAAGGAAGATAAACAGGTGGTTGTAGACTCTTTCCGAAGACTGATTGAAGAGGGAGTGTATCGCTCACCGTTGTTTTGAGCTCAGATATCTGATATGGTAAAATGATATAGAGAAAAAGATAAAACAGGAATCTGCTTAGAATTAAGAATAGATTCCTGTTTTACTTTTATTGACTTGGGAATTGATAAATACAAGAAAAAATGATATACTTTACTTTATAACATTTTTTATACAAAGGAACTGTATTTGGAAAAGGAGAGAGTACATTGAATAATGTAGAAAAATATATCAGGTCAATTCCTGATTTCCCAGAAACCGGAGTGATTTTCCGTGATGTTACAAGCGTTCTGCAGGATGCAGACGGACTGCATGAGGCGATTGATGCAATGCAGGAATTGATCGCTGATACGGAAGTAGATGTGATTGCAGGTACAGAATCAAGAGGCTTTATTTTTGGAATGCCGATTGCATATAATCTGCACAGACCATTCGTTCCGATCCGCAAAAAAGGAAAGCTTCCATGTGAGACGATTTCCGAAAAATACGATCTGGAATATGGAACAGCAGAGATTGAGATTCATAAAGATGCAATTAAACCGGGACAAAAAGTAGTACTGGTCGATGATTTGATTGCAACAGGAGGTACGATAGAAGCTGCGATTAAAATGATTGAACGGCTGGGAGGCGAGGTAGTCAAGGTAGTGTTCCTGATAGAGCTTGCCGGACTAAAAGGAAGAGAACGACTGAAGAATTACGACGTAGAATCTGTAATACGATACGAGGGAAAGTAAAACCAGAGAAATAAAGAGTGGAGAAGGATGGTGGTACCGGTATGAAAGAGAAAACGGAATTAGATAAGAGAAAGGCGATTCAGGAAGCAGATGCCAGTGTAAAAAAAATGGAAGATTTTACTGATCCTGAAAAACTGCATGAGGAATTGATAGCCAGTGTAAAAAAATACCATCCGTCAACGGATCTTTCTATGATTGAAAAGGCATATCAGGTGGCGAAAGAAGCACATGCGACACAGACACGAAAGTCAGGGGAGCCTTATATTATTCATCCTCTTTGCGTGGCTATCATTCTGGCAGACTTGGAATTGGATAAAGAGAGTATCGCCGCCGGTCTTCTGCATGATGTGGTAGAAGATACTCCGTGGACGAAGGAAGATATAGAGAGAGAGTTTGGAAGCGAAGTTGCACTCTTAGTTCAGGGTGTCACAAAACTGGGCGAAAATATGGGAAAGGCGTCAAAGATTGACCGTCAGGCAGAGACTCTTAGAAATATGTTTCTGGCTATGGCAGAGGATATCCGTGTTATCTTGATTAAGCTTGCTGACCGGCTTCACAATATGCGTACCCTGAAGTATATGAAACCGGAAAAACAGAAGGAAAAAGCACGGGAGACTATGGATATCTACGCTCCGATTGCGCAGAGACTCGGTATCTCTAAAGTAAAGGTAGAACTGGATGATTTATCTTTAAAATATCTGGAGCCGGAAGTATACAGAGACCTGGTGGAAAAAATTGCTCTGCGCAAAGTTGAGAGAGAAGCATTTGTCCAGGAGATTGTAGACAATGTAAAAGAAAAAATTTCAGCGCAGGGCATCCATGCGGAAGTGGACGGGCGTGCAAAACACTTTTTCAGCATCTATAAAAAGATGGTAAACCAGGACAAGACACTTGACCAGATCTATGACTTATTTGCAGTGCGCATTATTGTAGACACTGTAAAAGACTGCTATGCGGCGCTTGGAGTGATTCATGAGATGTATACACCAGTGCCGGGGCGTTTTAAAGACTATATTGCAATGCCGAAACCGAATATGTACCAGTCTCTCCACACAACACTGATCGGCAAAAATGGACAGCCTTTTGAGATACAGATCCGAACTTTTGAGATGCACCGCACAGCAGAGTTTGGTATCGCTGCACATTGGAAGTATAAAGAGGCGTCAAACGGAAATGTGATTACTTCTGATTCAGAAGCTGAAAAGCTGACATGGCTGCGCCAGATTCTGGAATGGCAGAGAGATATGTCAGACAACAGTGAATTTATGAGTCTTTTAAAGAGCGATCTCGATTTGTTTGCTGAGAATGTATACTGTTTTACTCCGACAGGTGAGGTAAAGGATCTGCCGAATGGTTCTACACCGATTGATTTTGCATATGCTATCCACAGTGCGGTAGGAAACAAGATGATCGGAGCCAGAGTCAATGGGAAACTTGTAAATATCAATTATGTGATCCAAAATGGAGACCGAATTGAAATTATTACTTCTCAGAACTCGAAAGGACCAAGTCGTGACTGGCTTAACATTGTAAAAAGCACCCAGGCAAAGAATAAGATTAACCAGTGGTTTAAAAATGAGCGCAAAGAAGACAACATCTTAAAAGGAAAAGAGATGATTTCTCAGTACTGTAAGATGAAAGGTATTCAGCTCAGCAATTTGATGAAGACAGAGTATCTGGAAAAGGTTATGAGACGGTATGGATTCCGGGACTGGGATTCTGTTCTTGCTGCAATCGGCCATGGCGGTCTGAAAGAAGGACAGGTTATCAACAGGCTTTTAGATGAATATGAAAAGCAGCATAAGAAAGAGATTACAGATGAAAAGATTCTGGAATCTGTGGAAAACCAGAACACGATGAAAGTGCCGAAGTCAAAAGGCGGAATTATTGTCAAAGGAATTGACGATATGGCTGTGCGCTTTTCAAAATGCTGTTCTCCTGTTCCGGGGGATGAAATTATCGGATTTGTGACGCGCGGACGCGGAGTTTCCATTCACAGAACGGACTGTGTCAATGTTATTAATCTTCCGGAAGAAGAGAGAGTACGCCTGATTGAGGCAGAATGGCAGCAGGAACCGGAAAATGAACCGAAAGATAAACATTTCTGTGTCGAAATACAGATTTTTGGAAATGACAGACCGGGACTGCTCGTCGATATCTCTAAGATTTTTTCAGAGAGAAAAATTAGTCTCAGCCGTCTGAACAGCCAGGTGAGCAAACAGGGCAAGGCAACGATTGACATGAGGTTTGAAGTGACGGGCAGAGAAGAGCTGAGTACGATTGCCGAGAAGATCAGACAGGTGGACAGCGTTCTCGATATCCGAAGAAAAACAGGCTGATGCTGTCCGGAGAAAAGAGGGGATAAATATGGAAAATTTGTTGATTGAAAAGATGGTACTGGGACAGGTTTCAACGAATTGTTATCTGGCAGTCAATAAAAAAACAAAAGAAGCGATTGTGATTGATCCTGCGGATGAAGCGCGCAGGATCGACAAAAAAATAAAAGAATTAGGGCTGAAGCCGGCTGCTATTCTTCTGACGCACGGTCATTTTGACCATATCAAGGCGGCAGCAGAGATCAGTGATTTGTATGAGATTTTGATCTATGCCCATGAAAAGGAAGAGGAAGTCATGGACGACAGCCTGTTAAATTTATCAGCAAATTTTGGAGAGCCTTTCACCGCTGTTGCGGATATGCTTCACACAGATGGTCAGGAGCTTTTTCTTGCTGGAATGAACATTCAGGTTTTACATACGCCGGGGCATACACAGGGCAGTGTCTGTTATTATTTTCCAGATGAGCAGGTATTATTTTCAGGAGACACACTTTTTTACGGCTCTATCGGAAGAACGGATTTTCCGACAGGAAGTATGTCAGAATTAGTCCATTCGGCAAAAGAAAAACTTCTTATTTTGCCGGAAGAAGTAAAAGTTTATCCGGGTCACGGGGAAGAGACAACAATCCGATATGAGAAAAAATACAATCCTTTTTTAAGCTGATATGCGAAGAAAAAGAAAAGACACGGGAGATATACAAATGATTGCAGTTTTACTGAACAAGCAGGACTTTGAATATGATGTCCATTCCCTGATCCGGGCATTTTATCCGGGAGTGGACGTCCATATTTTTTATGAAGAGACAGAGATCACAGAGGCATATGAAAAAAAATTTGTGATTATGTATGAGCAGGACAGAATTGAAATTACAATTCTCGATGAAAATGGGCAGAAGATAGCGCAGGATCAGGTGGAAGTGACGTACTATGCTGACCGAAAAGAGACAAAAAATCATCTGAAACAGCTGTTATACCGGATGATCAGTCAGATGAAACAGGAGACTCTGCCGTGGGGGACATTGACCGGTATCCGTCCGACAAAAATCCCGATGGCAATGCTGGAACAGGGAAAGAAAAATTCTGAGATTGCACAGTATATGAGAGATACTTATTATACAAGCAAAGAAAAGACAGCGCTGAGCATTGCGATTGCAAATAAGGAACGCCATATCCTGCAGGATCTTGATTATCAGAAAGGATACAGCCTGTATGTGGGAATACCATTTTGTCCAAGCATCTGTCTGTATTGTTCTTTCAGTTCCAGTCCCATTTCTGTATGGAAAGATAAAGTGGATGCATACTTAGATGCACTGTGCAAAGAGATTGAATATGGTGCAAAGGAATATGCGGATCGCAAGCTGGATACGGTCTATATCGGCGGAGGAACACCTACTACGCTGATGCCGGAACAGATGGACCGGCTGTTATCGAAGCTGGAAGAATGTTTTGACATGAAACATATTTTGGAATATACTGTAGAAGCCGGAAGACCGGACAGTATTACAAGAGAAAAATTGCAGGTGCTGAAAGACCATCATGTGAGCAGAATTTCAATCAATCCGCAGACAATGAATCAGAAAACACTTGATCTGATTGGGAGACGTCACACGGTGGAAGAGACGAAAGCTGCTTTTTTTATGGCAAGAGAGATGGGATTCGACAATATTAATATGGATCTGATTGTAGGGCTGCCAGGTGAGGAAAAAGAGGACGTGGAGCAGACTTTAAAAGAAGTGATCCGGCTTGATCCGGACAGTATCACCGTCCATTCTCTGGCGGTAAAACGTGCGGCACGTCTGAGTATGTTTAAAGATCAGTATAAAGAAATGACGTTTACAAATAATATGGAGATTATGAATATGACGGCGCAGTATGCCGCTGATGCCGGAATGTTTCCTTATTATCTTTACAGACAGAAAAACATGGCAGGAAATTTTGAAAATGTGGGCTATGCAAAAGAAGGAAAAGAAGGAATCTATAATATTCTGATTATGGAAGAAGTGCAAAGTATTCTGGCGCTTGGAGCAGGCGCTTCCACAAAAATGGTCCTTGCCAGCGATCGAATCGAGCGGATTGAGAATGTAAAGGATATCAAAAATTATATAGAGCGTATCGATGAGATGATTGAGCGCAAACGGCAGGGTTTTATGAAATATGGAAAGTAAGAGAAACACGAAAAAGAAAGAATATAAGAAACGATATCGGATCTTACAGCTAAGTCTCGCCGATGAAATTTCCCATGGAATTTGCGTCAGCAATCTTGCATATCAGATCTCGAAAGAGCTGAATCTGGAAGAAACATTCTGCTATGAAATGGCAGTTGCTGGAATGGTACATGATATCGGAAAGCTGGAATTAGTGAAATATGTCTACAATCAGAAAGAAACCCTGATTGTGGAAGAAATTCGCTATGTGAGAGCACATCCGACTGCAGGCTATGCGCTTTTAAAAGGAAGAGAATTCTCAGAGACTGTGCGCCGGTCTGTGCTGTATCATCATGAGAACTATGACGGAAGCGGGTATCCGAGCAACTTAAAGGGAAAAGAGATACCGCTTGGAGCAAGGATTTTAAGAATATGCGATGTATTTGCAGCGTTGACGTCCAGACGGCCTTACAGAGAAGCATACGAAGAAGACATGGCTGTAAAACTTATGATTGATGAAATAAAAAACTTTGATCTTCAGATTTTTCTTGCTTTTCTGAATGTTATCCATAATGATAAAATCAGAGAACAACTGAAAAATAATAAGATAGATTTCAAATAATGGAGGAGAAAAACGTATGATTACACAGGCGCCAAGAGGTGTAGAAGACTGGTACGGAGAGAGAATGAGCAAGCGTTCCGCAGTGGAAAAAATTGCGAGAGATCTGGCAAAAACGTACCATATCAGTGAAATTATCACGCCGATGTTTGAGCATACCGTGCTTTTTCAGCGCGGCGTCGGAGAGACAACGGACGTTGTACAGAAAGAAATGTATACTTTTATGGATAAAGGGGGCCGCAGCATTACACTGAAGCCGGAAGGCACAGCGGGAGCGATGAGAGCTTATCTGGAACATAATATGTATGCAGATCCGGCACCAACAAAGCTTTACTATGTGACGCAGGCGTTTCGCTATGAAAAACCGCAGAGTGGAAGACTGCGTCAGCATCACCAGTTTGGAATCGAGTTCGTAGGATCAAAAAGCCCTCTTGCTGAGGTGGAGCTGATCAGCTTTATCACAACTCTGATCCAGAGATTTGGGTTAAAAGATGCAAAACTGCACATCAACAGCATCGGATGCAAAAACTGCAGAAAAACATACAATGATGCCCTTCTGGCTTATCTGAAAGAACATGAAGATCAGCTTTGCCCGACATGTCGCGAGAGAATGCAGAAAAATCCACTTCGTGTTATTGACTGTAAAGTTCCGGAGTGTAAGGAAATCGTGGCAAAAGCGCCGCGCACGATTGACTATCTGGATGAGGAGTGCAGAGACCATTTTGAAGAATTAAAATCTCTTTTAGATGAACTTGGCATTGAATATGAAGTCGACACAGGCATTGTGCGTGGACTGGACTATTATACTAAGACCGTATTTGAGTTTGTAAATTCAGATGGATTTACGCTGTGCGGAGGCGGACGATACGACGGTCTGATTCATGAGATCGATGAAAAACAGGATATCCCGTCCGTTGGATTTGGCATGGGAATCGAGAGAATCCTGTATTTTATGGAAAAAGAAGGCGTAGAACTCGTACAGGAAGAGCCGGTTGCCCTTTATGTCGGAATTCTGGGAAAAGAAGCAAGAGGACGCGCATATAAACTTGTAAAAGAACTGAGGGAAAAAGGAATCATTGTGGAGACAGATTATATGGATCGAAGCGTCAAAGCGCAGATGAAATATGCAAATAAAATCGGCGCAAAGAAGACGGTGATTATTGGCTCTGATGAATTAGAAAAGAACTGCGCAAGAGTGAAAGATATGGAGACAGGAGAGCAGACAGAGATTGCACTGGATCAGATTGCTTCCCTGTTCTGAAGCAAGCAGATCAGAAAAACGAGACAGATAAAATACAGTAATGGAGGAAAGAAAAAATGGCAGAATCAATGAAGGGATTAAAACGATCCCATCGGTGCGCGGAGACCGTCAATGTACCGGTTGGCTCCACGGTAACAGTTATGGGATGGGTACAGAAGAGAAGAAACTTAGGAAGTCTGATTTTCGTAGATCTTCGTGACCGTTCTGGAATTTTGCAGATTGTATTTGATGAAAATGATATTGGAACAGAAGGATTTGAGAAAGCGGAGAAGATCCGCAGTGAATTTGTAATCGCAGTGGAAGGAAGATTGGAAAAGAGAGGCGGAGCAGTCAACGAAAATCTGACAACGGGAGAGCTGGAAGTGCGTGCGACAAGCCTGCGTATCCTGTCAGAATCCGAGACACCGCCATTCCCGATCGAGGAACATATTCAGACAAAAGATGAGCTGAGACTGAAATATCGTTTTTTGGATTTGAGACGTCCAAATCTTCAGAGAAACCTGATGCTCAGAAGCCTTGTCGCAACAGAAGTGCGTGCTTTTCTGGCAGAGGAAGGATTTTTAGAGATCGAAACGCCAATTCTGATTAAGAGTACACCGGAAGGGGCAAGAGATTACCTTGTGCCAAGCCGTATCCATACAGGGAATTTTTATGCGCTGCCGCAGTCTCCACAGCTGTACAAACAGCTTTTAATGTGTTCTGGGTATGACAGATATTTCCAGATTGCAAAGTGTTTCCGCGATGAGGATTTAAGGGCAGACCGTCAGCCAGAGTTTACTCAGATTGACATGGAGCTTTCTTTTGTCGATATCGACGACGTGATTGATGTGAATGAAAGATTGCTTGCCAGAATCTTCAAAAAAGCAATCGGTGTGGATGTGCCGCTGCCGATTCCGAGAATGACATGGCAGGAAGCGATGGACCGTTTTGGCTCTGATAAACCAGATATCCGTTTTGGAATGGAATTAAAAGATGTATCTGATGTAGTAAAAGACTGCGGATTCTCTGTATTTAAAAATGCACTGGAAAATGGCGGAAGTGTGCGCGGAATCAATGCCGACGGCCAGGGACATATGCCGAGAAAGAAAATTGATGCTCTGGTAGAGTTTGCAAAGGGATATGGAGCAAAAGGTCTTGCTTACCTTGCAATCAATGAAGACGGCACATATAAATCTTCTTTTGCAAAATTTATGACAGAAGAAGAACTGAAGGCGCTTGTTGAGAGAATGGAAGGAAAGCCGGGAGATTTACTTTTCTTTGCAGCAGACAAGAATAAAGTAGTATGGGATGTCCTTGGAAATCTGCGTCTTGAGATTGCAAAAAATCTGGGACTTCTGAAGAAAAATGAATATAAATTCCTGTGGGTGACAGAGTTCCCTCTTCTGGAGTGGTCAGAAGATCAGGGAAGATATGTGGCAATGCACCATCCATTCACAATGCCGATGGAAGAAGATCTGGATAAACTGGATACAGATCCAGGAGCAGTCCGTGCAAAGGCATATGATATTGTGTTGAACGGTACAGAAATCGGCGGCGGAAGTGTGAGAATTCATCAGGATGATATCCAGTCCAAGATGTTTGAAATTCTTGGATTTACGCCGGAGAGAGCGGAAGACCAGTTTGGATTCCTGCTGCGTGCATTCCGATATGGAGTACCGCCTCATGCAGGACTGGCATATGGCTTGGATCGTCTGATTATGCTTATGGCAGAAGAAGACAGTATCCGTGAAGTGATTGCGTTCCCGAAGGTAAAAGATGCTTCCTGTCTGATGACTGGAGCGCCTGGAATTGTAGAAGAAAAACAGCTGGAAGAGCTGTGCCTGAAAGTGGTAGAAAAAGAGCAGAAAAAGGAAGAGTAATCATTCCTTGTGATGCATATAATCCGATGTGCCATCAAACCCTTTGTTTTAGCCAAGGGGATTGATAAACACAAAATGAAAAAAGAGTGTGTGTTCCATGAGAAAAAGAAAAATGGAACACACACTCTTTTTTATGCAGCTGGCTGAATGACAGGAAGCTTTTCCAGATTCGTCTGGCCGGAGGTTTCTGTCTCAGTCTCGTCAGAGAACATTTTTGTCTGCTGGGAGGCTTCAGAAAAGGCAGAGGAAGCCTCTGTGATATTTCCAAGAATTGCTTCTGTCAGTTCAGAAGTATTCTGGATTTCCCAGATAAGTCCTGTATTTTTTAACTGGATGGAGAGGGAATTTGTGGTCACATCATCGGTTTCCTGAAGCGATTCCAGAAGAAGCTGCGCCGTTTTTTCATTTCGTTCCTGCTCTGTAGCTAGTATGGGATCGGCTGTCTCTGCATATGCAAGCAGAGCATCCTTATATGTACTCAAAACGGAATACAGATCCAGATTTGTGATATCAACCAGGACCTCAGCAGAAGAATCATCTTGCTGTGAGGAAGTAATCTGATAGGTAAGATTTTCCAGAATCTGTGAAGCAAAAGCGAGATCAATCTCATCTGCATTGGAACTTGCTGCAGAAAAAATATCATCAATTCCAAAGTAAGAAAGAAACTGATCCGGTTCCATATTTTGAAAATAGTCCAGATTGATTTCCACTACTTCTTCAGCAGATACAATATCTGGGTTCATCATATAAGAGGATAAACCGCTCACAAGACCGTCCTCCAGTTTGTCGGAGTCAATGATAGTCCAGGCGCCTTCTTTTTTTTCAAGAGGAATGTCAAGCGTTGTTGTCTTTAATTCATATTGATTTTCAACAAGCAGTTGTTTTAAAAGTTTAGAATAAAAAGCAACGGATTGTTCTGCTTTTGCGGGATGATCGAGAGAATCGGCTATAATAGCACGGCACAGATCGTTCGCAAGTGCATGAGCGTCGATATTTGTGATAGAGACAGTGACAACAGCTTTTTCCTCTTTTACGTCAGTACTCTCAATCTTATAGGAGAAATTCTCAAAAAATAACTGCATTGCCTCCATGGCAGATTGTTTGACTTCATCTGTCAGCCTGTCATTTTCAGAAAAAATATGGTAGGAGGAGAAGGATTCAATCGTCTCTTCATCCAGATCTTTAATTAAATTTAATTCTTTCTTTACGACTCCTTTTGGTGAATTTTTGCTTGCAGAACATCCGGAAAGTATGACTGCACAGAAAGAACATAGAACAAGAAAAAATGAAAGCCGGTAAAGCGTTTTTTTGTACATAATAAGACTCCTTTATTGCGTTTTATAGCAAAATTAATAGAACGATCCGATATTTTGATGATACAAAAGAAAAGCAACAACAAAAATCTGAATAAGAATTACAGCAGGAATTCCAAAACGGAACAGGGGTTTGCGCGTCTTGTGATGAAACAGATACATTCCAAGAAAAATGCCGACACTTCCTCCAAACAAAGCAAAACCAAACAGTGTTTTTTCTGCAATGCGCCAGCGGCCTTTCTGAGCTTTTCTCTTATCAGAAGCCATCAGAAAAAGTGCGGCCAGATTTAAAAACAGAAAATAAAAAGTCAGTATTTTTATCATAAAAAACCTCTGTAAAATAAATAAAAAATAAGATTCCCTCTGCTAGGCAAAATAAGAAGGGAATAGATGAACGGTGACAAATATGGTTTCAGTTTAATAGAAAATTAAGAAATTGTCAAATAGAGAAAAAAATCTTGACATGGTATGATAGAGTCAGTAAAATAAAATCAACACTTTAGCGAGATAAAGAATGATAGGAGGTTAGAAAATGTATTCATTAGAAGATGTCAGAACGGTTGACCCTGAGATTGCGGCGTGTATTGAAAAGGAACAGAAGCGGCAGAACAGCCATATTGAATTGATTGCGTCAGAGAACTGGGTAAGCAAAGCGGTCATGGCGGCTATGGGCAGTCCTTTGACGAACAAATATGCAGAGGGATATCCAGGAAAAAGATTTTACGGCGGATGTGAATGCGTGGACGAAGTAGAGACGATTGCGATCGAAAGAGCGAAAAAGATTTTTGGATGTACATATGCTAATGTTCAGCCTCATTCCGGTGCGCAGGCAAATATGGCAGTCTTTTTTGCAATGTTAAAGCCGGGTGACACGGTTCTTGGGATGAGTCTGGCGCATGGCGGCCATCTTTCACACGGAAGTGAGGCAAATATGTCAGGCGCATATTTTCATGCTGTCCCATACGGTGTAAACGATGACGGGATTATTGATTATGATAAAGTGCGTGAGATTGCTCTGGAGTGCAGGCCAAAATTAATTGTGGCAGGGGCAAGCGCTTATGCCAGAATCATTGATTTTAAGAAGTTCCGTGAAATTGCAGACGAAGTCGGGGCATATCTGATGGTTGACATTGCCCACATAGCAGGGCTGGTTGCAGCAGGGATTCATCCAAGTCCATTTCCATATGCGGATGTTGTGACGACGACGACCCATAAGACATTGAGAGGACCAAGAGGCGGACTGATTTTATCAAGTGAAGAGACTGCAAAAAAATTTAATTTTAATAAAGCTGTCTTTCCTGGAATTCAGGGCGGACCTCTGATGCATGTCATCGCAGCGAAGGCAGTCTGCTTTAAAGAAGCTTTATCAGAAGAATTTAAAACGTATCAGAACAATGTAGCAAAAAACGCAAAAGCGTTGTGCGGCGGTTTGATGAAACGCGGGATCAAGATTGTATCAGGAGGAACAGATAATCATCTGATGCTGGTGGATCTGACAAATTTGGATCTGACAGGAAAAGAAGCAGAAAATCTGCTTGATGATGTCTTTATTACAGCAAATAAAAATACAATTCCAAATGATCCGAAGTCTGCATTTGTGACGAGCGGCATTCGTCTTGGAACACCGGCAGTCACTTCAAGAGGAATGAATGAAGAGGATATGGATACTATCGCAGAGATCATTGCTTCTGTTTTGAAAAATCCAAAAGCAGATCATCAGAAAGAGCGTGAGATGACGAAAGGGTTGACAGATAAATATCCATTAATATAAAATAAAAACAGATGATAAATAAAAACAGAGCTGTTGTAGAATTATTGGGAAACCTATGATTTTTCACAGCTCTTTTTATGCGCATGGAGGGCATGGACACACATATGAGAAGGAAAAACGGATTGGCAGCGCAAGGGAAGCAATGACAGAAGAGATGGGGATGGAGGGAGCAAATAGCAGGAGAGCCTAAAAGTAAATTAAGACAAACTTAATGTGCGGGCAGGTACTCTTATGCTATAATAATTAAAAATTTAAAGATAAGGTGATTGGCATATGAAGAAATTTTTAGTTACAGTTTTAATACTGGCAGTGCTCGGAGGAAGCGGATATGCAGTGTGGCGCTATATGGGACCGGGCAAATCAGAAAGTTCCGATGCAAATAATGTAGTATTTGTAGATGCCGTATCTATGATTGCAGGACTGGAAGGCGGAACAGGACTGAACAATCGCTATAATGGGGTGATTGAACCTCAGGAGACCTGGAAAGTAGAGCAATCTCAGGATCAGAAAATTGAAGAAGTGTATGTGCAGGTTGGACAGACGGTAAAGACAGGACAGAAACTTTTTAAGTATGACACAACGGAGGCACAGAACAGTCTGGCTCAGGCGGAAATCGATTTGGAACGAACAGCAAATGATATTGAAAATACAAAAGCACAGATCGAGGAATTGAAAATCGCGCAGTCAAAGGCAGGAGCAGATGAGCAGCTGAACTATACGATTGAGATTCAGACTGCAGAGAATACAGTAAAACGTACAGAATACGAACAGAAAAGTAAAAAAGTAGAGATGGAGCAGCTGAAAAAGACGATAAACAACTCCATTGTGACGAGTGAGATTGACGGCGTGGTAAAAACGATCAACACAGACAGTTCCAGTGTAGATGCGTACACAGGGGAGCCGGACCCGCTGATTACAATTCTTGCAACGGGCGATTATAGGGTAAAAGGAACGGTAAATGAACAGAATATACAGTCTCTGATGCTCGGCAGCAGAGTGATTGTCCACTCGCGTGTAAATGAAAATCAAATCTGGAGGGGGACATTAGATTCGATCGACATGGAAGCTGCCTCTTCCAATCAGACAGATATGTATGCTTCCAATCAGTCGGGCAATACAAACAGCAGCACATATCCATTTTATGTTGTTTTGGACGACGATGAAGGGCTGATGCTGGGACAGCACGTCTATATTGAGATGGATACTGGACAGATGGAAGCAAAATCAGGACTTTGGCTGCCGTCTTATTATATCGTGCAGGAGGAAGGAAGCACACCGTACGTCTGGGCGGCAAATGAAAAAGAGAAGCTGGAAAAACGAGAACTGACACTTGGCGAACATGACGAAGAGATGGATCAGTATGAAATTTTGGATGGATTGACATCCGGAGATTATATTACCTATCCGAGTCAGGGGCTTGAGGAAGGAATGCCGATCACGCACAACTTTGATGAAGCCACGTTTGGAATGGATAACTCGGGTGACGATTTGAATTTAGACGATCCGGACATGGTCAATGAAATGTATGATGACAATTTCGATGATTTTCTGGCTACCGGCTATGATGCTACCATGCCGGATGCTTCTATGGCGGATGCTGTGCCGGATGATATTATAGAGGGCGATTTAGCAGACGAGGGAAAACTCTTGGACGATCAGTTCCTGAACGAAGGGGTTCCAAGTGATGCTGGTTCGGGAAATGTCAGCATTATCGGAGGCTTTGACGGGGGATTATAAAGAACGGAGTGAAAAACGTTGATTTTAGAGATGGAGCATATTTATAAAGATTATATCCAGGGCAAGATGATTGTGCCTGTCTTAAAAGACATCAATCTGCAAGTAGAAGAAGGAGAGTATGTGGCGATTATGGGTCCTTCTGGTTCTGGAAAATCGACACTGATGAATATCATCGGATGTCTGGATAAACCGACAAAGGGAACGTTCCGCCTGGATGGTCAGAAAGTGCTGGAACAAAAAGAAAATCAGGTTGCTGAGGTGAGACTGAGAAGTATTGGATTTGTATTCCAGAATTTCCAGCTTCTTCCGAAGCTGTCAGCACTTGACAATGTGGCTTTGCCGCTTATCTATGCGGGAGTGAAAAAAAAGGAACGCAGAAAGCGGGCACAGATTGCGCTTGAGAGAGTAGGACTTGGCGATCGTCTTCACTTTGTGCCGAATCAGCTGTCAGGAGGTCAGAAACAGCGTGTTGCGATTGCAAGGGCAATGGTAAATAATCCGAAAATTCTTTTGGCTGATGAGCCGACAGGAGCGCTTGACTCCAAATCGAGTCATCAGGTTATGGAATTGTTTGAGGAATTGAATAAAGAGGGCGTTACCGTCATTATGATTACGCATGACGCAGGAGTGGCGAAGTGCGCAAAAAGAATCGTAGATATTTTTGACGGAGAGATTTCAGAGAGAACACGGAAGGAGGAAACCGTATGAAAGTAAAGACAATCATAGCAGTGACCTTAAGTGTATGTCTAGTCTGCTCAGGTGCGGGATATGGAATTTATACCTATATGCAGAATAATAAAAGCCCGGTGGAAGTGACACCTGTTTCGTATCTCTCGACACAGTATTATGGGGACAGCTCTTCCATATCAGGGACGGCAACCTCTGATGTGACACAGAAAGTACAGCTCAGCGGCGAAAACAACGTAAAAGAAGTCTATGTCAAAGCCGGAGACAAAGTGAAAGTCGGAGATAAGCTGATGTCATATGATATGACACTTACGGAACTGGATCTGGAGATGGAGAAACTGAATAAGGCGACGCTGGGGTTGAAGATGGAAGCTGCGCAGAAAGCGCTTGAGAAATTGTATAATACCACTCCCGTGGCGGATACTATGGCTTTCGTTATCCCGAATGAACGCAGTGTTTCACTGGCAATGACAGAAGGAATGACAGAATCACAGAGCGGAACAGATATGGGGATTCTGGATTTGGATCCGGAGTCAGAGGTGACTCCGCAGACAGAGACAGAAGCGATTTCTACTGAGCCGCAGACAGAACCGAAACAGACCGATACTCCTGTTACGGAATCAGAAGTGGTTCTGCCTGATGTGGAAACGGAACCAAAGCAGACGGAATCTGCTGCGGAAACACAGACAGAGACACAGAGCAGCTCTGCACAGCCGCCAAAAGAGTCAGAGATTCAGCTGCCTGAGATTGAACAGGATAATATCGTCCCGGCAGAAAAACTGGATTATAAATCACAGGCGGACAGTGGAGAAGGCACAAAGGAAGAACCGTTCATTTTCTACTGCACGGAAAATGCTATAATTCACGGAAGTTTCTTAAATCTTGTCAGAGGATGGGACGAGGAAGGAACAGAAAAAATTGCAGGAGGAGCATACGTTCTTCTGGCAGTGCGGGCAAAAGATGCGGCAGACGGGATACAGCGCATTCTGAAACTGGATGGCAATGGAGATAAAAGAGATCAGGGATATTATAAAGACTCGGAGTGGAGATTTACACCGGAAGGCATGGAGATCATTGTGGATCAGGAAGGAAACCGGATTGCAGAAGGAGAAATACCAGAGCGGATTGAGACGAAAGAGTTTGAAAAAATGTTCGCAGATAAAAAAGAGGAAGAAGAATCGGAACAGAGCGAACAGCTGACAGAGATACAGACAGAAGGTCAGACACAGATTTCAGAATCTGAGCCACAGACAGAAACTGTGACGGAGACAGCGCCAGAGACGATACCGGAAACAGTACCAGATGAGACGCAGCCCGTGACGGAAGAATCGGAGATACAAAGTGAGATTTCATCTGAGACAGAAGAAACAGAGCAGCAGAGTGAAACGATACCTGTTATGACACTGGAAGAGGAAGAGAAAATCCTCAATGATATGATTATTATGGAAAATCCGACGACTCAGGCAACCGAAGCAGAGAGTGAGACAGGAACAGAGACAGAGTCTGAGACGGAAAGCGAGCTGTGGCTGGATCTTGCAACGATGCCGAATGCAGCGCCAGGGAAATTATTATATGATTCTATAGATAAAAAAGAGTATTTTAGCGGAGACGGAACAAAAGAAAATCCATATCTGTATATCTGCGCGGAAAATACGAGAGTCACAGGCGGATTTTTGAATCGAGTGATGGGATTTGACAAGGATGGGAAAAATAGAGACATGGCAAAAGCGTGCTATGTACGTCTGGAAATCCGTCAGGATAAAAATGGCAATGCAGATTATAATGGAGAAGCTATTGTAAAGCTGACTCTCAACGGGACAATTCAGAAAACACAAGGATTTAATAAAAATGATATCTGGATAATGAAGAAAACAGGGCTGGAGAAACTAATAGAGGCAAAACCAGACCCGGAGACAGAAAAACCGACGGAATCAGAGACAGAAAAACCAACGGAGTCAGAATCGGAGAAAGTGACAGAGCCAGAACCGGGAGAAGATGCGGATGTATACAGTGAGCTGACATATGAATCCCTGGGAGATAAGAATTACAAAAATGGAGTGTACTATAAAGGAGACGGAACAAAAGAAAATCCATTTACATTCCGATGTGCCGAGGAGACGAAACTGACAAGTACATTTATAAACAGAGTGCTTGGATACAACAAGACAGGAGAGAAAAGAATCAACGACGGTGTGTATGTCTGTCTGGAAATTGAAGATCCGCAGAGTTTGGATGGTTTGATTGAAAAAATCATCATTAATGGAACGCAAAAACATGATCCATATCCTCCAACATATTCTTTTCTTTTCACAAAGAATGGATTAGAAAAAATCATAGAAGAAGTGACAGAGCCGGAAAGTGATTTTGGAGGCGATGATTTCTTTCCAGGTGATGATATCCCAGGCGATGGCGGAGGAATCACTTACACAGAAGAAGAGTTAAAAGCAGCAATCCGTGAGCAGGAGACATTGCTTAAGACATTGACGCTAGATGAAAAAGAGTCGGAATTAAAAATTACTCAGTATGAGAAGAAAATAAAAAATGGTACGATTCTCAGCTCTATCAACGGCGTTGTAAAAGCAGCCGGGGATGCTTCGACAGGAGAGAGTAATGGAGACGCTTTCATTGAGGTGACGAGTGATTCTGGAATGTATATTGTCGGGAATATGAGTGAGTTGAATCTGGGAACATTGGAAGCAGGAGATCAGGTTTCCGTACAGTCGTTAGAGACAGGAATGCAGTATACGGCTGTGATCACAGAAATCTCAGAGTATCCGGAAGATTCCAGCAATGGTTATTACGGCTATGGAACAGAAAATACGAACGCTTCCTATTATCCGTTTAAAGCATACGTGGAGGAAGCGGATGGACTGAATGATTCTTCTTCTGTTACCATCTCAGTGTCTTCTTCTGCTTCCAGTCTTGACACGGTTTATCTTCAGATGGCATATATACGCTCTGAAAATGGACAAAGCTATGTCTACAAAGAAGGAAAAGACGGAAAGCTGAAGAAACAGTATGTAAAAACAGGACAGATTATTTATTCCAGTTATATGGAAATCAAAGAAGGACTGACTATGGAAGACAATGTGGCATTTCCATATGGATCAGATGTAAAAGAAGGCGCAAAGACAAAGGTGTCTGATTCAGGCGGATTTTAATTAGGAGGGTTACAAAATTGATTGAAAATATACGATTATCTTTTCAGGGGGTCTGGTCGCATAAAATGCGATCCTTCCTGACAATGCTCGGAATTATCATAGGTATCGCCTCCATCATTTCCATCGTCTCTACAATTCAGGGAACGAATGAGCAGATTAAGAAAAATCTGATTGGATCCGGAAACAATACGGTGAGTGTAAAGCTGAGCCAGGGAGAATGGGATTATGAGATTGCCTATAATGGCATTCCAAATGGCGTGCCTGTCATCTCAGAAGACACGAGACAGGAAATCTTACAGCTGTCGGAGGTGGAAAATGTATCTCTGTATACAGCAAGAACGTATGCAGATGGAATTTTCTATAAAAATCAGGCTTTGCAGGGCGCAAACATATATGGAATTGATGAAAACTATTTTGATACAGCTGGATATATCGTCAGGACAGGAAGACAATTTATTGAAAGTGATTATACATTGTTCAGAAAAGTAGCAATCATAGATGACACAGCTGCGACATCTCTTTTCCAAGATGAAAATCCTCTTGGGAAAACAATAGAGATTAACAAGGAACCATTTATCGTGGTAGGAGTGGCACAGCAGCTGGAACAGTTTGAGCCGGTTATTAATTCGATTGATGATTATTATATGTATACGACAGAGTCCAGCGGAACAGTGTATATTCCATCAGCAAGCTGGTGCATTGTATATCAGTACGATGAGCCTCAAAATGTTCTGGTTAAGGCTGAAAGTACAGAAGATATGAGTTCGGCGGGAAAACAGACGGAAGATATTCTGAACCAGTATGTTCATGCGGACAACAGCGATATCAAATATAAAGCGGCAGATGTTTTAAAAACGGCAAAAGATCTTCAGGATTTGAGCAATGCCACGAACAGTCAGCTGATCTGGATTGCAAGTATCTCGCTGCTGGTAGGAGGTATCGGCGTTATGAACATTATGCTGGTATCTGTGACAGAACGTACAAATGAAATAGGACTGAAGAAGGCGATTGGAGCAAAGAAACGACGAATTTTAGGACAGTTTTTGACAGAGGCAGCCGTACTGACAAGCTTAGGAGGTCTTATCGGTGTAGGAGTCGGAATTGGGTTGTCGGAGGCAATTAATAAGATTTCAGGAACCCCGATTGCGATCAGTATTCCGGCAGCAATCGGTTCAGTCATATTTTCTATGATGATCGGAATCATTTTTGGGCTTCTGCCTTCTATTAAAGCGGCTAACTTAAATCCGATTGATGCACTTCGCCATGAGTAAATAAAAAAAGAAAGATCAAATAAAAGAAAAAATGGACAGCGGATAAGCCGGAACCTATAAGGAAAAACTTGACTTTCCTGGAAAAGCTGTGCTATACTACAAAAGTTAGAAAAAAACACGTATGTGGATTCTGCGGATGGTGCTGGAAACAGTCTTCAAGGAAAAAGAAAACATACGGAAGAGATCAACCAAAAGGAGAAAAACTATGAGCGTAATTTCAATGAAACAGTTACTGGAAGCAGGTGTTCATTTTGGACATCAGACAAGAAGATGGAACCCTAAAATGGCTCCATACATCTACACAGAGAGAAATGGTATCTATATCATCGACTTACAGAAATCTGTAGGTATGGTTGATGATGCTTACAAAGCAATCTCTGATATCGTAGCAGATGGTGGAACAATTCTCTTCGTTGGAACAAAGAAACAGGCACAGGATGCTGTTAAGACAGAAGCTGAGCGCTGCAATATGTTCTATGTAAACGAGAGATGGTTAGGTGGTATGCTGACCAACTTCAAAACAATCCAGAGCAGAATTCAGCGTTTAAAAGATATCGAAACAATGCAGGAAGACGGAACATTTGATGTTCTGCCAAAGAAAGAAGTTATCGCATTAAAGAAAGAATTAGAAAAACTGCAGAAGAACTTAGGCGGAATCAAAGAAATGAAGAGACTGCCAGATGCTATCTTCGTAGTAGATCCAAAAAAAGAAAGAATCTGCGTACAGGAAGCTCACACACTGGGAATCAAACTGATCGGTATCGCTGATACAAACTGTGACCCAGAAGAACTGGATTATGTAATCCCAGGAAACGATGATGCAATCAGAGCTGTAAAATTAATCGTTTCTAAGATGGCTGATGCAGTAATCGAAGCAAACCAGGGTGCAGAAGCAGAAGTGACAATGGATGACTTCGCAGCAGAAGCAGCAGAAGAAAAAGATATTGAAGAAGTAGCAGCAGAGGAAGATGCTGAATAAGACTGAAAAAAGAGCGGATGAGCCATTCGCTTACTGAACATAGAGCCTCCGGCGTATTTTCGCCAGAGGCATATGTTTTTCAGATATGAGAAATAAAAATAGCTTTGATGCTTCGGAACATCAATTTTAGAAACAAAAAAGCTTTATAATATTTTATGATATGAAGATAACAGGATAGTGGAGGAAAAAACGATGGCTATTACAGCAGCAATGGTAAAAGAATTGAGAGAACTTACAGGCGCTGGAATGATGGACTGCAAAAAAGCGCTGGCAGAAACAGAAGGAGATATGGACAAAGCAGTTGAGTTCCTGAGAGAAAAAGGATTAGCTACTGCACAGAAGAAAGCTGGAAGAATCGCAGCAGAAGGTCTCTGTAAAGTATTAGTTTCAGAAGATTTAAAGAAAGCAGTTGTTGTTGAAGTAAACGCAGAAACAGACTTCGTTGCAAAAAATGAAATTTTCCAGAACTATGTTGCAGAAGTTGCTGCACAGGCTATGGATACAACAGCAGATTCTCTGGAAGCATTTATGGCTGAACCATGGAAAGCAGACACAAGCAAGACAGTACAGGAAGCTTTAGCTGGAAAAATCGCAGTAATCGGCGAAAATATGAACATTAGAAGATTCAAACAGGTTGTAGAAGAAAACGGATTTGTTGCTGATTACACACACATGGGCGGAAAAATCGGCGTATTAGTAGATGTTGAGACAGATGTTGTAAATGATGCTGTAAAAGAGATGGCTAAAAACATCGCTATGCAGGTTGCAGCTATCAAACCTGTATATACAAACAGAGGCGAAGTAGATCAGGAATACATCGAAAAAGAGAAAGAAATCCTGACTGTACAGGCTAAAAACGAAAAACCAGACGCAAATGACAAGATCATCAGCGGTATGGTTATGGGACGTATCAACAAAGAGCTGAAAGAAATCTGCTTAATGGATCAGGTATATGTAAAAGCAGAAGACGGAAAACAGAGCGTACAGGCTTACATTGATTCCGTAGCAAAAGAAAACGGAGCAAAAATCACAATCAAAGGATTTGTTCGTTTTGAAACAGGCGAAGGTATCGAAAAGAAAGAAGAAAACTTTGCAGAAGAAGTTGCAAAACAGATGGGAAACTAATCTTATTTTAAACAACTTTTAGAGAAAATAACCCCTCTTGAAAACTTAATGTTTTTAAGAGGGGTATTTTAAAATAAATCGATGATGTTTTGGTTGAAAATACTTTTTAAATATGATATGATTTTAACATATTTAAATAAAATAAATAGAAAACTTATGGTTTGTCTATATAAAAGACAATTAAAAGATAAACAGGTGAGAATCCTGTACAGTCCCGCTGCTGTAATTGTGGAGTAGCTTTCAGTATACCATTGGAGAAATCTGAGAAGGTGAGAGTTTATGTTGAAGCATAAGTCAGAAGAACTGCCATAAAGTTGTAATGAATTCTGCGGCCGACGGAACTGTTACATGCTACCTATATTTTTTGGAAAAATATAGGTATTTGTTCTAGCACTGCGTATATGTAGTGCTTTTTTTAACATTTCTAAATATTACATAATCCGTTTTATGCAGAAGAACTTATGAAGGAGAACATATGGAACGAAAGCATTATTTGATAAAGCGGATTTGTGGTTATCTTCTTACAATTTTCTTAATTCTAGTATTCAATTTTGTATTGATTCGAATCATGCCTGGTGATCCTATGATGTATATTTTAGGAGAGGAAGATTATTATGATTTTTTCTATAATAATCCATCATATTTGGAAAAACTTCGTGAAGTGTATGATTTGAATGGTTCTGTCATTCACCAGTTTTGGATTTACATGAAAGATATTGTGCATTTAAATTTTGGGACAAGTTACCATTATGGAAGACCTGTATTGGAATTGATTTTGTTTCGAGCATCTTGGACACTTCGATTGGTTATTCCAGCAATTCTTATCTCTGCTGTTTTAGGAATTGTAGGCGGATTGCCAGCAGGATGGCACTGGGGAAAAAAAAGAGAGCAATGTTCTACATTGTTTGCTACAGTTTTGCATACTATACCAACATACTGTCTTTCTATTATCTTACTATCTATTTTTTCGTATCAGCTTGGGTGGTTTCCACAGGGAAATATGGTATCTGGTGGTAAAAGTGGGATAGCCTATGTATTAGATATGTTATGGCATATGTTATTACCGTTATTGGTATTAATTATTTACCGCACATCATATGATTATTTAATTTTGCGTTCCAGTGTTCGTGATATTAAGGATGAACCTTATATTATCACGGCTTTTTCAAAAGGTTTGACACAGAGAAAAGTATTATTGCGTCATGTTTTGCCAAATGCATTTTTGCCATATGTTACAGCCATTTTTATGCAATTTGGTGCAGCTGTGGCAGGTACTATGACAATGGAAGTGATTTATAATTGGAGTGGGATGGGAAGTTTGATTTATGAGGCAGTAAATCATAGAGATTTTCCAATTCTTCAAACTGCATTTTTAATTATTGCAGTGTTTACAGTATTAGCAAATTTGATAGCAGATTTGGTTTATATTTGTGTAGATCCTAGAATCAGGAAGGAGAATGGAAACATATGAAAAGATTGCAGTTGTTTCGAGAACATAAATATGTTTGGAGTGGCGTTTTACTTTTAACATTGATTCTAGGAATTGCAATTCTGGCACCTTACATAGCCCCTTGTGATCCATGGGCAATGGGAACACCTTATCTTCGACCAAATTCAGAACATTGGCTTGGAACGAATGATATTGGACAGGATATTTTTAGTGAATTAATTTATGGTACGCGTATTTCTTTATTTATAGGATTATCAGCAGCATTTATTACAACTGTAATAGGAACAACTATAGGAATCATTTCTGGATATGTAGGAGGCAAAACAGATCGCGTTCTTATGGCAATCACAAATCTTGCAATTGTAATTCCTAATCTACCGCTTACGGTTGTTTTGGTAGCTTATTTAAAAACGGGGATATGGAGTATTATTATTGCTTTATGTGTAACTTCATGGGCAGGAACTGCACGCTTAGTACGTGCACAGGTTATGCAGTTAAAACAGCAACCATTTATTAAATTAGAGCAGACACTTGGAATACGATCAGGATATATTATGCTGGTTCATATATTTCCAAATATAGGAAATATTGTTTTTACAAGAGCAACTTTAGCAGTAGCTTCAGCAATGTTAAGCGAAGCTAGTTTGAGTTTTTTAGGACTAGGAGCAGTTGGACAAAAAAGCTGGGGAGCGATTTTGAATAATGCATTTTTTCGCAATGGTGTAGTAAACCATTATTGGTGGTGGTATTATCCTCCAATTATTTGTATTTGTCTTTGCGTAATGGCATTTATGTTACTGGGATCTTGGGATACAAGAAAAAAACAAGGACAAACATTCATATCAATGTAAAGGAGGAAAAATATGCTAGAGATTGTAGATTTGTCTGTTCAGTTTCGGATGCATAGTCAGGTTATAAATGCTTTGGAACATGTAAATTTAAAAATCAAAGATAGAGAAAAAATTGCGATTATTGGAGAGAGTGGAAGTGGAAAGAGTGTTTTGGCATTGGCCATTCTAGGATTGCTTCCAGAAAATGCGATTGTTACAGGTAAAATCTTTCTTGATGGAGAAGAACTTCTAGGAAAGAATCAGAAAGAAATGACAAAAGTTTTAGGAACAAAATTATCTTATGTTCCACAAGGAAGTGGAAATAGTTTAAATCCATTGATCAAAATAGGGTATCAGGTCAGCGAGAGCCTGATTGAACATAAAAAAATTACGAAAAAAGAGGCATTAAAAAAAAGCAAATCATTACTAAAGAGATTTCATCTGGAACAAGAAGAATACTTGGTATCATCCTATCCACATATTCTTTCAGGAGGGATGAGTCAGCGCGTATTACTGGCACTTGGAATTGCACCAGAAGCACAGTATCTTATTGCAGATGAGCCAACAAAGGGACTAGATTCTGATTGTATAGAACTGGTTGCAGAATGTTTTCAATCTCTTGATTCCTGTACCTTATTATGTGTCACTCATGACTTAAATTTTGCAGAGAAAATAGCGGATAGAATTGCAATTGTGTATGCTGGGCAAGTGATTGAATATGGAAAAAGTGAAGATTTTTTTAAACTTCCAGCACATCCTTATTCAAAAGCTTTATTAAATGCAGTACCAGAGCGAGGCTTGATAGCAATTGATGGTTTTAGTAGGGGACACCAAGATTATAACAATAGATGCCATTTTTTTGAAAGATGTTCTGCAAGACAGAATCGTTGTGAAAAAGAAGAGCCATATGACAAACTTGAGGGAGAAAGGATGGTGAAATGCTTTTATGCCGATTCTTGAAGTAGAACAATTACAAAAATCATATGGAAAAAAAGAAAACAGGAAGAACGTATTAGAAAATGTTTCTTTTTATCTGAAAGAAGGAGAAACAATAGGAATTTGGGGAAGTAGTGGAAGTGGAAAAAGTACAATTGGAAAAATACTTACAGGATTGGAAAAAAAAGATTCAGGAAAAATCATTTATCAGGAAAAAGAACTTCATTATCCCTTAAGGAATCAAAATCGAAAAGAGATTCAAATATTATTTCAACATCCAGAAGTTTCATTTAATCCTAAATATAGAATTGAACAGGGATTTCATGAGGTTTATCGGAAATGTAAACTGGATTTTTCAAGAGAACAATTACTATTGTATCTTGAAAAATTTGGTTTATATCAGGAACATATAGAGCGTAAACCAGTACAATTGTCAGGTGGAGAATTGCAAAGAGCTATGATTGCGAGAGTAATGTTGCTTTCTCCAAAAATATTGGTATTGGATGAACCGACATCTATGCTAGATCCTATCAGTCAAGCACAAGTTCTCCGTATGTTAGAAAAAATACAGAAAAAAACGGGGGTAGCTTATATTTATATCACACACAATAAGTATCTTGCAAAAAAGATGTGCAAAAGAATTTATCATTTGGAACATGGACATTTACAAGAGATTTCTTGATAGTAAATGTTAATTGTTAATATACAATAAGAAAAAAGGAGTCTAAGTATGAAAAAAAGAGTAGTAAGTATTCTGTTAAGCTCTGTAATGGTATTATCATTAGGAATATGCGGAAAAGCAGAAGAAAAACCACAGGAAGAAGTACTTCGTATAGGTTGCACGATTGCACACAGTAATTTCAATGTATTTGATCAAGGTGGAGCCTATGGTAAATTGAATCTTGAATGTTTTGGACAGCAACCTTTGA
The DNA here is from genome assembly GCA_018366495.1 of Clostridiales bacterium. Classification (GTDB taxonomy): domain Bacteria; phylum Bacillota; class Clostridia; order Lachnospirales; family Lachnospiraceae; genus JAGZHZ01. Next base: position 49,382 of record JAGZHZ010000009.1, read on the forward strand.
TTGGAATGGATGAAAATGGAGAATTAACGCCAGGATTTTTTGAAACATTTGAAATTAACGATGCGAATGACACGGTTGTATTTACATATCCTACAGATGCAAAATTTCATGATGGAACGACGATCACATTAGATGATGTTTTATTTTCTATGGATTCATGGATGGAAAAATGGAAAGGTCGTGGATATAATGTGACTGTGACAGATTCAGCAGAGGGAACAATCACATGTACCTTAGATACACCGGCAGCATATTCTTGGTTATCTTATGGAGCTGGTCAGTGTTACATTGCACCACATCATGTTTGGGAAAATGTAACAGAAGACTATAAAAGTTATGTGGGAGAAGATGCCCATATTGGTGCTGGGCCATATAAGTTTATTTCTTATGATGAAGCAGCGCAGGTTTCTTATTATGAAGCTTTTGAAGATTACTACTGGGGTGAGCAGACTATTGATAAAGTGGAACTTCATAGCTATGCAAGTCCAGAAAATTTAGTTATGGCTATGAAAAATGGTGAAATTGATGCAATGTACACATATGCAGGACCAATTCCATCTACATTAATTGGGGTTTTAGATGGCGTAGAAAATGTTGATCCTGGAAAGAGCGATTATAGTGGAAATTATCAGTTGACTTTTGGATTTAATATGGAACCAACAAAGGATCAGAAATTCAGAGAAGCTGTATATAATGCGTTAGATTATGATCTGTTGGCAATAACTATTGGTGGTAATGAAGCTGTTCCGGCTAAAAAAGGTATGATTCCACAGGGAAACAAAGGGTATAAAGATGGATTCCCTGTAAATAAACGTGATTTAGAGGAGGCAAAAGAATTATTAGATACTGCAGGTTATAAAGATATAGATGGTGATGGAATTCGTGAAGATGTCAATGGTCAAAGTATGCAGGTTTCCATTCTTCCACAAAGTGGAAAAAATGAAATGATGGCACGATTAGCAGAGGTAATTAGCCAAAATCTTTCAGAAATAGGGATTCAGTGTGTTTTAGATGAAGAAGCAATGCGCAATGAAGATATTTTTAATCAGAGAACACGAGTAGATAAAAATTATCAGTTATATGTAGGATACACAACACCAGGTGTTGCAGATTACAGAACATCTGCATTCTATATTCTGCCAGAGCCATATTATCAATCAGGTACATTTAATGATGAAGAATATGTAACGGCATATCAGGAATTGCAAAATGCAAAGAATACAGAAGAATATACAAAAGCTGCAGAAAAGATTCAGAATATCAATGCTGAAAAATTACCATTGATTGCGCTTGCATGGGAAAAGGCATATTTTCCATATAGAACAGATCACTTTGAGGGTTGGGATAATTGGCCAAGTACAGGTGTAATCAATCAAGAAACATGGTTTACTGTTGACAGTATTAAATAAAAGTATAGAAAAAGGAAAAGAAATATGAAGAAAATTGCTATTTTAGTCTGTAATGATGCAGTTGGAAAAAAATGTACAGGTGCTGGTTGCATGAAGGCTTTCAATCAAAAAACAGGAACTTTTGAAAAATATAAAACAGAAGAAGCAGAACTACAAGCTTTTTTTCAATGTAATGGATGTGATAAAAGTTTGGAAGAGGATGACGGATTAAAAAAGAAGGTAGAGCGCATTGTGGAAATTCATCCTGATGCAGTACATGTAGGAATGTGTACGATTAATAAGGAACAAGGAAAACATTGCGAAACAATTAAAAAAATGGCACAAATTTTTCAGGATTATGGAATTGAAGTAGTAAATGGAACACATGACAGTGAGATTTTAAAAACAATAAATGATTTATAATCATCGTAACTCAATATTCTGCATAAAAAATGTAAAAATTGGATTTCATTGTATAAAATGTAAAGAAAAATTTACAGAATATTATGAGTATAGAAGATACTAATAAAAAGTAATTTCTATGGGAACATTTTCCTATCTATGAGTAATCAAAGATAGGAAAATGTTTTCTTTTTTTATTCATTTTTATTGAAATATTTGGAATTAAAATATTTTTTAGCGTTTTTTGAGCTTAATAAAATCAGTATATTTTATTAGCTATTACACTTATAATTACTGTTTACCTTAATAATTATCCCATAGGGGGGCTTGTATAATATTGCCCACTATGGAATAATAAAAATGTCACAGTTTTGCCGCTGTAAATGCTATATTGTGGCACATGAATTCATGAGAAAAAGGAAATATTTTATAAAGAAAACAGGAGGAAAATATAGGGAGCAAATGGATTTATTTTGGGTAAAAAATAATTGGACTAACACCATGAATAATGACGTTTCTGCAAGTATTGCTAGCTGGGATAGTGTAGCAGATGGATATGTTTACAATAATAAAAATTGTTTAAAAGATGATCCATTTTTTCATTTGATAACAGAAAAGATTCCATTACAGACTACACATCTTTTATGAAAATGATGGAAGCATCAAAAGGCTATTGTGCTTATTGTAAACCATCCAGAAGAACAGATCATTTATTTGATCAGATTATAAAAAAAATTGGTATTTGTCGAGAGCACATAGATGATACAATTTGGAATATGGGTGCAAATCCAGAAATTGTATATCATGATACGGTATGGAATTCTTGCAGACCATTAGAAAAAGCAAAAATCTGGTATTTGAATCGCTTAAAAGGTATATGCAAATTAAATCAGAAGCAAGAGAAAGAAATATGTGAATTTTTAGAAGAAACCAGTGAAGATGGAATGGTAAAAGAAACTACAAATACGACGCTGGTTACAATGATTTGGAAAGTACCTAATAAGTAAAAAAAGATAGAACAGAAAGAAGAATAATTATGAAGATAAAAAAAATGATTGCATTATTGTTGACAGTAACAATGATGACAACAGTTATTACAGGCTGCGGTAATATAGAAAAGAAAAAAGAAGAAAAATCTGTGACAGAAAAATTAACAGAAAAATCCACAGAAGAAAAAGAAACGAAAAAAGAAAAAACAGTAAATACAAAAGAAGAAACACGTATATTTACAGATATGCTGGGACGTGAAGTAGAAATTCCAACAGAAATTGACACGATTGTACCTTTAGGAAATGCTCCGCGTATGATCGTTTATCTGGGCTTAGCTGATATGGCAGTTGGTATTGAGGAATGTGAAATTGCAAAAAACCCATTGCAGGCATATGCTTATCCACAAAAAGAAAAATGGAGTAAATTGCCAAACTGTGGTACAAACTCTATGGGAGAGACTGCTTATTATCCAGAACAGATTATACAGGCAAATCCAGACGTTATTCTCACAACTGATCCAGCAGACGTTGCAGATAATTTGCAGATGCAGACTGGTATTCCAGTAGTATGTGTTTCTCAGGGAACATTATTTGGAGAAGATTATGAGGAATCTCTTCGCACTTTGGCAGAGATATGTGATGTAAAAGACAGAGCAGAAGAATTAATTCATTTTATTAATGATACATTAAATGATCTTTCTTCTCGTGCAGAAACAATGAAAGATGTAAAGAAACCAACTGTGTTAGGCGCAGCAGCATCTTTTAAAGGTGGACACAGTATAGATGGGGTTTATACAAATTATTCTGTATTTGAAGTATTACAGGCAAATGATGTGGCAGAAGAAGTTGCTAATGAAAAATTTTCCAGTGGGGTAATGGTAGAAAAAGAACAGATTTTAAAATGGGATCCAGAAATTATTTTCTTCGATTCAGGAAATCTAGAATTAGTAAAAACAGATTATGCAGAAAATCCAGATTACTTTGAGCAGCTACAGGCAGTGAAAAATGGAAATCTGTATCAGTGGCCAAATTCTACATGGCACTGGTCTAATGTAGAGATTCCACTAGTAAGTGCATATTATGTAGGTTCTTTGCTATATCCAGAAGCATTTGAAGATGTGAACTTTGAAGAAAAAGCAAGTGAAATTTTTGATATGTTTTTAGATCAGCCAGATTATTTAAAAATTTTGGAAGAATCAGGTTCTGGTTATGGAAAAGTAACATTGGGAGAATAATTTTATGAAAAAAGACAAGAACGACGGATTACAGGTCTACAATCATTACTTGTATCGAAAACGAATCGCGCTTGTCGTAGTGGCTATTATAACAATACTTGTGGCAATTTATTCTGTTGGAGTTGGAGCGATTCCAATTTCGATGAAAGAAATATTTGAAGTATTTGCAGGTGGCGGTGAAAAAATGCACCGCACTGCAATTTTTAACATTCGTTTGCCAAGAGCAGTTACATCACTTTTAGTAGGTGCCGCATTAGCATCTGCTGGTGCTGTAATGCAGTGCGTCCTGCGAAATCCGTTGGCATCAGCATCCTCTCTTGGTGTTTCTCAGGGAGCGGCTTTTGGAGCAGCATTGGGTATTGTAGTATTTGGTGGCGGTGTTGTAAATTCAGCCAATGCAACCACAGCGATTACGATTAATAATCCATATATTGTAACGATTTGCGCTTTTGTATTTGGAATGATTTCTACAGTTGTAGTTGCCAGCATTTCACAATTAAAGAAAAATGTAGGACCAAGCGGTCTTATATTAGCTGGTACAGCTTTAAGTTCTTTATTTGGCGGTGCAAGTACGATTTTACAGTATTTTGCAGACGATACGAAATTAGGAGCAATTGTATTTTGGACCTTTGGTAATTTGGGAAGTACCAATTGGAAAGAAATTATTATCATGGCAATCATATTTATGATTGCACTGGGATATTTTCTATTTAATCGATGGAATTATAATGCAATGGAAAGTGGTGCAGATACAGCAAAAAGCTTAGGGGTCAATATTCATACAGTGATGATTCTTAGTATGGGAATTTGTTCACTTTTAGCAGCAGTTGCCGTATCTTTTGTAGGAATTATCAGTTTTATTGGTCTGGTAGCTCCACATATTATTCGTAAATTTGTAGGAAACGATTATCGCTATCTGATTCCAGGTTCTGCAATTGCAGGTGCATTATTACTTGTTTTAGCAGATCTCGTGAGCCGTATAGTTATGGCACCTGTGATTCTGCCAATCGGAGCTTTGACTTCCTTCTTGGGCGCACCAATGTTTTTATTCCTTTTGTTTAAAGGAGGAAAGAAAAATGGTTAAAGTGGAAAATATTACATATTCTTATGGATATTCTCTAAAAAATGTCTTGGAACAGATTGGATTTGAAATTCAAGATGGAGGTTGCGTTGCAGTATTAGGAAATAACGGTGCAGGAAAAAGTACATTATTAAAATGTATTGATCGTATTTATCCTACAAAAAATAGTGTTGTAATGATAGATGAAAAAAATATTTTTGAGATGAATAACCACATTATGGCGCAGAATATTGCTTATGTTCCACAAAATGGAGAAGCAGTAGATCTGACTGTATTTGATACGGTATTATTAGGACGAAAGCCATATATTAAGTGGAATACTTCTGCGGAAGATCGAAAGATTGTATCTGATATTATTCATCAGATGGGATTAGATGAATATGCGTTGCGAAATGTATCAGAATTATCAGGAGGAGAAGCTCAGAAAGTATTTATGGCAAGAGCATTGGCACAACAGCCTAAATTTTTGCTTTTGGATGAGCCTACTAGCAACTTAGATCCAAGAAATCAGCATGAAGTGTTGCAAACCGTATCTGATATTGCCAGAAAAAATAAAATTTGTGTAGTGATCATTATCCATGATTTAAATCTTGCTGTTCGCTATTGTAATCAATTTCTTTTTTTGAAGGATTCTAAGATTTATTGTTTTGGAGGTTCAGAAATTTTAACAGAGGAAACGATTGAGGCGGTTTATGATATGAAAGTAAAAATAATTGATTGTGATGGAATTCCAGTCATTGTGCCTTATCCAAATTGTAAAATCTGAAAATTAAAAATCAAGTAGAACATATTAATATTTTATAGGCTCTGAAAATCTTATAATCATGATATTTATTTTTGATTCTAAGATTTTCGGAGTTTTTTTATTTTTCAAAAAAATTATTCCTACTTTATTATAATTTTGAGGATTCATTGTTCGTCTGCTCCTATCCATAGCACGATAATACCGTCTTTCCAATCGTTCTGATTTTTAAATGCTGTTATCTCATTACGATAAGTTTTTAAAGATGCTATTCAAAGTAAAACAAAGATTTATTTAGGATATTGTGCATAAAGTGTATCGAATGATTTATTTTATGTTTTAGATGGATCATATGTCTTATAAGTACGAAGAAGGAAAAAAGTATAGAGAAAAAGAAGAACCCCCATAATTTTCTCATATATCTGAATTATCGTTAAATTTGCTGTAAAAATATGCTTATTCGACTATCAGGACTGGACAATATTGATATTATGTGGTATACATTTATTATAAAAGTATAAACTGAAAAGGTCTATGTTTTAAATTTTTCAATTATAATAAAAAAATGAAAATATAAGAAAACAAATACTTTTTATGTTTATAAATCATTATGTAAGGAAGGTGAGCAATTGGAAAACTATACCAAGTATAAGTTGAAAGAGCATGACGAGCTGGTATCTTTGCTGGCTGATAAAGATAATCTGTTTGTGATTGCTTGTAACAAGTGCTTCAAAGAATTTGAGACCGTTGACGAGCCGGACTGTGATGAGTTTTTAAAACTTGCTGCTGAGCAGGGAAAAACAGTTACAGGCAGTGCAAAGGTCGATTTTGTGTGTAATAAGGTACAAACTGAGAGAAAAATGCAGGATATGATTCCGGAAGGCACGGAGAATGTAGTTGTAATTTCCTGTGGTCTCGGTGTTCAGACAGTTGCAGAATTGTCAGGAAAAGCAACCTATGCAGCAGCAAATACATTGAATTATACAGGTCATCATGGTATGGCTCTCACAAAGAAAAGCTGTGATGCATGTGCTCAGTGCTATTTGAACCTCACAGGAGGAATCTGTCCAATCGTTGACTGTTCTAAGAGCCTTGTAAATGGACAGTGCGGTGGTGCAAAGAATGGCAAATGCGAAGTAAATCCTGAAAAAGATTGTGCATGGGAAAAAATCAATAAAAAACTGGAACAGCAGGGCCGCCTGAAAGAATTTTTGGCTCAGCCGGTTCAGGTAAGAGATTACTCCAAAACAGATGTTGAAGTGATCAAAAAATATGTAAAAGAAATTCGCGAAGAGAGATGTGCAGGCTATTATGGCGGTGTTCATCCATCAGAGCATAAGGAGTTCAGCGAGCATCTGGCTCTTCAGAGATTCCCGGAACCTAAGACAGTAGTGATTCAGATGTCTCAGCATCTTGGAGCACCGGCAAATCCAATCGTGCAGGTTGGCGATAAGGTTAAAGTTGGACAGAAGATCGGTGAAGCAGCAGGATTTATCAGCGCACCTGTTCACTCCAGCGTGAGCGGTACAGTTGTTGCGATAGAGCCGCGTATGCATGCTACAAGAGGATGTGAAATGACAGCTGTTGTCATTGAATCAGATGGAAAGAATGAGCTGCACGAATCTGTTAAACCTCATAAATCATATGAAGAACTCACACCAGATGAAATCATTGAGATCATCAAAGAGGCAGGTATTGTCGGTATGGGTGGAGCTGGATTCCCAACATGTGTGAAATTAAAACCAGCAAAACCAGTCGATACGATTCTGTTAAACGGCTGTGAGTGTGAACCAATGCTGACAGCAGACCACAGAGTGCTTCTTGAGTTTGCAGACGACATTATCTATGGTCTGAAAGCAATTCTGAAAACAACAGGCGCTGAAAAAGGTCTGATCGTAATTGAAGATAATAAGCCGGATGCGATTGAACATCTTCAGGCTAAAGTTGCTGATATTGATAATATTGATGTATTTGTTGCTAAAACAAAATACCCACAGGGTGCAGAAAAAACTCTGATTAAACGTGTTATGGGAAGAATTGTTCCAAACGGCGGTCTTCCGGCAGACGTAGGCGTTGTGGTAAGCAATATCAGTACAGTGAAAGCTATTTCTGATGCAATTCAGAAAGGTATGCCATTAATTGAACGTGTTGCCACTGTAACAGGTCCAAAGATCAAAAATCCAGGCAACTTTATTGTAAAAATCGGTACAAATGTAAAAGAACTGATTGATTACTGCGGCGGTACAACAGAAGAGGATGTTCTGATTAAGATGGGCGGTCCTATGATGGGATTTGCTCTTGATGATTTAAATGTTCCGATGATGAAAGGTTCTAACGGTATCATTGCCATTGATACAGATGAAACAGAACCAGTGGCATGTATTAAATGCGGACGTTGTGTTGATGTCTGTCCGATGGAACTGTCTCCGCTGTATTTTGCAAAATATGCAGATGAGCAGAACTGGCAGGGCATGAAAGACATGAACGTTATGAATTGTGTTGAGTGCAGATGTTGTGAATTTATCTGTTCTTCCAAGATTCCGCTTGTATCTAAGATTAAAGCAGGAAAGTTAGCAGTAAGGGAGCTGAAGTAATATGTTAATTACCGAATTAAAATCAAAAGAAACAATTGCGTCCCTGGTGGAAGGAAAGAAAGTTTTCATCATTAACTGCCATGGATGTAAGGAAGTTCATTTTCCGGAAAAAGAAGCAGATGCGCTTCAGAAAGAAATGGCTGCTGCCGGAAATGTAACAGGAATTATGACAAAAGATTACATTTGTAATCCAGAAAATATGAAGCTGCGCCTTGAGAAATATAGAAGTCAGGTAGAAGAGGCAGATGTAGTTCTCGTATTCTCCTGCGGTGTAGGTGTACAGACAATCGCTGAATATCTGTCAGATAAGAGAGTCTGCGCAGCTTGTGATACATATCCTCTGCCGGGATTTCAGGGTGTTACACCGCTTGAGCATGACTGCAAGCAGTGTGGTGAATGTTATCTGAATCTCACTGGCGGAATCTGCCCAATCACTGCCTGCTCCAAGAGTCTTGTCAACGGACAGTGCGGCGGTTCTAAAGATGGGAAATGTGAAGTAGACAGCAGTATGGAATGTGGCTGGGAACGTATTTACAGACGTCTCGCGCAGATTGGTCGTCTGGATGTGCTGAAATGTCCGGTACAGGTGCGTAATTACGCAACAGATGATGAAGTGTCTCAATAAAATCTGTAAAAAGAACTGATAGATAATCTAAATTTATAATGATTGGAGCAATGTGAAATGAAAATTACTGAGTTATTTGATCGTGGTGAATTTGTTGTAACTGCAGAAGTAGGACCGCCGAAAGGGATTCATATTGAACATATTTTAGAGGAAGCAAAAGAATATTTAAGCGGTATTACCGCTGTCAATGTAACAGATAACCAGTCTTCTGTTATGCGTCTTGGATCTCTTGCAACATGTAAAGCACTGAAAGACGAAGGGCTTACACCAATTTTTCAGCTGACATGCCGTGACAGAAACCGTATTGCCCTGCAGTCAGACCTTCTGAGTGCAGCAATGCTCGGAATTGACAATGTTCTTTGTCTGACTGGCGACCACACAAAGATGGGAGATCATAAAGGTGCAAAACCAGTATTTGATCTGGATTCTGTATCCCTGCTTCATACTGTAAAATTATTAGAGTCAGGTGTTGACCTTGGAGGAAATCCACTGGATGGCGAGCCACCAAAATTTGCAAAAGGTGCAGTAGTATCTCCTTGCAGCGATTCTATTGATGCTCAGCTTGCAAAAATGGAACGTAAAGTGATGGCAGGCGCTGATTATTTCCAGACACAGGCTGTTTACGAGCCAGAGAAATTCATTGAATTTATGGAAAAAGCAAAACAGTTTGGAAAACCTGTCCAGGTTGGTATTGTTATTCCTAAGAATGTAGGTATGTGCAGATATATGAACGCTAACGTTGCTGGTATCCATGTGCCGGAATCTATGATTGATGAACTGAAAGCAGATAAAGAAAAAACAAAAGCAGGTATTACAGGTGTTGAGATTGCTGCCCGTATTATCAGAGAATGTAAACCATACTGTCAGGGTGTTCACATCATGGCTCTTGGATGGGAAGCAAAAGTACCAGAAATTTTAAAATTAGCTGGAATCTAATTGGTTCATAGAAAATATGATATAAATTTTTAGCCGGAAAATCTCATGTTTTAGATCGTGGGAAGATGGCATAAATAATGGGGTGAGATTTCTTGAAAAATCTCACCCCATTATTGTAAGGAAATTTTAAGAATTCGGCGGGAACTCTTGATAACCTGTTGCCAAGCAGTTTACATATATCATATTTTTGAGTATTTACTAGATAAAAAATGCCCGAGACAGAGGAATATCGTTACGATAGCAACAACAAATTCTGTCAGCGGATAAGAACACCATACACCTGTCATTTCCCAGAGAGAGGAGAGCAAAAATGCCATTGGAATCAGCACAAAAAAGCTTCTCAGAAAGGATATAATTTGCGCGGGAACAGGTTTGTTTATGGAGATAAAATAAGTAGAAAATATAATATTAATTCCGATAAACGGGCAGGCTGTAAAATACAGGCGCAGACCTTTGACAGCATATCCTTGAAGAATCATGTCTCTTTCACTGTTAAATACAGAGACAAAAAGCTGTGCATTCCAGAATATCACACCATAAATGACAGCAGACATAAGAAAAGATACGATCAGAGCATACTTTAAAATTTTATGGATACTTTTTGTATCTTGCAAACCGTAATGTTGGCTGATCAATGGCTGAATCCCTTGTGACAGGCCGGTATAAAGAGCAATAACAACAAGGGAAATAACAGTGATCACGCCAAAAGCAGCAACACCAGTATTTCCTGTCAGTCTAAGAATGATAAAATTAAACAGAAACATTACAATGCCGGAAGCTGCTTCTGTTAAAAAAGGCGGGATTCCATTTGTGATAATTTTTTTTACACAAGGCTTGTCTAACCCTAAATTTAGAAAAGAATTTTTTGAAAAATGGAATTTATTTTTCTTTTTAAAAAAATAGGGTGATAATACCATCATACTGATGACAGGTGATAATCCTGTTGCAAATGCAGCGCCAAAAATCCCCATTCGGAATGGAAAAATAAAAATATAATCCAGAACGATATTCGATACACTTCCGACCATCATTGCCGCCATGGAAAGAGAGGGATTTCCATCATTTCTCACAAAGCACTGCAAAAGATGATTGAGAAGAAATGCCGGAGAAAACAGCATTAAAACTTTTAAATAGATATTAGTAATGGCAAAGACCTGATCGTCTGCACCTAAAAGTTTTACAATTTTATCAGAAAAGAACAATCCTGACAGAAAGAATAAAGCGGAAAACGCAAATACAAGGCAGAGAGCATTTGTGAAAACTTGATTGGCAGATTCATGTTCTTTACGGCTTTTTAAGATAGAATACTGTGTTCCGCCGCCAATTCCAATCATCAGTCCGATTCCACTAATCAGACAGAAAACAGGGAAAGCAAGGTTTAAAGCAGTAAGACCGTTCGTTCCTGTTTTAATAGACACAAAGAAGGTATCTGCCAGAGTATAGCAGGAGTAGGCAATCTGGCCCAAAATATTAAAAGATACATATTTGCAAAAACTTTTAAAAATCGGATTGTTCATACTGACCTCCCATTATTATTTGATTTTTTAGACAACAAAAAACGCCCGAATACAAGTAGCCTTTGTATTCGGACGCGTCTCAAACCGTGAAAATAGAATAACATAATATGGAAAAGAAAACAACCATATAATTTATAAAATTATTTCATCCTTCTTTTTCTTTCTGTCTACTTTCTCAAAATTTTGCCTTCTTCTTATTATTCTCGTTAAACATTTTATAGTAAAGAAGAGTTGTTTACGGGAGGTTACGCTTTAATTTGCCGAACATTCGGCGTATTTTTTCGATAGATATAATAAGAAAAAATAGCTGTTACAATCTCAGAAAATGGGAAAGCCCACCAGACGCCGGATGCACCAAGAAACTTGCTCAAAATAAATGCAGCAGGTATGATGATCACTACATATCTGGCAAGAGAGATTAATAGGGACGGCAGACCTTTTCCAAGCCCTTCCAGCGCTCCTGAGGAAGTGACAGAGACGGAAGAAGCGATAAATCCCAGACTGATAATGTGAAGCGCTGTGACCCCTTTTTGAATGGTCTCACTATTTTCGGTAAATAAAGAAAACAGCTGATCCGGGATAGCCCATGACAAACCAGTTCCGACTACCATAATAATAATAGACAGACGCAGAGCAGTAGTATATATTTTGTGAACACGCTGATACTCACCAGCTCCGAAGTTATATCCGACAAGAGGACGGATACCTTGAACAATTCCATTTGCACTCAGATAAATAAAAGTTTGAAGCTTATAATATACACCCAGAACTAATACATAAGCGCCGGAATAAACAGCAAGAATGCCGTTTAATGCGGAGATCAGAAGGGAAGGAAGCGCCATATTTAAAGATGCCGGAATTCCTACCGCATACATTTTACCTGAGATCCTGCGATCTGGCGCAATAAATTTCCACTGAATTTTAAGCGGAATGCACTGAAACAGATAGGTAATAAGGTAGACACAAAGAGAAAGGGTCTGTCCGATTCCTGTAGCCAGCGCAGCTCCTTCAATTCCCATTTTGGGGAAAGGTCCGATACCAAAAATCAGAAGAGGATCAAGTATAATATTGGCTGCAAAACCGCAGATCATACTAATCATAGAAATTTTCATTTTTCCAACTGACTGAAAGATCTTCTCGAATGAGATACCGAGTGAAATAATAATGGAGAAGGAAAATGCTATGTTGGAATAGCGCAGAGCAAGGGATGTGACTTCTGCATCAGGAGTAAACATTTTAAGGAAAAATGGCATTCCAACGATAGAAAAAATAGTCATTAAAATTCCGTGAATAACGCTTAAAAACAGGCCCTGCGTTGTTGCCTGATTTGCCTTTTCCTGTTCATTTGAGCCCATATAATAAGCGATCACAGCATTAATGCCGATTCCGAAGCCAACAGCAATAGCAGTAATAAGATTTTGGATGGGATAAATTAAAGCTAACGCTGTCATGGCATTTTCACTTACTTTTGCCACAAAATAACTGTCAACGATATTATAAAGAGAATTCACAGCCATTGAGATGACCATAGGCAGTGACATTGACAGGACAAGAGGCAGGATTTTTTTCTCTTTCATAAAATTTTGATTCATTTTATCACTCCTTTTAGACACAATAAAAGCCACACAGTCATAATATAACGACTGTGTGGCGAAAAAAAGATTTCTCCTGAAAAATCCACATCCTGTTACGGTTTTAGATAAACATTATATAATATAATAGTAGGAAAGTCAATGAATAAAATGTTTGACAAACCTACATAGATAATAAGAAGAAATAAAATTTGAGGAAGAAATAAAAACTTTGGGAAAGTAAACAGAAAGAAAAAGAATGATAAATAGATAGAGAGTGAGGGAACAATTATGAAACTTCTAATAAAACAAAGAGTATTTTCATGGACAGACACGTATGATATTTATGATGAAGCAGGGAAAGTAAAATATTTCGTGAAAGCGGAACTGATGTCTTTAGGACATCGGCTTCATGTATATGATCAGTTTGGACAGGAAATTGGATTAATTAAAGAAAAAATTTTGACATTTCTGCCGGCATTTGAGATTGAAGTAAATGGAAAAACAATTGGAAGAATACAGAAAAAATTTACCTTGTTACGTCCGAGATATGAGGTGGATTTTCAAGGATGGATGGTAGAAGGTGATATGCTGGGATGGAATTATGACGTATATTCAGAAAATGGCTATATCCTTCATATTTCAAAACAGCTTCTGCAATGGGGCGATACATATGTTCTTGATTTTGTAAATCCACAAGATGAATGGATGGCATTGCTTCTGGTTCTTGCGATTGATGCGGCAAACTGCAGCGATAATAATTGAGAATAAAAAAATATAGGTTCCAAAAGACTCTCTTGAAAGAGGTTTGATCTTTCAGGAGAGTCTTTTTGTAACATTATAGGCTTACTATATTTTTGACAGAAGCATCAGCGAAAGCAAAAAGAAACGAGGAATACAAAAACCCCCTACAGGGCTTGTGATGAAATATTTTCTGTGATAATATATCAAGATAATAATTTTTGAAAGGATTTGATAAAGGTGCAGCAAAAAGGGAAGGAACAAAAAGAATGGGCAGATATATCATAAAAAGACTGATTCAGTTGATTCCAATATTAATAGGAATTACTTTTTTATCCTTTGCGATGATGCGTTTAGCTGGCGGGGACGCCGTCACTTATATGTATGAAAATGCAGGAGCTGCCGTATCTCAGGAGATTATTGACAAGACAAAAGCAGAATATGGACTGGATCAGCCTTTTCTCGTCCAGTATGCAAAATGGTTTTCGGGAATGATGACGGGGGATATGGGAGAGAGTTATGTATCTCACAGAGATGTATATGAGACATTTGTTTCAAAACTGCCAGCGACACTTTTGCTTACGCTTACTTCTATTCTCACAACCATTGTAATCGCACTGCCTCTGGGCATTCTCTCAGCAGTAAAACAAAATAAATGGGTGGATTATCTGATTCGTTTTTTCAGTTTTATCGGAAATTCCATGCCCAATTTTTTCGCTGCACTTGTATTGATGTATTTTTTGGCGATCCAATTAAAAATTCTTCCGGTTGTGACAAATAAAAATCTGGCGCAGAGCATTGTGATGCCGACACTGACTCTTGCAATCTCGATGGCGGCAAAATATACGAGGCAGATTCGAGCAGCAGTTTTAGAGGAACTGAATAAAGATTATGTGATGGGAGCAAAAGCCAGAGGCGTGAGAGGGTATATGATTATCTGGAAAAGTGTAATGAGATCCGCAATGCTTACAATCATCACGCTTTTAGCTCTTTCAATCGGAAGCCTTTTAGGAGGAACGGCAATTGTGGAAAATATTTTTATGTGGGATGGTGTTGGAAAACTGGCTGTAGATGCCATTACAATGCGTGACTATCCAATGATACAGGCGTATGTGGCATGGATGGCAGTGATTTATGTGTTGGTAAATTTAGTGACGGATCTGGTTTATCATTACTTAGATCCAAGAGTGAGACTTGGAGGTAATGAGGTATGAATCAGGAAAAGAAAATTACAGTCCGTACACAGAAAATAAAAAAAAATCATACGAAAGCAAAGTTGATTTTTTTCTTGACTCTGGCAATCATATTACTTTTGATCGCAATTTTTTCAAAATATCTCTGTCCTTACGATCCATATGTCCAAGATCTTTTACAGGCAAAAAAACCACCTAGCTTTGCGCATCCATTTGGAACAGACCGATATGGAAGAGATCTGCTTTCAAGGGTAATTGCAGGCAGTACAATCAGCATTTTTTCAACATTAATTTTAGTTGCTGTAGTTACAGTTACAGGAACGGTAATTGGAATTATATGCGGTTGGAAAGGCGGAAAAACAGATACGATATTGATGAGAATTTCCGACGTTTTTCTGGCATTTCCAGGACTTGTATTTGCACTTGCTGTTGCTGGCGTATTAGGAGGAGAAATTCAAAATGCAATTATTGCACTGGCGGCAATCAGCTGGCCGAAATTTGCAAGACTGGCAAGAAGCTTGACGATGGCACAGAAAGATGCTCCTTATATCATGGCGGCAAAATTATCTGGAAGCAGCACAGCAAAAATAATTATAAGGCATTTACTTCCAAATATGGCAGGAAGTATTCTTGTCACAGCCGTTCTGGATATTGGAACGATGATGATGGAACTGGCAGGTCTGTCCTTTCTGGGATTGGGCGTAAAACCTCCGATGGCGGAATGGGGAAGTATGATCAATGACGGGCGCAGTATGCTTCAGATCTGTCCTTGGATGGTGCTGGCTCCTGGCATAGCGATTTTTATCACGGTGATGATTTTTAATCTGCTTGGCGACACTGTGCGGGATTACTTAGATCCAAAACAAAGACAGCATACTGCTATCGACTGAATAGAAAGATAGATTGCGGAAAATTCAGAAAAATAGCTGAATACAGAGAATAAGAGAACACAATAGTAGAAAAAGAAAAACATAATAAAAAAGAAAGTAAAAGTGAAAAGAAGAGAGGTAAATGAAAAAATGAAAAAGAAAATATTTGCAGTGATGCTTTCCTGCGTGCTTGCAGCAGGAATGACAGGAAATGTTCTGGCAGCTTCAGAAGAAGAAAAAACATTTGTCTATGGCACGACAGGGTACGGTGAAGAGATGGGAGATGCAGGACTGAATCCACATGATAATTATTCAGGATGGAGCTGTCTGCGCTATGGTGTAGGGGAGACTTTGTTTAAATATAATGACAATATGGAAGCGGAACCATGGCTGGCTACTTCCTATGAATTTTTGGATGATAATACAGTAAAAATCACGCTGAGAGAAGGGATCAAATTTTCAAGCGGACGTATAATGGATGGAAATGCAGTTAAAGAGTGTTTAGAACATCTTGTTGCAACACATGACCGCGCGCCGAGCGATTTAAAGGTGGAGAGCATTGAGGCAGATGGAATGGATGTGATTATCCGGACGACAGAGCCATGCCCGGCGATTATCAATTATCTGGGAGACCCATATGGGGCAATTATTGATATGGAATATGGTATTCAGGGAGAAGGCGGATATGCAAATGTGGCAGGAACAGGCCCGTATATCGCACAGGAGGTGACGCCGACAGAGATCAAACTGGTAAAAAATGAAAATTATTGGGGCGGAGAAGTAAATGTGGACAATGTAATTGTCAAATCTTTTTCAGACGGAAGCGCTTTGACGGCTGCATTACAGACAGGAGATATTCAGGGAACGTATGGTCTCCAGTATGACAACTATACTTTGTTTGAAGGAAATCCAGAATATGAGATTCATTCCGCTGCGACAAGCCGCTGTTTTTTCGGGCAGTTTAACATGGAGTCTGAGATCATGCAGGACAAAAATGTGCGCATGGCGATAGAGATGGGAATTGACAAAGAAGGATTTTGTTCTGTAATTATGGAAAACAGAGGAGTGCCTGCGTCAGCAGCTTTTCCAAGCAGTTTCTCCTATGGGAATGAGGCAGTCACAGCCGTATCATATGACCCGGAGGGGGCAAAGGCTCTGCTGGAGGAATCAGGATGGACAGACACAGATGGTGACGGATATGTGGATAAAGACGGACAGAAGCTGACAGTCAACTGGCTGACGTATCCGAGCCGGCTGGAACAGCCGAAACTGGCGGAATATGCACAGGCAACATTAAAAGAAATCGGGATTGAAGTGAATGTGAACAACACGCCGGATCACAGAACGTATGCGGCAGACGGAGAATTTGATTTATATGTAAGTTCTGCAACGACAGCTCCTACTGGAGACCCGGAATATTTCTTTACAAGTACAGTGACCTCTACGGCCGCAAAAAATTATGGAAAATATCAAAATGAAGAGGTAGATGCGATTGTGGACGAGCTTCGCGTCTGCTCAGATCCTGCAAAAAGAGGAGAACTTGCCGTGCAGGCGCAGCAGATAATTTTAGATGACGGAGCATTTTTCTTTGTGTCTCATCTGAATATGGGAATTGTCACCAAATCAAATGTATCCGGAATAGAGGCTCATCCGTGCGACTACTATGAAATCACGGCAGATCTGAATATAGAGGAATAAGAAAGGAAGAACGTGAATCATGGAAGAACCATTGCTGTGTGCAGATCATGTAAGTATAAGCTATAATGGAAAAGAGGTTGTAAAGGATGTCAGTTTTACACTGGAGGAAGGGAAAATTCTTGGAATCGTAGGAGAATCGGGCAGTGGAAAAAGCACGCTCATCAAGGCAGTGATGGGGATTCTGGGCAGCAATGGGATGGTGACGAGGGGAGATATTTTATATAAGGGAAAAAATCTGACTGATATGGCACAGAGAGAACTGCGCAGGCTGTGTGGGACGGAGATAGCAATGGTTTTTCAGGACTGCAAATCATCTCTCTGCCCAATCAGAACAATCGGAGATCAGATATATGAGAGTATGACAGAACATAAAAAGATTTCCAGAAAAGAGACAGAAAGACAGGCCGGAGAGATCATGTCGAAAATAGGACTTCATGATTGTGAAAGGATATTAAAAAGTTACCCTTTTGAACTGTCAGGAGGGATGAATCAGCGTGTAGGCATCTGTATGGCGATGATGCACCGTCCGGCAGTTCTGCTGGCAGATGAACCGACAAGCGCTTTGGATGTGACTGTTCAGAAGCAGGTGGCAGAGGAGCTGAAACTGATGCGTGAAGAGTACAACACAGCGATAATTCTCGTAACTCATAATATCGGTCTGGTTCGCGTGATGGCTGACCAGATTCTGGTTTTAAAAGATGGGAAAACAATAGAATATGGATCCAGAGAGCGTGTGCTGAATCACCCTGAAGAGGAATATACGAAACAGCTTATGGCTTCTGTGCCGCATCTCAGACGAAGTGCAGAAAAGAAAAAACGATAATTTGGAGGAGCATATATGGCAGAAATCATACTGGAGGCAGAACATCTGAATAAAGTATTTATCTCACACAAAAAATCGTTTCTGGCAGTGGAGGATGCCAGCTTTTGGATGGAGCGCGGAAAATGTCTTGGAATCGTAGGGGAGTCAGGTTCAGGAAAAAGTACAGTTGCCAAGATGGTCACAGGACTTTTGCCTGTGACGCATGGAAGTGTAAAGCTGTTCGGAGAGGATATCACTCAAAAAAAGGGCAAAGCGCTCAGAGAAATTTACAGAGAAATTCAGATGGTATTTCAGACACCGGCAGATTCATTTGATCCGAGAAGAACACTGGGGGACGGAATAGGAGAAAGTCTGAGAAACCAGAGGATGAGCAGAACAGAAGTACAAAAACGAGTGAAAGAGCTTCTTGTAACCTGTGGACTGCCAGCTGATTTTTCAAAACGTTTTCCACATGAGGTCAGCGGCGGTCAGTGCCAGAGAGCCGCAATCGCCCGCGCTCTTGCGGTGGAACCGTCTGTATTGGTCTGCGATGAGGCGACGAGCGCTTTAGATGTGACAGTTCAAAGACAGATTTTAGATCTGCTCAAGGAGTTAAAGCAAGAAAAAAAGATTTCTTTTCTTTTTATCTCACATGATCTTGCAGTGGTGCAGGAGTTTTGCGATGAAGTGCTGGTGATGTACCATGGAAAAATTGTTGAGAGGGGCAAAACAGACCAGATTATCTGTACACCTCAGATGGAATACACAAAAAAGCTGATAGATTCTGTATTATAATCATTACAAATGAGAAAATAAACCGGTCGGATGAGAAAAGAAATGAGGAATCCGACGAAAATGCGTGAATAAAAAAGTATTAAGGCATAAAAATGAGCATAAATAGAAATGAGAAAAAAGAAAGAGGGATCAAACGATGAAAACTGCGACAGGGACAAGAGAAAACATAAGAGTAATCGAAGAATATCAAAGCAGAGGGCTGCGCGTCGAGGTTTTAGAGTATGAAAAATTGCTTGGAATCTCAAATCCTTCAATGGCGCAGCAGGTCTATTTTATGGAACAGCAGCATATCAGAGTCAGACAGATTGCGCTGTATTTAAACAATGAGAAAGTTACGATTGAAAAAGGATCTATGAGTTATTTTCAGGGAGACATCAAAATGGTCAGCGGTGTGACGATTGGAAATGCACTGGGACGTTTTGTAAGAGGAGCTGTCACAGGGGAGCAGACAGCACAGCCGGAGTACAGCGGCACGGGACTGTTAGTTCTGGAACCTTCTTTTAAACATTTTCTTGTATTAGAACTGGCGGACAGAGAGTCGATTATCATTGATGACGGAATGTTTTACTGTTCTCAGGGAAGTGTAACGGTTCAGACAATCTCTCAGAGAACCATCTCATCGGCAATCGCTGGAGGAGAGAGTTTCTTCCAGCAACAGCTCACTGGTCCGGGGATTGTAATTCTGGAATCTATGGTTCCGATGGCAGAGATTGATATGATTGATTTATATAATGATACATTAAAAGTGGATGGAAACTTTGCCGTTCTGCGTTCCAGTTCTCTGGACTTTACAGTAGAGCGAAGTGCTAAGACCTTGATTGGATCAGCAGTCAGCGGCGAGGGTCTTGTAAATGTGTACAGAGGAACGGGGCAGGTATGGCTTGCACCTACAATTAAGGTATATAAGACACTGGAGACAGCACAGATGATGGGGCTTACCAGCACAAAATCAATGGATATGAACACGAGCCAGTCATAAGAATGGAATCAGGAATAAAAAATCTTCAGACTTTGAATAATAATAAAGTCTGAAGATTTTTTCTGGAAATATCAAGAATATCTGCGGCTTTGGTCACGGGATACGTTGATTTTTTGTCTAAATTTGGAGAGAAAAAAAGATAAAAAATCCAAAATAAAGCACATTGCAAAACAAGATTTTATGTGATATCTTATATAAGTATGTCAGCGATAGAACGAACAAAAAGACAATGAAAGAGCAGCAAATCTGACTGTTATTGTCACAAACAGATGGAGGAGAACAAGGCATGCGAAAAAGAGAAAAAAAAGGATTCCCCGGCGGAGTGCATCCAACAGACGGTTATGACAAGTCGATGACGATGAATCGGCAGGTTCAGATCTACTGGCCCAAAACCGTAACTATCTTGTCCGAACAGTCCTTTGGAGGAAAGTGTGGACTTTTGGTAAAACCTGGGGACAAAGTGAAAAGAGGCGACAAAATCGGAAATCCCGAAGCTTTCATGGCAGCACCGCTTCATGCCAGTGTAAACGGTGAAGTTATGGAAGTGAAAGAAGTGTCAAATCAAGGACGGAATATTTTAAGCTGCATCATAAAAAGCGAAGGCGAGCAGCAGGAAGACAAAAAGAGCTATGAGAAAGAAGCAGTAAAACTGGATAGTCTTACGAAAGAGGAAATCATCGCAGGAATTCGTGACGGTGGTCTGACTGGCATGGGAGGAGCAGGATTTCCGACTCATAAGAAATATGAGACAGAACGTAAGATAGATGCGCTTCTTATAAATGCCGCAGAGTGCGAGCCATTCCTGACATGTGACTACCGCTTGATGGTTGAAAATGGATATGCCGCAGTCAATGGAGTGCGTCTGATGCTCAAAGCATCTGGAGCAGAAAAAGCGTATATCTGTATTGAAGATAACAAGCCGGAAGCGGCAGAGACGATGAAAAAAATTCTGGAAGAAGCAAAAAGAGATGGTGTGACACAAGGAGAAGGAACAGTGGAAGTCTGTGTTCTCCCGACGAAATATCCTCAGGGAGGAGAACGCCAGCTGATACAGGCTGTTCTGAACAGAGAAGTTCCTATGGGAGGTCTGCCGGCAGATGTGGGAGTGATTGTCTCAAACATCGGAACTGCTAAGGCAGCAGCAGATATGCTTTTGGGAAAGATGCCTCTCACAAGAAGAATCGTCACTGTGACAGGCTGGGTAAAGGAACCAGGCAATTATCTTGTTCCTATCGGAACATCAGCAAAAGAACTGATTGAGCTGTGCGGAGGGGTGACTGTAAAACAAAACAGAATCATCGCAGGAGGACCTATGACAGGACCATGTGTGGCTTCTGACTGGGATGGAGAGAGCGAATTGTTTTATGTGACAAAGAATACGTCAGGAATCTTAGTGCTTCCAGATCAGCAATATGAAGAACAGCCTTGCATCCGATGCACAAGATGTGAGAGCGTGTGCCCGGCGGGACTGATACCGTATCAGATCGAATTTGCGCTGATGGATGAGGACTATGATTTATGTGAAAAGCTGTATGCAAGCGAATGTATTGCATGTGGCTGCTGTTCTTACGCCTGCCCTGCAAAACGGGAACTGTCTGTCAGAACAAGGACAGCCAGAGATATCGTGAAGCAGAGAATGAGAGAAAGGGCGGTGAAGAAATCATGAATCAGACAAGAGTGATAAACGGACCTCATATCCGTACAGATAACTCGACAAGAAAGGTTATGATGAATGTTTCTATTTCTCTGATACCTGCATTGCTGGGAGCGATCTATTATTTTGGAATCCGAGCGTTTTATCTTGCAGGACTTTCTGTCAGTGTCTGTGTTGTGACAGAGTATCTGTGGCAGAAGATTACAAAAAAGCAGGTTACAGCAGGTGATTTCAGCGCTGTTGTCACAGGATTGCTTCTGGTTTTTAATATGCCGGTGACAGTTCCGGTATGGGTTTTAGTGGCAGCCGATGTATTCAGCATTATATTTGTAAAGCAGATGTTTGGAGGAATAGGAAATAACTTTGTAAATCCGGCATTGATGGGAAGACTTCTTGTCATGGTAGTATGGCCGTCAGCTGTTATGCAGTACGTTGTACCGCAGACTTTGCAGGCAGATGCGATCTCAGCTGCAACGGTGCTTGGGACAGTAAAAGGCGGAGCAGAAGCCGGATACAGCTATATGCAGATGTTTCTGGGAGAAATGCCAGGAGCCATGGGAGAAACAAGCAAGCTGCTTCTTCTGATTGGGTTTGGATATATGTGCTATAAAGGAATCGTCAACATGGAAGGCACATTTACTTATATTGCCACAGTTGTGGTACTTACATTTGTGTTTGGACCGGATGGATTATTTACAGGAGATATCTTGATGAACCTGTTTGGAGGCGGACTGATCATGGGAGGATGCTATATGCTCACAGATTATGCTTTCCTTTCACGAAGAGGAAGACTGCTGTATGCTCTGACAGCCGGGGTCATCACTGCTGGAATTCGTATCTGGAGCAATTATCCGGAAGGAATCTGCTTTGGTATTCTGACAGCAAACTGTCTTGCAGGCGTGCTGTCCATGCTTTACAGAAAACATGTCTATGGGACGAAGAGAAAATAACGGGAGGAAAATTATATGAAAAATAAAAATGTAAGAGGAATCCTTGCACTGGCATTGGTGACAGCGCTTTCTTTCGGAGTGATTGCAGGATCAAAGGCTCTTTCCAAAAATGAAAATACAACTACATCTGCAACAGAGGAAAAAGTATTGGAAGAGCTGGATGTAAGCGGCGCAGAAAATATTGAAAAAGCAGTAAAAACAGAAAATGGCTATGTCGTGACAGTAAAGAAAAAAGGATACGGCGGAGATATTGTGATGAATGTATCATTTGATGCAGATGGAAAAAAAGTGACAAAGGTAGAAGTGACAGAACAAAATGAGACACCGAATGTAGGTTCCAGAATCACAGAGCCAGAGTTTTTAAGCCAGTTTGAAGGCGTGGAAGCGCCTGTATATCTTCCTGGAATGAACCTTGGAGGGGAAGAGGAGTCAGCGGCAGATGAGCTGGAAGGAGCAGAACTTCAGGACGGCACATATGAGGCAAAGGCTGACAGTGCAGATAGCAGCGGATTCACCGATCAGGTAAGCCTCACAGTAAAAGATGGAAAGATCACATCAGTTGTGTGGGAAGCAGTCGGAGAAGACGGCAAGAAAAAGAGCGTAATGTCTGAAGAGGGCGAGTATGTGATGACAGAAGATGGTCTGACATGGAAAGAACAGGCAGAAGCTCTGGCAGCAGCAGTGATTGAAAATCAGAATTTAAGCTTTTTAAATATGGACGAACAGGGTAAGACAGATGCAGTAAACGGCGTAAGTATTTCTGTCGGAGGATTTGCAAGCCTTGCAGAAGAGTGTATGAAAGAAGCAGCAGGACTGACGGAAAAGCTGGAATTAAAAGACGGCACATATGAAGCAAAGACTGAAGGACCAGACAGCAGCGGATTTACCGATCAGGTAAGCCTCACAGTAAAAGATGGAAAAATCACAGAAGTTGTATGGGAAGCAGTCGGAGAAGACGGCAAGAAAAAGAGCGTAATGTCTGAAGAGGGCGAGTATGTGATGACAGAAGACGGCCCGACATGGAAAGAACAGGCAGAAGCTCTGGCGGCAGCTCTGATAGAACATCAGAATCTGGAGTTTTTAACTATGGATGAACAGGGAAAGACAGATGCTGTAGCTGGAGTCAGCGTTTCAGTGAACGGATTTGTAAAACTGGCACAGCAGTGTCTCGATGAATCCGCAGGTGTAGAGAGAGAAGAAACGCCGGCACCGCAGAACGGAACACAGGTAGATGCCGTATCCGGAGCAACTGTTTCTTCCACAGCAGCAGTTACAGGAATCAATGAGGCATATGAATTTTTAAACGCAGCAAAATAAGAGAATGGAGGATATGATATGAAACTAAAATATCCTGCAGAGGCATTTGCACTTGGAATCGTACTGTTTTCTGCTGGCATGAAAGAAGCATTTGCAGCCGGAATTCTGGTGATTGCTGCAGTCGTATTTGCAGAGTTTTTGAAAAATCTGCTTGAACCTTTTGTGCCCTTATGGAGCGTAAGATTGAGTGTCCTGATAGGAACAGGATCTATCTGCGCCAGCGCATTTTTACTCGGATTTTCGCAGCTTGGAATTGAAGTGAACAATGGACTTTGGATCATGACTTTTATTGTGGGACTTTTAGCTGCAAAACATGTATTGATGACAGAGATCGATGCAGAATATGGAGAACTTTTCTGGGAATCTGGGATCGCATGGGGGTTCTGGGTTTTACTGGCGGCAGTCAGAGAGTTTTGCGCGGGAGGCAGTATTTTTGGAAATACGATTTTTGAAGCTTCCTTCCAATCAAAGAGTTTTCTGGAGACAACGTTTGCATTTTTAACGGCAGGACTTGTATTAGCTTTTACAAACGGTGTGCTGAAAAAGAGAAGCAGAAATACGCACAGCCTTCTTTTGGTTATTCCAATGGTTATCTTTTCAAGACCATTTGCAATGGAAAGTTTTGGAGAACTTGTTGGAATGATCTGGACGATTGCCGTTCCGGTTGTAATGTTTATCTCTGCAAAGAAGAC
The DNA here is from genome assembly GCA_018366495.1 of Clostridiales bacterium. GTDB lineage: Bacteria > Bacillota > Clostridia > Lachnospirales > Lachnospiraceae > JAGZHZ01. The sequence goes on from JAGZHZ010000009.1 coordinate 74,152, forward strand.
GCTGAAGTTTGCAAGAACGGGTCTTGCTTACAGAGGACTTCCATGTGAAATGCTTGCGATGGGATTTATCTATATGATTCTAAGCATTTATTAAAGACAGGAAAAGCCTTCTTTTCAGGTGTCTGATGAAAAAGATATTATAAATAAAAAGATATCTAAATAGAAAAATATCTAAATAAAAAGAAGACCATGTATGGATAGAAGAAATACAAGGTCTTCTTTTTTAGATTTCAGATTAATAAAAAGCAGTTAAAAAGAGGAAAAATGTGGCGATCCGGACCCGAAGCGGCTGCAATGTTGACTTTAAAAGAAATAAGAACTAAAATGGAGAAAAGAATTAGACGAAATGCTATGGAGGGGCTTATGATAACTGTAATGTTGGCGGACGATAATAAATTTGCACTGAAGCATTTTGCAGGTTTGGTGGAATGGGAAAAATTTGGATTTCAGCTGATTGATACGGCGATTGATGGAATTGAGGCATGGGAAAAGTTTTGCAGGTGGTTTCCGAATGTAGTTATCACGGATGTGCAAATGCCGGGGATCGATGGTATGGAGCTGGCAAGAAGGATCAAAGAGAAGAGACCGGAAACCATAGTGATTTTTTTATCGAGCTACGATGAATTTGATTACGCTCGCTCGGCGATTGATCTGAGCGTACAGGAATATATTTTAAAACAGGAGCTGGATCGAGCTACATTTGAAAGTAAACTTCAGGAGATCCGAAAGATCCTGCAAAAGAAAACGGAAAAAAGAAAAAAAATAGATTTTGGCAATCTTTTGACATGCTTTCACACGGCAGAGGAAGATCTGGATGATGAATTTTATCAGGAAATTTTTCAGGATCTCTTTCATTTTTTAATCTTAGAACAGGATCATATGCCGGAAGTACTTGCAGAACGATCTGGATATATGGTTCCCGAAATTGATTACAGGACAGTTTTTTCAGACATTCAAAAAGAAATTCCTGAAATTGTATATATTATTCGTTTGGAAACGTATCGATGGATTTGCCTTTGTGATACCAAAAAGGAAATAGAGGCAGTTGGAGATGCAATTGTTCAGTATCTGGCAGGAAAAACGGAAGCCACATTTTCTATGATGATCTTTTCAAAAGAGATGTCTGTCATGGAATGTCGGCGGATGTATGAAAAAATGGAATTTTTATCAGAACAGCGATACTTTGAAGGCACAAGCGCTGTGATGTATGCTGAGATGTATGAGAAACCAAAGACATCAAAAAAGATTGTGACAGATGATTTTTTAGAAGCGTTTGAGAAAAATGACAAAGAGATGGCTGTTCGAATTTTAGACCGCACATTCCGAATGATTTTATACCGATATGATTTCCTGGCATTTGAAGAAGCGGTAGAACAAGTACTGCTGGAGCTTGAGAACAAGCAGAAGCAGCTGTATGAACCATTTGAGCTGTATGATGAAGAAGTATGCCAGCTTATGAGCGTCCGCCGCATCGTACGGTGGCTTAAGGAAAAAGTGATAGAAATTTTAGAGATCAGAAAAAAAGAACAGCATTTTACATCAGATGCAATGGAACGTGCAGTCCGCTTTATCTATCAGGAATATAAAAATTCTTTTTTAAGTGTGGAAGGAATTGCGGAGAATGCAGGACTGAGTGTGAATCGTCTGAATGATCTCTTTAAAAAAGAGCAAGGAGAGACAGTTGGAAAATTTTTGACAAAGGTGCGGATGGAAAAGGCACGGGAACTGCTTGAAAAAGAAAATGAGAAAATACCAGATATCGTGGAACAGGTAGGATATAGCTCTCCGTCTTATTTTGCAAAGGTTTTCCGAAAAATGTATGATATTTCTCCACAAGAATATCGAAAAAAAGGAAAAGAGAACGAGTAGATATGGAGAAAAAAGGAATCTGGGAAAAGATTAAACCAAACACACTCGTCAAAAAATGCGTCTATGCAATCTGTACCGTCACTCTGGTTATGTTGCTGGCAGCAGGAAGCAGAATGTCTGATTGGATTTACCGTTTTCTGGAGCCGAAAATGCAGCAGGACTTTACTGTGCTGAACTCAGCGGTTGTGACAAAAATCAGCTATCTGCTTCATCAGAACACACAATATCTTTTGAAACTGTGGCAAAATGATGTGCTGATTTCAAAGATGATACAGTATATGGAAGAAGAAGAGGGAAAAGAGGAGTTAAAGGGAGAAATTGAGGAATATCTAGCAGGAGAATATCGGGGTAGGGAAGAACCGGGCGCCATTGTCTCAAGTCGGAACGTTATTGCAGTTGTAGATTGGAAGCAGATGTTATGCCAGCCTGAGATGGAAAAATATGGCGAAATGATTATGGAGTCTGCATGGTTTGAAAGTCTGAAAGAAAATTTAAGTAATATGCATACTTATGAACATGACAGGTTGAAAAGAATGTATTCACCAGTATTTGTGGAAAATAAGGAATGCAAAACAAAGGAATTTATCTCATTTGCTATGCTGAAGGAGACGGAGAACCACCAGATTGTATTTTTGATGATTGAGCCATTTGAAGAATTCCGGAATATATTTTCTGACTTTTTGAATGCAGATGTAAGAGACTTTTGCATGATAGGAAGAAATGGAGAAATTCTGTTTCAGAATGTTGACGATTCTGCATTTTGTCAGATGGAACCGGAAAAGATTGAAAACTTATTTGCAGACGAACAGTACAAGACAAATTTGACTGAGATAGATGGCAATACGATTATCGGGGTGAGAACTTCATACCAGATTGAACAGATGAAACTGGTGACTTGTCTGTCGAAGTCGGATTTTCTGCACCCATATGAATCACTTATCGCAATGATTAATGAAGTCTTTGTTGGTTTTCAGTTGATTTTATTGATACTGGTCATCTTGATCTTAAATCGCAGTCTTTCCAAATTGAATAAACTTGCCAGTCAGATGAGGGGAGTAAAAGGAGAGGTATATGATATTCCTAAAAGTATCAAAAGTGATGATGAAGTGGGCATGATTGCAGATACTTTTTATCAGATGATGGATCAGATTCGCGAAAATATAGAAAAGATTAAAGAGCAGGAACAAAAAGAGAAAAAAGTAGAGTACAGTCTTCTGGTCTCTCAGATCGATCCACATTTTATCTATAATACACTGAACACGATTACTTATCTGGCAGAGCTGAATCAGACAGAGGATATTATGATTATCAATAAGGCTTTGATAGGAATGCTCAAAGACCGGCTGAAAATGACGAAACTGCAGATTTATGATACATTAGAACGGGAAAAGCAACAGCTGGATGCATATATGACAATTCAGAAATATTTATGCAGCAATGAAATTTCAATGGAATTTCTAATTGAACCACAGTATGCTAAAGTGAAATACCCAAAAAACGTGCTTCAGCCTTTTGTAGAAAATGCTATTTTACATGGAATTGTCTTACACCGCAATGAAAATGGCAGATTGATACCGGGAAAGATATGGATTGATTTTTCAATTTCTGATCAAATGATGATAACAAAAATTCAGGATAATGGAATTGGAATGAGTCAGGAAAAAATTCAAAAATATTTTTATGACCTTCCGTCTGACAGAGAAGAAGAAAAAGAGATTGACATAAGAGAACATATCGGTATCTACAACATTCGTATGAGAATGAAGTATTTATATGGAGAGCAGTTTAAAATTGACGCCTGTCAAAGAAAAGAAGGAGGAATACAGATTATTTTGAAATTTCCAGTTTGTCAGGAAAATCAGAGTAATATTTCACCGAAGAAGTGAAAAGTTGCGGAAAAGAGAGAAAATAAAAGAAAAGATAGAGAAAAAATTTAAAAGTAAAAAAAAAGGTGATATTTTATTCGTCAAAAGTGATATTTTCGGATGGAAATATCATCTTTTTTTGTGTAAAATAGTTATATTGAGCAGTGATGAGGCAGAATAAAATGCGGAAAGCAAAATGGGGGGCTGAAAGCATGGAAAAGCACTGCGCAGATAAAAGATAAAATTTAAAATGAGCAAAACGATATAATGAGATGGAGGAATGGAAATGAGAGATCGGAAACGTTTTTTAGCAGCTATGATATCTGTGATGATGGCAGCAAGTGCGTGCTCAGGAATAACAGTATTTGCAGCTGAGACAGACAACATTGATATTGTGACTATAGAAGGTGGACAGGTTCAGGGGGTGGAATCGGACACAGAAGGAGTAAAGGTATTTAAAGGTATTCCATTTGCAGCAGATACTTCAGGAGAAAATCGCTGGAAAGCGCCTCAGGCAGCAGAAACATGGGACGGCATAAAGGTTTGTGATACATGGGGCGATCAGGCAATGCAGAAACCAGCAGCAGAATTAAATCCGGTTGGAGGATTCTGGGGGGATGAGTTTTATTTTGACGATCTGTATAATCCTCCAATCAGCGAAGCAGGATTAAATTTGAATATATATACACCTGCAAAATCAACCGACGAAAACCTACCTGTTCTGGTTTATATTCATGGAGGAGCAAATAACCATGGTAACGCTTCAGAGAGAGAGTTTAATGCATCCAAACTGGCAGAAAAAGGGATTGTTGTAGTATGTGTACAATATCGTGTCAGCATGTATGGATTTTTGACACTTCCAGGATTATCCTCTGAAAATGAAAATGGGGCTTCTGGAAATTATGCGGTTCAAGACTTGGTAAAAGCTTTGGAATGGGTAAAAGAAAACATTGCGGGATTTGGAGGAAATCCAAATCAGGTTACAATCTCAGGCCAGTCTGCAGGCGCTATGAATGTGACAGCGCTGCTCCGCACTCCTTTGGCAAAGGGATTGTTCCAGAATGCGATTGTGCAAAGTGGTTTTACGGGACTTTTAACGGCAGAGGGCACACTGCCATATAGAGATATGAAAGAAGTTCAGGCAGAGGCAGAGCCGATTGTGAAAGCGGCTATGGGACTTCCAGAAGAAACGACGTCTGAAGAATTAGTGGCAGAATTGCGTTCTCATGACGCGCAGTATTATATGGATACAATGTCAGCAACAGACGAGACACAGTCTCTTTATGATGTTATCACCAATGCAAGCAGTACCTATGTGATTGATGGATATGTATTTACAGAAGAATCTGTAAACCTCTCAAGACCAGGAGCTCTGGATGGAATCAATATTATGATTGGCGGAACCTCAGATGAGATGACTTCTCTGATGGGAGATCCGGAGGGAACAATGGACCTCGATATTTTTGCAGAGACCATGAAAACAATGTATGGCGAAGAAGGGGCAAAAGCATATACTGCAGAAGACGAGAAAGAGGCATATCGCGTAAATCTTCGCTCTTACAGTGATCTGTCTTTTGCAAATTATGTAGTGTCAGCTCAATATATTGAGAAAAATAATGATACAGATGTCTATGTATATTATTTTGATCATGATTTGCCAAACCATGAAAATCCAGTTAGAGATGAGGACTTCTATGGAGCTTTTCATTCAGCAGAATTATGGTATGCATTTGATTCTATTCGCGACACAGAAGGACAGCGAGTATGGACGGATGCAGATTATGCGATGGCAGATCAAATTTCATCCTATTTTGCAAACTTTACAAAGACAGGAAATCCAAACGGAGAGGGATTGACAGAATGGGATATATGCAGCACAGAGACAGATGGCGCTTTTATGTGGTGGCATGATGCAAAATCGGAATATGTAGAAAATGCAGAATATCCGGAACGTGAGGCAGCAAACAGAGTAGTGGCATTAGCTTCGGTTGGTTTGACAGAAGATGATTTAAAATAAGAAGTAATAAAAAATAAAATATATCGAGGTAACGAAACAATTCATGCTTCCTTCTATGAGCAGCGGGGGATGAATTGTTTCGTTATAGACTTTAAAAAAACATAGCAATTTGTAGATAGAGAATACAAATTGCTATGTTTTTTTTATTTTTTCGAGAGTTTTATCAAAAGTCAGGGAAAATAATCTGGATCCAAAGGAAATATTGAATAAAATCAGATAGGTAAAGATAAAATTATAAATAAAAAATAAAAAAAATCAATAAAAAATAAAATTTACTATCTATGATTAGAAACGAGTTAAAAATGTAATTGATATTGAAAAAAAGAAGATATATGGTATAATTTTGCCAATTAGAATGAGAAAGTGCAGAAAAAGATCGAAAGCAATAGCTGTAATGCTGAAAGACAGCATATGAAGAGGAGAGATGTGGGCATTAAGACGATCTGCACAGATAGCAGGGAAAGAATATTCTTTATAAAACGGAATCGTAATACCAGGAAAGAAAGATGAAAAAATGAAAAATGAGGGAGAGCAATATGAAAACAGTTTTGATGATGGCGCTATTTTTGATGCTGATGGTGCTGATTTATTTTGCACGGATTTTATGCAGAAAACATAGTTTATTTGGCGAGCAAAAAAATATCGATGTAGAATCAGAATGCAGACATGGAACGAATGAGAAAAAATTTGGACTGCGGAAGCTGCAGCACTGGGAAGTTGTAACACTGGGTCTTTTGATTTATGATGCATTTTCCATAGCAGCAGCTTATTTTCTGGCACTCTGGCTTCGGTTTGATTGCAAAGTTTCTCAGATTAATCAGGAATATATGGAAGCATATATGAAGTTTATTCCTATCTATATTGTGATCTGTATAGCCTTATTTATGATGGCAAGATTATATAGGAGTATCTGGCGCTTTGCCGGTTATGATGAAATGATACGTGTCGTATCTGTTACAATAATTACCTGTATTATTCATACAGCAGCAATCACGGTTTTCTTTCATCGTATGCCGATTACTTACTACATATTTGGAGCAATTTTTCAGTTTATGTTTACTCTGATGATCCGTTTCTCTTATAGAATCGTTCTTTTAATGAGAAAGGGTCAAAAAAATGGTCTGGATTCTCAAAATGCAATGATGATTGGAGCAGGCTCAGCAGGACAGATTTTACTGAAAGATATCAATAAAGGCAGAAAAGATGGATATCGAGTATGCTGTATTATTGATGATAATAAAAATAAATGGGGGAGATATATAGCAGGTGTTCCAGTCGTAGGAGGCAGAGAAGATATTTTACTCAATGTACAAAAATATCATATTACACAGATTTTAATTGCAATTCCAAGCGCAACAGCACAACAAAAAAGAGATATTCTCGATATTTGCAAAGAGACCGGGTGTGATTTGAAAATTCTACCTTCTATCTATCAGATGGTGAGTGGAAAAATTTCTGTATCTCAGATGAAAGATGTGGCGGTGGAAGATCTGCTTGGAAGAGAACCGATCAAGGTAGATATGAATGAAATTTTTCAGCAGATTGAAGGAAAAACGATTCTGGTCACAGGAGGCGGAGGTTCCATCGGAAGCGAACTATGCCGTCAGATCGCCAGCCATAAGCCAGGACAGCTGATCATTTTTGATATTTATGAAAATAATGTCTATGATATTGAACAGGAATTAAGAAGAAAATATCCGAAATTGAACTTAAAAGCTTTAATTGGAAGCGTGAGAGACAGTCGAAGAATCGAATGGGTATTTAGGACATATAAGCCGGATATTGTTTACCATGCAGCGGCACATAAGCATGTCCCTCTGATGGAGACAAGCCCGAATGAGGCGATTAAAAATAATGTAGTTGGTACTTATAAGACAGCATATGCTGCTCTGCGCTATGGAACACAGAGATTTGTTTTGATCAGTACAGATAAAGCGGTAAATCCTACTAATATTATGGGAGCAAGTAAGCGTCTGTGTGAAATGGTTATCCAGAGTATGGATGAGATTAGCCGCACGGGAAAAATAGATTTACTTCCATTTTTACATGCTCATGCCGACAGCGAAGATATTGATCCGGAGGATTTGTTTAAAAAGCATATGAATTGGAAGAAAAATAATTCCAATATGAAGGGAAGAACAGAGTTTGTCGCTGTCAGATTTGGAAACGTACTGGGAAGCAATGGTTCTGTTATTCCACTGTTCAAGAAACAGATTGCAGCAGGAGGACCTGTGACGGTAACGCATCCTGATATTATTCGGTATTTTATGACGATACCGGAGGCTGTCAGCCTTGTGCTGCAGGCAGGAACGTATGCAGGCGGCGGAGAAATTTTTGTTCTTGACATGGGAGATCCGGTAAAGATTGATACACTGGCAAGAAACCTGATTAAATTATCTGGATATAAACCGGATGTAGATATCAAAATATGTTATACCGGACTGCGTCAGGGGGAAAAGCTGTATGAAGAAAAACTGATGGCAGAAGAAGGAATGAAGAGAACAAAGAATAAGCTGATCCATATTGGACAGCCGATACCATTTAATATAGAAGTGTTTTTGAAACAACTGGAAGAATTAGCACATGAGAGTTATAATAATTGTGATGATATCGTAGAAAGAGTGGAAAAAGTGGTGCCGACTTTCCATCCAGTAGGCGCAAATCCAACCGGCAGGGAGATGCCAATGAGTAAAATGGTAGAACTCACAGGAGATGCGATGGCGGAAGTGGCAGCGACGAGAGAAGCGGGAATGTGATAAAGATAAGAAGAAATTAATATTGAAGAGTTTTTTCAATAATTAAAATGTTGAAAAATGTATATAAGAATGGCAGAGGGGAAAAGCTGTTATAACTTATTCTCTAGTATAAAAATATTATAGTAGATGAAAGGAATAATAAAAAATGTTTAAAAATTTAGAAAAACGTCAAATATCATTTAGCCCACCAGATATGTCAGAATTGGAAATAAATGAAATTACTGAAGCTCTTAGATCAGGATGGATTACTACAGGTCCTAAAACAAAAGAATTTGAGCGTCGTATTGCGGCATATTGTGGAGTGAATAAGGCAGTATGTCTTAATTCTCAGACGGCATGTGCAGAAATGGCATTAAGAGTATTAGGGATTGCTGAAGGAGATGAGATAATTGTACCAGCATATACTTATACAGCATCTGCATCTGTGGTGTGCCATGTGGGCGCGACCTTAAAATTGATAGATGTGCAGAAAAATTCTCTGGAAATGGATTATGAAGCACTGGAAGCAGCAATTACTGAAAAAACAAAAGTGATTATACCGGTAGACTTGGGCGGCGTTCCATGTGATTATGATAGGATTTTTAAAATTATTGAGAAGAAAAAATATTTGTTCCAACCTAATAATAAGATTCAGAGGGCAATAGGAAGAGTATCTGTAAATACAGATGCAGCTCATGCTTTTGGTGCAAAATGGCACGGAAAAATAATTGGAAGTATAGCAGATTTTTCAAGCTTTAGTTTTCATGCTGTAAAGAATCTGACAACAGCAGAGGGCGGGGCTTTAACATGGAAATCAATTCCAGGAATTGATGATGAAGAAATTTATCGACAGCTGCAGTTGCTGTCATTACATGGGCAGTCAAAAGATGCTCTTGCAAAGACACAACTGGGTGCATGGGAATATGATGTCATTGGTCCGTGGTATAAGTGTAACATGACAGATATTATGGCAGGTATAGGAATTGCTCAGTTGAGTCGCTATGATGGGATGTTGGAAAGAAGAAAAGAAATCATTGAAAAATATGATGCTGCATTTAAACCATTAGGTGTAGAGGTGTTACCTCATTATACTGACGAGTATCAGTCTTCAGGACATCTTTATATTACGAGAGTACCTAAGATTTCATTAGAACAGCGTCAAGAAATCATTGTGAAAATGGCAGAGGCGGGAATTGCGTGCAATGTACATTATAAACCGTTGCCAATGATGACGGCATATAAAAAATTAGGGTTTGATATTAAAGACTATCCGAATGCGTATGAAAGATTTGTAAATGAGATTACATTACCATTGCATACAAAGCTGACTAATGAAGACGTTGAGTATATAGTAGAAAAATATAAAGAAATTATAAGAGAATATATATAAAATACTGGGATGAAAAAGTCTCAACGGAAATGAGGAAGTAAGGTATGAGAAAGTGGGAAGAAATTCCTAAGTATATGCAATGCGCAGAAGTAAAAGAGTATTATGATATTCTTTCTAAAAGAAAATTAAGTTTAAAAATGAAACGGCTTTTTGACATTGTGGCTGGATTTGGCATTCTTATTATTACGGCAATACCGATGCTTATTATTAGCATTAAAATAGCTGCAGAGTCACCGGGAGGTGTATTCTATCGCCAAGAACGTATTACTACATATGGGAAAATATTTAAAATACATAAATTTCGCACAATGGTAGCAAATGCAGATCAGCTTGGGACGGCAGTCACAGTTTCGGGAGATAGTAGAATAACACCAACGGGAAAATTTTTAAGAAAATACAGGTTAGATGAGCTTCCACAGGTGTTTGATGTAATTGCAGGAAACATGAGTTTTGTAGGAACAAGACCGGAAGCGACGAAATATGTAAAAAAGTATACAAAAGAAATGAGAGCAACATTATTAATGCCTGCTGGTATTACAAGCGAAGCTAGTATTAGATATAAAGATGAAGCGAAATTACTAGATGAAGCAGAAGACGTAGATAAAGTATATGTAGAAAAGGTGTTGCCTGCAAAGATGAAATATAATCTAAAAAGTATACGAGAGTTTAGTTTTTGGGGCGATATTGTAACAATGGTAAGGACTGTGTTTGCTGTTATGGATAAGGAGGATTCTGGAAAGGAGGAAATGAAGAAAAAAACTATGGATGAAATAAAATTAGATAACAGAGTAGATACAAAGAAGCCGTTAATTGCTCTGGTAACAAATAATGATGATGACATTTATTGTTTTCGTAAAGAATTGATTGAAGGTCTTTTAGCAGAAGGATATGAAATGTTAATCTCATGTCCCAATGGACCGAAATTTGAAATGATGAAAGACATTCCGTTTATTTATGATGATCCAATTATTGACAGGCGTGGAACCAATATCATAGCTGATGGGAAGTTGTTTTTACATTATAGAAAGATATTTAAGAAATATCGGCCGGACGTAGTGTTAACTTATACTGCGAAGCCAAATGTGTATGCTAGCGTTGCTGCAAGACAGTTAGGGATTCCATATATTAACAATGTTACAGGGTTGGGAAGTGTTTTGAATAAAACAGGATTAATGCGTGCATTCATTATGTTTTTGTTTAAGACGGCGTATCGTGGTGCCGCTTGTGTCATGTTTCAGAATTCTACAAATATGAAATTAGCATTAGATGCCAGAATGATTAAGGGGGACTACAAATTAATTCCGGGTTCAGGGGTAGATACAGAGAGATATCCTCTACAATCATATCCAGAAGGTGGAGATGGAATTGACGGCGATATAATAGTGTTTAATTATATAGGTCGTATTTTACACGATAAAGGAGTAGATGATTATATAGAAGCGGCAAAGCAAATTAAGGGGAAATATCCGAATACAGAGTTTAATATGATTGGGTTTATAGAGCCAACGGAAAATCACTATAAGAAAGAACTTGAAGGACTTGAAAAACAAGGGATTGTAAAATATCGTGGTAGCCAGAAAGATGTAAAGCCATTTATTTCAAGAGCACATGCAATTATCCATCCGAGTACATATGGTGAAGGAATGAGCAATGTTCTTTTAGAAAATGCAAGTTCTGGACGTTTTATCATTACAACAGATAATCCGGGATGTCGAGAAACTGTAATAAATGAACAGACAGGTTTTGTCTATCATGGTGGTAATGTTGATGAATTGGTAAAAAAAGTTGAATGCTTTTTAGCAATGGAAAATGAAACAAGGAAGAGAATGGGAGAAGCCGGAAGACAGTATGTAAAGGAAAACTTTTCTCGGAGTATTGTTGTTAATGCGTATAAAGAGAAAATTAAGGAGATTCTTCTATGAAAAAGTATAAAGTGGGATATACAGCAGGTGTCTACGATATGTTTCATGTGGGGCATCTGAATATAATTATGAATGCAAAGCAATATTGTGAGCATTTGATTGTGGCGGTATCAACAGATGAGGTGGTTTGGCAGAATAAACATAAAAAGCCAATTATTAATTTTAAAGACCGGGTAAGGATAGTGGAAGCTATTCGATATGTTGACATGGTTGTTCCGCAGAATGATTATATGGATAAAAAATCTGCGGCTATCAAATATGGCATAGATGTTATGTTTGTTGGCGATGATTGGAAAGGTACGGAAAAATGGAATCGTATCGAAAAAGAGCTTTCTGAGATTAATGTGGATGTAGTTTATTTACCGCATACTGAAGGAATTTCCTCCACGGTTTTAAGAGAAAAAATGAAAATTTAAATTTACGTTTGAGGAAAATATGAAATGGATAAAAGATTTTTAAAAGAATGTATTAAGAGTGAAATATATGATTCATATAAAATATGGTGTAGATATTTTTGCCCAGAGAGTAACTTGGTTTTTTCAATTCATAAGTATTTATATTATGCAAAAAATAAAGGGATATTTATTACTAATGCAGAAATAGAGAAAAAACTGACGTTGGTACAAAATTGTACAATAAGGAGCAAAACGCTAACTTTAGGAAGCAACAAGAGAAGTCAAAGTTCAAAATTTGGAGATGGTGTTACAATGTATGTGGTATGATTGGTGGTGCGGTAAATGTTGCAATGTTGTGATTGTAGCAAATTCTGTATTGGCAAAATTTTTGTGTAGGGATCTGTATCGGAATTCCTGCAGTTATCAAAGAAAAAAAGTAGTATGGAGGAGATACTGTTTTGGATAACAAAATTAAGGTATGTCATATCTGTAATTTAGGAATGAACGGGAAAGCGGTGTTTGTTTGTAATTTGCTTGAAAATATAGACTTTGAGAAATATGAAGTGACAATCTTGAATTACCGTGCGGAACATGCAGCTCCAATTATAAGCCGGTTGGAAAAACTTCCAGTTAAAATTGTTAATCCTTGTGCAGGGGGATTAAAGAACTTTTGTATATTTCTTAATACCCATTTTAAAGAGAATATTTATGATGTATGCCATTCTCATATTTGGGATTTGAGTGGACTCTTTCTTTTGATAGCAAAGCGTAATAAAATAAAGGTTAGAGTGGCACATAGTCACAATACTTCTAAAGCAGAAGGAAGATATAACGTATTAAAGAGTTTTTTGAGGGATAAAATCTTGTGGAATTATTTGCGCCATTTAATCAAAACCTGTGCGAATAGGTGGGTAGCCTGTAGTGAAGAAGCAGCTGAGTGGTTATTTCCAGAATCTATTATTAAGGAGAAAAAATACACGATAGTATCGAATGGAATTGAGTTAGAACGGTTTAAGTATAAAGAACGAAAAAAACATGATCCAGTAGAAATTCTGTTTGCTGGGCGTTTTATATATCAGAAGAACCCATTGTTTGCAATAAATACCTTTAATGAATATTTAAAGATTAATCCAACAGCACATATGACAATGGTAGGAAAAGGAAAAATGGAGACAGAAGTTATAAGTGAAATTGAAAGATTAGGGTTGTCTGATAAAATTACTCTAGTAAGAGAAACAGGTGAAATGGAATTGTATTATAAAAATGCGGATATTTACTTATTTCCCTCTAATTATGAGGGACTTGGAATAACTCTTATTGAAGCACAAGCATCGGGATTAAAATGCCTTGCAAGTGATGCTATTCCGAGACAATCGCAATGCGGGCTTGTTGAATATAAGTCGTTAAATGATGGGTATTTAAAGTGGGGGACTTATCTTTCAGAATTAATTGATAAAGATATGATACTAAATAAAGATATATTAATGGACTATGATGTAAGGAATACATCAAAACAAATAAATGAAGTATATGATTTACTGTAGGTTATATTTTATTTAGACTGTAGAGTATGATGAAAAAGATGAAATAGATTTAATTACAAATAAAAAATTAATCGAAAAAAGGAAAAAAATGAAAGGATAATTTAAATATGAAGATGAAACATATTTTTTGGTTCGGAGATTGGAGAATAAAACATGAAATATAGTTATAGAGATATATTAGATTCGCTTCCAGTGAAAAAAAATTCAAATAGTTCGTGGTGGGTAAAGTTATGGGTACGAAAAATATCATTTTTATTTACTTTCATATTTATTAATCTTGGTTTTTCTCCAAATGGTGTTTCGGTGATATCTATATTTGTTGCTTTATTTTCATTTATATGTTTTGCAGTTCCTACAACATGGACGTTAGTCTTAGCAATTATAAGTATTAATCTATGGTTGATTTTGGATTGCGTAGATGGAAATATTGCACGTTGTAGAAAACAAAAAACAGTTTATGGCGAATTTGTTGATGATATTGGCGGATATTATGTTGTAGCATTTGTTTATCTGGCGATTGCAATTCGTGCTTATAACGATGGTGGAGTTTTATTAAATAATACGAATTGGATTATTGTTGTAGGAGCTATATCATGTATATCGGATATACTTGCACGATTAATTAATAAGGACTATGGAAACTTTTCAATGAAGCGCTCTGATTATGTGCAAACTGATTATACAAATGAAAGTAAAAAATCCTTGTCCTATGTTCGCAGAAGGATAGGGAAAGAAGTTGGTATTTCAGGTGCTTTTATGCCATTGACGATTGTGAGTGCTATTTTTAGTGCTTATGATTTAATGACAATATTTTATTGTGCATTTAATGTATTTGCATTAGTTTCGACAACGATGATTTATATTTATAAAGCAGATAAATATGACAAGGAGCATAGCAAGAATGAATAACATAGTAAGAAAAATAAAAAAGTTATTTATTAATCCATATTATTTATTTCTGGACAAAATTAGTCATGAATTATATGCAAAAAAACTTGGCGTCAATATGGGGGATAATTGTCATATTTACGGAAAAGTTTCATGGGGTACAGAACCATGGATTATAACGTTGGGAAATAATGTTCATGTAACAGCCGATTGTAGATTTGTAACCCATGATGGTGCAACACTTCTTTTTAGAGATCAAGAGCCAACACTAGAATTGACTAGACCAATTACAATCGGAAATGAAGTGTATATTGGAGCACGTTCTACAATTATGGGTGGGGTGACGATAGGTGATAAGGTAATTATAGGAACAGGTGCAGTTGTAACGCACGATATTCCAGCTAATTCCGTTGCTGTGGGTGTACCTGCTAAAGTAATAAAAACTGCAGATGAATATTTTGAGAAAGCTAAGAAAGAATCTTTAGGACTTGGTCACTTAAAATATGAGAAAAAAGACAAGGCTCTAAAAGAATATTATCATTATAAAGGATGAAAAAAATGCATTATTTATTTGTTGGATATTATATTAATGAAACTATATTTGAAAAAATTACACAGAATAGAATTAATAACATGTCTGTTGCCAGACAAAAGTTTGAGTACAATTTAATTAGAGGTTTGTATGCTCAGTTAGGATCTGATATTGATTTTGTTTCTTATGTTCCGACAAATAGAGAATTAAATATTCCAAATTGGAGCAGTGTTGAAAAAGCTAGAATTACACATATACCCATTGACAAAGGCAGCATAAAGAGTGTTCTTTTAGCTGGAAAAGAATTTGAAAAGTATTTATTAGACATCTGTAAGCAAAATAGAAACGGTCTTCGTGTAATTATGTATGCGATTAATCCGGTGTTTGAATATTATCTTCTTAAGCATAAAAAAAAATATAATATAAAATTTGTTACAATATGTTCAGAAGTACCTGCATTGCGACGTTACGGAAAATCATTTTTTTCAAAGATCAGAAGAAAAATGTTCACATGGTTTAATGAGCAATTTGACGGATATATCTTTTTTTCAGCAGAGATGAGAAAGATTGTGCGATATAAAAATAAACCGAATATTGTTTTAGAAGGAATTGCGCCAGATATTAGAAAAGAACCGGTAGGTGGTAAAAAGAATATCCTTATGTATGCCGGAGGTTTAGCAGAAGATAATAACATTCCATTTTTAATAGAATGTTGTAGGGAGATACCAGAATTATATGCGGTGTGGATTTGTGGAGTTGGTCCTGATGCAGAAATAGTAAGAGATTTGGCAGCAAAAGATTCAAGAATAATATATTTTGGAAGAATGAATAATGAAAAAGTTCTTGAAATGGAAGAAAGCGCAAAAATCTTAGTTAATTTTCGTTCTCCAAATGAAGAATTGACAAAGTATTCTTTTCCTTCAAAAATTCTTGAATATATTTCATCAGGAAGTTTAGTATTGTCAACAAGATTACTTGGGATTCCAGATGAGTATTTTAGTTATATAGTTCCGCTAGATCAGGCTGATAAAGAAAAAGTCAAAGCAGTAATAAGGTATAATTTGTTGTTGAAAGATGAACAGTATGTATCATACTGTGAAGCTGCACAGAAATTTATCGGAAAGAAAAATTATTATTTTCAATCAAAGAAGATAGTTGATTTTCTTAATAATTTATAGAATTATTTTTGCATCTTTGTTTGAAAAAATGGTCTATAGAAAGGATAAATATGAAAAAAGTTTTATTATGTTGTAGAATGCCACACAACAATTCATATGTAGGTGGCGTGGTCTCTATTTTGCAATCATATTTAGCAAATGAAATGCTTTTTGAAAAGGAGGGGTATCAAATTGAAATGTTTGATTATCAACCAGATGAAAAGTGGGACACCTATAGTTCGAAATTAAGAAATATTGCATATATATTTCAACAAAGAAA
The DNA here is from genome assembly GCA_018366495.1 of Clostridiales bacterium. GTDB lineage: Bacteria > Bacillota > Clostridia > Lachnospirales > Lachnospiraceae > JAGZHZ01. Next base: position 90,746 of record JAGZHZ010000009.1, read on the forward strand.
GGCATTATCTAACAGATTAAGAAAAGACGCAGATGTAATTATAAATATACATACATCTAGAGAATTTCTTTTCTTAAAAGACATATTACTTTCCAAAATGGTAAATAGGAAATTTAATTGTGCTGTAATTATTACCATTCATGTAGGTGATATTGATACTGTCTTCAATAAGATTAAACCATTTCAAAAGTACATGATATCTTGTATCAATTCATATGTTGATAAAGTCATTTTTCTGTCAAAAAAAATTGAAAAGCAATTTATTGATGTAGGACTTGATAAAGAAAAATGCGAAGTATTATATAATTTTCATGATATGGTATCTGTATATAAGGGGCAAACATTAGAAAAAACTGCCAAAATTCATTTGATTTATGTAGGAGCAATTCATCGTGAAAAAGGAATTTTGGAATTACTTACTGCCTTAAATAATATCAAAGATATAGATTATCATTTGGACCTGTGTGGGAAGTTTACTGATAAATCAATAGAAGATACAGCTAATAAGCTAATTGAAAGTCTTGGAGAAAAAGTTACTTTATGCGGATATGTTTCAGGAAAACGGAAAACTGCCTTATTTAATCGTGCAGATGTATTAGTATTGCCATCTTATCATGAAGGAATGCCCCTTGTTATATTGGAAGGATTAAGTCAGGGATGTGCCTTAATCGCAACAAAAGTTGGAGCAACTCCTGAAATTTTAAATAAAGATAACGTAATTTGGGTAGATATAAGAAGTTCTCATGATATAGAGGTGGCAATAAGAAATTTGTATAATTCTCCAGAAACTCTAAAAAAAATGCAAGAAGAAAATCGTACTTTGAGTTCAAAATATACTTTGGAAAATAATATTTCTATGCTTTGTAAAGTATTTTCAGCGATAAAATGATAAATTAAGAGTTACTTATATGGAGGCATATGCAATATGAATGATAAAATAAGGGCACCTATAGTCTGGTTTGGAATATTTATGGCTTTGATGTTATTTCAAACATCATATATGAGGTTAGGGACAATAACTGCTTTTAGTACATTAGCTATGACAATTTTTGCTGCTTTTATAGGAAGATATACTTCATTGAAAAGTTTTTATTTTCCAGTGGAAAGTAAATGTATATTGATATTTTTTCTTTTATCTAGCATTGTTACTATGTTTTCAGATTATATTCCTAGTTATTTTGAAAGATATACGGCTCAAATACTTTTATTTTTAGTACTTGCAACATTAACATTAAATTATAAAGAGGTTGAATTCCTTAGAACAGTGTTTATTATTGCTACAGTTATATATGCAGCAATGACTATATATTCATGCATACAAGTTGGGAGTGCTAGATATATCCATTCAGCTATTTTGCTTTTTAATACAAAAATTGATCCCAACTTTATTGGAATTCCGTTTGTTGCTGCATCGAGTCTTGTACTAGATAATATTTTAAATAAGAAAAGAAAAATAATTAATCTAGTATTGTATTTAGTTATAGTTATTGCAATTGTTTATACTGCATCTAAAAGTAATTTTATATGTTTGGCTGTATCAAATATATTAGTTTTATTTAATTTTATTCACAAACGAAATATAAAATTAGGTCTACGTATATTAGGGTTGATGTTATTTTTGGTGATAGTCATTTACGGTATAAGATTTATTTCGATAGAATATGCTGATCAGTGGGCAAGAATGAGTAGCTTTGGAGAAAATGGTGACAACGGGCGATATGCGCTCTGGGAACGAGCTTTTTCTGTATTTTGGGATTCACCGTTATTTGGAAATGGATTGGGTCATATGGTGTCATCTTATGGAAAAGCAACTCATAATACATATCTTCAGGTGCTTTGTGAAACAGGAATAATAGGTAGTTTGCTTTTTCTATCTGCTATTTTTATTATTCTAAAGAAGTTGAGAAATTGTAACAATGTGTATTTTATTTTATTTTTATGTATGTTACTTCAAGTAGCATTTTTGGATGCCTTAGACAACAGATGTTTTTGGGTTGTAATATGTTGGATGAATTTACTACCAAATATGAAGGAGGTACCGAATGATGAACGTTATAAAGAAAGTTATATACAATAAACTTCAAAATTCTAGAAAAAAATCACTTATAGCATGTGGGGAAAATGTAAGAATAGCTTCAAAATGTAAAATACAAGGAAATATTGAACTTGGAAATAATATAGTCATTGGCGAAGGGGCAAGGTTAGTGTCTACAATTGCATCAATAAAGATACATGATTATGTTGTTTTTGGTCCTAACGTAACTATATACACGGGTGATCATCCTACGAACATTGTTGGAAAACATATTATAGAAATAACCGATGATGAAAAATATCGGGAGGGGGCAAGCCTATATGATAAAGATGTCACCATTGAGGCAGGATGTTGGATTGGTACCGGTGCTATTATTTTAAAAGGTGTTACGATAGGGCGTGGTAGTGTTATTGGCGCTGGCGCAGTTGTAGCAAAAAATGTACCAGCGTATTCCGTATATGTTGGAGTACCTTCGGCTAAATGTATACCACGCTTTACTGATAGTGAAATAAGAGAACATGAAAATATACTAAGGGAAAGACATATTCCTATTCAGTAAGGAGTTTGATCTATGATAAAAGGATTTCTAAAAAAATTTGTCATATATAATAAGGAAAGAAAGATTAGAAAAAAGGCTATTATAGGTGAAAATATACAATTTGCAACTAGCTCAGGCATAGTGAATACAGGAGCACGTGAAAATGTTGTAATTGGAAATCATGGATGTTGTTTTGGAAATTTTCAGGCTTTATGTAATGGAGAAATAAAGATTGGTAATAATATATATATAGGATCAGGTACATACATTCAATCTAAAGAAAAGATTATAATAGGAGATAATGTAATAATATCTAATAATGTTTTAATTTGTGACAATAATAATCATCCAACTAGTCCTGAAAAACGATTATTACTTTCTAAATGTGAAAATTATATAACTGATGAACTTTGGAGTTGGAAGTATGCTAGCAGTAAACCGATAGTGATAAAAGATAATGTATGGATAGGAAAAAATGCAGTCATAATGAAAGGTGTAACAATCGGAAAAGGTGCTATAGTTGGATTGGGTTCTATTGTAACACATAATGTTCCGGAATATTGTGTTGTTGCAGGAAATCCTGCTACAGTAGTTAAGAAACTTAAATAGGGAGAAAATCATGAAAAAGATTAGCATGAAGGGAGCAGCATGGGATTCAGTCTTTCTTACAGTTGTTAAGTTTATAACAATTTTTACAGCAATACTTCAAACAAAAGTATTATCAATAGGGCTTTCATTAACTGATTATGGTACATATTCACAAGCTAATATAGTTGTATCAATTTCTGTTTCAATTCTTTTACTTGGACTGGGGGATGCAATTAATTATTTCTTTAATGATAGTTCTGGAAAATATTCTAAGGAACAACGAATTCAACTTGTAAATACAATTTATATGATAGAATTGATTGCAGGAATTGTACTGGTTTGTATTGTACTTTTTGCGCGTGATTTAATTGCACAATATTTTTCAAATGAAGCTTTAAAAATTGTTGTTGTAATTATCTCCATAAAGCCAATGTTAGATAATATGATATATTTTTATCAAATATTATTTGTTTCTACAGGAAAGGCAAAAGTTATTGCAATTAGAAATCTGATTGTATCTATTTTAAAGGTTATTTCTATCTTTATAGCGGTTCATATATTTAAAAGTGTTATTGCCATATATATATCACTGATTTTTTTAGATATATTGCAATTGATTTTTTTTGCATTTCTTTTTTCAAAAAAAGAATTTATTATTTCACCAATTCAGTGTAATTTTAGGTTTGTAAAGGAGATTATGAAATATGGATTTCCAATGGGGATATTTGCACTAACTAATACACTAACACGGGATATAGATAAACTTATTATTGGTTACATGTCTGACACGGAAACAGTAGCAATCTATTCTAATTGTTCAAAGGTGCTACCATTTGATATAATTGTGGTGTCATTTGCTACAGTATTAATTCCTTATATAATGAAATATATTTCGCAAAATCAGTTAGAAAACTCTATTTTATTATTCAAAAATTATTTGAAAATCGGATATTATACAGTATGGACTTTTGGTGCAGCAGTATTAGTTGTTACAAAGCAAGCAATTTGTTTTTTGTATTCATCCGAATATCTTGTAGGTGAGCCAATTTTTATTCTTTATGTTGTGGATAGTATGATCAAGTTTGCCAGTATGCATTTGATATTGACTGCTAGTGGAAAAGCTAAATTATTAATGAAGTATTCAGCTGTCTCTTTGGGGGCAAATACGATTTTGAATATTATTTTCTTTAAAATCTTTGGAACTGTTGGTCCTGCAATATCAACATTAGTGGTAACTACTGTATATACAGTATCTATTTTAAATAAATCGACTTCAATTTTAAAAGCAAAATGGAAGGATATAGTTGATATAAAAGATGTTCTATCCTTTGTCTTTGGACTTGCAATGATGGCAGCAGCTTTCTATATGATTAATAAAGTACTTTTGTTGCTTAAATTAAATCAATATATTGCAATGATATTAGTCATGGGAGGATTTGCTATTGTTATTGTATTAATTTATCGAAAAAGGATATGTAATATTTTAAAGTCAATTAATTCATTAAAATTATAAAAAAAACAGCTTCATCCGCTAGAAGGATGTGAAGCGGATGGAGGAAAAAATGAAAAATAAGAATGTAACATTGCGAAATAAGACAATTTTGGTAACTGGTGCAGCAGGTTTTATAGGTTCCAACTTAGTTTTAGAACTATTACGGACTCAATCGTCAGTGAATATCATTGGAATTGATAATATGAATAATTACTATGATGTAGCAATTAAAGAGTGGCGATTGCAACAAATAAAAAATATTATGGATGAGCATATAGATTCTAAATGGACCTTTATTAGAGGATCAATTGCAGATAAAACGATGATAGATAGTATTTTTAAAATATATAAACCATCTATTGTGGTGAATCTTGCGGCACAAGCTGGCGTACGGTATTCTATAACTAATCCGGATGTATATATAGAATCTAATGTAATTGGATTTTATAATATTCTGGAGGCTTGTAGACATTCTTACGATAATTATGATGGTGGAGTAGAACATCTCGTTTATGCATCATCCTCATCTGTATATGGTACCAATAAAAAAGTTCCATATAGTACAGATGATAAAGTGGATAATCCAGTATCACTTTATGCAGCTACCAAAAAATCTAATGAGTTAATGGCACATGCATATTCAAAACTTTATAATATACCATCTACAGGGCTTAGGTTTTTTACGGTTTATGGACCTGCAGGTCGTCCAGATATGGCATATTTTGGATTTACTAATAAGTTAAGAAATAATCAAACAATAGAAATTTTTAATTACGGAAACTGTAAGCGAGATTTTACTTATGTGGATGATATTGTAGAAGGTGTAAAGCGTGTAATGCAAACTGCACCAGAACGTAGCACAGGGGCTGATGGATTGCCAATTCCACCGTATGCAATTTATAATATTGGAAATAGCCAACCTGAAAATTTGTTGGATTTCGTGCAAATATTACAAGAAGAATTAATACGCGCAGGTGTATTATCGGAAGATTATAATTTTGAAAGTCATAAAAAATTAGTACCAATGCAGCCCGGAGATGTGCCAATAACCTATGCAGATACGAGTAAATTAGAGTGTGATTTTGGGTTTAAACCAAATACCGATTTGAGGACGGGACTAAGGCAGTTTGCTGAATGGTATAAAGAGTTTTATATATAAGAAAGTATATAAGGTATTGTCTACACAAAAGAATAAAAAGTAAGACAAGATTTAAGGAAAGAAGGACATAAAATGGGAAAAAAATATAAAATAGCAGTGGCGGGAACAGGCTATGTAGGTCTTTCGATTGCAACCCTGTTATCACAGCATAATGAAGTTGTGGCTGTAGATATTGTACCTGAGAAAGTTAATTTAATTAATAACAGAAAATCACCTATTCAGGACGAGTATATAGAAAAGTATTTACTAGAAAAAGATTTGAATTTAACTGCCACTTTAGATGCAGAGGAAGCATATAAAGATGCAGATTTTATAGTCATTGCCGCACCGACTAATTATGATAGCAAGAAAAATTTTTTTGATACAAGTGCTGTTGAGACAGTGATTAAGTTGGCAATCCAGTATAATCCAGATGCTGTCATGGTCATCAAGTCAACAATTCCAGTAGGTTTTACAGAAAGTGTGAGAGAAAAATATCACTGTGACAATATTATTTTCAGTCCTGAATTTTTGCGAGAATCTAAGGCGCTATATGATAACCTTTATCCATCTCGTATTGTTGTTGGCACAGATATTGATAATGCAAGATTAGTAAAGGCTGCAAATATTTTTGCAGAACTTTTACGAGAAGGTGCAATAAAAAAAGAGATTGATACATTGATTATGGGGTTTACAGAAGCGGAAGCGGTAAAACTGTTTGCAAATACATATTTAGCACTTAGGGTTTCTTATTTTAATGAGCTTGACACCTATGCAGAAATGAAGGGCTTAAATACACAGCAGATAATCAATGGTGTATGTCTTGATCCTCGAATTGGTTCGCATTACAATAACCCATCATTTGGTTACGGTGGATACTGTTTGCCGAAAGATACAAAACAGCTTCTTGCTAACTATGCAGATGTACCTCAAAATATGATGTCTGCTATCGTAGAGAGTAATAGGACAAGAAAAGATTTCATTGCAGAGCGTGTGCTGGAACTTGCTGGTGGTTATGAAGCAAATGCAGAATATGATGTGAGTAAGGAAGTTGAAGTAGTGGTTGGGGTTTATCGGCTTACCATGAAGTCTAACTCTGATAATTTTCGGCAAAGTTCTATTCAGGGCGTTATGAAGCGTATCAAGGCGAAAGGTGCGACTGTAGTAATTTATGAACCTACATTGGAAGATGGCAGTACGTTTTTTGGTAGCAGAGTAGTAAATGATTTAGTAAAGTTTAAAGAGATAAGTCAGGCAATCGTAGCAAATAGATACGATAGTTGTTTGGATGATGTGCGAAAAAAAGTCTATACAAGAGATATCTTCTGTAGAGATTAAAAAGTCTAATAAATAATTAGAAAATATTATGGGAAGAGAGACTTGTTTTTGATAGATAGTGAATTATTCCAAGTAATAAAGGGATGAAAAAATTTTGTATTTGAACCGTATTACTTGGCGGTTATGAATAATATAGGGAGACTACAAAAAATGAGTACATTTAAAAATAAAATATTATTAATCACCGGAGGAACAGGTTCCTTCGGAAACGCAGTTCTAAACCGTTTTCTCGATACAGATATCAAAGAGATTCGTATTTTTTCACGAGATGAAAAGAAACAAGATGATATGCGCCATGAGTTTCAGGCGAAAATGCCAGAGGTAGCAGACAAGATTAAATTCTATATCGGTGATGTGCGCGATATTGCATCGGTAAGAAATGCTATGCATGATGTAGATTATATCTTTCATGCAGCGGCTTTAAAACAGGTTCCATCCTGTGAGTTTTTCCCGATTGAAGCAGTAAAAACCAATGTTTTGGGTACAGAGAATGTTTTAACTGCAGCCATTGATGCAGGTGTTAAAAATATTGTTTGCTTATCAACAGATAAAGCAGCTTATCCAGTAAATGCCATGGGGACAAGTAAAGCAATGATGGAAAAGGTAATTGTTGCTAAATCGAGAACAGTAAAACCGGAGGAATCAAAGATTTGTTGTACACGTTATGGTAATGTATTGTGTTCCAGAGGTTCTGTTGTTCCACTTTGGATTGATCAAATTAAAGCCGGTAATCCGATTACAATTACAGAGCCATCAATGACAAGATTTATTATGAGTCTGGATGAAGCCGTTGATCTTGTGTTGTTTGCGTTTGAGAATGGGATAAGCGGCGATATTCTTGTTCAGAAAGCACCGGCATGTACGATTGAAGTTCTTGCAAAAGCAGTGACAGAATTATTTGCACCGGGACATGAAATCAGGGTCATCGGTATTCGTCATGGCGAGAAAATGTATGAAACCCTTCTTACCAATGAGGAATGTGCAAATGCTGTGGATATGGGGAATTTCTACTGTGTTCCATGTGATAAGCGTGATCTGAATTATGATAAATACTTTAAGGAGGGAGATACAGAGCGTAACAAACTAACTGAGTTTAACTCCAGTAACACAGAGTTGTTAAATGTAGAGCAGGTAAAAGAAAAGTTACTGTCTCTTGCGTATGTTCGTGAAGAATTAGAGGCATGGAAAAAGGAACAGGCAAAGTAGCAGGAGGCATATAATGAAAATTTTAGTGACAGGAGCAAAGGGGTTTGTTGGAAAGAATCTGGTATGTAACCTTTATAATATCAAAGAGGGAAAAAACCGCACAAGACAGTTGCAGATAGAAGAAATTTTTGAATATGATATTGATTCTACATTAGAAGAATTAGATACATACTGTAGAGAATGTGATTTTGTATTCAATTTAGCTGGAGTGAATCGTCCAAAAGATCAGGCTGAGTTTATGGAAGGCAATTTTGGATTTGCATCTACGTTATTAGAAATTCTAAAAAAATATAAGAATAATTGTCCAGTCATGTTATCAAGTTCTATTCAGGCAACTTTAATTGGTCGTTATGGCACATCTGATTATGGCAAGAGTAAATTAGCTGGAGAAAAATTATTTTTTGATTACGGAAAAGAAACAGGCGCTAAGGTATTGGTATATCGTTTTCCAAATCTGTTTGGAAAATGGTGCAGACCAAATTATAATAGTGCAGTAGCAACTTTTTGCAATAATATTGCAAATGACCTTGATATTATAGTAAATGATAGAAACACAAAATTGGAGTTACTATATATTGATGATCTTGTAGAAGAAATGCTAGATGCTTTGGAAGGAAAAGAACATCATTGCGAATTTGATGGAGTAGAAACTGTGTTAAAAGAGAATGGAAGATACTGTGCAGCGCCGATTTCACATCATGCCACATTAGGTGAGATCGTAGACTTATTGGAAAGTTTTAAGAAACAGTCGAAAACACTTGTAGTACCAGAGATTCCTTATAATTCTTTTGCTAAGAAGCTGTATTCTACCTATCTTTCTTATTTACCAAAAGAAAAGGTTAGCTTCCCACTAAAAATGAATGTAGATGCGAGAGGAAGCTTTACAGAACTTTTACGTTCTGAAAAAGTTGGACAGGTTTCGGTAAATATAAGCAAACCGGGAATTACAAAAGGCGAACATTGGCATAATACAAAATGGGAATTTTTTATCGTTGTTTCCGGACATGGCCTCATTCAGGAAAGAAAGATCGGAACGGACGAAGTGATTGAATTTGAAGTTTCTGGAGACAAAATTGAGGCAATTCATATGTTGCCAGGTTATACACATAACATTATTAATCTTTCAAAAACAGAAAATCTTGTAACAGTGATGTGGGCAAATGAAAGTTTTGATCCAGAACATCCAGATACATTTTTTGAGAAGGTAATATCATGCGATTGATTATATTAGGTGCCGGCGGGCATGGCCAGGTTGTAGCAGATATTGCAAGGCAAATTAAAAGATATGAACAAGTACAGTTTTTGGACGACTGTGCAGAAGGTGTGGAGATAGTTGGAAAGTGCGATGATTATCTCGAGTTTAAGAATGAAAATACAGAAATGTACCCTGCATTTGGAAATAATGAAGTACGTATCCAGTGGGAAAATAAGATGATAAAATCTGGGATTAAGCTTGCAAAAATGATTCATCCTCTGGCATATGTCAGTCCACAGGCAGAAATTGCAAATGGTTGCGTGGTTATGCCATATGCGATTGTAAATACTGGCACAAAGATCAAAAAAGCATGTATTATTAACATTGGTTCGATAATTGACCATGATTGTATATTGGAGGAAGGATGTCATCTTGCCCCGGGAGCAATTGTAAAAGGGGAAAATCATCTTCCAAAAGGAACGAAGGTAGATTCGGGAGAAGTGATACCATTACAGTTTTATAAATAATAGTGAAAGGAAGAAACGATGAACAGTTTTAAAAATAACGGAAAACTAAAACTTTTAATTATTGTTGGGACTAGACCAGAAATTATCCGTCTTGCAGCAGTAATCAAAAAGTGCAGAAAATATTTTGACTGTCTTTTAGCACATACAGGACAGAACTATGATTATAATTTAAATGGTGTGTTTTTTCATGATCTGGAGCTGGATGATCCAGATATTTATATGGAAGCTGTTGGTAATGATTTGGGTGAAACAATGGGAAATATTATTGCAAAGAGTTATCAGCTGATGGTGGAGATTAAACCAGATGCAGTGTTAGTTCTTGGTGATACAAACTCATGTCTTTCCGTTATTGGTGCAAAACGTCTTCATATTCCAATTTTTCATATGGAAGCTGGTAATAGATGTAAAGATGAGTGCCTTCCAGAAGAGACAAATAGACGTATAGTTGACATTATTTCTGATGTAAATATGGCTTATTCTGAACATGCAAGACGGTATCTTGCAGATTGCGGATTGCCAAAGGAACGTACTTATGTAACAGGCTCCCCGATGGCAGAGGTACTTCATGAGAATTTGGAAAAGATTAAAGCTTCTGATGTGCATCAAAAATTGGGATTGGAAAAAGGAAAATATATCCTTCTTTCTGCACATAGAGAGGAAAATATCGATACAGAAAAGAATTTTTTATCCTTATTCAATGCGATTAATGCAATTGCTGAAAAATATGATATGCCGATTCTGTATTCTTGTCATCCAAGAAGTAAAAAAAGATTAGAACAGAGCGAGTTTAAACTTGATCCGAGAGTGATTCAGCATGAGCCACTGGGTTTTCACGATTATAACTGCTTACAGATGAACGCTTTTGCCGTAATTTCAGATTCCGGTACACTTCCGGAAGAATCCAGTTTTTTTACCAGTGTTGGACATCCTTTCCCAGCAGTATGTATCCGTACATCGACAGAAAGACCAGAAGCATTGGATAAAGGTTGCTTCGTACTTGCAGGGATTGAGGATAATGGTTTGATTCAGGCGGTAGAGACGGCAGTAGAGATGAATAATAATGGTGATTATGGTATTCCGGTACCTGATTATGTGGAAGAAAATGTCAGCACAAAGGTTGTAAAGATTATCCAGAGCTACACTGGAGTTGTGAATAAGATGGTTTGGAGAAAATAGTTATTAATTTATTTACGGAAAGAAAAGGGACTCTAGATGTATGAAATTATTATGAGGCATAATCGTCCATGGACAACAAGAGAAGTACTGTTTTTTGTTATCTTATTTGTTCTTGTAACATATGTGCTTGTAAGATTATTTAAGAAAAAAAGAATAGTGCTGTCACAGGTATTTGCCGGTGAATTCTTATTTGTGTTTATAATGATTGTATTGGCTTCTACGGTATTTACGAGAGCTCCAAATAGTATTCGCACTTATGAGTTAACTCCTTTTTGGTCATGGTGGGAAGCTGCTTCCGGTAATTTAGGACTATTGAGAGAGATAGTTTTGAATATTATTCTTTTTCTTCCAATAGGAATATTGTTGCCTTTCGTGTTTGGCAAAAAGATACTGCTTCGTTATGCTCTCTTGGCAGGAATTTCATTTTCTTTTATTGTTGAATGTAGTCAGTTGCTTTTTTGCAGAGGACTTTTCGAGTGGGACGATATAATAGACAATAGTATTGGTGCAATAATAGGATGTATTATATCCAACCAGATTGTACAAAGATTTGGGAAAAACAGAATTAAATAATTTATGCATACGGCGCTTAGCGTTGTTTAAAGAATTTGGGATTAAGCAGGGCATCTGTATGTAGTTACTTACCGTATACAAAGATTACGTAAAATATAATAGAGTTTAGCCTGAATGCTGGGAGAATTAGGGTATATCGCAAAAGAATCGATGACATCTTTTTAACTATGGTTAAAGGAAAGACAGTAATCTGTATTTCACACAGAGAAGCGGCGATGGAAGCGTGCGACAATGTTGTACTTCTGGAAAATGGGACGATCTGAGAAAATATGGATTTTTCTGTTGTAGCAGAAAAGCGAACTTTGATTTTGAGCGAAACGGAACAAAAAAATCATTTTTCCATACAATGATAAAGAAAGAAAAATCAAGAGAGATGGTCAGATTTGAATGAAAAATATCCATTTGTGAATCCGCCGCTTCCTTATGCATATGACAGTATGGAACCGTATATTGATGCAAAGACGATGGAACTGCATCATGACAGACATCTTCAGACGTATGTTGATAAATTAAATGAAATTTTGAAGGATTATCCTGAATACCAGTCTCTTTCTCTAGAACAGCTTCTGATGGCTGCAGATTCTCTGCCTCTGGAAATTCAGACACAGATCAGAGACAATGCAGGCGGCGTATATAATCATATTTTTTATTTTGAAAATTTAAAAAATGCAGGAATGGAGATCCCTCCAGAGCCGCTTCGAGAATATATGAATTCTGAATTTGGAACGTATGAGATATTTCAGTCTAAGCTTGCAGAGGCAGCTCTTTCTGTATTTGGCTCCGGTTATGCCTGGCTTGTGATAGATGCGTTTGGAAACCCTAAAATTATAACCACAAAAAATCAGGATACACCTTTTGAAAAGTAAGCGCAAAATATTGCTACGCTGCCCATGAATCACGCTTGCACCAAAATGATAGATGCAAGCGTTTTGCTCTATGTTTAGTTTTGACAGTTCGC
>JAGZHZ010000040.1 GCA_018366495.1 Clostridiales bacterium
ATAGCAGTATAGTAGCACATGATATAGTATATGTCAATCTTCATGCACAATATATTGTATGTTCTTAAATACTATGCTTTGCATATATGACTTCAATTAGAATATTGAAATATCACGTATCCCATCTCTCTTTTTTCAGGTTTATAGAAAAATTTTTAATAAAAAGTACATAATCTGTTCAATCTGAAAAAATCTCAGTTAATTACTTAATGAAATTGTTAAGACAAAACCAAGTCTTACGCTATTGTACCTTGATAATTTTATACCTTATCAGGAAATGTATATAGGTGCTGCAGATAGTGTCGCATAAATGCACGCCTGCAGCTTGATGATTACATAGTAACACCTCATACGTGCATGAAACATGGCATAGGAAACGGTTTCCTGATATGTCTACTCTTTCATTAATCTAATTTATAGAGGTGATTATATTGAGTGAAACAGACAATCTCTTTAAAGCATACTCCGTTCAGGAGATAGCATCCATGCTCGGCATTGGAAAAACAAAAACCAGGGAACTTCTTGACAGTGGAATTCTTCCAGTTACAAAAGTTGGACGGCAATATTTTACTTCGCCAGCTTCTATTCAGGAGTTTCTCAAGAAAAACATAGGAAAACAAATATTCTTTTAGCCCCTTTAGAAAGTTATTGTCAATCAGGCTTGGCTATATTAAAATAGACCTTATACCTGATTTGGCATGAATATCTCATTAAAGAAAGGGAACTATTCATGGCGAGAACAACGAAAGGTACACAACAAAAAAGAAGATCCAAAGGGGATGGATCACTATTTCCAAATAGGAGAGGAGGATGGACTGCCCGATATAGAAAAAAAGGGCTACCGGACAAAGAGTTTAATGCTCCTACCAAAGGGGAAGCGAAAGCATTATTAGATGACTGGAAGATAAAAGTCGCAATACAAGACGCAATTACTTCAAACATCAAAGTACAGGACTATGCGAACAAATACTTATTCCGCAAAAGTCTCATGGTTGAAGCTGGCAAATTCAAACAAACCAGTCTGGATCGATTAGAAAAAACATACGAAAATCATTTAAAAGATACGGATGCTTTTAGCAAAACATTTTCTAATCTGAATGCTGATGATATTACAGCAACGATTAATGCTAAAAAGGAAATCCTGAGTTATTCATCATTAAAGAAAATTTACTTATTTTGGTCTGCAATGATTAAAACAGCAATTTCTCTCGGCGAACTGCCAAAAAACTTTTCTGATATTTTAAATCGGGTGATAATGCCGGAAGAATCCGTTCTTCCTGTAGAAACAAAGGAAATCTCAATCATCCCACCAGAACATGAGCAGATTATAAAAGAAATTGCAATGGAACCCAGTCCAAATAAAAATGAACGCTATTTGTATAGATATGGTCCTGCCATTGTATTCCTTTTAAACACAGGTTTACGTGGTGGTGAATTGCTTGCATTAGGTCAATCTTCTATCGTGCCCTTTTTAGGACGGCGTGGCATTAAAATCACACATACTCTTAGCAGGGTTAAAAACAGAGAGGCCGGTTCCAAAAAAAAGACTAAAATGATTTTGACTCCTCCAAAATACCCAAATAGTTTACGGACTATTCCATTAAACAAGGAAGCTGAATTTTCACTATCATGTATGATGGAGCTATACGATAAAAATTGGGTTTTTCCAGATTTGATATTATCTACGCAAAATGGTGTCAGCCCTACAATCCAAAATTTAGCCAATACGCTAAAGAAAATTTGTAAGCGTGCTGAGATTCCAGAATATAATCTTCATGCACTACGGCACACTTTTGCAACAAATCTGATCCGGCAGACTCACAATATGGGAGAAATAAAGGAAGCTGCTGAAATCATTGGCGATAACTATGAGGTGATCATGCGTACTTATGTTCATACAGACAGTGAACGTAAGGTAAGTTTAATTGATGCTATGATTGCATAAATCTTCCGCTTAACAGATGAAATGGTTGTCTACAGTATGATGGCACAGGCTGTTACAACCAAAATTCTGCCACCTTATCGTCCACCTTACGAAACGATTTTACTTGATTTTATAAGGTTTTTAACGGTTTTTGGCGGACATATCTATAAATATTAAAGCATGAAAACTTATATTTTAGAATTAATTTTTTAAAAAATGGAATTGGATTATGGAAAAATGGACTTGTAGAAAAAATTGTGAACTTTTTCTTTCCTATAATTTTGCCACCTTATTTTTTTAGACAGAATTATAGGATTTTGAAAAAAAGAAAAAGCCTCGAAAACCTTGATTTTCTGGGCTTTTTAAGAGGCGCAGACCGGATTTGAACCGGTGAATACTGGTGTTGCAGACCATTGCCTTACCACTTGGCTACTGCGCCATATTTAGTTATTTTGCACAATTATTGGGTTTGTAGCTCCCCCTGTTGGACTCGAACCAACGACACTGCGGTTAACAGCCGCATGCTCTACCGACTGAGCTAAGGAGGAATAAATATATTATTTGACTCCCTAGTTTGTGGTGTTGCAGACCCGTGCCTTACCACTTGGCTATGACGCCTTAATGACTCCGACGGGAATCGAACCCGTGTTACCGCCGTGAAAGGGCGATGTCTTAACCGCTTGACCACGGAGCCACATTCTATTTTTCAGCGTTCTTTTTTTTGACCGCCTCAACGAAAACTATCATACCACATCCGGTTTCATTTGGCAAGAGGAAATTTGCATTTTTTTCAAATTTTTTCAAAAATTTTTTCAACCTCCTTTTTTCTGCTAATTCACTGGATCTTTTTCTAAAATATTTTCTACTTTTTATTTACATCTATAAGATTACTTTTATATTTTATCTTTCCTGACAATACATTATCATAAAATTCTTGTTTAGAATTGATATAATCAATACACTCTTTTACTTCCTGTAATTTTTCTTCCAGCATTTCTTTTTTCTTATATAGTATGTCTTTACGTTTAAGAATAGAACTCTCTCCTTCTAAACATAAAATAACATATTCTTTCATTTCTCTAATTCCCATACCACATCTCTTTAAACAAGACAGACTGTTAATCCAAGCAATATCTCTCTCATCAAAAATTCTGTAATTATTTTCATTTCGTTTTACATTTGGAACCAATCCTTCATTACAATAATATTTTAATGTTTCGTACTTCATCCCTGTTAATTTGCATACCTCTTTCATCGAATACATAAAATTTTCTCCTTAAAAAAACATTGACCGGTAGTTACTACCGGGTTTTACAATATTATTGTACTTAAAAAAAGGGAAAATTACAAGGAGTAATCTATTATGGAATATGTAATATTAAACAATGGAGTAAAAATGCCAAAACTGGGATTTGGAGTTTTTCAAATTCCCAAAGAAGACTGTGAACGTTGTGTATTGGATGCAATTAAAATCGGCTACAGACACATTGATACCGCTCAATCCTACTTTAATGAAGAAGAAGTCGGAAATGCTATTATAAAATGTGGCATTTCAAGAGAAGAACTTTTTATTACTACAAAAGTGTGGATCGATAATTATGGATATGAAAAAGCAAAACAGTCTGTCCTAAATTCTATGAAAAAATTAAAAACAGAATATCTTGATTTAGTACTACTCCATCAGCCTTTTGGAGATTATTATGGCGCATACAGAGCTCTGCAGGATTTATACAAAACAGGAAAAATTCGGGCAATCGGTGTCAGTAACTTCTCTCCTGATCGATTGGCTGATATAGTTGCCTTTAATGATATATTGCCACAAGTAAATCAAGTTGAAACAAATCCTTTTTGCCAGCAAATAAAAGCGCAAGAAAATATGATAAAAAGAAATGTGCAGATGGAAGCATGGGCGCCTTTTGGCGAAGGACGAAACAACATGTTTACAAATGATACTCTAAAAGAAATAGGAAAAAAATACCATAAATCTGTTTCACAGATCATTTTACGCTGGCTTATGGAAAGAAATATTGTCGCATTAGCAAAATCAACGCATATTGACAGAATGAAAGAAAATTTTGAAATTTTCGATTTTAAATTATCTGAAAAAGATCTGAAAAAAATCAAGGCTCTGGATATAAATAAAAGTTTATTTTTTAATCACCAGACACCAGAAACAGTCGATATGTTTGTAAATATGATTAGCAATCGAAAATAGAAAATTTAATCATGAATGAAAAGTGGGAGATACACAATCATTTTGTGTTGTCTCCCATGTCGATTTTATTGTATCATTATTCTATTTTTATCATGCGGTAACCCACTCCGATATGCGTCTGAATGTATGGAACCGCATTTTTGTCACAATTAATTTTTTTTCTGAGTGTCGCCATAAATACCCGAAGAGAAGCAATATCATCCGATCCACTGTTTCCCCATATATTCTGCATGATAAAAGTATGCGTCAGTACTTTGCCTACATTTTTTGCAAGCAGACAAAGCAGTTTATATTCAATCGGCGTCAGATGCAGCTCTTTTCCGTCCAGATAAGCGCATCCAGCCGCATAATCAATGCGCAGAGCGCCGTTTACAAATACGGATGCTTCCTCCATCGTCTGATTGGGCGCTGCAGACAGTCTTCTTGTGACTACACGCAGTCTTGCCAGTAATTCATCTACAGAAAATGGTTTCGTCAAGTAATCATCTGCCCCTGCATCCAGCGCTTCAATCTTATCTTTATCCTCGTTTCGGGCGCTAATCACAATAATCGGCATATTTGACCATGAACGGATCTTTTTTATTACCTCCACTCCGTCCGTGTCCGGAAGTCCCAGATCCAGCAAAACGATCTCCGGATTATGGGACGAAGCTTCTATCACCGCACTCGCCCCGTTCACAGCAGTCAGATAACGGTAGTCATGTGTTTTTAAAATAGTAGTAATTAAGTTGTTTACAGATTTATCATCCTCCACAACCAGAATCAATGGTTTATTCATGCAATCGTGCCTCCTTTGCAGGTAATGTAAATGTAAATATCGCTCCGTGTGGCTTATTATCGGATACAGAAATTTCTCCTCCATGAGCATTTATAATAGATTTGCACAGAGATAAGCCGATTCCGCAGTTTCGGCGGCTGTCTGCAATTTTATTTTCACCGCTGTAAAACATATCAAATACTTTTGCTTTTGCCTCATCTGAAATTCCATTGCCATCGTCCGCAATAGAAACAACCACTTTCTGATCCTGTTTCTTTACAGTAATTTTTATATGCGACCCCTTCGGTGTATATTCAATCGCATTGTTCACAATGTTGATCACCACCTGAACAATCAGACGGGAATCCATTTTGGCAAGCAAAAATTCCTCCTCGCTTTCCACCGTAATCTGATGCTCCACATTTTTCTTATTTACATGCTGAAGCGCTTCTGCAATCACATCGTCAATCAGGTCTTCCGTGATATTTAAATTTAGTCTTCCCTCCACCAGTCTCGTTATGGACAATAGATTTTCCACCAGATTAATAAGCCACATGGCGTCTTCATAGATATCTGCATATAACTGTTTTTTTGTCGCCTCATCAAATTCCTCTCCCATGGACATCAGATTGCTGGCATTTCCTGAGATCGATGTCAAAGGAGTCCTCAGATCATGTGAAATCGAACGCAGAAGATTTGCTCTGAGCTGCTCATTCTGGGCAAGAACGGCCGCTTCCTCTTTCTCCCTTGTGATCTTTTCATTTTCAAGCGCCAGAGCACACTCCCCTAAAATGGATAAAAGAATACTATTTTCAAATGCTTCCAGTGAATTTTTTTCCATAACAATTCCGATCACGCCATATACATTGTCATTGACGCGAATAGCCAGATACAGACAATGCGCGTCTGAAAATGTCTCTGTCGTAGCGCCTGCATGTTTATTGTTTTTGAATGTCCACAAAGCCACTTCTTTCTCTTTTTCTGAAATATACTTTTTATTCAGAGACTGTCCCGATTTCGAAAACATCTGAGGTTCTCCCAACGTTCCCTTTTCTTCCGTATAGACGATGATATCTTTTTCCAGCAATTTCATCAGCTGACTGACCGTAATTGATATGATATCATCCTTTCCTTTTGCCTGCTGCAAAAGACGGTTTGTATCAAATAGAATTCTAGTCCTGAAAGCCACACTGGCTGACTGTTTGAAATGATTTTTCAGTCTCATCACAAGAGATCCTGTAATAAAAGCGGCGAGAAACATCACTACAAAGGTAATCGGATAACCTGTATCATATGCATGAAGTGAAAATCTTGGTTCTGTGAACAGAAAATTAAACACCAGAACACTGACAATCGCAGAAATCAGACTGTAAATCTGATTTTTCGTTACAATCGCTGTAAGCAGCACACTCAGGACGTAAATCGTGATAATGTTAGCCTCATCAATTCCAAGATTGAAAAAGAAAAAGCCAATCACACTCGCTAAAAACAACAGCCCGATACTCTTTAAAATATCTCCTGCTGAAAAGACGATATTTCTTCTTCCAAACTTCTTTGCACGGTAGATTGCCTCCTCGGAACCAAAATCTGGAATAATATATACATCCAGATTTGGAGCATCCAGAATAAGCCTTTCTGTCAACGTCATTTTGCTCAATATATGGGTCCTTGTGGCAGCACTTCTTCCTATTACAATCTTTGTCACCCTGGACAGACGCGCAAACTCTGCAATCTGAAACAGAATGTCATCACTGTAAATCACTTCAATTTTTGCGCCGAGCTGCTCTGCCAGGTGCATATTCTCCTGAAGGCGCTTTACACTCTGCTCATCCATATAAGCAAAATCAGGTGTCTCCACAAACAGTGCTGTAAATGTCCCGTGAAATACATTTGCCATTCTGGCAGCCGTACGGACAATTTTTGCATTTGAAGGCGATGTTGACAGACATACAAGAATATGTTCATCGACATAATAATCATTTGAATTTTTTTCTCTTTCTTTTTCTGCCAGACGTTCTTCCCGATCTGCACACCGATGGACTGCAATCTCCCTTAGCGCCGCTAAATTCTCCTCTGAAAAGCAGGAGACAGCAGGAGATTCTTCCTGCTGTTTCCCGTCCGTTTTATTCTCTCTGACCCGCTTGATCAGCTTTTGCGGCTCAATATCTATAAATTCGACCTGTTCTGCTTCGTCAAATATAAAATCTGGTATTCTTTCGCTGACAGGAACTTTTGTAATATTATAAACAATATCATTTAATCCCTCGATATTCTGCACATTCAGCGTTGTATAGACGTCAATTCCTTCCTTGAGCAGTTCCTGAATGTCCTGATACCTTCTGATATGGCGGCATCCCCTCTCATTTACATGGGCAAGTTCGTCAATTAAAATCAGCTGTGGTTTTCGTCTGATTGCAGCATCCAGATCAAACTCCTGAATATTACTTTGTTTCTTATTTTGAAGCCATTCCAGACCTTTCGCCAGTGCAGCCGTATCTGCCGGGACATCTGGCGCAAGATATCCAAGTACAACATCCACTCCATGTTCCTTCGCAATCATTGCTGCCTGCAACATGGTATACGTTTTTCCTGATCCTGAAGCATATCCAAAAAAAATCTTCAGATAACCTCTTCTTTGTTTTTGTTCTGCGGAATTATACAAAATTTCCGGTACAGGTCTGATTTTCGCCATAATTTATACCTCTTCCGTATCATGTGTAAATTGACACTCCCATAGCTAAAGTAAGGGGTTTTACGACACATTTGATAAGCTGGCTCTTTTCTTATTTTTCTACTGAGTTTTTACACTTTATTGAATATGGAAACATTTCTGAACGTCTTTTATGCGTCCTAAAATCAGCATCGTATCATTCACAAGCAAAATGGTGTCTGATGTGATATCCATACGCATTTTTCCATCATGTCTCAATGCCATAATATTAATATTATGTTTATTTCTTACGTTCAGCTGACCAATCGTCTTTCCATACCACTCATCTGGGATTGCCACTTCAAAAATCGCATAATCTCCATCCAATTCTACATAGTCCAGAATATGATCAGAACTGTAGCGCATCGCAGTCCATTCTGCCAGCTGTCGCTCCAGATAAACGACTTCATCTGCACCATTTCTTAAAAGGAACTTTTTCTGCACATCTCTTGCCGCTCTTGAAACTACAAATCTGGCTCCCATCTCTTTTAAAAGGGATGTCGTCTCCAGAGAACTCTGGAAATTGTCACCGATTGCCACAATACAGACATCAAAATTACGCACTCCAAGGGAACGGACAAATTCTTCGTCTGTTCCATCCCCGATCTGTGCATTTGTGACATATGGAAGGACAGCTTCCACACGTTTTTCATTAATATCAACTGCCATGACCTGATGATTCAATTCATCCAGTTTTTTCGCAATATGGCGGCCAAATCTTCCAAGGCCCACCAATAAAATAGACTTCATAGTTTTTTCTCCTTCTGGCTGTATCAGCCCACTGTAATTTTTTCCTGTGGAAATTTCGATCCACCTGTATATTTTTTGGAAAGTGTCGCATAGATTAAAGTAAGGCCTCCCACTCTTCCAAAGAACATCAGACAAATCAGTATGATTCTGGAAACAATGCCCAATCCGGGTGTAATTCCAAGGGACAAACCTACTGTACCGATCGCTGAAGCAGTCTCAAACAGAGCTGTCAAAATCGGGATTCCTTCCATATAACTGATGATCATACCGCCTGTCAGAAACAGTATTACATACATCATCAAAATCGTTCCGGCGCTTCGTATCGCATCATCTGGAATACGCCGTTTAAAGAAATGTGCATCTTCTTTCTGCTTAAATACAGCCAGCGAAGAAGAGATCAGCACTGCGACCGTTGTCGTCTTCATACCGCCTGCGGTGGAACCTGGAGAACCACCTGTCAGCATCAGCATAATCATAATCAATATACCAGCTTCACTGATCAGTGTCAGATCGGCCGTGTTAAATCCTGCCGTTCTCGGTGTCACAGACTGGAAGAAAGAACTTAAGATTCTTTCACCTAAAGGTAAATCAGAAAACTCGCAGAAGAAAAACCAAAGCGCCGGAATGAAAATCAAAAGTCCGGTCATTGTAATAATGACTTTACTTTGCATTCTGTATTTTGAAAAATGCCAGCGGTTTCTCTGTATATCTTCCCATGTCAGAAAACCGATGCCTCCGATTATAATCAAAGCCATAATTGTCAGATTGATAACCGGCTGTGCCGAATAGCCAGTCAAAGAAGAAAACTTTCCATTGACTCCCATCAAGTCAAATCCTGCATTGCAAAAAGCAGAGACTGAGTGAAAAATTGCATACCATATCCCCTTCAGAACTCCGAAATCTCTTATAAACACAGGAAGCATCACGACCGCACCGATCACTTCCACCATAAGCGCTGTCTTTAAAATAAATTTTGTCATCTTGACAATTCCACCCACCTGAGGGGCAGATATCGCCTCACGCATCGTATTTCTCTGCATCAGACTGATCTTTCTTCCAGAAATAATCGCAATCATAACTGAGATCGTGACAACTCCCATACCGCCGATCTGAATCAGAAACAGAATCACTCCCTGGCCAAATGTCGACCAGTATGTTGCTGTGTCCTCCACAATCAGTCCTGTCACGCATACTGATGAAGTAGCTGTAAACAGAGAATCCATAAACGTTGCGCCTTTTCCATCCTGCGTTGCAATAGGCAAAGTCAGGCACAAACTTCCCAGTAAAATTACCAGTAAGAATCCGAGAATAATTACCTGAAATGTTGAGATATGTTTATTCTTTTTTCCTCGTATTGTCCACCACATTTTTCATACCGCCTGTATTATCTTTATTTGATCTTCATGTCGTCTTTATTATATCTTTAATTGCATTAAATCGGTATGAATAAGTAAGGTTTTGTATTAAGATTGTATAAAGATCATATAAAGAAACAGGTCATTCTGAGAGAAATGCATCCTGCAGTTTTACGCCTGTCTCGTTTAACATGGCAATTAAAAGTCCATATTCAAATTCCCCAATCGGTCTCCTCTCTTCCAAAAAAATCCCCATTACACCTCTTACTTTTTCATCATCTTTAATCGGCAGATACATGGCCTTTGCATCGGGCAGTGTGTGCGTACATGCTCCGGCTCTGTGATGGTTTCCAACAACCCACTGCGCCACTCCTTTTTCATGAGAATTGACGCACGTCTCCAATTCTGAAAGTTCCATCCCTTTTCTTGGAAACAGTAACGGCAAATCTACCATACCTGATCCATTTACAGGATAAATCAAAATCGACAGATTCAATAATTTCCCAGACTGCATTGCTATCTGGTTCCATACGTCTGTCTTTGATTTGCATCGTCTCAGTTTCTGACTGTTTTCCAGAAGGATTTCGGTTCTGTATGCCGTCTTGGCGCTTTCAAGATTCTGCTGCTTCAATTTTCCCGTAATCGTTCCAGCAAAAAGTCCGACAATGAAAAGCATGAAAAAGGTAGTCGGATACACCTTATCATATGCTTTTAAACTGTAATAAGGCTCTGTAAAGAAAAAATTAAACAAAAGCACGCTGATCAGTGATGTATACAAAGCATAAACTTTTCGGTTTGCCACATAAGAAGAAAACAGCACCCCCATCAGATAGATCATCGTCGTATTGGCATCCGAAAATTCAAATTTCCGAAACAGTAATGCCAATATCGTTGTCACGCCCATAATTCCGGTCACCATGAGCAGATTCCATACCGTCTTTTTCCAGTCTTCCTGATTTTTTCTTCGGTCTCTCATCGGATGGTACCGCTTTTTCTGTCGGACGTCCGGAATTATATACACATCAATATTTGGAGCCATATAGGTCAGTTTTTCCAAAAATTCTGACCGATATATGGATCTCACCGTAAAATGGTTTGTTCTTCCAAGTACAATTTTAGAAATATTGCTTACAATCGCATACTGCGCAATTTGAGCCGCAACATCAGAACCGTATACCGTAACAATCTTTGCCCCCAATAACTTAGCCAGTTCCATGTTATTGCGCAGCGCTGCCTTTGTCTTCTCGTCTGCTTCCTGCAGTTCAGGAGTTTCAACACATAATCCTGTCAATTTTGCATGGAAAGCATCTGCCAGGCGCACCGCTGTCCGAATCACTTTTGTGCTGGACGGCGCAGCTGTAATGCAAACTAAGACGTGTTCCCCCGTATGATAGTCCTGATTTTCCTGCAGACTGCGTTCCTCCTCCGCAATACGGTTCACCCGATCTGCTGTCCTTCTCAGTGCAATCTCACGCAGTGCAGCCAGCTTTTCCCTGCGGAAAAAATTTTGAAGCGCTCTCTCTGCCTGCTGCGCCCGATAAATTTTTCCCTCTTTCATTCGATCAATCAGATCATCCGGCTCTATATCAATTACTTCCACCTGATCGGCATGGTCAAAAATAGTATCAGGAACCCGTTCCCTGACTTCAATCTGAGTAATGTTCCCCACAATATCATTCAGACTTTCCAAATGCTGGATGTTCATTGTAGTAAAAACATTCATTCCCTTTCTGAGCAGTTCTTTCACATCCTGATATCGTTTTTCATTTCTGCATCCTTTTGCATTTGTATGAGCCAGTTCATCCACTAAAATCAGCTGCGGTCTCCGCTTTAATGCAGCATCCAAATCGAATTCCCGCAGCTTTACGCCTTTATATTCTACCATCAGTGGAGGGATTGTCTCAATACCTTTTGCTAATGCCTCTGTGTCCGGGCGGGCATGAGGCTCAATATATCCTGCTACTACATCAATCCCATGTTTTTGGGCTTCATGGGCTGCCTCCAGCATCGCATATGTTTTTCCTGATCCTGCGGCATACCCCAGAAAAATCTTGAGTTTTCCCCTGTTTTTTTTCTGCTGTTCCCTCTCTTCATACTGCAGGCGCTTCAACAGCTGCTCTGAATCCGGTCTTTGATTTTCCATACACTCATTCCTCCGCAGCTTTAGAGGATATGCCGCAGCACATCCTCTTCTTTTTCCTTTATAAAATTCCCATCGCTTCTGCTATTGCCAGATTACATTTTAACACATTGACACGGTCTTCCCCAAAAACTCCTAAAACTTTATGTTCTGTATTGTCCTCCACAATCTGAGCGACCTTCTCCTCGCTTAATCCAGAATTTTCCGCAACTGCTGGAATCTGAATCTGTGCTGCTTTCGGACTGATATGAGGATCCAGTCCAGAACCGGAAGCAGTCAAAAGATCTGCCGGAACATCCTCTGCGGATACACCTGGATGGGAAGCCAGAAATTCATCGAGATCCTTCTGTATTCTGGCTTCCAGATCTGGATTTGAATTTCCATAGTTGAATGATCCTGAAGAAACCCCGGCGTATTCCCCATTATCCAGTTGTTCCTGCGTATAAGTATTATAGTTTACAGAAGATACTCTTCCTTTGAAAAAGTAATCTTCTGTAAAATCCTGTCCAAGTAATTCAGAGCCAACAGCTTCTTCTTTATTTGTAGTCGGATTTCCGTTTTTATCAATCAGGCTTCCATTTGCCTTTGCTTTCATCGTCGTCTGGCTGACACCAGTCAATGCCATCGGATAGACAAATGAGCAGATTGCCATCATGACGATACAAAAGACGAATGCTGTCTTAAACATTTTAATAAAGGTTTTCATAAATCTTCCTCCTACATTCCTATCAAGGACAATAATGGCGCTACGATCAAATCAATGATCTTAATGCCGACAAATGGAACGATAATTCCTCCCAGACCATAAATTCCCATGTTTCTCAGAAGAATTTTCTCTGCTTTCATCGGTTTATATTTGACACCTTTCATTGCAATAGGGATCAGTCCCGGAATGATAATTGCATTAAAGATAAGTGCAGACAAGATCGCACTTGCCGGTGTTGCCAGATGCATGATATTTAAGATCTGCATCTGAGGCAGAACCATCGTAAACATTGCTGGAATAATTGCAAAATATTTTGCAATATCATTTGCGATACTGAATGTGGTCAGTGAACCTCTTGTGATCAGAAGCTGTTTTCCGATTTCTACGACTTCCAGAATCTTGGTAGGGTCTGAATCCAGATCCACCATGTTTGCGGCTTCTTTAGCTGCCTGCGTACCGGAGTTCATTGCCAGTCCGACATCCGCCTGTGCCAGCGCCGGGGCATCGTTTGTTCCATCTCCCGTCATAGCTACCAGTTTTCCTTCCGCCTGTTCTTTCTTGATCGCTTCAATCTTGTCCTCTGGTTTACACTCTGCAATAAATCCGTCCACACCTGCCTCTTTTGCAATTGTTGCGGCTGTCAGAGGGTTATCTCCTGTACACATAATCGTCTTGATTCCAATTTCACGCAGTCTTGCAAAACGTTCTACCAGACCCGGTTTTACCGTATCCTTTAAATAAATAACACCTAAAATCTGATTGTTGACGCATACGGTAAGAGGTGTTCCTCCTAAATTGGATACTCTCGTTACAATCTCTTCCAGATCATCTGGTATGTTTCCGCCTTTTTCTTTTACATACGTTTTGATTGCTTCAGAAGCCCCTTTTCTGACGATTGTTCCATCTTTCAAGTCTACGCCGCTCATCTTTGTCTGTGCAGTAAATTCGATAAAGGACATCTGGTTTGCCACACCGTCGTCTAAAACACATCCCATCTGGCGTCCCAGCTCGACAGTAGATTTCCCTTCCGGCGTCTCATCCATCAGAGAACTCATCACACTGTAATCAATCAGATCTGTCTTTGTCACTCCTTTTACAGGATAAAATTCTGCTGCAAGACGGTTTCCATAAGTGATCGTTCCTGTCTTATCCAGAATCATTGTGTCCACATCACCGCACGTTTCCACTGCTTTTCCTGACAGCGCAATCACATTAAATCTTGTCACACGATCCATACCTGCAATACCGATAGCGGAAAGCAATCCGCCAATCGTTGTAGGGATCAGACATACCGTCAATGCAATCGCCCAGGAAATCGGAATCTCAACTCCAAGATAAGATGCAAATGGATAAAGTGTCACAACTACAATTAAGAAAATCAAAGTCAGAACAATCAGCAGCGTATTCAGTGCAATCTCGTTTGGGGTCTTCTGTCTGGAAGCGCCTTCTACCAGAGAAATCATTTTATCCAGAAAAGAATGTCCTGGTTCTGCGACAATCTTAATTTTCAGCCAGTCTGATACTACTGTTGTTCCCCCTGTCACAGATGAAAAGTCACCGCCGGATTCTCTCGTCACAGGAGCTGATTCACCAGTGATCGCTGATTCATCCACCGATGCGATTCCTTCGATGACCTCGCCATCGTTTGGAATCACTTCGCCCGCTTTTACTAAAACAATATCACCTTTCTTTAACTCGGAGGCGTTGATTGTTTTTTCGCTTCCATCGTCAAGAATTAATCTTGCTTTTGTATCCTGCTTTGTTTTTTTCAGTGAAGCGGCCTGTGCTTTGCCTCGGCCTTCTGCCACAGACTCTGCAAAATTCGCAAATAAAACAGTGATGAACAAAATTGCCGCTACAATACCGTTGTAAATCCGATATTCTGCACCTCCCCCAAATAAAGTCGGGAAGAAGGTTAAAACCAGAGTGATAAAGAAACCAATCTCGACAACAAACATGACCGGATTTTTCACCATGTACCGTGGACTCAATTTCTGAAATGAGCCGATAATGGATGATTTCAATATATCCTTTGTAACGAATTTCGTATTTTTCTGCTTAGCCATTCCAATTCTCCTTTCTGCTTATTCCGTTACATCCACAGCGACAGATGTTCTGCAATCGGTCCAAGTGCCAATGCCGGGAAGAAAGTCAAAGCAGCAAAAATGTATACGATAAATACCAATATAATCATAAAGGTCACATTATCTGTTCTTAATGTACCGACAGATTCGTTTACTGGTTTTTTCTTCAGCATAGATCCGGCGATTGCCAGCTGTGCCACGATCGCAATGTATCGTCCAAAGAACATGGCCAGACCTGTGGTAATATTCCAGAACATACTGTTATCTGCCAATCCCTCGAATCCAGAACCATTGTTTGCCGCAGATGAAGCATATTCATAGAGAACCTGAGATAAACCATGGAATTCCGGGTTCGTGATCCCTGCAAGCCCTGCCTGAGCTGATACTGCCAGCGCTGAAAATCCTAAAATTAAAAGTGGATGAATCAAGATGACAATCGCCACCAGTTTCATTTCTTTTCCTTCGATTTTCTTATTTAAATATTCCGGCGTACGTCCTACCATCAAACCACAGATGAATACTGCCAGAATCACATACATGATCATATTCATCAGACCGACGCCCTTGCCTCCAAAGACACAGTTCAGCATCATATGAAGCATTGGAACCATTCCGCCCAGCGGTGTCAGCGTATCGTGCATATTGTTGACGGTACCGGTTGTGAATGACGTCGTCACCGTCGTGAACAAAGAAGATTGATCGACACCAAATCGGACTTCTTTTCCTTCCATGCTTCCCATATCCTGATTAATACCCATATCGGCAATCACAGGGTTTCCTGCTTTCTCTGCATTAAAGCAGATTGTAAGTCCGATTAAGAAGATAATTGCCATCGCTCCAAATACAACAGCTCCCTGTCTTCCAATGACTGGTCCGCTGATTCTGTTTTTCTTTGCGGCTTTTTCTTTCTTTTTATCATGGAGCATCAGCCCAAATGTCACAACGCACGCACCTGGAAGAATCATCATAGAAATCATCTCCACAATATTGGAAATCACTGTTGGATTTTCAAATGGCGTTGTGGAGTTTGCTCCAAAGAAACCTCCTCCGTTTGTTCCGAGGTGTTTAATTGATTCAAGAGCTGCCACAGGTCCCATCGCAATGTCCTGATATTTTCCTTCTATTGTCTGAACAGTAAAGTTGCTGTCCAATGTCTGCGGTGTTCCCTGACTGACTAAAATGAGTCCTACAATAAATGCTCCCGGTATCAAAATACGAGTCGTAATCCGAACCATATCTGAATAAAAGTTTCCTAATTTCTTTCCTGCCAGTCCCCGGCAAAATGCCATACATGCTGCATATCCGCTGGCTGCTGATGTAAACATCATAAAGATGATGACGCACATCTGGCTGGCATAAGAAAGACCGCTTTCTCCTGAGTAATGCTGCAGGTTTGTATTTGTCATAAAACTGATGATAGTATTAAAGCTTAAGCTTTCTTCCATCGCTCCGATTCCATTTGGATTCAGAAAAAGTAATCCCTGAAGTCTTAAGATCAGATACCCAACCAGCACCATCACTCCATTAGCCATAAGTAAAGACATGGCATATTTTTTCCAGCTCATGTCTTCCCCTTTTATTCCGCAAATTCTATATACAAATTTATCAACCGGATTGAATACTGCATCCGCAAATGTTTTTTGATTCGTAGCAATGTGATACATATATCTTCCTATTGGAATGACAAGAATCACAAAGATTGCCAGCGTAAGAACAATCTGTAACATAATTTCTCCTCCTGCTTTTTCCCTTCCTTAATAAATTATAATTTTTCCGGGTTTATCAGTGCGTATACCAAATAAGCTCCCAATGCCAATATAATCAATCCCAGCACAATCATTTCTGTCTACCTCCTGTTATCTTTCTTTTGGCTCAATTTGTTTTTCACAGAAGTCTGCAAATAATTTTACAAGACCAAAACTGCCTAACAGCACGGCTGCCATAATCACATCCATCATAGTTCCTTCCTCCTTTGTATAAAGATTCTATCACTATTATAATTAAAATGGGATTAACAGATATTGTCTGGCATTAAAATTACATTAATATAATTCGTTTCAGAGCCATCCGAATAAAAATGTGAACGGCATCACAACAGCAACGGTACTCAGCAGTACGAGTGAAAGAATCACAATCGGCATTCCCACAAACATTGCAAAAAAAGCTAAAAGCGGATGATGAAATGCAAATCCCTCTGCACTGCGGTCAAATTTTTCCTCTGCTTTATGAATTGATTTTAAAATAGCTGTCATAATTTTTCTCCTCCTTCTACAATCTCTCGTGTTCGCTCGCCGCTACTTGGGAAATCGAGTTTTCTTTCTTTTCCTCCGGCTGCTTAAATGTTTCAGTCTTTCTCTTTCTATTTCCCAGTAACCAGCCAGAGTCTTTTATCTTTTTTACCTCTATAACAGTAGCACACATTTTTTTAAGATAGGATAAAGGTTTATAACGTGCTATTAAAAGCAAATTAAAAAACATTCTTTCCGGATTTGCATCCATCATTTTCTGTACAAAAAAAAGCCTGCGCACTGATCACTCAGTACGCAGACTTTTCAAGCTGAAAAATCAAGCTGAAAAATGCGTAAAAGCAAAAAAAATCCGTAAATATAAATATTTACGGATTATCAAGCTCCCCCTGTTGGACTTGAACCAACGACACTGCGGTTAACAGCCGCATGCTCTACCGACTGAGCTAAGGAGGATTATTCTCTCCTTTTTCTTGTA
>JAGZHZ010000041.1 GCA_018366495.1 Clostridiales bacterium
GATTATCCAGAACGATATCGGAAATCGTCATAGCCCTACGGTGATCTGTGCAGCAATTACATCGCGTATGAATAAAGCAAAACTGCCGACACATGTAGAAATTGAATGCAGCAGATGTGATATTGTAAAAGATTCTGTTATTTTGCTGGAACAGCTGCGTACAATTGATAAAAAGAGATTAAAAGACAGAGTATGCCATTTGGATAAGGAACTGCTGCAGCAGGTGGATCGGGCTTTAGAAATCAGTCTTGAGCTGACTACATAGCCTGCTGGAGAGTTTTATACAGAATCTTGACTAATGAAGGGGAAAATGGTATATTTGCTATTGTTATGTAATAATTTACCTGTTCGGCTGATAAAAGGAGCTAGAGAAATGGATGGTAGTGATAATCCCGCAGTGGGAGCTGTGCTGCTGTGTATCTTGGTGGTGATAAATGCTATACACCATGGTTTTGAAGCGGCATTGCAGGAAATAAATGAAAACTGGCTTGAAGAAAAAACAGAAGAAGGGGACAAAAAAGCAGAACAGCTGCTGCAGTGGAAGACGGACCCAACTGTTTTACTGCAGACAATGCAGTCTGTTCACGGATTGTCTTATGTACTTTTGGGAGCTGTTCTGATTAAATGGGGCGGCGTTGGATTCGATAAAATCCTGCAAAGCGCAGGGCTTGGAAGTGCATTTGGAGTGACACTTTTATATTGGGGAAGCAGAATCATCAATATGATATTGTCCTTATTTATTATGATATCACTTGGATTTGCTGTTCCGCGAATTTTTGGTGTACATAGACCTCAGAAATGGGCAATGCGGTATTGCGGCGTAATAAAAAAGAGTATTTTGCTTATGAGACCCCTGACATATCTGATTGGGAAATTTTCTAATCTGACAGTCAAAATGTTTGGAATTGATCCATATAAACTTCAGGATGATGTCACTGGAGAAGAAATTATCTCTATGGTCAATGAAGGGCATGAGCAAGGAGTTCTGCTGGCAAGTGAGGCGGAGATGATACAAAATATTGTCGAGTTTGGCGACAAAGAGGCGCAAGATATCATGACGCACCGAAAAAATATTATTGCACTTGACGGAGCGCAGAGCTTGAATGAAAATCTGACTTTTATGCTGCAAAGCAGCAATTCTCGTTTTCCGGTTTATCTGGAAGACATTGACAATATTATTGGAATTCTGCATTTGAAAGATGCAATGAAAGCACAGATGCTGAATCAGTACGGGGAGCGTCCTTTAAAGGACATTCCGAATTTGATCCGACCAGCCGTTTTTATACCGGAGACAAGAAAGATCAATGTTTTATTTAAAAATATGCAGATGAAGAAACAGCAGATGGTTATTGTCCTGGATGAATACGGACAGACAGCCGGTCTGGTAGCACTGGAAGACATTCTGGAAGAAATTGTAGGAAATATTCAGGATGAATACGATGAAGACGAAGCGTTTATCGAAAAAATCGGAGATAACACATATCTGATGAAAGGGTTGACTCCGCTTGAAGATGTGGAAGAAGTGCTGAATATCAAGCTCCATAACGAAGAATATGAGACATTAAATGGATTTTTAGTCTATCGCCTCGACAAAGTACCAGAGGAAGATGAGCATTCGGAAATTCAGGAAAAAGGTTATTCTTTCCAGATTTTGAGCGTTGCCAATAAAATTATCGACAAAGTGAAAGTGACAAAACTGCCGCAGGAAGACGAGGCAGACAAAGAAGAGACAGAAAAGGAGTAGAGGAAATGTCAGGACATTCAAAATTTGCGAATATTAAGCATAAGAAAGAAAAGAACGATGCAGCAAAAGGTAAGATTTTTACAATTATCGGTCGTGAGATCGCAGTAGCAGTAAAAGACGGCGGACCAGATCCTGCAAATAACAGCAAACTGCGCGATGTGATTGCAAAAGCAAAAGCCAACAATATGCCGAATGACACGATCGACCGTGGAATCAAAAAAGCAGCGGGGGATGCCAATGCGGTCAATTATGAATATGTAACGTATGAAGGATATGGACCAAATGGTATAGCAATCATTGTGGAGGCTCTGACAGACAATAAAAACAGAACAGCAGCAAATGTAAGAAGCGCGTTTACAAAAGGAAGCGGCAGCATTGGAACACCGGGATGCGTATCTTACAGCTTTGACAAAAAAGGTCAGATTATTATCGACAAAGAAGAGTGTGATATGGATGCAGACGATCTGATGATGATGGTGCTGGATGCGGGCGCAGAAGATTTTTCAGAGGAAGAGGACAGTTATGAGGTTCTGACATCACCGGATGATTTTTCAGCTGTTCGTGAGGCGCTGGAGAAAGATGGAATTCCGATGGCTTCCGCAGAGGTGACAATGCTTCCGCAGAATTATGTGGAACTGACAGATGAAAATGCAATTAAATGTTTACAGAGAACATTAGACTTACTTGATGAAGATGATGATGTTCAGGCAGTTTATCATAATTGGGATGAATAAATATGAATAATTATTTGACAGGTATTGAGGGAATGCCGAAACTGCTTTTTTGTGAAGGAGATCCAATGGCAAATTTTAAAAGAAATCTGTATGCAGATGCTTTTAAAGAATATTGTCAGAACAATGATGTGACCTATATAGCGATAGAAGCGGGATATCATCAGGTGATTGACAAACAGCAGTTTATTGCAAATATGGCTGCTGCGCTGGCAGAAAAAGCGAAAGAGCAGATTGAAGCAGAAAAGAAAAAAAGCAAAAGAGATCAGATGCTGATGGACTTCAATATGTTTATGGCTGTCTATGTGCTGCCTGGAATACTGCATTTTGGAGGAGATTCCTCACCGATTTTAGCTGAGGCTGTACAAAGGGCATGGAAGGAAGCATTTCCGAAAACAAATTTGAGAGCTGCGACATATGAAGAGATTCAGGCAGGATTCAAACGGAAATTTTGTTATATTACGACAGCAGTATGCGAAACATTTGGAAAGCCAGATGACTGCTACGAACTGACATTGCTGCGCAATTACCGCGACGGATATCTGATGAGTCAGCCTGATGGAGAAGAAGTGATCCGACAGTATTATGATCTGGCACCTACGATTGTCAAACATATCAATCAAAGAAAAGACAGAAAAAAGATTTACCGTGAAGTATGGGATCAATATCTGTCTCCTTGTATCCAGATGATTGAAAATAATGAGAATAAACAGTGCAAAGAGCTGTATATCCGGATGGTGCGTGATCTGGAAAAAAAATATTTTCTGAAAGACTGTTAAAAAAGGAAATTAAAAGACAAAAGAAAAAATATGGGAATGCTGTAAGATAAACTGCAGCATTCCCTTTTTGTGCAGGATAAGATGAAAAAAAGGGGGCATACTTAAAAAAAAGGAGATTTTTAAGTATGCAAAAAGAAGAGAAACTGCATGAATCCATTAAGGAGTTCGGACAGGCAACACTGCACAATAATATTTATCTTTTAAGTGTAATCGGAGAAATTGAAGGCCATGAATGTCTTCCGGCAAACAGCAAGACCACAAAGTATGAACATGTTCTGCCCCAGCTTGCAGCGATCGAAGACAATGAAGAAATCGAAGGCGTTTTGATCTTGTTAAATACGGTGGGAGGGGATGTTGAAGCAGGACTTGCGATTGCAGAGATGATTGCTTCTTTGAGCAAACCGACCGTCTCCCTTGTTCTTGGAGGGAGCCATTCCATCGGTATTCCGATTGCTGTTTCAACAGATTACTCTTATATTGTAGAGACTGGAACGATGGTGATCCATCCTGTCAGGATGAGCGGCACAGTGATTGGAGCGAGACAGACGTACGATTATTTTAAACAGATGCAGAATAGGATCTTACATTTTATTACTTCACACTGCAGTGCAAAAAGAGAACGGCTGGAAGAATTAATGATGGATACGGGAATGCTGACGAAAGATCTGGGGACGATTCTTGTAGGAGAACAAGCTGTGGAAGAAGGATTGATTAACGAAGTCGGAGGAATGAAAGAGGCATTGGCAAAAGTAAAGGAAATGATTTGTACATCCCACTGATTTATGATATAATAATAAACTATGTGATAAAAAGAAGATATTTTCTGCTATAGGCAGCAGATCACACATGACTGATAGGAAAGGATGAATTTCCTATCAGTCCTTATATAAAGAGAAAAGAAAGGAGTTGAGGGTGCCTATGTCATGGTTAGAGGCAGTCTGGATGGGAATTATTCAGGGGATCACAGAATTTTTGCCTGTTTCCAGTTTGGGACATCTTGTCATTTTTCAAAATGTATTTCATCTGGATTCAGAGGGAAGTATGCTTTTTCCCGTTATGCTTCATGTAGGTACGATGATTGTGATCTTTATCTCGTTTTATCGTGATATCAGAAAGATTTTTTGGGAAATTCTAGGGATGGGAAGAGATCTGACCGCAAATATTAAAATCTTTTTTTTCAATAAAAAACGAGATGAGGCAAAACGATATAAAAAGATTGTACATAATAATTATCGAAAATTTGCAATTTTACTTTTCATCACAACCGTGTTTACTGCGCTTGTAGGATATGCTGCACGAAATTTGGCATTGTTTTCTAAAACGACGCTTATAATACCAGCAATCTGTTTTTTTATCATGGGAAATTTGCTCTTGGTTTCAGATTTAGGTGAAAATGGTCAGAAAATACCGAAAGATGTTGGATATGGAAGTGCAGTTGTACTTGGAATTATACAGGGTATTGCCGTCTTACCGGGACTTTCCAGTATCGGAATGATGCTTTCGGTCTGCCTTTTAAGCGGATTCCAGAGGAAGTTTGCTGTAAAGTATGCGTTTCTGGCTTCGATTCCTTCTGTTTTAGGAGCAATTATTGTGGAGGCAGGTAATATTCAGGATGTAGGAAGAGTAAATTCTATGCTTGGAATTTATATAATCGGAACGATTGCAGCATGCATCACGGGATTCTTCATTATACGGCGTGCATTAAATTTTTTGAGAAAGAAAAAATACCGTATTTTTGCTTACTATTGTTTTGCAATGGGAATTCTTGCCATTGCGGCGCATTTTGCAATGAAATAAGGGAGTGGTAAAGAGTATGGCAGCAAGCGCGCAAAAAAAGAATACAAAAAGAACTGCGGCGGCGGCAGGAAGTACAACAGGAAAGACACAGAAAAAAAGAACAACAGCGAAAAATACTCAGAATGTGAAAAAACACACAAAGAAATCTGGAACAAATTCCACAAAGAGAAAAAGTACAGGAAAAAAGGGGAATACGGTGAGAAAAGAGCCGGAAAAGAACAGCCAGATCTGGGATGAGGTGTTTCTATGGATGGTTTTGGCAGTATCGGTACTTGCATTTTTGAGCAACCTTGGTCTGGGGGGGAGTGTAGGAAGCGCAGTCAGCAATGCTTTATTTGGCATATTTGGCATTCTGGCTTATGCTGTTCCTGTTCTTTTATTTTTTTTGTTTGCATTTCTGATTTTGAACAAAAAAAATAAAATTGCATGGATTAAGGTGA
This sequence comes from Clostridiales bacterium, assembly GCA_018366495.1. Lineage (GTDB taxonomy): Bacteria > Bacillota > Clostridia > Lachnospirales > Lachnospiraceae > JAGZHZ01. The sequence goes on from JAGZHZ010000041.1 coordinate 5,492, forward strand.
TTGGCATTTTAATTCTGCTGATCGTACTGTGTGCCTTTATGGAACTGATACCAAACGGATATCAGCAGACAAAAAGTCTGATTGACTATTATAACGTCAGCGCCGCCCAAAAAAGTGGAGGCGGAATTATAGGCGGAGTGATAGGAGCAGGGTGCTGCCCGACGATCGGAGTGGCTGGCACATATGTGATATTATTCCTTTTTACAATTATTGCATTTATCCTTTTGACAGAAAAATCTCTGTTTAGGGGAATTGAGAAGGGAAGTAAAAAAGTTTATCATTCTGCAAAAGAAGAATCTGCTCATTATCGCGAACTGTGGGAAAATAAGAAAAGACAGTATCAAATTCAGAGAGAAGAGGAGAGAGCAGAAAGAGAGAATTATTGGCAGGAAGAAGAGACACATGGAGTCGCCAATATTATTCTGCAGGACAATTATCCGATTCAGGAAGAAGAGGAAGACTGGTCTGATACAGAGGACTGGCTGGAAATAGAAGCAGAATATCATAATAAAAAAAGACAAAAAGATTTTCGGGAGGAGATGATAGAAGAGGCAGAGGAAGAAAAGACAGAAGAACTGGAGATGGAAGAGCCGGAAGAATACAGAGAAGAGATGCAGAAGAATTTCTGGGAGAAAGAAGAAAGGCAGCAAGAGCCGATTCAGGTGGAAATAGAAGAAATTGATCTCTTGGAAGAGCCGGAAATGGCGCAGAAACAGGAAAATATAGATGAAATTTTTGTACCGCAGTGTCGGATGACAGAGGCAGAACATCAGGAAGAGATAGAAGAAAGCAGAGAAGAGTATGACGACACGATTTCTCTGTCAGAAAATCTGACATTTTCAGAAGATACTCCACAAGATATCCAGATAGAAGAACCGGAAACAGATTTTATACCGGAAGAAGTGAGATATCAAGAGAGCCAAGAGGAAAGAAAGGAAGCAGAGCGGGAAGACATCCAGGCTGTGCAGCACAGGAGAAGAGAACGGACAGAAATGGAAGAAAATGTGACGCAGGTACAGGCAGAAATAAAAGGAGAAGTGCAGCAGGAGAGACAGAAATATCAATTCCCGCCTATGGATCTTTTGAATCTGCCCAAAGGAAATAAAAAATCACAGGATATGCAGGAACTGAAAGAGACAGCAATGAAGCTTCAGCAGACGCTGTACAGTTTTGGGGTTCATGCGAATGTGATTGATGCCAGCTGCGGTCCTTCTGTGACGAGATATGAACTTCAGCCGGAACAGGGAGTGAAAGTCAGCAGGATTGTTAATCTGGCAGATGATATCAAACTGAATCTTGCAGCAGCAGATATCCGAATTGAAGCTCCGATTCCTGGAAAAGCAGCTGTTGGAATTGAGGTTCCAAATAAGGAAAATAGCACCGTATTCCTGAGAGAATTGCTGGAAAGTGAAAATTTTCAAAATCATCCATCCAACATTGTATTTGCGGCAGGAAAAGATATCGGTGGAAAGACGGTTGTGACGGATATTGGACAAATGCCGCATCTTCTGATTGCTGGAGCTACAGGTTCCGGAAAATCTGTCTGCATCAACACGATTATTATCAGTCTGCTGTATAAGGCAGATCCTGAAGATGTGAAACTGATTCTGATTGATCCGAAAGTAGTGGAATTGAGTATTTACAATGGAATTCCCCATTTGATGATTCCAGTTGTCACAGATCCGAAAAAAGCCGCAGGCGCTTTAAATTGGGCGGTGGCGGAGATGACAGAGCGGTATAACAAATTTGCAGTTATGGGCGTGCGCGATTTAAAAGGGTACAATCAGAAAGTGGCATCGATTGAACAGATTGAGGATGAAAACAAGCCGAAGAAGATGCCGCAGATTGTGATTATTGTAGATGAGCTTGCAGATTTGATGATGGTAGCGCAAAACGATGTGGAGGAGGCGATTCAAAGGCTGACACAGCTTGCTCGTGCGGCTGGAATTCATTTAATCATTGCCACTCAAAGACCATCCGTCAATGTTATCACAGGCGTGATCAAGGCAAATATGCCTTCCAGAATTGCCTTTTCTGTTTCCTCTGGCGTCGATTCACGTACAATTTTGGATATGAACGGGGCAGAAAAACTGCTTGGAAAAGGAGATATGCTTTTCTTCCCGCAGGGAATACCAAAACCGGTTCGTGTACAGGGCGCATTTGTATCAGATAAAGAAGTCTCCGATGTAGTAAACTTTATCACCTCACAAAATATGCCATGCTATGCAAAAGAGATGGAAAAACAGATCAATCTGTCACAGACGGGCAGCCAAAGCGGACAGGAAAGCGGAAGCGATTGGGACGTCTATTTTGCAGATGCCGGAAAAATTGTGATTGAAAGAGAGAAGGCTTCGATTGGGATGCTGCAGAGAGCCCTCAAAGTAGGATTTAATCGGGCGGCACGCATCATGGATCAGTTATATGAGGCCGGAGTTGTCGGGGAAGAGGAAGGAACAAAACCAAGAAAGGTCTTAATGTCTATGGAACAATTTGAACAGTACATAGAGGAATATATTTAATACAGTAAACTATTGAAATTTCCGAATATTTGTTTTATAGTATAGTTGTCTGTTTGTGTACTTTTTTGAAATAGTACCATGGCATAAGAACCACGTAGATGAGAAGTAATTCACCTGCGGAAAATAGGAGGATGTCTATGTATAAAATACGTAAAGCTGAAAAACTGGCGGACAAAATTTTTCTTATGGTTGTCGAGGCTCCGCGAATTGCAAAACATTGTGAGCCGGGACAGTTCGTCATTGTAAAAGAGGACGAGGTAGGAGAGAGAATTCCGCTGACGATCTGTGATTATGACAGAGAAGAGGGAACCATCACAATTGTATTCCAGATTGTAGGTGCGTCAAGTGAAAAATTTTCAAAACTTCAGGCTGGAGATGCTTTCAGCGACTTTGTAGGACCTCTTGGACAGCCGTCTGAATTTGTCCATGAAGATCTTGAAAAATTAAAAAATGAAAAGATTTTGTTTGTTGCGGGAGGTGTAGGAACAGCCCCGGTTTATCCGCAGGTAAAATGGTTAAAAGAGCACGGAATCGGCGCGGATGTCATTGTCGGAGCAAAGACAAAAGATCTGTTGATTCTGGAAGATGAAATGAGAGCAGTAGCAGAAAATCTTTACATCACGACAGATGACGGTTCCTACGGAGCGCACGGAGTGGTAACAAAAGTCATTGAAGATCTTGTATTAAATCAGGGTAAAAAGTATGACAAGTGCGTAGCAATTGGACCGATGATTATGATGAAATTTGCGTGCCTGACTACAAAGAAACTGGAAATTCCTACAATTATCAGTATGAACCCAATTATGGTAGACGGAACAGGAATGTGCGGAGCATGCCGTCTTACAGTTGGAGATGAGATCAAGTTTGCATGTGTAGATGGACCGGAATTTGACGGCCATAAGATTAACTTTGACGAGGCAATGAAGAGACAGCAGATGTATAAGACAGAGGAAGGAAGAGCAATTCTGAAACTGCGTGAAGGCGATACTCATCACGGCGGATGCGGACATTGTGGAGGTGACGAATAATGGCAGATGTATTGAAAAAAGTTCCTGTAAGAGAACAGGATCCAAAAGTACGAGCTACAAACTTTGATGAAGTTTGTTTAGGATATAATAAAGAAGAGGCGATGGAAGAGGCACAGCGCTGTATCGGATGCAAAAATGCAAAATGTATGCAGGGATGTCCTGTTTCAATCAATATTCCTGGATTTATCTCTCATGTAAAAGAGGGAAATATTGAGGAAGCATATAAAGTAATTTCTGAATCCAGCTCACTGCCGGCAATCTGTGGCCGTGTCTGTCCTCAGGAAAGTCAGTGCGAAGGAAAATGTATCCGCGGAATCAAAGGCGAGGCCATTTCAATCGGTAAACTGGAGCGTTTTGTGGCTGACTGGGCGAGAGAAAATGGAATTAAACCACCGGCACCTGCAAAGAAAAACGGTCATAAGGTTGCAGTGATTGGCTCTGGTCCTGCAGGACTGACATGCGCAGGCGATCTGGCAAAATTAGGATATGATGTGACAATTTTTGAAGCACTGCACAAAGCAGGCGGTGTGCTGGTATATGGTATTCCGGAATTCCGTCTTCCGAAAGATGATGTTGTAGAAAAAGAAGTAGAGAATGTAAAATCCTTAGGCGTTAAAATTGAGACAAATGTGGTAATCGGAAAATCAACAACAGTTGACGCACTCATGGAAGAAGAAGGATTTGAAGCGGTATTTATCGGATCTGGCGCAGGTCTTCCGATGTTTATGGGAATCCCTGGAGAAAATGCAAACGGCGTATTTTCTGCAAATGAATTCCTGACAAGAAATAACTTGATGAAAGCTTTCAGGGAGGACTATGACACACCGATCGCAAGAGGAAAGAAAGTGGCTGTAGTCGGCGGCGGAAACGTGGCAATGGATGCTGCGAGAACAGCTTTGAGACTGGGCGGAGAAGTACACATTGTATACCGTAGAAGTGAAGCGGAACTTCCTGCACGAGTGGAAGAAGTACATCATGCAAAAGAAGAGGGAATTATCTTTGACCTTTTGACAAATCCGAAGGAAATCTTAGTAGACGAAAATGGATGGGTAAAAGGAATGAGATGTATCCGCATGGAATTAGGAGAGCCGGATGCTTCCGGAAGAAGAAGACCTGTAGAAATTCCAGGATCCGAATTTGAACTGGAACTGGATACGGTTATCATGTCTCTTGGAACATCTCCAAACCCACTGATCTCTTCCACAACAATCGGTCTTGATACAAATAAAAGAAAATGTATCATTGCGGAAGAAGAGACAGGAAAAACATCAAAAGAAGGCGTATATGCAGGAGGAGATGCCGTAACAGGCGCTGCAACTGTAATTCTTGCGATGGGAGCTGGAAAAGCAGCAGCAAAGGGAATTCATGAATTCCTTTCAAATAAATAAAAAATAAGATAAGAGAGGGAATGATGGAAGAAAATGTGCCACATTCCCTTTTTCGGACAGATGGAGGAAAAAATGGTAACACATATTGTATTATGGAATTATATTGATACGCTGACAGCAGAACAGAAAGTAGAAGCAGGAAAAAAGATAAAGAGAGATCTTGAACATTTAAAATCTGTGATACCAGGTGTCATCTCTCTGGAAGTGAAATTAAATAAGATGGATTCCAGCACAAAAGATATCGGTCTGTTTTCGGAATTTGAGTCAGAAGAAGCATTAAAACAGTATGCCATTCATCCGGAACATGTAAAAGTTGGACAGTATATCAAGACGGTAACGTGCGGACGCACGGCTTTTGACTATTAATATGAAGATTACATTGATCACTGTCGGCAAAATAAAAGAAAAATATTTTACTGATGCGATAAAAGAATATGCAAAACGCCTGAGCCGCTACTGTAAACTGGAAATAATAGAACTGGAAGATGAAAAGACACCGGATCGAGCCAGTGAGGCAGAGGAAAGACAGATTAAAGAAAAAGAGGGAGAACGCATCTTAAAAGCAATCAAAGACGGCAGTTATACGATAGCTCTTGCTATTGAAGGAAAGAAAAAAACATCCGAACAGCTGGCAGCAGAAATAGAAAGACTTGGCATACAGGGAAAGAGTCACATCAGCTTTATTATTGGAGGGTCGCTTGGCCTTGACGAGCGAGTATTAAAACGTGCGGATGAATGGCTTAGTTTTTCTGATATGACATTTCCGCATCAGCTGATGCGAGTCATCTTGCTGGAGCAGATTTATCGAAGCTATCGCATTATACAGAACGAACCATATCACAAATAAAAAGAAGTATTTTTTCCATTCGGATAAGATGACCAGAAATTTGCAAAATAAAAGCGAAAAGATTGGGAAAAATAGAAAAAAAGAATAAATTTAAAAAAAGAGATTGTAATTTGAAAAAAAAAGGAGTATAATACTGATTGTTAAAAAAATATCAAAGTAAATAAAAATAAGGAGGAGAACGAGATGGGACGTTTTACATTGCCTAGAGATCTGTATCATGGAAAGGGTTCTCTGGAAGAACTGAAAAATTTAAAAGGAAAAAAAGCCATTGTGGTTGTCGGAGGCGGCTCCATGAAACGTTTTGGTTTTCTGGATCGTGCCGTTAGCTATCTGGAAGAAGCCGGAATGGAAGTAAAACTGTTTGAAAATGTAGAGCCAGATCCAAGCGTGGAAACAGTAATGAAGGGCGCAAAAGTAATGCAGGAATTTGAACCTGATTGGATCGTAGCAATGGGCGGCGGATCTCCAATTGACGCTGCAAAAGCAATGTGGGCATTTTATGAGTACCCAGAGACAACATTTGAGCAGTTAATCACACCGTTTAACTTCCCACAGTTGCGTACAAAAGCAAGATTCTGCGCAATTCCATCCACATCAGGAACAGCGACAGAGGTGACTGCATTCAGTGTAATTACTGATTATGAAAAAGGAATCAAATATCCTCTGGCAGACTTTAATATCACTCCAGATGTTGCTATTGTTGATCCTGATATTGCCCAGACTATGCCGAAAAAACTGACGGCACATACGGGAATGGATGCGATGACACATGCAATTGAGGCTTATGTATCAACACTCCACTGTAACTATACAGATCCGCTTGCACTTCATGCGATCAAAATGATTCATGAAAATTTGAAAAAATCATATGACGGTGATGTAGATGCCCGCAGCAATATGCACGATGCACAGTGCCTTGCAGGAATGGCATTTTCAAATGCACTGCTTGGAATTGTTCACTCTATGGCACATAAGACAGGAGCAGCTTATACGGGAGGCCACATCGTCCATGGATGCGCCAATGCTATGTATCTGCCAAGAGTAATCCAGTACAATGCAAAAGTAGAAGAAGCAGCAAAGAGATATGCAGAAATTGCAGATTTTATTGGACTTGGCGGAAATACGACAGAAGAAAAAGTTGCCGCTTTAGTTGAAGAATTAAAGAAAATGAACAAATCTCTTGATATTCCAAACAGCATCAAAGAATATGAGGGCGGTATCATTGATGAAAAAGAATTTATGGAAAAATTGCCAAAAGTAGCAGAGCTGGCAATCGGTGACGCTTGTACCGGTTCCAATCCACGCGTTCCTGTACAGGAGGAAATGGAAAAATTATTAAAAGCTTGCTACTACGGCGAAGATATTAATTTTTAAGTAAAAAGAAATAAAAACAGATATAGCACGGTCAGATTTAAAAATCAGACAGTGTCATATTTTTTACCGTTCAATTTGAAAATGTAAATGATACTATAGATGAAAAAGAGTACAAAATGATCTGGAACAGATAAAACAAAATAAATTCAGAATAAAAAGAGAGCATCGTACCAGGAGACCTGTTTTTGGGAGCGGCAGATGCCCTCTTTTTGATTTAAAAGAAAGTATAAGAGGTTATACAGAAAAAAGTTTTTGCTGTAAATCAGACAGAGGTTTAAAGACATATCCCATCTCTTCCCATTTTGTCAGCAATTCGTCAAGGATGGAAGCATTTGTGGCAGAAGTGCTGTGGAGAAGAACAACAGCCCCTGGATGAATCCTTTTTAGAAGTTTTTCAAATGCTTCTTCTTTAGACGGCTGCTGATCTTCCAGCCAGTCAACGTATGCAAGACTCCAGAAAAAGGTACAGTACCCCATCTCATTTGCCATCTTTAAATTAGCAATATTATATTTTCCCTGTGGAGGGCGGTAGAAATGAGCCATCGGCTCTCCGGTAATCTGTGTATATAAAGTCTCGACATCCTGTAGTTCTTTTTCAAACGATTCACGGGAAGCGATTTTTGACATATCAGGGTGATGATAGGTATGGTTGCCGACGGTGTGTCCTTCCTCAGCCATCCGTTTTACAAGTTCAGGATTGCTTTCCAGATACGTTCCGACTACAAAAAATGCAGCAGGAACGTTGTGCTTTTTCAGGGCGTCCAAAATAGCAGCAGTATGCCCATTTTCATATCCGACATCAAATGTCAGATAAATTACTTTTTCCTCGGTCTGATCCACATAGGCGGCATGATAAGGGGAAAGCTCGTCACAGGAAGCATTTCCGACAGGGGCTGCGCCCTCTTCCTGAAAACTCAGTCCCCAGTTGCCTTCCTGTGATGCTGCAGTCTGACTGACCTGATTTTGATTTACAAGATATCGGATAGAAGTGCCTCCTATGTAAGAAAATGTAAAAAGACAGCAGAGAAACAAAATCTTTTTTAAGAGAGGATTTTTTTTCATATTTAAAAAATTCTCCTGGGATATCTTTTTTTATAGATATGTAAAAAAAGAGAAAATTAGAAGGGAATGATGACTGAAAATATCAGCACTGTGACAGAAAAAAGAATAGAGGTTGTGAAACGGGAGACATTCTGGTATAATTTGGATGTTTCTTCAAAATTAAAATACAGAAAGAAAAAGGGGAAGAAAATGATGAAAGAGGAACGAATCGAAGAGATTGCAGCACAATATCCGCTTTGTCAATATAATTTTTTAGATACAAAAGAATTAGTATTTTCGGAGCAGGTTCGCTATATTTGTGAGACAGAATGCCCAAGATATGGGAAATCATGGTCTTGTCCGCCGGCGACGGGAACAGTGGAGGAGTGCAGAAAAAGATGTCTGGAATTTGAAAAAGTATTTGTCTTTACGACTGTGGCAGAGGTAGAAGATATTGCTAATATGGAATGTACGCTGCCGACACGTCAAGAGCATGAAAAGGTGATGCGTGCGATTAGAGATGAGATTGCAGCAGAAGCAGAAGAAGTACTAGGATTATCTACAGATTCCTGTGATTTTTGCAGGGAGTGTACTTATCCGGATGCCCCGTGCAGACATCCTGAAATGATGAATCCATGTATCGAGAGCTATGGCATTTTAGTGACAGATGCAGCAGAAAAAGCAGAGATTGATTTTTTCTGTGACAGCAATACAGTGACATGGTTCAGTATGATTTTCTTCCGATAATAAGATAATTACATAGAGAGGTATATCCTTTTTCAAACGTCATATATTAATTAGTAAAACAGCATAAAGGGAATCTATGAGTCAGAAAAAGAAATCTTTTTATCAGGTAGTTGCCGCACAGATGCAGATTCCAAGAGACTTATCAGAAGGTGCTGTGCTTTTGTCGGTGACGGGAAAGGAAGAAATTTTTATTGAGAATTATAAGAGCATTTTAGAGTATACGGATCAGAGAGTGCTCTTGCAGACAAAGAGCGGAAAGCTGGAAGTAAAAGGAAAAAATCTGCATATTGTATATTATACATGCGCAGAGATGAGAATAGAAGGAGTGTTGGAATCCATACATTATTGACAGGGGAGGACGCTTTTGATTGATCAGCTGATGCGGTATGCTAAAGGATATATGGAGATCTCAATCCGTTCTGCTTCGTATGAACGCTTTTTAAACCTGTGTGCATATCATGAAATTGTAATTTGGGATTTAAATTATCAGGATGGTTTCTATGAAGGCAAGATCTTTATCCGTGATTTCCGGAAAATAATGGAATCTGCCCGAAAAAGCCATACGAAGATAAAAATTTTAAAGAAGACAGGACTGCCATTCTGGATTAGAGAACATAAAAAGAGAACAGGCTTTTTTCTGGGAACGATCATGTGTCTTGTGATTATTTTTACACTTTCCCTTTTTATCTGGGATATTCAGATTGACGGAAATGTAACGCAGACAGATGAAGTGATTTTGGATTATCTGGAAGAAAAGGAAATCTCTTTTGGAAGCTGGAAACAAAAAATAAATTGTAAAGAATTAGCGGCCGAATTGAGGAGGCAATTTGATCAGTTTATCTGGGTTTCTGTCCAGATGAAAGGGACGCTTTTGAAGATTCAGGTACAGGAAAATACAGATGAAATCTCAGATACAGAGACATTGAAAGAGCCAAGCAGTTTAGTAGCAGCAAAAGATGGAAAAATTGTTGAGATGATTACACGCAGCGGGAAACCGATGGCCTCTGTGGGAGATACTGTAAAAAAGGGAGATGTTTTGGTTCTGGGTCAACTGGAGATCAAAAATGATGCAGGAGAGGTCATCTCTCATCAGACGTGTGCAGCAGATGCAGATATTGTCTTAGAGACGACAGATCAGTATGAAGCAGAATTTGCAATGAAGTACAGACAAAAAGTGTATACTGGAAATGATAAAAAGAAATATTACATCCAAATAGGAGATCATTTTTTTAAAACTCCGTGGAAAGGACATTCTTATCAAAAGTATGACGTGATAGATGAAAAACATCAGATGAAGCTCTGGGGCAGCTTTTACCTCCCTGTTTTCTGGGGAACGTATCTCGTCAGAGAGTATGAAATTGTGGAAAAAAGGTATACTCAGGAGGAAGCAGAGAAGAGAGCAAAAAAAGAATTTATGGCGTTTTCAGAAAAAATTCAGGAAAAAGGGGTTCAAATATTTAAAAATGATGTTAAAATAGTAGCAGGCACGTCAGCGTGCAGGGCAAGCGGAGCTTTAATTTTGCATGAATATGCGGTAAATAGAGTGCCGCTGCAGGAGACATTGGATTTAGAGGAAGGAATACAGATCGAATGAGCATTATAGAAGTCACAACATCAATTCCGGCTCAGCATGAGCGGAATGTTTTCGGACAGTTTGACGAACATATAAAAAAAATTGAAAAGACATTGAACGTTACGATCATTTCCAGAGACGGAGCACTTAAAATTGTGGGAAGCGCGGCGGCAGCGGAGAAAGCAAAACGCATTATTGAGAATTTGACGCAGCTTTCCCAGAGGGGAAATACGATCCAGGAACAGAATGTGGATTATGCGATTTCACTCTCATTTGAGGAAAAAGAAAATGCTATTGTGGAGATCGACAAAGAATGTATCTGCCATACTGTAAATGGCAAAGCTGTCAAACCAAAGACGCTTGGGCAGAAAGCATATGTGGATGCAATCAAGAGAGATATGATTGTATTTGGTATAGGGCCGGCAGGAACAGGCAAGACGTATCTGGCGATGGCGATGGCGATTCAGGCTTTTAAAAATGATGAAGTCAGCCGTATCATTTTAACCCGCCCAGCGATTGAGGCAGGGGAGAAACTGGGATTTTTGCCGGGAGATCTGCAAAGCAAAGTAGATCCATATCTACGTCCTCTGTATGATGCGCTGTATCAGATTATGGGTGCGGAAAGCTTTGCAAAGAACATGGAAAAAGGTCTGAT
>JAGZHZ010000010.1 GCA_018366495.1 Clostridiales bacterium
TCCTAAGGATGGCTCTCTCAGTGCAACCATAACATTTTTTCCTAATCTCTGCATTGCATCTGCAAGACCAACTGTTGTTGTTGTCTTTCCTTCTCCGGCTGGAGTTGGGTTGATTGCTGTCACAAGGATCAGTTTTCCGTCCTTTGCATCTGTCTCTCTTAATAAGTTATAATCGATTTTTGCTTTGTATTTTCCATACTGCTCCAAATATTTATCATCAATTCCTGCTTTTTTTGCAATCTCTGTGATTGGCAGCATTGGTGTCTCCTGTGCAATTTCGATATCTGATTTATATCCCATAGAAAATTTCTCCTTTCATAATACAACTGCTTTTGCAGCTGTCCTTTTTGGTTTTATGTTCAGAGATTCTCCATACGCTTCCTGCGCAGATAGAAAATCCTGAGTTCTGTCTTTACGCAGTAGCGGAAGCAATATCGTAACGCGGACAGATGTCCTTCGTTCACCGGTCTCATCTTCCCTACCGATGACACTTAACGTACCATATTTACTCTACTTTCTCTATTTCTGCCTTCCCCGGCAGCCTTTTTCTTTTTCTTATTAAAGAAAGACCATCATAGTATCTCAGACGAATATCATGCCATTTTTTTTAGTGTTCCGATAGAAATATCTCCTACCACAGCAAGATCTTCTGCTTCAAATGCAAAAGACATATTGTCTGCAAATAAAATCTGTGCAGAAGGCGGAAATTCTTCATCTCCTGCCCACAAAATAAAGCGGACGTACAGATTGTTCATGAATTCAAATTCATATGCAATATCGCCGCTCTCAATCTTTTTAGCCCCGATCTTTTCCATTACATTCTCGAAAAGATCCTGCTTGTTTCCATAACTGAATGCAAGCCGCATAATACATCGTCCATAAAACTGTCTGAAGTATGTTTCACCCCACGGGAAATCCCGGTATGTTTTAAAATTCCCCGTAGAGTCCATCGCTGTTCCTCTCAGCAAATACCGGATTGCTAAGATCTGCGCAGCATATTCTGTCTCGAGCGCTCCGTATTCTGTGTCCTCTTTATCTGCCTTTTTCACCGAAAACTCCGGAAAAGATAATTCATATTCTTTTCCCATCATTCTTATTGTGAATACCTGTCTTTTTTCATCATATGGAATATGAGTACGCTTACTCACCTCCAGAGGGTCCAGTTTTGCATATTCCTGTTTATAATGTTCAAATGGAATCCTCGTCTTGTTATCCTTTTCGTAATCTATACTCATCGTCCACCTCGTCTGTTTATTCTTGTTTTTATGATCTGCTTCCTCAGTTTCTGACTGAAAGGAGGGCTGCTGTACTCATACAGCACCCCTTCTGTCATGTCGGTCGGTTTTTTCTGTAATAACAGCTTACCCGTCTATACGCAACTCAAAAAGAGATTAGATTTCCAGATAGGAATCTGCGTACAGAGTATTGTTTTTAAAGATATCACAGGATTTGATTGTTTCCATCAGTCTTAAGTCACATGGGTTTACGATTGCAGATGTCAGTCCCTGCATCATAGCCATAGCAACTAAAGCAGAATCCATGATTGGACGGATATGTTTTGGCATACCGTTTGAGTTATTTGATAATCCACCTGTAGAGTTCAGTCCCATATCAGAGAACATCTTAATTGCTTCCAGAACTTCCAGCTGTTTGTCCTGCATTCCTTTTACAACCAGGAATAACGGGTCAAACCACAGATCTGTAGGTTCCATACCCAGCATTAATCCTCTCTCTAACATATTCTGGCAGTGCATCATACGCTCATCGTTGTCTGCCGCAATACCTTCTGCTGAACACAGTGCGATAACGATTGCATCATTTGCTGCTGCAAGGTCAATGTTTTCGATTCTTCCGCCTGCATCAGCAGAGTTTACGATTGGTTTTCCTTTTGCACGGTTGTATACAGAAATACCTGCTTCAATTGCTTTTTTGTTTGCAGTGTCAAGTGCCAGAGGAACATTGTCAAAATTGCTCTGCAGTAACTGAACTGCCCATTTCATTAAATCTTCTCCATCGCTCTCAGCTGGTCCAATATTTACATCCAGGTAAGTTGCTCCTGCATCTAACTGCTCTTTTGCACGTTTTAAAATTGGCTCTGGATCTCTCTCTGCCATAGCTTTACGAATAACTGGGGAAATACAGTGAATTCTTTCACCGATTGTAACAAATTTTGCCATTGTTTCTTCTCCTTTTTTTTCAGAATTAAATCAGGAGTGGAAAACTGCTATGCAGTCTTCCATCTTCCTGCCTTTTTTATTTTATCAGCCCTGCATATCCTTTAAGAATTTTACAAGCTGAACAGCTTCTGCCGGTCCTACAACAACGTTCCATCCTGGCAGTTTTGCTTCGATTTCACCTTTTAATACAGCTACTTTTCCTGGAATTACAAGTGTTCTGTTTTTGATCTTTCCTTCAATATCAGCCTCTGCAAAATATTTTGCGATTGTGCTGGAAGAAAGTTTTCCTGCTGCCCATGCTGTCAGTACGGATAATCCGCCTGCATCACTGATGATCAGGTTGCAAGGAACTCCAGATCTTTCCAGTTCACCGGAAACTACGAAGTATGTCAGAGCAAAGTCTACTGTTGTCAGACAGATAGAGTTTTCATCTGCACCGTTGATAGCATAGATGCCTGGCTCTACTTTCATTGGTTTCTGAGGATCTGTAAATACGTTCTGTCTTAAACCATACAGAGGCAGAGCCTGTGCATAAGTCATATCTTCCAGAACAACAACAGAACCATATTTCATTGTAAACAGGGAAGCCAGTGCTGCCTGCATATGGCTGTCTCCTTTTGCAAGTACATTTGCCTGAACGAGGGAAGGATATCCACAGCTTCTGTCGCCATCTTTAATTGCTGTTCTTCTTAATAATACAGCTGTCTTGTATGCTTCTTTTACAGAAGATACTCCAACATCGATAATCAGATTTTTGTTTCCAAGTGCTTCCAGTTTCTTGATTGTCTCATATGTATCTTCAATATTTGCACCTGTGACACCAAGTACGATACCTGCTGCTGTTGCCACTGCGCTCATTGCCTCATAGTTAGAAGCATCCGCACCATTTAAGATTGGTTTGTCTGCTTTTACTAATTCTACTGCCTGTTTTGCAACTTCTGGATCTGCACATCCTAAAATCAGTACGCGATCTAATCCAGCTGCTTTTTTAACCAGCTCTAAATATTTATCAGCGCCAGCTTCTGGAGCATAGTTTACATAAACCATTTCCACATACATTCTCTCGCCGATACGATCGTAATCTACTTTAGGAATATCTGCCAGTTTTGCTTCGATTGTAGCATCATCCATGCAGTTGCACAGAGAAACTGCATATCTTGTTTTGCTTACAAATGTTTTTTCATGTCTAAACAGTACAGTCTCTCCGCCCAGGCTCATTTCTTTGTCACCTGCTCCGACTTTTACTGTTTTCATTGGAGGTGCAGTAGCCTCCATCAGGCTTGCTTTTGCTTCTTCTGAGAAATATGGGCAGGCACTGATGTCTGCTGCTCCCTGTGCTACTTTCATAGAGAAAGCCATACATGTTGGGCTGCCGCATTCCTTACAGTTTTTCTTTGGTGATAATTTAAAAATATCAAGACCTTTAAGTGCCATAGTAATTTTTCCTCCTCACAGTTCGTATTAAACTAACGCTTTGATCATTTTTGAAATAGTTGCAACTGATACTGGGTGTTTTAAGATAACAGCGTTTGAACCGGAAGCTAATACAGCCGCTGCTGTTTCTACTTCCATATCAATACCACGCTCTTCCTGACTTCCCCATTCAGGCATATCTGCTTCAGAAGCCATAGCCTCTTTTACGCCCCAAACTTCAGAAGCAACCGGAGTCATGATTGGCATCTGTAAAGTTGCATCGCCCTGTCCCAGTGCTGCTGCTTTGATACGATCCATTGTAGATACTACATATTCAAAACCATATCCTGCTGCTGCTGATCCAACGTTCATAACGATGCTCTTTCCATCAACACCTAACTGTGTCAGTAATACGTTTAACTGTTTTGCAAGGTTGATATCTACAGCTGACTCTGCGCCAACTAACTGTTTGTAAGCAAGTCCTGCTGCTGCTCCAACTGCTTTATAATTTTCTTCTTTAGAAGCTAAGAGAACTGCATTTTTTCCCTCTAAAGCTTCAGCCGCTTTTGCTAAAAGTTCAGCGTCTTTTTCTGCATTTTTGCATCCACATACAACTAATGGAAGATCAACTGCTGCTGCTACATCTTTTACCAGCTGTACCAGTTCTTCAGTAGATTTATTTGCGCCGTTTGGATCCCCACCTTCCAGACGAATGCTTAAGAAGTCTACGCCTTCCATTTCAGCTGCTTTTTTTGCCATATCAACGACTGTTGTACATCCTTCGTAATATTTCTTTACGCAGTCCGGCTCATGATCCATACCAAAGTCTGTCACTTCGATACCAACTTTCGGTGCATTCTCAACCGGAGCATCGAATGTGTAAAATGGCAGTGTGTTTTCTCCACCGATTGTAATCTTTTTGTCGCCGGTGCCAATTTCAACTGCGTTGATGCTAGCATTAAATTTTCCTGATTTTGCATTAAACGGCATAATTAAATAATCCTCCTTCAACTTTGGGATTCTCACGAAATACATTCCGAAGCAATCCCATATAAACTATTAGATTGATTTTTTATTTCTAAAATCCGCAATAAAACCATTGATCTCTGCATATCCTCGAAAAATGCAGGATCATATATTCAAAGTGTTTTGCACTTTGATAAAATTTTCTGCCCGAAAGGCATTTTTCCGACGGCAAAAGTCCAAAGAGACCGTGCACGTCAATTATCTCTTCTTCCTTTTGCATCGGAATCTATTTCAAACAGTATTATCTGTCTGAATCAATCTTACATCATTGGTTCCATTCCAAGTGCTGGATGTCCTTTTTCCTCTAAGAAAGCAAGTAATTCTTCTGGATCAGTTGTGACAGTCTCATCAGCAATCATATCTGTAAAGTTATCAATTCCATACAGTTCTTTTGCTGTTACATTTAATCTGTCTGCAACTGTTTCTTTTAATTCCTTCGGCATCCATACGATTCTGGCAACTCCGCCTTCTGCTTTCATAAATTTCTTAGAACCGATGAAATGTTTTCCATGTCCCATAAATCCAGGAGTCTGAACTCCACCGCCTGTCATGGAAGCCAGTTCAGGGAATGTCATACCGATTGGTGTCATTCCTGCATATTCACGGTTAGCAATACATACACCGTTTGACAATGGCTCAATACCACAGATACATTCAAAGCATCCGCATGATGTCATTGGTTTTTCGATGATGGAATACAGAGATACATCTTCCAGAGCGCCCTGTGAGAATTTACGAACTGCCTCATTGACATCTTCATACTCACCGATTCTCTCATCGATTGGTCTTTCTTTTGTGATTACCTGGCAAGGTCCGTTTGGATCCAGTTCGTTTGTAGCTTTTGCATCCAGCCATGAAACTGCACCACAAAGTCCAAGTCTTTCAGGTGTTACGACACATACATGAGATGGGGAGAAAGCCTGGCACAGAATACAGCTGTAGTATACGTCTACAGATTCATCTGTTAAGGATTTCAGACGATCATCACGTCTGTCAAATGTAACCTGAGCTACTTCGTGACGGATTCTTGTACATTCAGCAGGATCTGTGTAAATCTTAATCTGACATCTGTCAACAACAGCTTCAAACTCATTCTTTACAGAAGCATATAATACTTCACCGATATGTTTTAAACGGAAGCCTGCGTTAAATGCATCTTTTCCGATACGGATACGCAGCATATCACGCTGTCCTGTATGGTATACACCTTCAATACAGTTGATATAGTTGTGGAATTTACGCTCAATAACTGGCTCAAAGTCAGGCTGCATACTCTTTCCGGCAACTTCTACAATATAAGCAATACTGTTTTTGCTTCCCAATTCCATTTCGTCCACATCTGGTCCGATTACTTCGATCTTGTGATCTTCTACTTCTGACATTTCTTTTGTCTGTACCAGCTCGCAGCAGTCTACTCTGGAACCGTCAAACTCTACCTGCATATTTCCACGGCGGATGATTTCTCCTTCAAATGCAGATGCGAATGCAACAGGAATGTCAATATTTGTGATTTTAATTTTGATATCGCGCGCTTCCAGAGAAGTAGCATTGAATTTGCTTACGTCTGTCTGTACAATTAAGCTCTTTGGAACGCGGAAGATATTTTCTGTCTCATTTGTAATAACTGGGAATCCCAGTGCGATTGCACCTGCTCCACATGCTACAATAACGTCATCGAGAGGAGCAAATGCATTTACAAATGCAGGCACACGTTCAAATGTATATTTCATTAAGTTTGCAGCATCTCCTGGTTTGATGTTACCGAAGATCAGAGCTGCTCTTAAAGCAACAGATACGACGTGAATTACACTCGTAACGTCTTTTCCCAGAGGGATAACACGAACGTTTGCACCTGTGGACATTCCAGCTTCTGCAACCTGATCGCAGATTCCGCCAACCAGAGTTACTAAGATACCCTGTGCCTGGTAGCTCTTAACAAGTGCTACACCTTCTTCTACTGTCGGTGCTGATCCTAAAATAACAGCTACGCCTGGGATATCTCCTGTTACTAACGGCACACCCAGTTCACGGATCACTGCATCTGCTAAATGTCCGTATAACGGTTCTGCATATGGAGCTGCTCCGTCGATATATTTTAATACTTCAATGAATTCTGCACACAGAGCTGTTGCAACACCTGACATAAAAGCGTCATTTAAACGTTTTTCTCTTGTCATCAGAGTTTTTACAACGCCTAAAGCTTCTTTTAAATCTTTTAAGTTTGTTACTTTTGTTCCTGTCACTGCATAGTAGCATGGTAAGCTGTATGCAGTATGTGGAAAGCTTACTGCTTTGTCCTCTCCATACTGGTCAATGGCTGAGTTGATTGCCTGTTCTGTCAATCCATATACAGCATCATTTCCACTAAATACTCTATCAAATAATGTCACTGTTCTTCCTCCTATCAATCAATCGTCTGATCGATTGTCTTTTTAATCATTCTAATTTCATCCGTTGCTGATTTACTGAAATCATATGGTGAGCATCCCCTGCGGTCTGCATCCATCACCTCTGTATTATAGTGAACGAAGCCCAGCAGATCTTCCGCCGGAATATGTTCTCTGACGAATTTCTCATCTTCTTCGCCGCGCACCTTGTTTGCCACAACGCGCACTTGTTTCACTCCCAGATCTTTCGCAAGACGTTTTACATTCTTATAAGTCTGCACACTTCTGGCTCCTGGCTCAATCACAACAATAAACTGATCCATACCTTCTGTTGTGCCTCTTCCTAAATGTTCCAGTCCTGCTTCCATATCCAGAATTACCACATCATCCCTGCGCAGAACAAGATTGCTGATGATCCGCCGCAGCATTACATGCTCCGGGCAGACGCATCCGCCGCCACCAGTCTCTACCGTTCCCAAAACAAGCAGTTTCACTCCGTTGCACACTTTTCCGTAAGCATCCGGAATATCATCTACTTTCGGGTTAATCCGATAGAACTGATTGTCGGCGCTTGCACCGGTTCTCTCCTCCACCAGTTTTCTCATCTTGCTGATCGGAACGATGCTTTCCAACTCTTCCTCCGAAAAGCCAAGCGCCAAACCCAGATTCGCGTCCGGATCTACATCTGCCGCCAGCACATGTCTTCCCTCTTCAGCATAGAGTCTGGCAAGAGTTGCGGCAAAGGTTGTTTTCCCTACGCCGCCTTTACCCGTAACTGCAATTTTCATCTTCCTTCACCTCTAAGAAATATTTGTTCCGAAATCTGCTCTTCTTTTAAAAATTAGATTCCAAGAGCAGCTCTCTTCTCTTCGATTCTTTCGATCATTAAATCAACTAATTTTTCGATATCGGTCTCTACTGTAAATGCGGCTTCTACCCATTCTCTTGTTCCGCCTGTCAGAAGTGCTGCCACTTCATCAGATCCTGAAACGTAAGGATCAACTCCTAAGAATGTATCAATACCTGTACCAATTACATAGTTACCAATAGATACTGCTTTTTCGGACATCCATTCAGGTGCACATCCTACTACAGGCAGCTGAGAAATTTTTAATCCGGAATCTTTTGCAAGTTCTGCAACAAGAACCATCATACGGCTGATATCAACACAAGATCCCATATGAAGTACCGGAGGAATATCAGCAAGTTCACATACTCTCTTAAGGCCTGCACCACAGAGATCTTTTGCTCTCTTGTCCATCAGTCCGGCTTTTGCAGCTGCCTGAGCAGAACATCCTGAAGCTACAACGATAATATCGTTTGCAATCAGTTTCTTCATCAGTTCAATATGAGCATAGTCTGGGCGGATCTTTGGATTATTACATCCAACCATAGCAACAGCACCACGCAGTACACCGGATGTAACACATTCCAGTAACGGTTTTGTTGTTCCTGTCACATCAACCTGGCTGTTTGTAACACCGTCAAGTACTTTTACGATTGCTTCTACAGAGTAACCAACTGTTGCTTTCTGTTTCATATCTGGGATATAAACCAGTTCTGGTTTTCTGTTTTTGAAGTTTTCAATCGCCATTTTTACGATTGCTTTTGCTTTTTCATCTGCTGTCTCTGCATCAAAGCGGATAAATTCAGAATCTGGCATCTGAGCAATCGGAGAAGTTGTGATAAATTTTGTATGGAAACATTTACTCAAAGGTCCTAAAGCTGGGAAAATACACTGAACGTCTACAACGATCGCTTCACATGCACCTGTCAGAACTACATTCTCCTGCTGTAAGAAGTTTCCTGCCATCGGAATTCCGCGGCGCATAGCCACTTCGTTTGAAGTACAGCAAACACCAGATACTGTGATTCCTTTTGCTCCCATCTCTTTTGCATATGCGATCATTTCCGGATCATCTGCATATTCGCAGACCATCTCTGACAGAGACGGATCATGACCGTGTACTACGATGTTTACGTTTTCAGCGTTCATAACACCTAAGTTTGCTTCTGTATCGATTGGCTTCGGTGTTCCGAATAAAACGTCTGAGAACTCTGTTCCCATCATAGAACCGCCCCATCCATCGCCAAGTCCACAGCGCAGTGCCTGTTTGATCAGCGCTTCCGGTTTGGAAGAACATCCCATATGAGTCATGTGCATGGAGCTGGAAACTTCACGGTCAATCGCTCTAGGAGCAACTTCGTTTTTGATCAGCATCTCTTTTGTATATTTTGGCATACGATCCAGGAATCTCTGGTATCCAAATGGTTTTCCATATTCCATTAAACCGATTTCAGCCATCTCATGAGCAAGATCATAAATATCTTTTCCTTCTGTTTCCACACCCCACTCGTGAGCGATACGAATCAGTTTGTCTGGATCTTTTACTTTATAGCATCCATCAGCTGATGCTACATGCAGTGTATGGCAGATCTCACGTCCATGATCGGAATGTGTAGCTGCTCCGCCTGCTGTAAATTTCAGATAGTTTCTTCCTACAATACCGTGCGCGTCGCATCCACAGATTCCTCTTGGCGCCTTTGGTGTGATACGACATGGTCCCATAGAACAGATTCTACAGCAGATACCCTGCTCACCAAATTTACAATGTGGTGTCTGATTTTTCACACGGAACTGCCAAGCGTCAGCTCCAACCTTTGCTCCTGTCTCAAGCAATCTGGCTGTAGCAGCTTCCATTTCCTCAACGGTTGTTAATTTAAAGTCTCCCATTATAAACCTCCTTAGTTTTTTCACTTTTCAGGTGAAAATATCGCATATCCGCCTGGCGGGGATATGAAAGTCTTTTATAATTCCCCTTTTTTCAGGGGATCTTCTTAAAATTCAAGCTTGTCTACAATTTCCCGCAGCGCTTTGCGAACTGGCGAATCTTCAGGAAGCTGAGTCGTCGGCTTACCTTCGCAGTCATACTCGTAAACGCATTCATCATGCGGAACAACTCCAAATAAATTCAGTCCTTGTTTTTCGATTTCTTCCTGTGTACCGGCATTCAGTTTTCCGTCCGGAGCACGGTTTATAATCAGTCCCATCTGTTTTGGATTCAGCTCACACTCTTTTACAAGTTCGGCAATTCGTCCTACCGCTTGAACACCGCGTCTGGAGCAGTCACTTACTAAGATCACTGCGTCCACTTTTGGCAAAATACCCCGGCTTATGTGTTCCATCCCTGCTTCATTATCCACCACCACACACTGATAATGCGGTGTCAGCTTCTGAAGCTGTGCCTGCAGCAGGCCGTTTACAAAACAATAGCATCCTTTTCCCTGCGTTCTGCCCATGACAAGCAGGTCAAAATCATCATCTTCCACAAGACATCTGTTAAACATAAATTCTGTGTAGTCTGCTTTTGACATTCCTGCCGGAATCGGATTTTTCGAACTGTTCTCCGCGCGGTTTACTTCCTCCCGCACATCTCCAAGCGTCATCTCTACTTCTACTCCAAGAACTTCGTTTAAATTTGAATTTGCATCTGCGTCTACAGCAAGAATTGGCGTTTTTTTCAGTTCACCCAGATACTGGATCAACAAACCGCACAGCGTTGTCTTACCGACTCCGCCTTTTCCTGCCACTGCAATTGTATATGCCATATCGGCTCCTCCTTCATTCATCGTTGTTTCATTATCCAGTCAGTTAAACGGATATGGGATTCGCAATCCTCTGCTTTCTTGTAGCTGATATCTCCCTGTAAAGATACCTATATGGCAAATCATTCGATCTGCCATATTGCTTTCATTATAATCAACAGTTTGCTTCTCAAAAGAAAAGGATCATTTTTATGTCCTTACAAACTGTCGGTTAACTCCTTGTAACAAATTCTAATCTATTCAGAATCTCTGTCACACTTTTCCATGTATTCGCTTATCAGCAAATACTTTTCACACCAAAAACGGTGCGCTCATGCAGCTGATTTACCGTATACTCGATTCCTCATTTGCGAAATACTCCTTTTTACTGCAGGGAGCTTCCGTCTGGATCTCTGTCAAACCAGTGATGAGAAATAGCCTCAGCCAATTTATGCGGGATTATATGTGCATAAGAATATTTCTATTCTCTGCGCCATAATCTCACTCAGTTTCATAGTGACTTACTCTATTGTGTGTTTTTATCTGAAGCGGCTTTTCGCCTGTTCCATTTCGTTATTCTTCACAATTTACTTTCACAATACTGTTAGCGAGATCCACCATAAGAATGCTTCCCTGTACTTTTCTTGTATCTCCCATAATATCAGTGAGAATCAGCATATCGCCTTCCACGTCAATTCTGCTTACATTCTTAAAAATCACGCTGTTATCACTTTTTTTGTATACTGTCGCAAGACACATAATTATTACCTCCTACTGGTCTTCCCGTACCATAGAAAGAGCCACTCCCAGATACATATTTCCTTTCTGGAATTCTGAAACTCCCCTGGAAATCTGTTCCGCCGCTGTATCCATACCGGCTTCTCTGAGTTTTTGTGCCATTTCATCCAGTTCCGCAGCATGATGTTCATTATGCTGCAGCATATATGTCAGCAGTGCGATAATCTCTTTATTTTCTCCGCCTTCTTCATCAGAACAGCTGCTGCACTGACCGCACTCAGAAGTTTCACATCCCTGATGAGTATGTTCATGGGTATGTTCATGTCCGTGAGAATGCGGACATACGTTGCCATTCTCGTCTTTGATTCGGTGCATCTATTATCACTCCTTTCCTTCAAAATTCATATGTGAAATTTTTATCAGGTCAGATTACCTGCTTTTACATACATCATCATTATATCACACAATATATAGATTCTCAACAACCTTATCATGAAATTTTTGTATTTTTTTCAATAATTTACACGAATTTATATATTCTTCATTTTGAGAAAACGACACGATTCTGCCATTAATTAAACTTTTAACATTCTTATTTTATGCCCGGTCTGCGCTTTTTTCCTCTGCATCTTTTCCTCTGTCGTCATCATTTTCCTCAAAAAAAAGCATATTTCATCTTCAATAATACTTGAAAAAGATGAAATATGCAATCTTAACTTTTTATCGCGCCAGCATCATACGGTCGTTTGCAAACTCTCCTCCGCTGACTTCTTCAAATTTCTGAAGAAGATCAGATACCTGAAGTTTTTTCTTTTCTTCCCCGGATATATCATAGATGACTCTTCCCTCGTGCATCATAATCAGTCGGTTTCCGAGACGAATCGCATCTTTCATATTGTGAGTGACCATCAATGCCGTCAGTTTATTATCATCAATAATATTTTCGGTCAGATCCAGCACCTTTTTTGCTGTTTTCGGATCTAATGCTGCTGTATGCTCATCGAGCAAAAGTACTTTTGGTTTTTTCAGTGACGCCATGAGAAGAGTCAGCGCCTGTCTCTGTCCGCCGGAAAGCAGACCCACTTTTGAGGTCATCCGTTCCTCCAGTCCAAGCTCCAATTTTTTCAGAGCATCATGGTATAATTCTCTCTCTTCTTTTGTGATTCCCCATCCAAGTCCTCTTTTTTTCCCCCGCCTAAAGGCAAGTGCCAGATTTTCCTGAATCTCCATATCTGCAGCTGTTCCTCTCATCGGGTCCTGAAAAACCCTGCCTAGAAACTCTGCTCTTTTATATTCCGGATATTTTGATACATCATTGCCGTCCAATACAATACTTCCCGCATCAATCGGATAGACGCCAGCTACCATGTTGAGCATGGTCGACTTTCCTGCTCCGTTTCCGCCTATGATTGTAATAAAATCTCCCTTATGCACATGAAGATTGACACCTTGAAGCGCCCTTTTTTCATTGATTGTTCCCGTATTAAATGTCTTATACACATCTGTAATCTTCAGCATCGTCTCCCCTCCTAATCCACACGTTTTTTCGATAAAACTGGAACGGAAAGTGCAATCGCAACGATAATTGCTGTAAGCATCTTTAAGTCACTTGATTCCAGTCCAAGCTGTAATACAACTGCAACAATGATTCGATAAATGATAGAACCTATGATTGTAAAACTTAATTTCACTGCAAAATTCAGTTTTTTGCCCAGGAATACTTCTCCGATCACAATAGACGCAAGACCAATCACAATCGTTCCCTGTCCCATTCCGACATCAGCCACTTTCTGACTCTGCACCACAAGAGCTCCGGAAAGTCCTACCAGTGCATTTCCGAGCACAAGGCCAATAATTTTCATTTTATCTGTATTTACACCGAGAGCACGGATCATCGCCTCGTTGTTTCCTGTGGCACGCAGTGCACTTCCTGCCTCTGTTCCAAAAAACCAGTACAGAATCGCAATACACAGTACCACGAACACCAGACCGATCATCATTGTCACAAATGTATTTGTATTGCCATTCTTTCTGATTTCTTCCGGCAGCAGATCGGTGATCAGCGTCACAATCGTATCTGTTCCTTTTGCTCTTGTATTGATCGGCGTATTTGCCTGTCCCATAATTCTTAAATTGATAGAATATAAAGAAATCATCGTCAGAATACCTGAAAGAATTGCCGGAATTTTTAATTTTGTATGAAGGAGTCCTGTCACTCCGCCTGCAATTCCGCCTGCCACAAGTGCTGCAATGAGACTAAGAAACGGATTCCAGTGAAATGTTACAACAAACACTGCACTGACGCAGCCTCCAAGTGCAAAGCTTCCATCGCACGTCATATCAGCAAAATCTAAGATTTTAAATGTGATATAAACACCAAGCGCCATGATTCCCCAGAGCAGCCCCTGGGAAACCGCGCCAAAAATTGCCATCAGTATATTCATATTTCCCTCCTAATATTGCTGTTTTGTACAGCCAAACAGGGGGGATCAAAGATCCCCCTGACTATTTTTATCTCTTATGTAAGTCTTTTTTATTCTGCTTCATAATCAACAACATACTGCTGTAAGTCTTCTGGGATTTCAATACCTAATTCTTCTGCTGTAGCAGCATTAATGACCGTTTCTACATCTTCCAGATATTCAATCGGCATTGTCGCTGGCTCTGCCTCTCCTTCCAGAATTTTTACAGCCATAGCCGCTGTCTGTTTTCCAAGATTATAATAGTTGATTCCATTTGTTGCCAGACCACCGTTTTTGACCATTCCTTCTTCACCGCAAATAATCGGAAGACCTGCCGGATTTGCGACAAGAGAGACGGTCTGCATACCTGCGGCAATGATGTTATCTGTCGGAGCATAAATAGCATCTGCTTTTCCAATTAAATTCTGTACCACCTGCTGAATTTCATTTGAATTGGAAACGGTTGCCTCAATTGTCTCGATTCCAAGCTCTTCTGCTGCCTCCATTGCAAGTTCTGCCTGAATTTCAGAATTACTTTCACTGGAGCAGTATAAAATAGCAATTTTTTCTGTATCCGGAAGAAGCTGCATCATCAGATCAAGCTGTTCTTTTACCGGCGTCAGGTCAGAAGTGCCGCTAATGTTTGATCCAGGTGCTGTATTGTCTTCCACTAAGCCAGAAGCAGCCGGGTCTGTAACTGCTGTCACCAGAATTGGTATTTCTTCTGTCGCATTTGCACATGCCTGAGCAGCCGGTGTTGCGATTGCCAGAATCAAATCAGACTGGTCATTGACAAGTTTTGAAGCAATTGTCGGACAGTTAGACTGATCTCCCTGAGCATTTTGATAATCAATTTCAATATTTTCTCCGTCCACATATCCCGCCTCTTCAAGACCATCCACAAAACCTTCATATGCTGCATCAAGTGCAACGTGTTCGGACAGCTGGCAAATTCCGATTTTATATACTTTCTCTTCTGCATTTGCTGTCAGTACACTTCCTGCCATAGCCGTCCCGCACATTCCCATTGCGGCTAAAATTGCGATTGTTTTTTTCATAAACTCATTCTCCTTTACTTTTTTCATTCAACGCTTTGTCGCTTTGTTTTGTTAAAGTATCATTCTGAATACTACTATAGTTCACATTCCTCTTTTTGTCAATTCTTTTTCTATATTTTTCTCTGCCCTGCTCGTATTTTCTTTCTATCATTTTATACTTTTTTGTAAAAAAATAAGGTGTCAAAGCGTCATTCTTCATCTGAACACTTTAACACCTTTTCGATCTGCTAAACTTAATTCCAGGATTGTCCGTCTGATTCCATTTTCTTATCACGCATCATCAATTCTTCCAACGCATCCTGCGGGCTCTTTTTCTCAAAAAGCACCTGATTCATCTGTTCAATAATCGGGGTCTCTACATGATACTTCTGAGACAATTCACGTCCTGCTTTAGCAGAATAAACGCCCTCCACTACCATATTGACCTCTCTCATTGCCTCTTCCATGGTATATCCTTTCCCGATCAGATATCCTGCTTTTCTATTTCTGCTGTGTACACTTGCGCATGTGACAATCAAATCTCCGATTCCGCTCAGTCCCCAAAATGTCTCTGCACGGCATCCCATAGCCTGACCTAGTCTCGCGATCTCAGCAATTCCCCTCGTAATCAATGCTGCTTTTGCATTGTCGCCGCATCCAAGACCATCTGCCGTTCCAGCTGCCAGGGCAATCACATTTTTCATGGACGCACTCAGCTCTATTCCTTTCATATCCGGACTTGTATATACTCGGAACGTCGGACTCATAAAAAGTCCTTGCAGGTATTCCGCTGTTTTTTTTGTTGCTGCTCCAATGACACATGAAGTCGGCAGCCCTTTGCTCACCTCTTCCGCATGACTTGGCCCTGATAAGACAGCTGCATCTGCCCACGGAATTTTTTCAAGAATAATCTCTGTCTGATTTAACAGCGTCTTTTCCTCAATTCCTTTTGCAACCGTAACAATTTTCTGTCCTTCTTTTACAAAAGGCTTCATTTTATCCAGCATGGAACGTGTATATGGCGAAGGAGATGCCAAAACGACAGCATCTTTCTTTTCCAGTGCCGGCTGAAATTTGTTTGTAATAAAAATTTCCTCCGGTACATGTACATCCGGCAATTTTGTGATCCGCCTTGCTGCAGTCTCTTCTATCTGTTCATCGCTTTTTGTCGGTGATACGAGTGTTACCTGATGTCCGTTCTGATACAGCAAAATGGCAAGTGCTGTTCCCCAGCTTCCTGCTCCAATCACACCAACTTCTGCCATAACACATTCCTCCCATCTCTTATTTTTTCTTCGAAATATATGTCTTGCTCTCTGTTTTATTCAACAGTCGTTTAATATTAGCACGATGTTTATAAAATGCAAGGCATGTCAAAAAAGCACCGATCAAATATAGTTCCCACAATTGCGGCTGTGTCATGTGAAAATGTCCTGTCTGTCCCAATACTACAAGCTCTATCATAATTCCGATATAGACACACAAAGAAGCAAGCGAAACATAATGGGTAATCAAATATACTGTAAAAAATGTGATAATTCCCAAAACAGCCATAATCCAGTTAAAAGATAATACAAGCCCCGCTGTGGCTGCAATTCCTTTTCCGCCTCGAAATCCGAGATAAAATGGATAATTATGACCTAAGATTGTACCTGCCGCAGCATAGAATGTCAAAAGCGGCAGGATCTCTGCAGACGTCTTCCCAAAAATCATGCGTACCGTCAAAACACTGAGCATACATTTACAGCAATCTCCTAAAAAGGTTATAAATCCTGCCTTTTTGCCCAAAGTACGCAGCATATTTGTACTGCCTGCATTTCCGCTTCCATGTTCACGAATATCTATTCCATGTATCTTTCCATAAATATAGCCTGTCTGAAACAGTCCAAAAACGTAACCGATCAGTAAGCTTATCACACGCTCCATCATTTTATTGCTCTTTCTCCTTCCGTTCGCGGATAATAAATCTTAAAGAAGTTCCGCGGAAACCAAACGTATCTCTTATCTTATTTTCCAGATATCTCGTGTAAGAAAAGTGCATCAGCTCTTTATCATTCACAAAAATGACAAATGTCGGCGGCTTTACGGCTACCTGTGTAATATAATACAGTTTCAGTCTCTTTCCTTTGTCAGACGGCGGCTGCTGAAGCGCAACTGCCTCCGCCATAATCTCATTGAGCACACCTGTTGCAATACGCATGGACTGATTCTGAATAATCATATCGATCATGTCAAACATTTTTGTCAGTCTCTGTCCTGTCTGCGCTGATACAAACATGATTTCAGCGTAGGAAAGGAAAGAAAGTGTCTCGCGAATTTTATTTGTATATTGATAGATCGTCTTATCATTCTTTTCGATTGCATCCCATTTGTTGACAACAATCAGTATTCCTTTTCCTCTGTCATGTGCAATTCCCGCAATTTTTGCATCTTGTTCCGTGATGCCTTCCACTGCGTCAATCACCACAATCACAAGGTCTGCTCTTTCTACTGCTGTCACTGTTCTGATAATGCTGTAACGTTCCAGCTCTTCTTTAATTTTATTTTTTCTTCGCAGACCTGCTGTATCAATAAAAATATATTCCTTGCCATCCCATTTTACTTCTGTGTCAATCGCATCTCGTGTTGTTCCTGCAATGTCAGATACAATCACTCGATTTTCGCCTGTCAGTTTATTAATAATGGAAGATTTTCCTACGTTCGGTTTTCCTACAATCGCAATCCTTGGGCGGTCATCTTCCGCATCTTCCTGTTCCTGCTCTGGGAAATGACGAACAATCTCATCAAGCATATCACCGATACCAAGCCGGGACGCCGCTGAAATAGCTACAGGATCTCCAATTCCAAGATTATAAAACTCATATACATCCGACATCATCTTTGCAAAACTGTCCACTTTATTTACAACCAGCACAACTGGTTTTTTGGAACGGCGCAGCATATCGGCAACCTTAGAATCAGAATCCACCAGTCCTTGTTTTACGTCTGTAATAAACACAATCACATCAGCTGTATCAATCGCAATCTGTGCTTGTTCGCGCATCTGTGACAAGATGATATCTTTACTGTCCGGCTCGATTCCTCCTGTGTCAATCAAAGTAAAATTTTTATTCAGCCATTCCACATCGGCATAAATTCGGTCCCTCGTCACACCGGGAGTATCTTTTACAATAGATATATTCTGTCCTGCAAGGACATTAAAAAGAGTGGATTTTCCAACATTTGGTCTTCCCACAATCGCTACAATCGGTTTACTCATAATGCTTTTCCTTTCTGCTGTTTTTAGGGGATTGTTCTTCTGTCTCCAGCAATACTGCTCTCACAAAATCCCAGCCGCTTGATTGTACAATATTTATTTTGGTTTGTAAAGTTTTTTCCAGCTCCTCGGCTGAAACATCGTCTAAAAATACAGTCTCTCCATTTTTAAACATATTAGCAGTGAGCAAAAGTCGTTCTCCCAGCTCCTTTTCTGCGAGCTGCTTTTCCAGATCCTGACCTGTTAACAGTCCTGCCACGGTAATGCGCTCTCCAAAAAATTGATTCTCAATAGGATAAATCAAAATGGTTACATTCGGATATTTTTTTTTGATCTGATCTGCTGCCTCCTGAAGATACGGTGCAGCAAGCTTTCCCGTAGCAATCGACACAGTGTGAACGCGCCCATCTCCTTCTCTCTCACCGACTGTCAAACAAACCTCGTCCAAAAAAGATCTCACCATTCCAACACCGTTTTCCAGCTGCACATACCCATCATACTGTTCTTCTGTCGGAATCTCTTCTTCAGCCAGAATATACCATTCATCTCCTGCATGGATAAAATGCTCTCCTGTCTCTTTATATATCTGTTCCTGCCAGCTGTGAATCGTACGAAGCACTTCCACAGCATCTTCTTTTGTAAACGGTTCCAGAGGATATAATCCTTTACGGTATCGCGTCAGACCGACAGGAACGACAGATACACTTGTCAGATACGGACGATATTTTAATAAATCTCGAATGGTATGATCTAATTCTTCTTTGTCATTGACATTTTTGCAGAGCACAATCTGTCCATTCATTTCAATCCCTGCTTCATACAGCCGATCTACCTTTTTTAATGCCTCCCCTGCGAAACGATTATGCAGCATTTCACAGCGCAGTTTTTCATTCGTTGTATGAAAAGAGATATTGATCGGTTCCATGCGGTAGCGAATAATTTTTTCGATATCGTGATCACTCATGTTCGTCAGTGTCACATAGTTCCCCTGCAGGTAAGATAAGCGAGAATCATCATCCTTAAAATACAATGTCTCTCTCATTCCTTTTGGAAGCTGGTCAATGAAGCAGAACATACATTTATTTCTGCACGAGCGATATTCATCCATCAGTCCGTTTTCAAATTCCAGACCGAGATCCTCTTCTTCTTCTTTCTCAATTTCAAGTTCCCATTCTTCCCCATCCTGTTTGCGAATCAGCACCACAATTTCTTCATTTTCCACAAGATAGCGATAGTCAAAGATGTCTTCTATCTCTTTGTCGTCTATTGATATCAGCACATCTCCGGGCACAATCTCCATTTCTTCGCCTATGCTTCCCGGCAGCACACAGCTGATTTTATGTTCATGTTTTTTCATTCTATCCTCCAACTGAGTTTCCTGCTTTTTCTTCTCTTTTTCATGATACCCGATCGGATCTCAAATTGCAACCTCTGATTTTTTCATCCTGTTCTATGTCTGTCTTTCTTATATTTGTCGGTTATTCTATGTTTTTTCATCATTTTTTGACAAATTTCTTGACTGTATGATTTTACAATGATATAACTAAATTATTACAAGACAGTCCGGTGACTGCACACACTCATAGACAGAAAAAATTTAAACAGCACTCATTTGATTTTCTAAAGAGTGTCTGTTTTTTGTACTGTCTATTTCTTCTGTTCTTTTTTAAAGAACTCTGCATATTTTACTGCCGGAACAGTCGACTTCTATAATAATACATATTTTCAGGAGGGCTGACATGCCAAATTTTGAACCTTTAGAATCATCCATACCAGTAGGACCTTTAAAAATTGCAGCTTTGGAAGGCTGCCGCGACTTTGCCAGTATTGTGGATCACCATATTGTCAACTACCGCAAGACAAATCCTTCCCATGACTATTCCAGCGTTGCTTTTCAAGGCTATATGGCTGACTCTTATCTCATTCCATGCAGATGTCCGCGTTTTGGAAGCGGGGAAGGAAAAGGTGAAATCGGAGCTTCTATTCGAGGAACCGATCTTTTTATTCTCGTAGATGTATGCAATTATTCTTTGACATATTCCGTGTGTGGTTACGAGAATCACATGTCTCCTGACAATCATTTTCAGGATTTAAAACGTATTATCTCTGCTGCAACTGGAAAAGCCAGACGTATCAACGTTGTCATGCCGTTTTTATATGAAGGACGCCAGCACAAACGCACAAGACGTGAATCTCTTGACTGTGCCCTTGCTCTTCAGGAACTTGTCCGCATGGGCGTATCAAATATTATTACATTTGATGCACATGATCCTCGTGTACAGAACGCCATTCCTCTTCACGGATTTGATTCTTTCATGCCGACGTATCAGTTCTTAAAGGCACTGGTTGAATCTGTTCCAAATCTGTGTCTTGACAACGATCATCTGATGATCATCAGCCCTGATGAAGGTGCGATGGGAAGAGCTGTCTACTTCTCTAACATTCTGGGCGTTGACATGGGTATGTTCTATAAGCGCCGTGATTACTCCAAAATCGTAAATGGAAAGAATCCGATCGTTGCCCATGAATTTTTAGGAGATTCTGTGGAAGGCAAAGATGTAATCATCATTGATGATATGATCTCTTCCGGTGAAAGTATGCTGGATGTGGCAAAACAGCTGAAAGACAGAAAAGCAAACCGTGTATTTGTCTGCACTACATTTGGTCTGTTCACAGACGGACTTGACAAATTTGACGACTTTTATAATAAAGGATACATCAACAAAGTGGTCACAACAAACTTAAACTACCGACCGAAAGAGCTTCTGGAGAAGCCATACTATGAGGAAGCTGATATGACAAAATTCCTTGCCAGCATCATTGATTCTTTGAATCATGACGTTTCTATCAGCCGTGTTCAGTCTCCGACAGATAAAATCCACGCTCTTCTCAAGAAAATTGCAAAATAAATCTTTTTAATACTATAAAAAATATATGGAAATGTCTCAGGACAAAACAGATCCTGAGACATTTTTTCTATATTTTACAAGCGCCAGCCCATATATTTTCTGCATATTCTCTGACGGATTATAATCTTTTTCCTTTCTCTTTCCAGCTATGCGGCTGCTTTGGAACGTCCGGCAGTTCTTTTAAATGTTTTTCCATAAAAATGGTATCTCTCCATTTCCCCATTTTATACCCTGTCTTTGGAAAATGCGCTGTTTTTTGAAAGCCCATTGCTTTATGAAAAGCAATGCTGTCATCGTTCGGATAAGTGATATGCGCATACACTGTATAAATCCCCTGTTCTTCCAGAATAGAGAACAATTCTAAATATAATTTTTTTCCGATTCCTCTGCGATGCGCCTCTTCAGAAAGGTAAATAGACAGTTCAGCATCCCACTGAAATGCCTTTCTTTCATGAAAAGTACCTGCATATGCGTAACCTAGCACTTTACTTTCCTCTTCATAGACAAGCCATGGAAAAAAATTTGTAATCTTCTGAAATCGTTTTTCAAATTCCTCTATGGACGGAATATCATATTCAAATGTGACCGCCGTATTTTTTACATAGGGCGCATAGATATCCAGCATTGCCTGCAAATCTTTTTTCTGCGCCGCACGGATTCCCTCTCTCATCTTACTCCTCCTTCAGTCCCAGAAATGCTCCTAAATTTCCTCTTTTCCCATGGGAAGCACGGTGCGAATATAACGCTTCTGAATTGCAGCATGTGCAAAGGTCTGTGACAGAGATATGATCCGGCAAAATTCCTGATTCTTTAAACACTTCTTCATTTGCCTTCCAGAGATTCAGCTGATATTTTCCATTTTCTTTTCTATAATACAGCTCTTTTTGAATATCCGTGTCAAAATTCGCTCTGAACTGCTCAATTACATCCTCACTGACTTCATAGCAATCCTGACAGATGGAAGGTCCGATCGCAGCAATGATATCTTTTGGATCAGACTTGTATAATTCCTGCATTTTTCTGATTGTCACAGCTCCTATCTTGTTGACCGTTCCTCGCCATCCAGAATGGCTCAGTCCAATCGCTTTTTTTACAGGATCGACAAAAAAGAGCGGCACACAGTCAGCATAAAATGTGGCAAGAACCACTCCCGGCTGATTTGTGACAAGTCCGTCCACATCGCTGTAATCTCTGCTGCGCACAATTCCTTTTCCCCTGTCCTGTTCTGTCACCTCTCTTACATTTGTTGTGTGTGTCTGATCAGACAGCACCAGCTGATCTATCGAAAATCCGATCGCTTTTCCTATCCTGCGAAAATTTTCCATTACATTTTCTTTCTTTTTTTCTCTGGAAAAACTGAGATTCATGCTGAATAATTCTTCTGTGCTGACTCCGCCGTATCTTGTAGAAAATCCGTGCACAATTCCTGATATCTCATCAAATGCTGGAAATGTCAGATACGGCACTCCGTTTCTTTCCCTTTTTTTCAGCACCTCACTGTTTCCTTTTCTTTTCCATACAATATCCATATGTTTATCCTCTCTGTCTAATGTTTTTCCCTGTTTCTTTTTCAGCAAATCCAAAACGCATCCCGAACCCATGTGATTTTCTCCCCTAAAATTCCGATCACATCGAATCGGCATGGCGTCTCTACTCCTATTTTTTTCTCTGTCATATACCATTGTGCCGTCTGACCGATTTTTTTCTGTTTTCTGTAATCCACTGCATTTAAAGGTTCTCCCTGTTTTCCGTCTGATCGGTATTTTACTTCGACAAAGACAAGATATTCTCCATCCTGTGCAATTAAATCAATCTCCCCTGTTTTCTTCTGATAATTGTGTTCTATAATCCGAACGCCGTTTCTTTCTAAGTAAGAAGCCGCTATGTATTCATAGCGGCTTCCTACTTCCCGTCGTGTGCACCATTTTTTCTGTTCGTCTTTTTTCACCCTATATACTGCCCCTTGTCTATTCTTTTGCATTCCATCCTGTGCCAGATCTGCGCTGCTGTCAGCGCTCTTTTTTCCCTGTGTCAAACAAAATGCGTCAAAAATGTCCTTCTGTGAATCGATGAAGGTCCGTATTTTTTGATCGCCTCAATATGCGCTGCACTCCCATACCCCTTATGGGACGCAAAACCATATTCGGGCATCTGTTCATCATATTCTTTCATCAGCCGATCCCTCGTCACCTTCGCAACGATGCTTGCGGCTGCAATCGAGACACTCTTTGCATCACCTTTTATGATAGGCACCTGCGGAATGATAACCTGCGGAATCGTCACCGCATCATTGAGCAGAATCTGCGGCACAATCGCTAATTTTCCGATTGCCTGACGCATCGCCTCATATGTCGCCTGCAAAATATTGATCTCATCAATTCTCTCCGGACCAACAATTCCCACGCCGACCGCTACTGCCTGCTCCATAATCACATCAAATAATTCCTCTCTCTTTTTTTCAGAGAGTTTTTTAGAATCATTTAGATATAAAATTTTGGAATCTTTCGGTAAGATTACAGCTCCTGCCACAACTGGTCCGGCAAGAGGTCCCCTGCCTGCCTCATCAATTCCGCAGACCCATCCGATCCGCTCATATTCACGCTCATATGTCTTCATATCTTCTATACGAGCCATCTCTTTGTGCAGCGCTTCCCCTTTTTTTCTGTATTGTCGAATCAGGCCGGCAACGCCTGCTCTGGAGTCGTCTGCATATTCCGCAAACAACTCTGAAAGCTTTTCTGTGCCGGCCATCTCAAATTCTTTTTTAATTTCTGAGATTTTCTTTTCCATCCTGTTCTCCGATCACTTATGTTTCAAAACACCGAATGTATCGAAAGGGAAAATTCTCACCCATGCCCGTCCTATAATGTCAGAACGTTTAATATTTCCAACACTCTCAACACGGCTGTCTTTACTGTTATTTCGGTTATCTCCAAGAACAAAGTACTCGTCATCTCCCAATACAATCGGCTGAGAGGCTCGCCCTGATTCCTCCATAACTTCTTTTCCGTAATCTTCTTCCAAGACTTCTCCGTCAATGTAGATTTTTCCATCTACAATCTGTATCGTTTCTCCCGGCAGACCGATAATACGTTTGATATAATATGTTTTCTTTGAACCGTCCCCATGGTATGGGAAAATGATAATATCAAAACGCTCCGGATCACGGAAACGATATGAAATCTTGTCCACAATCAGCTGATCACCATCCTGCAGCATCGGTTCCATGGATCTTCCATCCACCTTTGTTCTTTGCCCTACAAACTCAACGATAAGAATGACTGCCAGCAGTACACCGGCTATCCATAAAATATTGGAGAACAGATTTTTCCACTTGTCCGATGTACTTTTCCCACTCTCATTTTCTGAGTTTACATTTTCTTCATTTTTCATATTTTCACCACTTTCTTCTGTCATTATATCTATATTACTCAATTATGTCTGGAAATTCAAGTGTAATTTTTCCAAGACGTCCGCTGCGAAAATCATCAACTAAAAGCATCGCTGCTTTTCCAAGGTCAAGTACGTCGCCTTTTAGACGGCACGCACGATTTTGTGCGATCTGTTCCAGGATTTTAATCTGCTCCTGATTTTCGTCGCATCCGTATCTTTCCTGTAAAATTCCAGAATACTCTGCTGTTAAAAACTGAATCAGTTCCAAAGCTAGCTCTTCCAGGTTTAAAATTTCATCTTTTATTGATCCGATCATTGCCAGTTTCATACCGACACGCTGATCTTCAAACTTTGGCCACAAAATTCCCGGCGTATCGAGAAGCTCTACATTTTTATTTAATCGAATCCATTGTTTTCCCTTTGTCACTCCTGGCTTGTTTCCTGTCTTTGCACATGCTTTTCCGGCAAATGTGTTGATAAATGTAGATTTTCCGACATTTGGAATTCCCACGACCATCGCGCGAACCGGTCTGTTTAAAATCCCGCGTTTTCGATCTCTCTCTATTTTCTCCCTGCACGCTTCCTGAATCATAGAATGTACAGACTTCATTCCCGCTCCGCTTCTGGAATTAATTTTTACAACAAAAAATCCCTTTTTCTTAAAATACTCTGTCCAGTTCGCATTTTGCTTTTCATCAGACAAATCCACTTTATTTAGCAGGATCATTCTCGCCTTGTTTTTTGCCAGATCGTCAATATCCGGATTCCTGCTGCTCATCGGCACTCGTGCATCCACTAATTCAATCACCAGATCGATCAGTTTGATATCTTCCTGCATCATTCTTTTTGCTTTGGTCATATGACCAGGATACCATTGATAATTCATCCAGTTCACCTCTTTTTTATCTCAACTGCTGTCTATTCTACCAGTCCAAAGTGACTGCGCGGTGCAATCACAAACCATACTTTCCCTTCAATATCGCTCAGCCGAACATTGCCGATGTCAGCCGAACGGCTGTCCTCGCTGTTGTTTCGATTATCCCCAAGAACAAAATATTCTGAATTTCCAAGCACAATCTCATCTTTCGCTGTGCCGAAAAATGTCATAGCCGGAAAGTCCTGTTCTTCCATATACACTCTGCCATTTATATAAATCACGCCATCTACAATCTGAATTGTCTCACCCGGAAGCCCGATCACTCTTCTGATTAATGACTGTGCTTTCTTATTCCCATTCGGCTTAAAACTGATCAGGTCTCCTCTTTTTGGTGTTCCAAAACGATAGGACAGCGTGTTAATCAAAACGCGGTCCCCTCCCGAAAGAGTTGTCTCCATTACCTGTCCTACATTTGTTCTAGGCTGTCCCCAGAAAAATACCAGCATATATGCTATTAAAATAACTGCTGCAATCTGAAATATCCATCGCAGTCCTGTTTTTATCTGCTCAAACGGTCCTTTTTTTACCTTCTGTTTTTTTCTACGCGCTCCCATCGTCTCCATATCTCCTGAACCATCTTACTTTTTTATTTCCCCTGATTTGAAAACAGGGACAAATACGTTTTCGTATATGTCCCTGGTCCACTTTATTTTACTAATTCTTTTACTTTCGCGCTCTTACCAACACGCTGTCTTAAGTAGTTCAGTTTTGCTCTTCTTACTTTACCAGCTCTTACTACTTCTACTTTTTCAACGTTTGGGGAATGTAACGGCCAAGTTTTTTCTACTCCAATACCGTTGGAATTTTTTCTTACAGTGAAAGTTTCTCTATTGCTTCCACCCTGTTTCTTTAAGACTACGCCTTCAAAAACCTGGATTCTTTCACGATTTCCTTCTTTGATTTTTCCGTAAACTCTTACAGTATCTCCAACATTAAACTGTGGTACTTCTGCTTTCAGCTGAGCAGCTTCAATATTTTTAATAATATCGTTCATTGTGTGCCTCCTTTTTATTTTGATGTTCTTAATATCCGGTCAGCTATGCCGTTATTAGAGGACCATCTTTTTCACAACACGTTTAATTTATCATATTTCGATCTTATTTGCAAGTATTATTTCTCAGATTATCCAGAAACTTTTTATCTTTTTCAGAGAGCGCTGCACATTCCAAAAGATCCGGCCTTCTCTCATAAGTGCGCTGCAAAGACTGTTCCCGTCTCCACGCCTCTATATTGGCATGATGTCCGGACAGCAATACCTGCGGCACTTTTTTCCCCATCCATTCTTCTGGTCTGCTGTACTGCGGATATTCCAGAAGATTGTCATGGAAAGATTCAAACTGCGCCGATTCTTCATTTTTCAGCACCCCTGGAACGAGTCTTGAGATTGCATCAATCAAAACCATTGCCGGGAGTTCTCCCCCTGTCAGCACATAGTCTCCGATTGATACATAATCCGTTACGATTTCTTCCAATACCCGCTCATCAATCCCTTCGTAATGACCGCACAGAAAAACAAGATCCTTCTCTTTTGCAAACTCCTGTGCCATTCCCTGATGAAATACGCTCCCCTGCGGCGTCAAATAAATCACTCTCGGACGATATCCGATTTTTCGTTCCAGATCCTTATACGCATCATAAATTGGCTGTGCCTGCATCACCATACCTGCGCCTCCGCCGTACGGTGTATCATCTACTTTTTTGTGTTTGTTTGTCGTATATTCCCGAATATCAATTGCCTCCAGAGAAATGCTTTCTTTTTCCAGTGCTCTCCCGATAATGCTCGTCCCAAGTGCCTGCATAATCATCTCCGGAAACAGCGTCAATACATGGTAATTCAAGCGATTCCCTCCTTACATCAAACCAGGCATCACATATACTGTCATGCGTCCTTTTTCCACATCTACAGAAAGAATACACTGTTTAATAGCAGGCAGAAGTACCTCTTTTCCATCCGTCGTCTCAATCACATAGACGTCATTTGCCCCTGTCTGCATCACATCTTTCAGCGTTCCAAAGCGAGTTCCATCTTCAAGATTTACTTCCATATCTATCAAATCTGCAATATAATACTCGTTTTTCTCCAGCGCAACCGCCTGATCTCTGTAAACTTTCAGTGGTTTCTTTTTCCATTTTTCCACATCATTGATATCATTATAGCCGCGGAATTTTAAAATCACAAATTGTTTAAAAAATTTTACATGCTCTACTTCCAGCTTTACCAGCTCTTTTCCGGTATCCAGCATAACTTCTTTTAATTTTTTAAATCGCTGCGGATCATCCGTGGTTGGAAAAACTTTGACTTCTCCCTTTAAACCGTGTGTCGCCGAGATCACTCCTACCTGAAACATTGTCTCCATCTTTCTTCCTCCGAACAAGCTTTTTTCATGGTCTGTTTTACAGCGCACAATATTTTTTCTGACAAAATGAAAAAATCCCGGTGTCTAAAGGCACCGGGTCGTTGTCACTGTAAAATGTCAACAACTACTTTTCTATCATCCTTGGATGCTGCTGCTTTTACAACAGAGCGAATTGCTTTCGCAACTCTTCCCTGTTTTCCAATCACTTTTCCCATATCAGACGGAGCCACTTTCAGCTCAATGACTGTTGTTTTTCCGCTTTCTTTCTGTGTTACCACAACTTCATCTGGATTCTCAACGAGAGACTTTGCAATTACTTCGACTAAATCTTTCATTACGTTTCACCTCTGCCTTATTTTTCGATTCCAGCTAATTTGAAAAGTTTACCTACAACTTCTGTTGGCTGTGCGCCGTTTGCAAGCCATTTTTTAGCAGCTTCCTCATCGATCTTAAATACGCTTGGATCTGTGTTTGGATTGTAAGTACCGATTTCATCGATGCATTTTCCATCTCTTGGGGATCTGGAATCTGCTACAACGATTCTATAGAAAGGAGCTTTTTTCTGTCCCATTCTTCTTAATCTGATTTTTACTGCCATGTTTTTCACCTCCTTAAGGTTTCTGTGTTATGATATGTTAAAAGGGAAGCTTTAACTTACCTCTTTTACCTGTTTTTCCTCCCATAAGACCAGGGAGCTGTTTTATCATTTTTTTCGACTGTTCAAACTGTTTTACCAGCTTATTGACTTCACTGATATCCACACCTGCGCCGTTTGCAATTCGACGTTTTCTGGACAAATTTAAAATATCCGGATTAGCTCTCTCCTTTGGCGTCATAGAAAGAATAATCGCCTCTGTCATCGCCATCTTCTTCTCGTCAACTGCTGCCTCTAATTCCTTGGTTTTTCCTCCAAGTCCTGGAATCATGCTCAAAATACTGGAGATTCCTCCCATATTTTTCATCTGATGCATACTTTCCAGATAATCATCGAATCCGATCTGTGCTTTCTTCAGCTTTTGCTCCATGCTTCTTGCTTTTTCTTCATCAATGTTTGCCTGTGCTTTCTCAATCAGAGACATCACATCGCCCATACCGAGAATTCTTGAAGCCATACGGTCCGGATAAAACTGTTCTAAATCAGAAAGTTTTTCTCCCATACCTACATACAGAATCGGCCTTCCGCATGTCGCTTTGATCGAAAGTGCTGCACCGCCTCGTGTATCGCCATCCAGCTTTGTCAGAACAACCCCATCAATTCCGATCTTAGAATTGAAAGTATCTGATACATTTACCGCATCCTGTCCTGTCATCGCATCGACAACAAGAATGGTCTGATCCACATGAACTGCTTCTTTTATCTCAATCAGCTCGTCCATCATGGTCTCATCAATGTGGAGACGTCCTGCGGTATCTAAAATTACTACATTCTTGCCTTCTCTTTTTGCGTGCTCAATAGATGCTTTTGCAATGTTGACCGGTTTTTGCCGATCTCCCATGGAAAACACTTCCACTCCCTGCTTTTCTCCATTAATCTGTAACTGCTGAATCGCAGCAGGGCGGTAAATATCACACGCTACAAGCAACGGCTGTTTTCCTTTTGATTTCAGTTTTCCGGCAATTTTTGCCGTCGTCGTTGTCTTTCCGGCACCTTGAAGACCCACCATCATAATGACTGTAAGTTCACTTCCTGGATTCAGAGCAATCTCTGTTGTCTCGGAACCCATAAGCTGAACAAGTTCCTCATTTACAATCTTAATCACCATCTGTCCTGGATTTAATCCGTTCATGACGTCCTGACCGATTGCCCGCTCCTGTACCGATTTAATAAACTGTTTCACAACTTTAAAACTGACATCTGCTTCCAAAAGTGCAAGCTTTACTTCTTTCAGTGCTGTCTTTACATCCGCTTCCGTCAGACGACCTTTGCTTCTTAAGTTTTTAAAGACATTTTGTAATTTTTCCGATAAGCTTTCAAATGCCATGTACTATAATTCCTCCAATATCTTGTCGGAGATCTGTTCAATCTCAGCAATCAGGGAAGCATCTGCTTTCTCCTCTCTCTGTCCTGCCAGATGTTTAATCTGCTGTACTTTCTCTTTGACAGAAAGAAATCTTTCTACCAGATGCAGCTTCTCCTCATAATCCGACAAGATCTTATTGCAGCGCTTCATCATATCATGAACTCCCTGTCGGGTAATTCCCT
Source organism: Clostridiales bacterium (assembly GCA_018366495.1). GTDB lineage: Bacteria > Bacillota > Clostridia > Lachnospirales > Lachnospiraceae > JAGZHZ01. Next base: position 29,881 of record JAGZHZ010000010.1, read on the forward strand.
GCATCTGCGCTACCTCGCTGTAAGACAGATCATTACATACCACATCTTCATAAATCATTCTCTGATGCTCGGTGAGCAGCTCACCATAGAAATCAAACAATAATGTTTGTTCCACAAACTTTTCCATTTGCATCACCTTAGCTATCATATACGAAAAACTTCTGACTGTCAAGTATTTTTTCTTGACAATCAGAAGTTTTTTCTTTTTAAGAATATTTTTCAGCTCTATTTTACTTTACCAGCGATAATAGCATACGATCGGCATTCCCGAATAAATATTTTCATAGATGATTTGCGCCGTATCGTACGGCAGATTAATACAGCCATGTGAACCGTTCGACACATAGATCTGTCCTCCAAACTCTCCTCTCCATGTCGCATCATGCAGACCGATTCCTCCGTTAAATGGCATCCAGTATGTGACTGGCTGCACATAGTCCGGTCCGATCAGTGTTGCCGGCGACTGTTTGTAATACAGCGTGTATGTGCCCTCCGGAGTCGTCCTGTCTGTCAAAGTTAAATCTCCTGACACACATGGGCTTGATACAATCAGCTGTCCTCCCATATACAGATAAACATACTGATTTGTCAGATCTATTTCTACATAGTCATATCCTATGTCACTGTTTTCAAAACTTGCTGCCTCCTGTGCAAAGATCGGTCTTCTTGTGCCTGTCTCACCGTTTGCAATCCATGCTTTGATCGCCTCTGCCTCACCGTACTGGTCAATCATCCAGCCATATCCGCTTCCGCCATACACCGTCACATACGTTCCGTCTGAAGTCAGAAATTCTCTCGGTTTATCGTATGTATCATATTTGGCTGCAAGCTGCGCAGTATATTCATAAATCTTCGCATCGTCCAGCGTGACAGAAGATGTCTCTTCATCAAAGATAATCCATGTTCTAATCATATCGTTCTTTAATTCCTCATAGTATGGACCAAACTCATAGATCACTTCCGCTTTCAGATAAGATGCAAGCTGGGAAGCTAAACTGTTTAATTCTTCTTTTTTTCGGATCTGTTTTTCGTAAATTCCTGCTTCTTTCCAGAAAGTTTCCATGTTGCCGCTTTCGATTGCCTTTTGCACACATCTGTTCAACACTTCTTTTGGCACTTCTTTTTCAATAGAAAGCTGATAGGTATCATATCCTGTTTCCTGCTGAATCTGAATTTCATACTGTCCTTTCGCCTTTACATTTTTCAGCAGAAGGCTATCATCCTGTGTGAGCATACTTCCAGTCGCAGCAGCGTTTCCTGAAGAGTCAAAGACAGTCATATTGACATGCTGATCTGTTCCTGTCTCATTCAGACGAATAACATACGATCCGCTTTCTTCCGGCGAGAAATAATACCGATTGATCTGATCTTCAAATTCCATTTGATCTTCTATTGTTCTGGCGTGTGAAATATCCTGTTTTTCTTTCTGGGCGCCGATTTTCAGTTTGTAATCGCCAATTCCCGTTTTCTGCATAACTTCAATCGTATACCGTTCTCCTGCAATCCATCCATCCGCCGTAATTCCCTGACCATTTTTCATTTCATCCTGCTCATACAGCACCGTCTCGTTCTGGTCTTTTACTGTTACTGAAAAGGAAGCATTTTCCTTTGCTCCGTCTATTTCAATCCGATATCGTCCGTCTGTATCAGTTTCAAGAGTATAACGGTTGCACTGATTTTTATATTCCATGCTGTCCTGAATTTCTGTATATCCAGAAATATCCTTTTCCGTTTTTTCGTAACAGATATCAATCTGATATGTCCCAAACTCCTTCTTCTGCTCGACTGTAATGAAATACGTCTCTCCCGCTTTTAGCTGCAGTGTGACAGATTCAGCGTTTTTGCATTCTTTTTCTCTTTCCGTTTTCTGTCCGGACAGACTTTGAACAGAGATGACAACAGACGCATTTTTTTTCATTTGCTCTGTCTCCAGCCGGTAGGTTCCGTCAACTGGAGGCGTCACAAGATATATATCCCTCTGTCCTTTTGTTTCCATATTTCCGCTTCTCGTTCCGATTCGCTCTTTTTTCATTGAAACGGTCTCTCCATCCTGAACAGCATGCTCCCAGTCTTCTTTTTCTATCTTTGGAATCTCCAGTTTTCTCTTCCGAATCTCCGGTATTTTTATGTACACTTCTTCCTGCAGATCTTGTGCCGTGTTTTTGGCTGCGTCCGTCTGTATTCCAAATGTTGTAAGCAATACTGCTAAAAAAATCCCCGTCTTTTTTATCTTTCGTTTCATACCTCCCCATCCTCTTTCTGTATATTATATTTGATTTTTATATTATACCAAATAATAGACGTTCTTCCAATTCCTTGCCGCTATTATTAATCGAATCTTAAGTTCTTTTTCAAAAAAACTAATTTTTTTCTAAAAATAGCATATTTCCCGCAAAAGAGGTTGTTTCTTCTGCTGCTGGAATATCATAAATTTTCGGACGGCTGAAGAACAAAAAGAGACAGAAAAGCAATCTCCGTCTGATTTCTTTCCCGTCTCTTTTTTGATTTTATATTTTATTTTGCCAGCAGTGCCTCTGCCATCTCTTCCATCGCTGTAATCGTCTCTGGTTTTACTGTAGATTTGATTGTCACGACTGGTTCACAGATTGTGATATTTTTCATTCCTTCAAAATATGCTCTCATCAGTTTTCCAGACATTGGCGCCCAGGAACCATTCTCCATGATCGCTACTTTTCTGTTCTGATATGCCTTGATTTTCAGATGATACAGAAAGTCTTCCATGCAAGGGAACAAGGAAGCATCGTATGTCGGACACGCCACTACCAGTTTGTCAAAACGGTAGGCATCTGCTACTGCTTGTGCGAGATCGTCTCTGGCAAGATCATAGGAAACTACAGATACTCCTTTTTCTCTTAACATCTCTCCCAGTTTCTTTGCAGCACCTGCTGTATTTCCATGAATCGAAGCGTATGCGATCACAACGCCTTCTTCCTCCGGCTCATATCCGCTCCATTTTAAATATTTTTCTATATAGAAGCCAAGATTCTCTTTCAGAATTGGTCCATGCAGAGGGCAGATTGTCTGGATATCCAATCCGGCTGCTTTTTTCAGAAGTGTCTGCACCTGTGTACCATATTTGCCGACAATATTAATAAAATAGCGGCGTGCTTCCGCAGTCCAGTCTTCTTCTGTGTCAAGCGCTCCAAACTTTCCAAACCCATCCGCAGAAAATAAGATTTTTTCAGAGGATTCATACTCTACCATAACTTCAGGCCAATGTACCATCGGAGCCATCACAAAATGAAGAGTATGCGTTCCCAAACTTAATGTATCTCCCTCTTTTACAGTAACCATTCTCTGTGCTAAGTCAATGGTAAAAAACTGGTTCAGCATCGCAGCTGCTTTTACGCTGAGAACTACTTTCGCATTCGGATACTTTTCAGCAAAAAGCTGAATATTTCCTGCATGATCCGGTTCCAGATGAGATACAATCAGATAATCTGGTGTCTTTCCATCCAGAACGGCTTCCAGATTGTCTATCCATTGGTCTGTTGCTCTTTTGTCCACTGTATCCATCACAGCAATTTTCTCATCTAAAATCACATAAGAATTGTAAGACACTCCGTTTGGAACTTTATACTGGCTTTCAAACAGATCAATTGTCTTATCATCCACACCAACATATTTTACTGCATCAGAAATTACTACATTTTTCAATGTTCTTTCCTCCTCTTGTCTTGTTTCGATATCTTGGCATCGTATTTTATTTCTGCCGTCTATCGCATTATACCGTATCTGGCTCCATTTTTCCATCCTTAATTTTGACAACTTTTTCCTAATCTCTGTCCCATCTGAACCTTTGTCTCAATTCCTTTTCTGGTATTGGCCAAAAAAGTCTCTTCCAAGGCAATCCTGTCTTTCTGAATAAACAGAATAATCGTAGATCCTCCAAACTCGAAATATCCTTTTTCTTCTCCTTTTCGGACAATCCCTTCTTCTTTTTCATTACAGATTCTTCCAACCATCAATGCTCCGACTTCCATCTGCACCAAAGTGCCAAACATCCTTGTTTTTAGCAGAGTATATTCTCTTGCATTCTGTTTAAAAACAGGAACAGATTCAACTGCAATCGGATTTACTGTATGAAATTTTCCCGGAATATAATAATTGCATGATTTATATCCTGATGCTGGGTAACAGTAGCGGTGATAATCCTCCACAGACAGACGAATCACCACGGCATATCCACCTAAAAAACGCTCAGCCAGCTTTTGGCTGTCCAATAACTGTCTCAGGGAATATGTGCTGTGTTTGATCTCAAAGCAAGACTTTTCATCAATCGGATATGCCAGAACTTTTCCATCAGAAGGACTGACCAGAATCTCTTCTCTTGTATCCATAAGCCGTTCTGACGGCTTGATTTTCCTTGTAAAAAAATCATTGTAACAGCGATATCGGCATTTTTCATACGGCGTCATGTCGATACCGGCTCCCTTGATAAACGGTCTGATCAGCCATCTGGATAAACGGCTGTCCAGAAATTTTCCGCATACGACAGAGAATGCCGGCTGTACGAGAGGTTTCAGAGCCATTCTTCCCCAGACCGTCGTATATAATGTTTTTAAAATTTTATCCTGAAGATTTTCTTTCTCGCAGATTGTTCCGTCAAGCTCCTGATATTTCATCTTATCTTCCTTTCCTGAACAAATAGCAGTTCTTTAAAATACATGAAGCAATTTTGCCAAAATCACCACGCCAAGTCCGATAAACACTGCCATCATCTTATTCCCCGGTTTATAGACCTTGATATTGCTCACAAATAAAATAGCAACTGCCACCATCACACCGATCAGCACCCGTAAATAAACTACATTTCCAAAATAAGGGCGCATCAGATATACAAGTGGAAAAATAATGGCAATGGATGTCACTGGCAGACCCTGATAATATTTTCGGACCTGATGAGTTTCCTTCTGGCGTTTTTCTTCCATCACATTAAAATATCCGAGACGGATCACTGCTGCAAGAACATATAAACACATTGCGCTCATTCCCCAGAATCCTCTGAGTCCCAGCCCATATCCCAGAAAAGCTGGAAATGCTCCAAAGCAGATCAGATCACATAAGGAATCAATCTGTATGCCAAACTGTTTTTCATCTTCTGTCCTGTCCATTGCTCTTGCTACCTTTCCATCCAGCATATCACAGATACCTGAAATTACAAGACATGCAATCGCCGTTCCAAATTTCCCTTCCAAAGCCTGCGTCATTCCAATGACAGAGCTGATCAGCCCCAGATACGTTAAAATGACAGAATAATTATAAAATCCTATCCACAAAGTCTTCATGCTCCTTCCCTCATCCTGCGTCTTTTTTCTGACGCGCGAGTAATTGTAATATGTGTATAAATCGTCACAGCTGCACTGATCAAAATCAAAGCATAATAACTGATCCCTCTGCTTAAAAGCAGACCGGAATAAATACTGCTTCCAAAAATCGGTCCAAACATGGAAAGAAATAGCGTTTCACTTGCACCGACTCCGCCAGGAAGAGGAAGCATATCAACCGCCACGGAAATAACAGCCTGCAGTAATACGATGTCTGTCCAGTTTGCCCCACGCAGCCCCAGAGAACAGTACACCAGATAAGTCACAAAAAACAGAATAAATCTCTGTAAAATTGAGAGCAGCAATACGTTTATAATCACCATTTTATGTGACTTAAAATAATCCGAAGCTTTTCCATATTTGTCCATTGCTTTTGACAATTTTTCTAATCTGGATTCACGATGTTTCATCACATGAAATTTTACCAGAATATTATGACCTAAAATCATCAGTTTTTTTGTCAGTCCCGGCATAAATACGAGAATCATCATAAAAGCAATACAGCCCACATTCAACAAAAGTCCCAGATAAAAGAAAAATTTTGTTTTTGCCATATAGGTTGAAATCAAATCATGATGAAATAAAATCACTCCTGCGCCTACCACAACCAGTACAAATTTATACGCAATCGTTACAATCATCAGCACCAGAGTAGAAATCGACACATCAATATTTTCTTTACTCATATAATAAATCTGTGCTGGCTGTCCCCCGCTTGCTGAAGGGGTGATACAACTGTAAAAAAATCCGACAAAACTATATTTTATGCAATGGATAAATGGCGCATGAATTTTTAAAGAACGCATCATGTAAAAGATGATCGTAGATTCTCCGCTTACAAAAAAGACAACCAGAATCACTCCTGCACATAAATATAATTTGTTCGCTTTCTGTATGGAATCCCAGATTCCTCCCAGTTCCTGATCTTTAAATAAAAGGAAAAATGTACCCACGCAAAGCAAAATCAAAAATAATATCTGGAAGATATTTTTTTTATTTTTCTTTAAGAAATTCACTTTCGCCTTCTTTCTCCTTCCCACCTTTTAAAGAGTTAAAAAACTCCCTTTCATGATTTTAACAGTAAATTTGAAATCTTACAATTACATTTTTCAAAAACAGCCATAAATTTTAAATAATAATTCTTCTTATTTGCCAGATAATACGATCCTTCCGCCAGTAAAATTCCCCCTGCAATGTCAATCAGATAGTGCTGCTTCGTAAATTGAGTGGAAGCGCACACAAGAAGCGCAAAAATGCAGGAAAAAATCCGATACCATTTTGGTATCTTTTTTTCACCCCGGATTGTGATAAAGCAAAACCAGCTCACAAGACAATGAATCGACGGAAATAAATTTGTCGGCTGATCCATCTCATATAATCGGTTCATCAAAAGTGCACTGAGTGAATTTCCTGCGATCTCGGGTCTTATATTTGTCGTTGGAAAGAAAATAAAAATCAGCCCGCAAACTAATCTTGTCGGCATTTCTGCTGCGACAAAGCGATAAAAATGTTCCTTTCCCAAATGGGCAGCCATGATGTAGTTGATTCCCCAAAACAGGTAACATCCGAAGTAAATATAGACAAACTCCGGAATTACAGGGATCGCCTGATCCAGCTTTGTTGTCAGGTCATAATGATGCCATCCTTTTGTGATCTGTGCAGCCCCAAAATAAACAAGCGAATTCCATGTAAAAATCGCAATCAGCGGAATAATACTGTACAATTTAATCCAAGGATCTATATATTTTTTTAGCCATGTTTTCATTTTTCCTCCCATCCCACGCTTCCTGCTTCTTTATTTTCTATTTTCCCACCTTACTGTCTGAAAACAAAAAAAGCAGAAATGCCAAAGTCTGATCCAGCATTCCCGCTTTTTCTGTTTTCGTCATTTGGTTATTCTATTCCGTCTCTTTTTCTGCCAAAGACTACTATTTCATTTGTCCACACTCTTTTAGTCCTGGAAACGGATCTTAAATAATTTTTATAAGTTCGGACGAATTAATTTCGGTCGATATCCCTGTTCTTTTAATGCTTCTACAATCTTTGCCTTATGATCTGTGCCAAAAGCTTCCAGCGTAATCTTTAATTCTACCGCTGCATTGCGATTTGTGCTGACAAACTGGTTATGATCCAGTTTAATTACATTTCCCTGTGCTTCCGCAATCACAGATGCCACTCTGACTAATTCACCCGGCTTATCCGGAAGAAGAACAGATACGGTAAAGATACGGTCTCTCTGGATCAGGCCATGCTGAACTACAGAAGCCATTGTGATGACATCCATATTTCCGCCGCTTAAGACAGAGACAATTTTTTTGCCTTTTACGGAAAGATGTTTTAAAGCTGCCACTGTCAAAAGTCCTGAGTTTTCTACAATCATTTTATGATTTTCAACCATATCGAGAAATGCAACAATCAATTCATCATCTTCCACTGTGATGATTTCATCCAGATTTTCCTGAAGATAAGGGAAAATATTTGTTCCCGGCGTCTTTACTGCTGTACCGTCAGCGATTGTGCTGACAGAAGGAAGTGTTGTCACTTTTCCCTCTTCAAATGAACATTGGAGACAATTTGCGCCTGCAGGCTCTACGCCAATCACCTTGATTTTTGGATTTAACATTTTGGCAAGTGTGGAGACACCCGTGGCAAGTCCGCCTCCGCCTACCGGAACCAAAATATAATCAACGAGCGGAAGTTCTTTAAAAATCTCCATTGCTATCGTTCCCTGGCCTGTCGCCACAGCCAGATCATCAAATGGATGAATAAAAGTATAGCCTTCTTTTTCAGCCAACTCATATGCATATGCGCATGCTTCATCATATACATTTCCATATAAGACAACTTCTGCACCATAGCTCTTTGTGCGGTTTACTTTAATCAGCGGAGTCGTTGTAGGCATTACAATCACTGCCTTTACGCCGTATTCTTTTGCTGCGTATGCCACACCCTGCGCATGGTTTCCAGCTGATGCCGTAATTAAGCCATGCTGTTTTTCTTCTTCGCTCAATGTACTGATCTTATAATATGCACCGCGGATTTTGTACGCCCCTGTCACCTGCATATTTTCTGGCTTTAAAAACACTCGGTTTCCCGTCTGCGCACTCAGATATGGACTGTAAATCAGCTTTGTCTCCTGTGTGACTTTTTGTACAATCTCTGCAGCTTCTTCAAATTTCTCCAATGTTAACATCTTTCGTCATCCTTTCCTTCTCATGTCTACTCCTGCGGCTTTACATCAAACAAAGCATTCACAAATTCATCTGAATCAAATTTCTGTAAGTCGTCAATACTCTCTCCCACACCTATATATTTAACCGGGATGCCCAGCTCAGAATGGATTGCAACTGCAATTCCTCCCTTTGCTGTCCCGTCCAGCTTTGTCAGGATAATACCTGTGATGTCGGCAACGTCTTTAAATTCCCTGGCCTGAGCCAGTGCATTCTGCCCTGTTGTTCCGTCCAGAACGACCAGTGTTTCTCTGTATGCTTCCGGATATTCCCGTTCTAAAATCCGGTTTATTTTTCCAAGTTCTGCCATTAAATTCTTTTTATTGTGCAGTCTCCCTGCAGTATCGCACAGCAGCACGTCTGCATGTCTTGCTTTTGCCGCTGATACCGCATCATAGACAACAGATGCCGGATCAGATCCTTCCTGTCCGCCAATCATTTCAACTCCCGCACGGTTTGCCCATTCAGAAAGCTGTTCTCCTGCCGCAGCGCGAAACGTATCGGCAGCTGCCAGAATAACTTTCTTTCCCTGATCTTTCAATTTACCTGCCAGTTTTCCAACGCTCGTCGTTTTTCCTACACCGTTGACGCCGATCACCAGCACAACAGATTTTCTGTTTTCAAATTCATATGCCGTCTCACCGACATTCATCTCTTCTTTAATACTGTCAATAAGCAACTGCTTGCACTGCACCGGATCTTTAATCTTCTGTTCTTTGACCTTTCTTTTTAAGTCCTCAATAATGGAAGTCGTGGCATTGATTCCCAGATCTCCCATGATCAAAATCTCCTCGATTTCTTCGTAAAAATCATCATCAATACTGGAAAATCCGCTGAAAATCGAGTCAATTCCTTTTACAATATTCTCTCTTGTCTTGGAAAGCCCTTCCACCAGCCTCTTAAAAAAGCCTTTTTTCTCTCCCATTTTTCTCCTCCTATTCTTCCAACTCCTCTTCAATCAGATTTACTGATACGAGTGTAGACACTCCCTTTTCCTGCATTGTAATCCCGTATAAACGGTCTGCTGCTTCCATCGTGCCTCGTCTATGAGTAATAATAATAAATTGTGTGTTTTTTGTCAACTTGTGCAGATATTTTGCATAACGGCTGACATTGGAATCATCCAATGCAGCTTCTATCTCATCTAAAAGACAGAAGGGAGAAGGTTTTAAATTCTGAATCGCAAACAACAGTGCAATCGCTGTCAAAGCTTTTTCTCCCCCGGAAAGCTGCATCATATTTTGTAGCTTCTTTCCCGGCGGCTGTGCAATAATACGAATGCCAGCTTCCAAAAGGTCTTCCCCTTCCATCAGCTCCAATGTTCCTTTTCCGCCGCCGAACAACTGTTTAAATGCTTTGTCAAATTCAGCCTGGATCTGTGCAAATTTTTCTTTAAACTGCATTCGCATTCCCTCATCCAACTCTTTGATAATCTTTTCAAGAGCCTGTTTTGCCTGTGTCAGATCTTCATGCTGCGTATTCAAAAATGTGTGCCGTTCTGACAGCTCTTTATATTCCTCAATCGCATTGACATTGACATTTCCCAGAGCGCGAATCTCATTTTTTAGCTGTCCAATCTGTTTTTTGATTTCTGCACTGTCTTTCCATTCTTCTTTTTGGTATGGCGCTGCCTGTCCCGGAGTCAGTTCATATTCTTCCCACAGATAATGGATTCTATTTTCCTTCCATTCTTCTGTCTTTTCTTTTTGTGCATTCAGACGGAAAAGTTCTTTATCCAGCATATTGACCTTCTCAGAAATCTCTTCCCTTTTCTGAAAGAAAGCCTTATATTCTTTGTTCTGTTCTTCTCTTTGTCTGTCCAATTCTTCTATCTGTGATCTTGATTCTTTTTCCTGTTCCTCAAGCTGCTCCATTTTCTTTTTTGTGTCTTCAATCTCTTCTTCTTTTTTTCTTTTTTCTTCTCGTTCCTGATGCTGTTTTATCTCTAAATCCTTCTGTTCCTGAAGAAGATTCTGAATTTCTGCCAGAATACGGTTTAAATCGTGTTCCACATACGTTTTTTTCTGAGTGACGGCTGCTTTTTGTATCCCGATATCAGCCGATTCGGCAAGATGCATCTCCTGTTTCTTTTTCTTTTCCGTCAGAACTGCCTGATCTGATTCAATCTGACGCTCTGTCTGTTTTTCTTTCTGAATGGACTGGTCAATTTCCCGCTCAATCTGTTTCTTTCCTTCGGTGATTTCCAGAACTTGACTTTCCAGTTCAGAAGACTCCATTTTCAGGCTGACATATCCTGCTCTTGTCTCTGCATTTTTATTTTTCATCTGTGTCAGTTTCATCGCAGTTGTATTCTGATCCAGATACTCTTTTTGCAGCTGTTCTTTTAGTTTCACAATCTCGTCTCGTTTTTCTGCCCGTTTCTTTCTGTTCTTTTCCGTCTCTTCCTGAAGATTCAGAAGCTCCTCTTTCAGATTCTGGACACGTTTTGTCATCTCTTCAATCTCTCTTCTTCTGCCCAGAAGATTATTTGTATTTTTAAACGCTCCTCCTGTCATGGAACCGCCTGGATTTAAAGATTCCCCTTCCAGTGTCACAATACGCAGAGAATAGGAATATTTTCTTGCCAGTGCAATCGCATGGTCAATTTCATCAACCACCACGGTCTTTCCAAGCAGATACTGGACAATACTGCTGTATTTTCTATCTGCCTTCACAAGTGTGCTGGCAAGTCCAATCACTCCTGCCTCCTCTAAAGCTTTCACTGCTGAAAAAGATCCTCTTTCTTTGACGGCAGTCAAAGGCAAAAATGTCGCACGTCCATATCCATTTTTTTTCAAATATGAAATCATCCGCTTCGCTGTCTCTTCATCCTCTGTTACAATATTTTGTACACTGCCTCCAAGCGCTGTCTCAATCGCTGTCTCATATGATTTTTCCACTTGAATCAGATCAGCAACCACACCCAGAATCCCTTTTTCTGTCTTCTTTTTTTCCATGACACGACGGATACTGTTTCCATATCCGTCATATCTCTCTGTAATGTGTATCAGCGATTCCAGTCTGGATGCTTCTCTATGATACACTGCCTGATCCCTCTCTATCTTCTGCATTTGATCAGACAGAACTTTCTGCATTTTTTCTGTTTCCTTTTCCAGACTGCTGCCCTTTTGTTCCAGCGCTTCAATTTGCGTTTTTCTTTCATTCGCATCTTTTTCCAGCGCTTCAATCATACTTTCCTGTTCGGATTCTTCACTGCGCAGACGCAAAATTTTCTGGCTCAATTCTGCTTTTCGTATACCGATCTGTTCCAGCATAGTGTCATATCGCTGCATCCGCACTTTTGTAGAAGAACGCCCATTTAAAAGAGAAATAATTGCGTCTTTCCCTTCCTGAATACTCTGCTCCGCCTGTTCGATCTCTGTCAAAAGCTGCTGCCTTTCATTTTCATTTTCTGCTTCCTTTGCGCAGAACATCTCAAGGTGGTGCTCTACTTCTTTTAATTCTTCCAGATATGTTTCTTTTTGTTCTGTATGAATTTTTAAATTTTTACCGATCGTCTCCATTCTCTCGGTATAATGTTTTTCATTTTGTAAAATAGAATGAATCTGTTCCTCAAACAGCTGAATCTGATTTTCCATCCCCTGATTCTTCATCATGGACTCATTTCTCTGTGATTTTAACGTCTCAATCCGTCCATTCAGATTTTCCAGCCCGCATTCCATTTTCTCATAGTCAGATTTTATGTGTTCCTGCTGAGTTTTTGCTGTTTTCAGTTCTTCTTCCGTCGTCTCACATTTCTCATTCAGTTCTGCCAGAAGTGTGCGGATACGTTTCATTTCCATTAAAAATAAATTGACATCGAATGTTTTTAGTTTTTCTCTTCTGTCCAGATACACTTTTGCCTTTTCTGACTGGCGCTCCAGAGGTCCTAATTGTTTTGTCAGTTCATTTAAAATATCACAGACACGCACTAAATTTTTCTGCTCGTCTTCCAGTTTTTTCTGTGCCGTCGCTTTTCTGCGCTTAAATTTGACAATCCCAGCTGCTTCATCAAATAATTCTCTTCTTTCCTCCGGTCTTCCGCTTAAGATTTTATCAATCTGCCCTTGTCCGATAATCGAATATCCTTCTTTTCCGATACCGGTGTCGTAAAACATTTCATTGATATCCTTCAGTCGGCACGCCGTTCCATTCAGCAGATATTCACTCTCGCCGGAACGATAAAGTCTTCTCGTTACCGTCACTTCTTTGTATGATACTGGAAGTTTTCCGTCACGATTGTCAAGTGTAATGGCTACTGACGCATAGCTGAGAGGTTTTCTGTTTTCTGTTCCTGCAAAAATCACATCCTGCATATTTCCGCCTCGCAGCTGTTTAGCGCTCTGTTCTCCCAAAACCCAGCGCACCGCATCCGCCACATTGCTCTTTCCGCTTCCATTGGGTCCTACAATTCCTGTGATTCCATTGTGAAACTGCAGCAAAATTTTATTGGCAAAGGATTTAAAACCCTGTATCTCAATACTTTTTAAATACATGTGCCTTCTATCTTTCCTTTCAAAGTGATGATTGCACGGTAGGCAGCTTCCTGTTCAGCTCCTTTTTTCGTATGTCCTGTGCCTCTTGCGATCACTTTTTCTCCAATCAGAACGTCTACAAAAAACTTCTTGTCATGATCCGGACCTTCTTCACCGGCAAGCACATAAGAGATACCGTCCTCTTTAAAATCCCCCTGCACAATTTCCTGTAAAATAGTCTTGCTATCGTAAAAGAGCTTTTTATGTTCAATATCTTTTAATATAAAACGATGAATAAACTCTTTTGCATTAGCAAAACCACCATCCAGATAAATCGCTCCGATCACTGCCTCCATTGCATCTGATACAATCGAATCTCTCTTTCTTCCTCCTGTCAGTTCCTCGCCTTTTCCTAATCTCAGATAATTTCCAAGTTCCAATTCTCTTGCACACAATGCCAATGTCGGTTCGCACACAATACTTGCCCGAAACTTTGTCAGATCCCCCTCCGGCATTTCTGGGTAATGTATAAATAAAAATTCACTGCTGACAATTTCTAAAACCGCATCGCCTAAAAATTCCAGCCGTTCATTATCCTTTAGGCCTTCCATTTTATGTTCGTTTGCAAAAGAGCTATGTGTCACCGCCTGTTTCAGCAGTTCAAAACTTCTGAACTTGTAACCGCTCTTTCTTTCCAATTCTTTGATTGACCAATTGCTCTGCATACTCTTTCCCCTTCTTTTCCATATGAAATGGGGGCAGTCGCAGTATCATTGCGACGCCCCCCTGCTTTTTCTTTTTGTTTATTCATTAATTTAACGCATTTTTGATTTGCTCAACAGCATCACCAACAGATACAATTTTCTCTACTTCCTCATTTGGAATTTCAATATCAAATTCTTCCTCAATTCCCATAATAATTTGAAATACATCCAGAGAATCAGCTCCTAAATCATCTACAAAAGTCGTTTCCGTCGTGATCTCGTCTGCGTTCACGTTTAACACCTCTGCTATAATCTGCTGTAATTTTTCAAATTCCATTCCTTTCAATCCTTTCCTTGTTTAATTTTCCTGCATCATAATCTTTTCTCTGATTTTTTCATTAATCTGCTGTTGTTTAAACTGCACACATTGAATAATTGAATTGGTGATTTCATTAGCCTTAGAACTGCCGTGTGCCTTTACTACAAGCCCGTTTAGCCCCAGAAGCGGTGCTCCCCCATACTGCCCTGCATCGAAGGCCTTTAAAGTCTTTTTCAGCGCCGGTTTTACCAGCATAGCACCAATTTTGCTTCTCAGCGTTGTCATCATCCCCTGCTTTACTTTGCTGATCAGCACAGCGCCCACTCCTTCATAAAGCTTCAAAATTACATTGCCCACAAATGCTTCACAGACGATTACATCACAGATGCCATATGGAATATCTCTTGCCTCCACACTGCCTATAAAATTGATGTCTGTACATTGTTTCAAGAGCGGAAATGTCTCCTTTACCAGTGCATTTCCCTTTTCTTCCTCTGCCCCGATATTGACAATACCTACTTTTGGATTTTTAATGCCAACTACATGCTCCATATAAGTCGCACCCATTTTGGCAAACTGTACGAGGTGGGATGGTCTTGCATCGACATTGGCTCCGCAGTCTACCAGCAGAGCAACGCCATTCTTCGTCGGAATCAGAGGCGCCAGAGGCGGTCTTTCAATTCCTTTGATTCTGCCGACAATCAGCTGCCCTCCTACTAGAATGGCGCCGCTGCTTCCAGCTGACACAAAAGCGTCAGCCTGACCTTTTTTTACAAGATTCATTCCGACAACAATCGAGGAATCTTTTTTTGAACGGATGGCTTTCACCGGCGGTTCAGCTGTCTCGATCACCTCACTGGCACAGACAATCTCAATCTGCTCTTTTGGATAAGTATATTTCTGCAGCTGATCTTCTATGTCTTTTTGCTTTCCAGTCAGAATCACTTTGATGTCATTTCTTTTATTGACCGCATCAACCGCTCCCTGCACAATCTCCGCAGGGGCATTGTCTCCGCCCATAGCGTCCACTACCACTCTCACCATTTCCTGCATGACACATTCCTCCTCGCATATCTATAGACTAATATACTAAACATCATTCTAAAAATCAATATCTATTTTTATATGGTTTTATTATTATCGTTTAGAACAAAATGAGACCGTCTTTCAACGGTCTCATAAGCATCCTGACTTTAATCAGTCAACAGATACAATTTCTTTTTTGTTATATGTTCCGCAGTTTTTGCAAACTCTGTGGGACATCATCAGCTCGCCGCATTTGCTGCATTTTACTAAGTTCGGAGCAGTCATTTTCCAGTTTGCTCTTCTCTTATCTCTTCTTCCTTTGGAAGATTTATTTTTTGGACAAATAGACATGGTTTACACCTCCTTAAATTTGCTAAAAATATCTCGGATTTTGGCCATTCTTGGATCTAAATCTGTGCTTTCACAGTCACAGGTTTCATGGTTTAAATTGACTCCGCACACATTACAGATTCCTTTACAGTCTTCTTTGCATAACACATGTAACGGCCAATTCACTAAAATTTCACCATAAAGCAGTTTATCCACATCCAGGTTGTATCCATCAATATAGTAGTGTTCATCTAACGCTTTTATCCGATCTTCACTTGTCTGCTTCATGTCGATCTCTTTGTCAATCTCCAGAATCATTGACCAGTGTACATCTTCTAAACAGCGATCGCAAGGTATCACTAATTCCAGTTCTGCCTCGCCTTCTACGTGCAGGACACGGTTCCCGGTATTTGTAATCTCCAAATGGACAGGTTCCTTCCTACAGATAGGAAAACTTCCAAGCTTTGATTCAAATGTCTTCATCTCCAGTAAAGCATCCGTTTTCATTCTTTTGCCGTCTCTGGTTAAAACTTCCGTCAAATTAATCAGCATATCAGCCCTCCTATTCACACTTTCACTATTATACATAGATTGTATTTATTTGTCAACCTGTTTTTTCCTAAATGTCAAGGAAAATTCCTTGACCAAAAACTGCCGTTCCGATGCTGCTCTTTTTTGCAGAGAAAAGCCTTCCGTCACCGTACCACAGCGGAAGGCTTTTCCAAAAATCACAAAATAAACTTTATTATTTTACAAGTGCAACGGTTTCACGGCAGATTGCAAGTTCTTCATTTGTAGGAATTACACATACTTTTACTTTGGAATCCGGAGTAGAGATTACGATTTCTTCTCCTCTCTTTCCGTTTGCTTCTTTATCCAGTTCAATTCCTAAATATCCCAGGTAGCTTACTACTTTTTCACGAACCGGGCACGCATTCTCTCCGATACCTGCTGTGAACGTGATCGCGTCTACGCCATTTAAAGCTGCTACATATCCGCCTACGAATTTTGCAATGCCGTAACACAGAACTTCAATCGCATTTTCTGCATTCTTATTTCCGTTCTGGGCAGCTTCATTCAGGTCACGGAAATCGCTTGACAGATTGGACAGTCCCTGAAGACCTGATTTTTTGTTTAATACGTTCATGATTCCTGCAATATCCAGATTTTCTTTCTTTGCAATGAATTCCATGATTGCCGGATCAATATTTCCAGAACGTGTTCCCATCACAACACCTTCCAGTGGAGTCAGACCCATTGTTGTATCAATACATTTTCCGTTCAGAACAGCGCTGATGGAAGAACCGTTTCCGAGATGGCAGACGATCACTTTTGAATTTTCCGGGTCTAATCCTAAAAATTCAACAGTACGTTTTGATACGAAGCTGTGAGAAGTTCCGTGGAAGCCATATCTTCTCACTTTGTATTTCTCATAATATTCGATCGGCAGACCATACAGATAAGCTTTTGCAGGCATTGTCTGATGGAAAGCAGTATCGAATACTGCTACCATAGGAACTCCTGGCATCAGCTCTTTGCATACGTTGATACCGATTAAGTTTGCAGGATTATGTAAAGGCGCCAGATCGTTGCACTCTTCTACTGCTTTGATCACTTCATCGTTAATCACTACAGAAGAAGCAAATTTTTCTCCGCCGTGTACTACTCTGTGTCCAACTGCTTCGATTTCTTTTAAGCTTTTGATTGCTCCTGTTTTATCATTTGTCAGGGCATCCAGTACCATCTGGATTGCCTCTTTATGTGTCGGCATCGCAGCTTCTGTCACTTCTTTGTCGCATCCTGCTTTCTGATAAACGAGTCTTCCGTCAATTCCGATTCTCTCACAAAGTCCTTTTGCCAGCACTGCTTCGGTATCAGAATTAATCAGCTGATATTTCAAAGAAGAGCTTCCGCAGTTTATAACTAAAACGTTCATTTTCTTATCCTCCGTTTCAAAATTTATTCAGCCTGACACTGAACAGCTGTAATGGCAACAACACCTACGATATCTTCTGCACTGCATCCTCTGGAGAGGTCGTTAACAGGTTTTGCGATACCCTGTGTGATTGGGCCATAAGCTTCTGCTTTTGCCAGTCTCTGAACTAATTTATATCCAATATTTCCTGCATCCAGATCTGGGAATACAAGTACATTTGCCTTTCCTGCTACGGAGCTTCCTGGTGCTTTAGAAGCGCCTACGCTTGGAACGATCGCAGCATCTAACTGGAATTCTCCGTCCAGTTTCAGATTTGGATACTGTTCTTTTGCGATTCCTGTAGCTTCTACCACTTTGTCAACATCTGCATGTTTTGCACTTCCTTTTGTGGAATGGGACAGCATTGCTACAACTGGCTCCTGCTGAACTAACAGTTCAAAGGATTCTGCGGAAGATCCTGCGATTGCTGCCAGTTCTTCTGGATTTGGATTCTGATTTAATCCACTGTCTGCAAAGATAAATGTTCCGTTTGCGCCATATTCACAGTTTGGAACAACCATCAGGAAGAATGCGGAAACTAATTTTGTGCCTGGTTTTGTCTTTAAAATCTGAAGACATGGTCTTAAAGTATCAGCTGTAGAGTGGCATGCTCCTGAAACCATACCGTCAGCATCTCCCATTTTTACCATCATAACACCGTAATACAGATACTGGTTTAACAGAATTTCTCTTGCTTTTTCTTCTGTCATACCTTTTTTCTGTCTTAATTCTACTAATTTTGCAACATAAGCATCTGTTCTCTCAGATTTAGCAGGATCTACAATCTTTGCTCCTGAGATGTCCAGTCCTTCACTGCCTTTTTTGATTTCTTCTTCACTTCCTACTAAAACGATATCAGCGATGCCTTCTTTTAAAATCTGAGCAGTCGCTTCATATGTTCTGCGGTCTTCTGTCTCCGGAAGTACGATTACTTTCTTGTTGTCTTTTGCTCTCTGTTTGATTACGTCAATAAATCCCATGATTCTTTGACTCCTTTCATTCTTTCCGCTTTTTTATGTTGTACATGCTTCGGCACATACTTATGTCTTAATTATACTGCGAACCTTTTTGAATTTCAACCATTCCTTTGTATATTTTTCCAAACAACACCTGACTTTACCCCTCTGTTTTTCATTGAGCACGCAGTTTCATTTTTGTTGTCTTTTTGATTTTCGTATGATATGTTAAAAAAGAGAACGAATTTACCATAAAATTTTTAAATTTATTATAAGCAGTCTGCGGCATCTGCCGCCTGCTGGAATGAAAGGATTTTTTTATGAATGTTACAGGCGTCATCGCTGAATATAATCCATTTCACAATGGTCATTTTTATCATTTACAACAGACCCGTCTGGAAACGGATGCCGATTTTCTTATTGTGCTTATGAGCGGAGATTTTGTCCAGAGAGGAGAGCCAGCGATCATAGATAAATGGTCTCGGACGAAGATGGCGCTTCTCGGCGGCGCTGATCTTGTTTTAGAACTTCCTTGTTTTTCTGCTTCCGGAAGTGCGGAATATTTTGCCCGCGGCTCCGTCTCTCTTTTGAAATCCTCTGGCGTTGTATCTTGTCTTTCTTTTGGAAGTGAATGCGGGGATCTGAATGCTCTTTCCTGTACTGCTGCCTTTTTTGCCCAGGAACCCGAACCATATCAGATGCTTTTAAAACAAGGTCTGAAAAGAGGAATGACTTTTCCAGAAGCTAGACAGGAAGCTTTTTCCTCTTATCATGAAGCAGAAGGTTCCAGCAATCTTCTCTCTTTGGAATCACTTATTTCTTCTCCAAACAATCTGCTTGGCATCGAGTATTTAAAAGCTCTGCTGCGAGATAACTGTTCCATTGTTCCGCATACCGTAAAGCGTCTGGGAAAGGGATATCATGATTTAGACGTCTCCTCCTCTGGCTTTGGATCAGCGAGCGGTATCCGAAAAGCACTTGCCATTCCTCTGTCTCCGCAGTCCGTCCGATGTCAGATGCCATCGGATGTCTTTTCTGTCCTGGAAAGTAGCTGGATGCAATGTGCTCCCATATTTATAAACGATTTTTCTGCTCTGCTCCACTACCGGCTGCTCTCTTTTACGGATCGCACCCAGCTTTGCAGCCACTATGATCTGTCGGAAGACCTTGCAGACCGGATTTTAAAGATCCGATCTGATTTCACTTCATTTTCTGATTTTGTCGCTCTTTTAAAAACGCGTCAGATCACTTATACACGCGCTTCCCGCTGTCTGCTGCATCTTTTGCTAAATATGCAGCAAAAAACGGCAGATTCTTTTTTCAAAGATTCCGCCGCATATCTACGCATTTTAGGCTTCCGAAAAAGTGCTGCACCGCTTCTGGCGATGATGAAAAAGCAATCTTCTCTGCCTATCATAACAAAACTTGCAGATGCAAAAAAATTACTTTCTCCTGCTGCTTTTTCTGTTCTTTCTCAGGAAATCTTCTGTTCCGATGTCTATCATACTGCAGCAGCGCAGAAATATCCTGGTCATAAATACAATGAATATAAAATTTCTCCTGTTATCCTTCCTTAATGTAAACTACCCATAAGCTAAAGCAAATGGGATTTTCGCGAAGTAACTTTAAACAGCCATCCAAAGAGATTTGACACAAAATTTCTTTGGATGGCTATCTTCAGCTTATATTTTTATCTTTTTCTTAAAATGACTGAAACAATACCATTTCTCCTTAATTTTCTAAACTCTGTGCAAACAGCCACTCCATATAGGTCTCATCTTCCATTACCAGAATTTCGATATCATGGTATCCGATTCCTGCTGCATCCATCTCTTCTACTGTAAACTCATGGTATTTTGCCTGTTCATTTCCAAGTTCCTGAAGTGTCTCGTACAGTTCGCGGCTTCCTGCCAGCAGTTCACTGTTCGGGTCCTGGTCTCCCTGTAAAATCCAAATAGGTTTATCTTTAATATTTTCAATTCTTCCTTTTGCTTCCTCTGGAAATCCTCCGCAGAGAGGCATTGCTGCTGCAAACAGTCCATTATATTCTGTATAAATCTTATCTGTATTTCTTCCGCCCATTGATTTTCCTGTCACATAGACACGGTTTGGATCTACCATTCCAAGATCAATCAGCCTGCGAATCAGAGATACTGATTCATCAAAAATCTCCTCAGCCGCTTCCTGGCTTTGATCTTTGAATACCGGTGCAAGGACAAACGCTTTTCTGACCGCCTGATTCTCTTCAGATGCCCATGCTTCTGCCACACGGTTTGCCTGTAAGTTCATCTGATCTCCTGAGCCATGTAAAGCAAGTACAAGAGGAACTGCCTCCCCGTCTGTCTGCGGTGCATACAGATTATAGTCAAATGCGGCTCCCCTGTCTGCACTATAATGGTTAAATTCATCTGCAACATCAATCGTTGTCTCTGCAACATCTGATTTTGTAAAACTTAAGCTGTCGTTCGATGCACATACAACATCGAAACTGTCCACATAGAAATATTTTTCTGGAAACTCTCCGACTGTCAGAGTCAGTTTATTTCCATCAACACTGAGTTCTGTGATCGTTCCCGTAAAATCATGTGTCTCATCGGAACGATATCCCGTCGCCGGATTTCCTGCCCATGTATATGCTTTTCCTGTAAGACTGAAGTCTTCTGCTTTTATTTTCTCCAGCACAGCTGGATCATTTACATAGATTTCAATCGTATCTATTCTCTGTCCTCTTGCCGGAACTGATGTATGAACTTTGATATAATCAATCGCTTCGCTTACATCGGATTTTCTCTGTGCAAACAGCCAGTCCGCATATGTCGCATCTTCCAGAGAGATAATCTCTACATCGTGATGTTTGTCATCCTTGATTCCTCTCGCGGCCATTTCTTCCTGACTGTATTCTTTCATTTTTGCTTTGTAGCTTCCTGCCTCTGTAATTGCTTTGTATGCTTCTCTCGTCCCCTCAATCGGAACAATCATATCATTTGCAGCCTGTACCATCCAGATTGGCATATCCTTCAATACGGACAGATCGTCTCCTTCAAATCTTTGTGCTGCCGGGCACAGTGGAAGCGCTGCTGCAAACAAATCACTGTGTTGTGCTGCCGCATGGATTGTGTTTCCTCCACCGAGAGATTTTCCTGTCACATAGACGCGGTCTGGATCTACCCATCCGGCTTCTATCATATCTTCCACAACTGAAACTGCCTGCTCAATATTTAAATCCTGACCTTCGTCAGACTGATCGCTTAAAATTGGTGCCAGAACATACGCCGGATGTGCTTCCTGTGCAGCTGGTTCTGCCCATGCTGTCACAACACGATTTGCTTTTGTATTCTCCTGATCCCCTGAACCGTGGAATGCCAGAACAAGCGGCTGAGGAGTGCTGGTATCTTCCGGTGTAAATAAGTTGTAGACAAGATCAGGCTGTCCTTCAAAACTCTTCGTCAGCTGTTCAAAGTCATCTGCAACCGGTGTCACTTCTTCTGTGACCTGATCTTTTGTAAAACTCAGCGCTGGATTTTTACTGCACGTCACTGTGTAGCTGTCCACATAAAAATATTTTTCTGTAAAATCTGAGATTCCAAGCGTCATTGTATCTCCATCAACAGTGACCGATGAAATCACAGCTGAAAAATCATGTGTGTCAGGTGAGCGGAAACCATCCTCTTTTTCACTTCCCCAAGTATAAGATTTTCCTTCTAATGTGAAATCCTGAGCTTTTATTCCTTTTAAAGAATCTGGATTTTTTACTTTGACCTCAATCGTATCAAGGCGATGTCCCTCTGATTGCACTGAACAGTTGACCTTCACCGATACGATTTCACTTTCCGCTGCCTCAGATGTTGTTGCCTCTGCTGCAAACACGCTGCCTGCTCCCCCTGCACTCATGCAGACAGCCATCATTGTTCCGAGCATTGCTGTCACTAATTTTTTTTTCATTTTGTTTCCTCCTTTTTGATCTGTCATTTTGAACCTCTCATACCTGAAGTCACAAGCGGTCTTTTCTTATTTTTAACACTCCCATAGCTAAAGTAAGGGATTTTACGACACATTTGATAAGATGTATGATTCTGGAATATGTTTGTACAGGCAAGGCTCTCCATCCTCCACCATAACATCGTATGACGGCTCTTCTGTCTGAAAAAAAGTACCGTAGCTGTCTACAATATGTATCCTGCCCGTCTTAATCGTTTCATTCCATTTAAAACTTACCTGATCGTTATATTTATATTTTGGTTTTCCCAGCACTGTTTTCATCTCCTATGATCTTTTTTGTACACTCCTGATTTATGTATTGATTATACACCAACCCGGGTATAAAATGCCAGATAATTATTATAAAATTTTTGATATTACATGCAACATTTGTTTTCTATCTGGCACATTTTGTAAATTTTATTAATTTCCCTTTGACTAACAGAAAAAAGAGCAGCTGTTTTTCTGTTACTCAAAAACAACTGCTCTTCGTATTCAAAATCTAATATGAATTTTTTGATATTTTTTTAATCTCTCTGCTGTCTTTTTATTTCTTTTTCGCCATCTGTATCAGACTTTTGGCATTTAACGATTAAAAAAACGATATTCCTTTACTTCCCCATTCTTTGGTGCAGACGTTGAAATTTCTGGTTCATTGTCCGAACAATTACATTCTGTTTCCGAAACATTGCCGCATTGTACAACTGCTGTTCCTGTCTCGACCACTGCACCAAATGAAATCGGTATTTCCACACATAATTTCTGTGTGACAGTAAATGAACAGGAAGTCTGACTTCCTGGGCACTGCGCTCCTGGGCTTACGACTGCTTTCCCACAGCAGACGGTCTTTGCTGTTCCCGGTTTTGCAAATGGAGTCACTTTAACCGGTACGCAAACCGTCTCCTGCTGATAAAATGTGGACTCACACGAACTGTTTCCTCCACATGCAGGGCCGCAAATTTCTAATCCAGTCGCCGTTGTCCCACCGCCATATAAACATATATTTACAGGTCCAATTTCATACGGTCTGTGAAATGAAATACATATCTGCATCATTCCGATTTGTTTATCAAGTGGGAAGTCAAACTTCAATCCTGTACATCCTGTAGGGTGGTCTGGATTTTCATCAGTTTTTATTTCCACATTTTCTCCCCAAATAACATTCTGAGGTTCTCCATTAACGGCAACTGTAATTTCAGCGATATCGTTTTTTGTGATGGAACTGCAGATTCCCATTAAGAAATGACTTAAATCGGCATATCGAGATGTATCTTCTCCCACAGCAATGATATCATAACAAAACTTCTGCTCTTCTCCTTCAGAAGGATGCAAGATGGAATCTTCCATATTTAAAGAAAATATAAACGGCAAAATCCGGTCACCCTGAACATTGGAATAATCAACCTGATTATTGCATACTGCATTCATTTTCATACAGTCCTTTCTATTTATTCTTTCCCTATATAATATGGTAAAATTGATGGTATGTGAAAAGATCTGTTAATTCTTAAAGCTGTGGATCGGCGCAGGTATTCTTCCTTTTCTGCTCACAAACGCTTCGCAGGAATATGGATTGACCGGAACAATCGGAGCATATCCTAAAAGTCCTCCAAATTCCACCATCTCCCCGACTCCTTTTCCGATTACCGGGATGACACGTACAGCTGTTGTTTTCTGGTTTACCATTCCGATTGCTGCTTCATCTGCAATGATTCCGGCAATTGTAGATGGCTTTGTATCTCCAGGAATGGCAATCATATCCAGCCCTACCGAGCAGACGCACGTCATTGCCTCTAATTTTTCAATCGTCAAGGCGCCTGCTTTGACTGCATCGATCATTCCCTGGTCTTCACTGACCGGAATAAAAGCTCCGCTCAATCCTCCCACATAAGAAGAAGCCATCACTCCACCTTTTTTCACCTGATCGTTCAGCATGGCAAGCGCTGCTGTTGTTCCCGGAGCTCCGGCAAATTCCAGACCAATTTCACATAAAATATCCGCCACACTGTCCCCGATTGCCGGTGTCGGAGCAAGTGATAAATCAATGATTCCAAATGGAATATTTAATCTCTTTGATGCTTCCTGTGCTACAAGCTGTCCCACACGCGTCACTTTAAACGCAGTTTTCTTGATCGTCTCGCACAGTACTTCAAAGCTCTCCCCTCTGACCTGTTCCAGTGCGGTCTTCACAACACCTGGACCGCTGACACCGACATTGATAATCGCATCTTCCTCTGTGACTCCGTGGAATGCTCCAGCCATAAATGGATTGTCGTCGGGCGCGTTGCAGAATACGACCAGTTTTGCACATCCGATGGAATCCTGGTCTTTTGTCAGAGTCGCCGCTTTCACTACCATTTCCCCCATCAGACGCACAGCGTCCATGTTGATCCCGCATTTTGTGGAACCTACATTTACAGAACTGCACACTCTCTCTGTATTTGCCAGTGCTTCTGGAATAGAACGGATTAACAATTCATCACTCTTTGTCATTCCTTTTGACACAAGCGCTGAATAACCGCCGATAAAATTGACTCCTACTTCTTTTGCTGCACGGTCCAAAGTCTTCGCTATAGTCACAAAATCTTCTGACGTCTTACAGGCATTTCCGCCGACCAAAGCGATCGGAGTAACTGAAATTCTCTTGTTGACAATCGGAATGCCATATTCTCTCTCAATTTCCTGTCCTGTTTTGACCAGATTTGCAGCAAGCGTTGTAATTTTTCTATAAATATTTTCATTCAGACGGTCTAAGTCTGCATCCACGCAGTCCAACAGGCTGATTCCCAGTGTAATCGTACGCACATCCAGATTTTCCTGAGTAATCATTTTGTTTGTCTCGTTTACTTCAAACATATTAATCATAATAAGTTTCTCCTTCTCTGTCTCTTAGATACGATGCATTTTATTAAAAATGTCTTCATGCTGACAGCGGATGGAAACACCGATTTTCTCCCCAAGTTTTTCCATCTCTTCTGCAATCTGTCCGAATGATTTTACCGCCTGATTTGCGTCTGTGATCATCATCATGTTGAAATATCCCTGTACAATCGTCTGCGAGATATCCAGAATATTGATGTTATTGTCGGCAAGATAGGTACATACCTTTGCAGTGATTCCCACTGTATCTTTTCCTACTACTGTAATAATTGTCTTTTTCATGTTTTTCTCCTCCTGCAATCTAAATTTCAAAAATGTGCAACTGCTTATCTGCCATTTTATACTGCAATCAAAGCAGATGGTCTTTCTCTTTTTGCAATCTGAATCTGAAAATCGCCTGCCTTGTATGGGTTGTCACCGAGCGTGACCTCCGCGCATACAGTCTCATATGCAAGCTCCTCATAATTGTTTTCTCTGCTCAAGTGACCAAGCAAAATCGTCTTTAAACGATCATGTAAAATTTCACAGAGCAGTCTGCCTGCATTTTCATTTGAAAGATGACCTTTTTTCCCTAAAATTCTCTGTTTTAAATAATAGGGATATCTTCCAACCTGAAGCATTCGGATATCATGGTTTGCTTCCAGCAAAATAGCATCTAAATTTTGCAGGTGCGAAATCGTATCCTCATTGTACACACCAAGATCCGTCACGACTGCGACCGCTTTTTCGCCGTGTTCAATTCGATAAGCAACTGGTTCCGCCGCATCGTGTGAGATGGAAAATGGCAAAATTTCAAGATCTTTTATAGAAAACCGTTCATCGGAACGGATCTCTCTGTAAAGAGAACCATCAATCTTTCCAAGCGCTGAACACGCCTGTACGCTTTTTAATGTACCTTTTGTTGCATAAATCGGGATTCCATATTTTCTGGCAAGAACACCAAGGCCCTTGATGTGATCTGAATGTTCATGTGTCAGTAAAATTCCATCCACATCCCTTGCCGTTAATCCAATCTGGTTCAGACCTGCTTCTACTTTCCGGCCGCTGATTCCGACATCGACTAAAATGTTTCCTTCCTCTGTTCCTGCATAGATACAGTTTCCGCTGCTTCCACTTGCAATACTACAAAAATTCATGTTTGATCAGCCCTTTATCAATTTGTTCATATGTATTTTCTACAATCTCACCGCTGTTGTCAACTATAAATTGGCAATGCGCCCGAAACTCCTCGTCTTTTAATTGTTTTTTTCGGATTTCCTCTACTTTCTGTCTTGTATAGCCGCGCGAATCCATCAGTCTTCTCATCCGTGTTTCCTCATCTACATAGATATACCAAATCTCATCACAGATCTCTTCATAGTGATCCTCGATCAGCAATGCCGCTTCCACAACAAAAAATGAAATGTCTTCTTTTTTCTGGTTTTCCTCAATCATCTCACAGATTCGTTTTTTCACAGCCGGATGGACAATGCGGTTCAGACATAAAATCCGGTCAGAACTACAAAATACAACATCCGACAGCTTCGCTCTGTCAATCGTTTTGTCTGGATTTAAAATCTTTGTCCCAAAAGCGGACACTATTTCATCATAGCATACGGTCTGCATCAGAGTATGGGCGACAAGATCTGCATAGATCACATATGCATGATATTTTTCCTGCAGATATGACAGCACTGTGCTTTTTCCTGCGCCGACGCCTCCTGTAATTCCAAGTACCTTTTTTCTCATCGTTTTCTCCTCTTTTATTTAGCCTCGTACCAGTTCTCCCCTTCATGAATATCTACTTCCAAACGGACAGAAAAATCTGCTGCCCCTGTCATTTCCTCCTCAAGGATTCGTTTTACTTCTTCTGCTTCTTCTTTTGCCGCCTCAATCAATAATTCATCATGCACCTGCAAAACGAGTCTGGAACGCATTTTTTCTCTTTTTAAACGATCGTTTACACGGTTCATCGCAATCTTTATCACATCTGCTGCTGTTCCCTGAATCGGAGAATTCATCGCAATGCGCTCTCCGAAAGAACGCTGCATAAAATTGCTTGATTTTAATTCCGGTATCGGTCGTATTCTTCCAAAAAGACTGGAGACATATTCATTTTCTTTTCCTTCTTTTACAAGATTGTCAAGACACTCTTTTATTTTCGGATACGTTTTGAAATACTGTTCAATGTATTCGCCGGCTTCTTTTCTTGTAATGCTTAAGCCCTGACTCAGTCCAAAGGAACTAATACCATAGACAATTCCAAAATTGACTGCTTTTGCATTTCTTCTCTGCAGATCTGTCACTTCTTCAAATGGCACATGAAAGACTTCTGATGCTGTCAGACGGTGAATATCCTGCGCATGACGATATGCTTCAATCAGTGTCTGATCTTTTGACATATGAGCCAGAATACGCAGTTCGATCTGAGAATAGTCTGCATCGACAAAAACAAAACCATCCTCTGGTACAAATACCTTTCGGATCATTCGGCCAAGCTCCATGCGTACTGGAATATTCTGAAGATTTGGCTCTGTGCTGCTCAATCGCCCTGTTGCTGTAATTGTCTGGTTAAAAGTCGTATGGATTCTCCCATCTTCCTCTATAAATGCAGCCAATCCATCTGCATAAGTAGATTTTAATTTTGCAAGCTGACGGTATTCCAGGACAGCCGACACGATCGGATATTTTCCTTCAAGCTTTTCCAAAACATCTGCCGCTGTAGAATATCCTGTTTTTGTTTTTTTCG
The DNA here is from genome assembly GCA_018366495.1 of Clostridiales bacterium. Taxonomy (GTDB): domain Bacteria; phylum Bacillota; class Clostridia; order Lachnospirales; family Lachnospiraceae; genus JAGZHZ01. Next base: position 57,830 of record JAGZHZ010000010.1, read on the forward strand.
CATTTGGCAGTTTCATCTTTTCAAATAAAATGACGCCAAGCTGTTTTGGAGAGTTGATATTAAACGTTTCTCCAGCCATCGTATAGATTTCTTCTTCCAGCTGGCTAATCCTCAAAGAAAGCTGCTCGCCATATGATTTTAAAGCTTCTCCTTTTACCAAAACTCCTGTTTTTTCCATATCCCACAGCGTATATACAAGCGGCATCTCTACCTCCTCGTACAGCTTTTTCATTCCCATCTGTTCCAGTCTTTCGATCACTTTTTCTCTCGCAGCTCTGGCTGTGTACGCCTGCAGACATGCATAATCAATTACTTTCTGCTTCTCTTCCTCCCACATCTGTCTGCCGGTGTGCTTGCCGAACAGTTCTGTCTTTGACGGAAAAATCTCTGTCAGATATTCTCTTGCAAGATCTTCATATGGATACGTCTCTTTTAATGGATTGATCAGATACGATGCCACCTCTAAATCTGCGATATTTCCCTTTTCTCTTTTCACTCCGTCCAGGAAAAACAGCTGCGATTTCAGAGCAAACGTTGCTGCATAAGATACGTTTTCCAGCAGACGGCACATTTTTGTCTGAAGGTATGCACAAGTCAGGAACCCCTGAACAGGAATGTAATATGTCTCTTCCTTTGAGAAAGACAACGCACATCCAAGCAGTTCTTTTCCCTCTGTTTCCAGGAAAAATCCGATTTCTGTCTTCTTTTCTCCTGCCTCAAAGATTGCCTCCGCTTCCGACAGTTCCGACACTTCCCTGAATTCTTTTTTATAAGAAGTTTCCTTTACTTCACTGGAAAAACGGGATAAAAAATTCTTAAATTCCAGCTCTTGAAACATCTCAAATGCCTGTTTTGTAAAAAGTTCTTCAATTCGCACCTGATCCATCGTAAAATCTACCGGGCTGTCCGTATTGATCGTTGCCAGCGTCTTGCTCAGTTTTGCCTGATCAAAGTATGTCCTAAGCGCTTCTCTTGCTTTGTTCGGTTTGATTTCCTCCAGATGTTCATACGCATTTTCTATCGTGCCATATTCCTTAATCAGCTTTGTCGCTGTCTTTGTTCCGATTCCGGGAACACCCGGAATATTATCGGAGGCATCTCCCATCAGAGCTTTTACCTCTATGATCTGTTCTGGCGTGACCTCGCATTTTTCCAGGACATCTTTTGCATAATAATCTTCAATCTCTGTCCCGCTTCTCTTTGTCTTTGGAATCCGAATCTTGATATGTTCTGAAGCAATCTGCAAAAGGTCCCGATCCCCTGAAATCAGAGAAACGTCGTATCCTTCTCTCTCCATTTTTTTTGCTGTCGTTCCAAGTAAGTCATCCGCCTCATATCCTTTTACTTCCATTGTATAGATATTCATCGCATGAAGTACCTTCTTTAAAACCGGTATCTGCTCTCCAAGTTCCGGCGGCATCCCTTTTCTGTTTCCTTTATAGTCTTTATATAATTCATGCCGAAATGTCGGAAATTTCAAATCAAAAGCAATCGCCATATACTGCGGCTTTTCTTCATCCAGAATTTTCAACATGATATTTAAAAATCCATAAATTCCATTCGTGTGAAGTCCCTCTGAATTACTTAAATCCGGAAGGCCGTAAAATGCTCTGTTTACAATACTGTTTCCGTCAAATAATACGATCTTTTCTCTCATTTCTTCCTCCATGCTGCATTTTAGGATACTGCCGCATATCTGTTTTTTTCAGCCGCCGGCATTTTAGCTGTGTACCTCCGTTATTTTATCTTTACCCATTAAATAAGAAGTCATACAGCCATGTCTCCTCTATTCCGCCAAATTTCAAATTTTGTATCTGTGTAAAAATTATAAAGCAAAGCAAGAGCTCAGCGATCAAAATAAATCCATATCGCCAGGAACGTTTTAATTTCCACTTTCTCACAGTTCTTTCTGCCTCACGCAGGTCTTCTTCTAACATTCCTTTGATATCATAGGAAACAAGTTCCTCCGAATCCAGCCTCTGCATTGCAAAATGAATAATATAATAAATTTCTAATTCTTCATAACATTCTCTGCATCCTCTGATATGATGCAGAAAATCATCCAGAATTTCCCCGCCCAGTTCACGGTTTAAATAATCCATCACAAGGCTCTGTGTTTCTTTACAGTCCATATCATCACCTATTTCTATCGACGTTTCCTGCTGTTTCCATCATCCGTCTGCCATTCTCATGAATCAGATCGGGAATCCATTTTACTTTCTTAAGACTATCATTTTCATATCAGAAAGTCAAACGCAAACTGTCAGGCAATATCTCTTGCGCTTGATTTTTTTTATTTCTTCGTATATCCTTAAAAGAAAAAGGCAGATACTTCTCATATCAGCATCTGCCGGAAAGGTTTATTTTCAATGAATTCTTATCAAATCACTGCATGGTGCAGCCACTTTATCTCCAATCATGTCAGACAAGGAGACTTATGTATTGACGCCACAATGGGCAATGGAAATGATACGGAACTTTTATGCCGTCTTGTCGGTGAAACAGGTCATGTTCATGCCTTTGATATCCAAAAAATGGCTTTGGAACATACGAGAAAAAGACTGGAATCATCCAGCCTTCTGTCTCGCTGCACACTTCATCCGGTCTCCCATACACAGATGGATCAGTACTGCAATCCTGAAAGTGTGCGCTGTATCGTGTTTAATTTTGGCTATCTGCCCTGCGCAGACCACTCGATCTGTACCCAGCCCGACTCAAGCATCGCTGCAATCAAGACAGGTCTTTGTCTTTTACAAAAAGACGGTCTGATGAGTCTTTGTATCTACAGCGGGGGAGATACCGGATTTGCAGAGCGCGATGCCATCTTGTCTTTTTTAAAAACACTTGATCCGAAAAAGTATCTTGTCATTTTATCACAGTATTACAATCGTCCAAATCATCCGCCGATTCCTGCTATGATTTTAAAACTCTAAGCTTTTTGTGGAATCTTTTTCTTTCTCGCTATCTGGATATTCATTTTTCCAGCATACGTCCGAAAAAGCAAAGCCAGTAAGACGAAAAGAATACCTGTAAAGAAAAGATACCATTTTTCTGTGAAACTCCCTGCTGACATTGAATTTAAGTACCATTTTCCAAGATATTTTTTGCCGTTCCCCATGTTCATCACATAATACAGCATCGGCATCATATAAGCCAACGGCATTGTATTTGAGACGGCAAATGTGAGCATCCCTATTCCGCCCAAAAAAATCATGCCGGCTGCAGTCCCTGCAAAATACTTCCAGAAAGGAAATACTGCTCCTTTCCATTGAAAAAACAATAACGCTGCAGCTTCCAGCAAAAGCATCAGAAACAGAGACTGAAGAAAACGAACCAGGCAGACAATACCGGCAGACATTCGTTTTGTATCCAGCAGATTCCGGACTGCAAGATCCTGATCCGGCAAAAAGACAGGAACAAAGCAGATAATTCCCAGAAGAATAAAATAAACTTCCGATACTTTTGCCACTGAAATCTCATCCATCCCATTGATATCAAAAAAGAACGGCATCAGCAGGCAAAAAATGACGGCTCCCACTGCATGATATCTCAGATTTTGTCTCCAATTGACTTTCAAAATCTCAATGATGTTTTCCATTTTTCCCCCACCGTCCTTTTCTTTTTTTATCATAAATGAGAATTGCTGCTGCAATTAGAAGAAAACTGAGTCCTGTATAAAAAATTCGGTTGGCTGCCAGCTCATTAAAGACTGCTTCATAGATTCCCCTCTGTCCTAAAGAATTAAATCGAGGAATCAGATTCCATCCGACGCTTCCTGTCAGTTGGTAAGCAGATTGAAACAGAGAAATCAGCCAGTACATTCCCATCACCAGAATAGCAAAGGCTCCTCCTGCCAGCTCTGTGAAGAAAAATCCTGCTGAGACAGAAAACAGGACGCTCGGCAGAAGCCATCCTGCCAGATATTTTCCATAGAGCAGAAAATCACCTGATGCGCCTAAGGATTTTGCGACGTAGGAAGCCTGCATAGCTGGAGAAATTGAGAGAATCAAAACAGGAATCATTGCCGCTGTCACGATTGCAAAATAGCGCGTCAAAATCAGACCGACAGAAGAAATTTCCTTGGAAGCGATTACTTCCTGCGCTTTTGCTCTCTTATCGCGCACTGCTCTCGTCACAGCAAGAAAGACTGGCAAGATAGCCAGTAAAATTCCAAAATAGTCGCAAAACAGTCTGGCATACGCTCCGCTCACTTTATCCTTTTCTATGACTTTCTGATATTCCTCTTTTGCCTGCTCATATGACATTTCTTCCTTTGCTTCACTCTTGATTCGCTGTTCTGAAAATCTGCTTCCGCCTCCGAGCATCACGTCAATTTTTTTCATCTCTTCCAGAAATGTTTCATAGGAAACGGCCTTGTCCGGCATAATCTTAAACGAATCTACTTCCCATATATTTTCCTCACTTTTTCCCTCCAACGCTTCTGTGACCTTTTCCTGATAGGACTCAGCATCTTTTTCCAGTTCTTCTATCGTCCGCCCTGTCAGTCTCTCAAGCGTTTCTTTTACCATCTCCTGTTCCTCTTCATCCGTCTGAACATTTTTGTAAAACCCAAGAGGATATGTAGGATAACTGTTTCTTTGATAACTGTAGAACAGCTCGGTCAAAGCACATTCCATCCGCACCTCTTCATCATTACTCAGCATCTCCCCATATTTTTTCTGTCCGGGCTGCGGTTTTGAAATTCCATCTATATCCTGAAGCTGTGTCACAAAGAACAAAATTAGACAACAGACATACAGCACATACGTCATACTTTTCATATTTTGCCGGCATTCTTTCCAAAATAACTGCAAATACACATGCTCACCTCATCTCTTTCTTATGAATGAAATATAAATATGCATCTTCTACGTTCGGCACACATTTTTCTGCATTCAAAAATGGAATCCATTGTCTGTCTTCCGCAATGAAGCGGATCTGTACTTTCTGTCCCTGGCTGACCATCCCAGTCACAAAATAGTGACTTTTTACCTTTTCCAGTTCTATCCTTGAAACTTCTGCCTGAAAAATCACTTCTTTTGCTCCCTCCAAAAGCTGTGTCACCGTTCCATTATATAAAAGATTTCCCTCTTTTAATACTGCAATTTTCTCACACGTTGCCTCAATGTCTCCCACAATATGCGTCGACAGCAGCACAATACGCTCCTGTGCTACTTCGCATAAAAGATTTCTGAAACGTACTCTCTCTTCTGGATCCAGCCCTGCTGTCGGCTCATCTACAATAAGCACACGCGGATTGTGGATCAGAGCCTGGGCGATTCCCATTCTCCTTTTCATTCCGCCAGAAAGTGCTTTGATCTTCTTTTTTGCACAATCATCTAAGTTGACTTTCTTTAAAAGTTCCATAATGCGCTCTCTTCTCTGGCTTTTTTGTACGCCTGACAAAACAGCCAGATAATCCATGCCTTCATATACGCTCATTGTTCCATACATGGAAAATTCCTGCGGCAGATATCCAACAATACTACGGATTTCCTTACTTTTTTCAATCGGTATGCCGCACATTGTAATCTTTCCACTTGTCTTGGGCAAAAGAGAAGTCAAAATCTTCATCATTGTCGTCTTTCCAGCTCCATTTGGTCCAAGCAGCCCGAACATTCCGCTCTCTATTGTCAAATTAATCTGATTCAGAGCTCTCTTGCTTCCATAATCTTTACAAACGTCTTCCAACACAATTTTCGTATCCATCTGCATTTTTCCTTTCTGTTTCTATCAGTTTAAATAAAAAATCTCTATATTTTGTCTATATCCTTTTAGCTTTTCTCATTCTTGTTTTCTTAGTCTGTGCTTAAAATGACTACATTTTTTATTTCCTGATGTTCTGTGACTTTTCTGTACGCTCTAATCTATACAATAGAAAAGGAGGCACATACGATCGCCCCGCCTTCTATGCTATTGGAAAGTTCCAGCTCTCCTCCATGCTTTTTACATAAAATTTTGCAGATACTCAGTCCCAGACCGTAGTGCGTCCCTTCCCCTTTTTTCTGCGGATCTGTATAGTACGGTCTCATTGCCTGATAAAATTCTTCCTGACAAAATCCTCTTCCATCATCCTTCACATATAAAAATAAAAATTCTTCCTGTATCTCAAACTGGATTTCTATTTTGCTTTTAGCATAGCGCAGTGCATTTGACAAAAGATTCTCCATCACTTCTAAAACAATATTTTCATCAAAGTATCCGCATTTCTTTGGATACGCTGTCTTCTTTACCTCAATCTGGATGTTTCCCGCCTGTTCCAGTCCTTTTCCTGTCTGCCGGATCTTTTGCTCTAGATTTTCCAGTGAAATATTTTCTTTTTTAAGCTCTATTGTCTCGATCGAATGAATATCTTTCATGGTCTCTGTAAAATTTTTCAGCCGTTTTACCTGACGATCCATACAGCAGAGCGTCTCCATCAGCTTTTCCTGTGAGATTTTGCCTTTGGGATAAAATTGCAGCAGCATCTCTGTATATCCCTGCATCACAGTCAGCGGTGTTCTCAGATCATGAGCAAATGCTGCATTTAAATTTCTCTGCTGCTCCATCATATCCCACATATCTTTTTTATTTTCAATCAGTCTTTTTCTCATTTTTTCAATTGCTTCACACGCTTTTCCCATCTCATCTTGCGCCTCCCACTCACATGGCATACTCAGATCATCTCTTCCAATATAATCTGCTTCTTTTATCATCTTTTCCAAAGGTTCTTTCAGTTTATTCTGATAGTAAAAATGCGAGGCAATACAGATTCCCGCGACAGGATAACTGATAATCAGAATAATCGTAATCAGATGGATCACATTGATAATGGCATGTGCCTTTGGCGTTGGTTCATTTGAGGAGACCATAACGATCCTGCCAACTTCTGTCACATACTGTGGATATATGATTTCATGCATGTTCTGGTTTAAAATAATATTTTCCCATTCCCCTAAAATTGTGAGTGTCAGCGCATATGCTAAAAGTGTCCCCAAAATTGCTGCCGTCATATAATACCATAGACTTTTCCTGAGCGATGTTTTTTGAAATCGTTCTGCCACTTTTTCCAATATACTATCTATCCAATCCATCGATATCCCACTCCCCATACCGTCTCAATCAAAGGCTGCTGTTCATACTTGCCCATCTTTTCCCGAATCCTTCTGATATGTTCTGTGATGCTGCTGCTGTCTCCATCCTTTTCATATCCCCAGAGTTTTTCATAGATTGCTTCTTTGCTGAAAATCTGACCCTTGTGCATACTCAAAAGTTCCAAAATATTAAATTCTGTCTTTGTCAAAATAACCTCCTGATCTGCAAAATATAATTTTCTCTCCCCGTAACGGATCACAAAATTTCCGCAGAACCGAAGTTCTTCTTTTCCTTTTTGACGTGCTTCTCTTCTCAGATGTGCCTCAATTCTGGCGCTCAGCTCTGCCAAGCTGAACGGCTTTATGATATAGTCATCTCCACCGCATTTCAGCCCGTTTATTCGGTCTTGTTCTTCTACTTTCGCCGTTAAAAATAAAATCGAACAATCTACAAAATCACGGATTTTTCTGCATACCTCCAAACCGTCCATATCTGGCATATTGATATCTAACAAAATCAGATCGGGTTGTACAGCGATCTTCTCCAATGCCTCTCTTCCATTTTTAGCTGTATATACAAGATATTCTTCCATTTCTAAATAATCTTTGACCATTCTTAAAATGTCTTCTTCATCATCTGCCAGCAAAATTTTTCTCTGCATCACTATATCTCCTTTTATTGCGCTATCTCTGCTATTTGTATACATAAAAACGAAACCGATTCTTCTTCGTCTTCTTTCTTTTTTCAATTTATCAAAAATTTCTCTATTTTTTCTCAAGATATTTCTTATTGTATAATTTTAGGATGTCAAGATCATAAGGTCATAAACCATGTTGTTCTTGCACATAAATGGTTTATGACCTTAAAATCATTTTCGCCCTGTAACAAAAAAACTGCGAGAATGACGAAACGCGTGATATCGTCATTTTCACAGTTTTTTAAGATCAGTCAAACTCTTTTCCCCGCTGCTCACTCAGCAACCAGATTCATTTTATCTGCTGTCTTTTTTACAGATTTTATTTCTTTTGATTAGAATTCTACGCGAATTGCACCTGCGTTGCGGATACGCATTTTGTAGACATTCTCTTTTCCCATATGTTTTTCCATATAAGATACATATCCGTCTGTGTCATCATGTGGAACAAGAGCCATAATAACACCTGCAAATCCGCCTCCATGGACACGGCATACTCCTCTGCCCAGTTTCTTTAAGTATACTTCTGTCAGAGCCAGCGCAACTGTTACCGGCTGTTCTTTATGCTCTCCTGCTGGATAACAGTTCTGAAGATATTTCCAGGAAGAATTTCCTGATTCTGTGATCACGTTCAGGAAAGAAGCATAATCTTTTTCTTTAATTGCTTTTACTGCCACATCTACTCTGTCATCTTCTGTCAGGAAATGAATTGCTCTGAGCGCTGCTCTGTCGCCCGCAAATTTGCGTACTTCTGTCATATTATCGATCACTTCATCCAGTGTACACTCGCGCAGTACTTCTTTTCCAAAATACTGTGCCACTTTTTTCATTTCAATCGGAACAGAAGAATATTCTTCACTCAGATCTGCATGGCCTTTTCCCGTATTGACAATGACAAGATCATGTCCCAGTTCATCAAAGTCAAATGCCAGTTTTTCCAGTACTGGATTTGCCTGATCTTTAAAGTCAATCGTCACAATTCCGCCTGCTGCACATGCCATCTGATCAAGCAGACCAGACTGTTTGTTCCAGAAGTTATTCTCTGCATATTTTCCAATCTGTGCATATTCTGAAATATCAAGTTTTCCATCATTAAACAGATAATTTACGATTGTGCAGATCAGCATCTCAAAAGAAGCGGAAGAGCTGACTCCTGCTGCTCCAATTACATTTGTTGTTGTATATACATCAAATCCGCCGATCTTATGACCATGTTTTTTAAACCCATCTAAGATTCCTTTTAAAAGAGGGCCTGTTCCGCTTGTTGCACTTGTGCGTTCCAGATCATCCAGTGAAATGGTCATATCCTGATGATATGTTGCACTGATCATACGGATCTGATCGCTGTTATTTTTTCCGGCTGCTGCGATTGTATCAAGATGGATACTTCCTGCCAGAATCTTTCCGGAGTTATGGTCTGTATGATTTCCACTGATCTCAGTTCTTCCAGGTGCAGAGAAAAATTCAAATGGTTCATCTGCAAAATAGTTTTTATAACCTTCTGCCAGATCTTCATATCTCTTTAAATTTTCTGCTGCGCATGCCTCTCCATAAATTTCTGCCATTTTCTGCATTCCGTTTTCTTTTAATGCCTGAACTGCCTGTTCGTACTTCATAAAAATCCCCTTTCTTTTTATCCTTGTTTTTTTCCTTTTATATAATTATAATATGACTTAGGTGCAAAATTCAACAAATATATTCGTATATTCTATAACTATATTGAGGTCTTTATGCAAATTCACACAAATAACAATCAAAAAGAATTAAAATCACACGGTGACTATACTTTTCCATTAAATTTAAGTGATGAACGATTGTCTGCCTATGAGTCTGGCTCATTTTTGTGGCACTGGCACGCAGAAATCGAACTTACTTTAGTCTTGGCAGGAACGATCGTGTATCAGATCAACGATACAACTTACTTACTGCACAAAGGAGATGCTCTCTTCTGCAATGCAAACACTCTGCACACCGGGCATATGGATCACGGTCAGGATTGCCTTTATTTTTCTGTCACCTTTCATCCTCGTCTGTTATACGGCTTTGAGAACAGTCTTCTTTACACTCGCTACGTCCGAACAATCTGCGAAGATTCCGCCTTTCCGTCTCTTCGCTTTCACGCTGATATTCCATGGCAAAAAAATGTAATCGACACGCTATACCAGATCTATACTGTTCATCATGGAGATGTGCCCGCCAAAGAATTAAAGCTTCAGATTCTTCTGCTTCAGATCTGGGATGAAATCTTTGAACACCGTCAGACAATTCCCTCTTCTTTTCATCCTGTAAATAAACAGATTGAACGAATTCGCACCATTCTTTCCTACATCCACGCTCACTATATGGAAAAAATCACGCTGGATGACATCGCTTCTTCTATCAATCTGTGCAAGAGTGAATGCTGTCGTGTTTTTAAAAATCATATGAAAGAATCTCTGTTCAACTACCTGCTCCACTTCCGTATCGAACAGAGCCTCCCTCTTTTGAGCAGTACCGATCAAAGCATAACCGAGATTGCCGAAAAAACTGGGTTTTCTAATCCATGCTATTTTACAAAAATTTTCCGGAAACATAAGGGGTGCTCTCCAACCCAGTATCGAAAAAAATATGGTTCTGCCTCCTTTATTTCTCTGCCTTCAGATACCGGCGCAGTACCACAAAAAACCATGCCGGAAGAATAATTCCTTTTAAAATGCTGGAAATACTGATACTCCACCATACACCATTCAGCCCTAAAGCTGTTGCTGATAAGACAAGCGCCATCGGTATACGGAGCAGATTGAGCACAACTCCCTCCACAGCAGGCGGAAATGTTTTTCCCAGTCCCTGAAAAGCGCCTGCCGTTGTGATCTCCGTACACATAAAGAGCTGTGAAACGCCCAGGATTCTCAGATAATCGACTCCCATCGGAAGTACATCCGGCTCCTGAATAAAAATCTGGAAAAATACCTGCGGAAAGAAAATAAGCGCCGCGCTCGTGACAACTCCCCAAACAGTCATAAGCCGAATAGCCGTATAATATCCTTTTTTTATTCGATCTTTTTTATTTGCGCCATAATTCTGGGCGATAAACGCATTCACTGCACTTGCAAATCCCTCTGCTGTCATCCAGGAAATCGACTCGATCTGGCTTCCTACTTTCTGCACTGCCACAGCCGCATCGCCCCATCCGGCGATCAGACGTGCAATAATCATTGAAATACTTGAAAATAACATATTTTGAGCTGCAATCGGTGTTCCCAGTTTTACCATGTCTATAATGTATGCTTTCTTTGCCGGAATAAAGATCCGAATTTTAGAGAAGACATACTGTTCTTTGCAGATCACAAAAATATAAACGGCAAATACTAAAAACTGTGCAAACAAAGTCGCCGCCGCTGCACCTGCTACGTTCATTCTAGGAAATACTCCCCATCCAAAAATCAAGACAGGATCTAAGATAATGTTTACGGCAAGTCCAATAATATTTGCCGTAAATGTCACCATACTGTTGCCCATGGCTGTAAAAATTCCGGTAAAAATCAAATTCAAAAAATTAAAAAGGACGCCTCCCCCGGTGATAATCAGATAAATCTGTGCATCAGAAATCACTTCTTCATGATTTAACTGAAAAAAAGAAATCAGCCCTTTCGGAAAAATAAGGCAGATGAGTCCAAACAAAATTCCAAATACAATTCCCATCTGAATTGCTCCTTTTGCATATTCTGCAGCTCTGTCTTCTTTTCCTGATCCGAGCGCCTGTCCTACTTTTACCTGTCCTCCCATCCGAGGAATCGTCGCAAGTCCGGACGCCAGCCACAGATACATTCCGGCCGCGCCTACTGCTGCTACAGCATTGCTTCCGATTTTTCCAATCCAGATCATATCTGTCAAATTATACGCCATCTGAATCAGTGAGGTTCCCATAATCGGAAGCGCCAGTCTTGTAAGTGATCCGGCGATTGATCCTTTTAATAAATCTACATTCTTTTTCATCTCTCTGCTTTTAAAACAACTGCCTCACAGGCAGACTGTTTTCCCTTTTCTTTTTTTATCTATTTTGCGCAGATGCGCAATGTATCTTTTTCTCTTGGAACAAGACACTCCTCCCATTGCCCTTGGAGGCTGAAGGAGGAGTTTCTGTCACAATTTATGAAAAAATCGTTTTATATACATTTACAAATCCGCTGATCGTCACAATCAGTACTAAAATAGGAGTGATAAATCTGACACAGAAAATCCAAACCTTTTTCCATTTAAAGATAATTCCTTCCTGCTCAATCTCTTCCACCAAGTATTTGGGACTCCATTTCCATCCGATATAATAGCACATGAATAATCCTCCAAGCGGAAGCAGAATATTATCTGTAATCATTCCGATAAAATCAAACACGCTGTAATTTAAGATCGTCACATCGCCAAGTACTCCAAAAGATAAAGCGCTTGGGATTCCTATCAGGAAAATTAAAACTCCTGTCACAATTACTGTCTTTTTTCGTCCAAATTTCCATCTCTCCAGCGCATAGGAGACCGATACCTCCAAAAGAGCAATCGCACTTGTCAGAGCTGCGAGAAAAACCAAAGCGAAAAATGCGATGGCAAAAAATCCTCCTCCGGTGATAGAAGAAAAAACTTTTGGCAATGTTCCAAAAATCAGTCCCGGACCCTGTCCTGGTTCCAGTCCAAATGCAAATACAGCCGGGAAAATAGCAATTCCAGCCAGAATCGCTACCATCGTATCCAGCACTGCCACTTTGATGCAGCTGCCTGGAATACTTTCTTTTTTATTCAGATAACTTCCATAAGTTACTGTGATTCCCATACAAAGGCTTAAAGAGTAAAACACCTGTCCAAGAGCTGCATTGATGGATTCCAGATGAAAAGATTCCATATTCGGCTTAAAGATAAATGCAAGACCTTCTGATGCTCCTGGAAGTGTAACGCTTCGCACAATAACGATAATCAGCAGAACAAACAGCATAGGCATCATAAAAGTGCTTGCTTTCTCAATTCCTTTGATTCCATACAGGCAGATCGCTATCGTCAGAAACATAAAAATCCCATGCCATACAATAGGTTCCCATGAGCTTTCTATAAATGCATTAAAATCGGCTGGTGCCTGAAGTGTCGTCAAATAGCTGAAAAAATATTTTAAGATCCATCCCCCGATTACACTGTAATATGATAAAATCAAAAATGCCGCCAGCACACCAAAAATGCCGACTATTTTTGCACGGGGATGAATATCCTGATATGCGCGAACAGGATTATGTCTTGTCTTTCTTCCCAGAGACATTTCTGTAATCATAACAGGGATTCCTAAAATAATAATAAAGAATAAATACGCAATTAAAAATGGAAATCCTCCGTTTCTTCCCATAAGATAAGGGAATTTCCAGAGGTTTCCAAGGCCAATCGCCGCGCCTGCTGTAGCAAGGATAAAACCTATTTTGCTGGTCCATTGATTGTGGTGTTTCATAGCTTCCTCCCATTATTTTTTTTCTTAGTATAGCACAAATGTTGAAAAGGAGAAACTACTATTTTTTGCATTTTTTGCTATTTTTTTATTTTTTCTATTATTTTTTTACATTTTATTCACTTTTTCTTTATCGAATGTGTACGGTTGTACTCTTCCAAAGCCATACATACCAATTCTGAATCGGTTGGATATGGAACAATTTCCGTTCCGATTTTTTGGTGTCCCTCATTTCCTTTTCCTAAAACGAGTAAAACCGTCTTTCCTTTTATCCCTCTCACTGCCTGAAAAACAGCTTCTTTTCGATCCTTCACACAGATGCAGGCACATCCTGTCGTTTCCACATGAGGACGAATATCATCAAAAATCTTTTCAAGCGGTTCGGTTCCTGGATCATCTGCCGTGAGATAGACCGTATGTGAAAACAAGCCTGCAATCATTCCGAGTTCCCGCCTTCTGTTATATGCTTTTTGTCCTGGGCAGCCAAACACCGTCACAATTTTCTCTCCGGAATGTTCCTGAAATACAGAGTCAAACAATTTTTCAAAACTCAATCTATTGTGCGCATAGTCTACAATCACAGTAATTTTTTTATCATTGCTTTTGTATTCTTCCATTCTGCCGCTGACTTTGACGTTTGCGAGCGCTTTTTTCATAATTTCTGCCGGAACTCCATAAATATAGCCGGCCGCAATCGCTGCAACCGCATTTTCTGCATTAAAATCTCCCTGCATACCGATGTGGAATTCTTCATCAAATTTATCACATTTCACGCGAAATGAAAGACCTCCTCCGCAGTGGCGAACCGCCATGAGACGCACATCTGCATCCTCTTTTTTTCCAAATGTTACAATCCTGTTAGCCAGATGCGCCGCCTGACACACTCGTTTTTCATAATCGCTGTCCAGATTGATGCACGCCGTATCTACCTGTTTGAACAGAGACAGCTTTGACATAAAATAATCCTCAAAATCGCCATGTTCCGCCGGACTGATATGGTCTTCTGAGATGTTCAGGAAAATTCCAACATCATATTGTACTTTTCGGATTCTCTGATATTTCAAAGCCTGGCTGGATACTTCCATTGTCAGATAAGAAATCCCTGCATCCTGCGCATTCCGGATATGACGATGCAATTCCAAAGCCTCAGGTGTCGTCAAAACAGATGGTCTTCTCTCTTTTCCATCATAAACTTCTATAGTGGAAAGAATTGCTGTCTCAGCGTGATTTTGGCTCTCTTCAAAACAATCTAAAATAGCTTTTAAATAATAAGCAGTCGTTGTCTTTCCTTTCGTTCCAGTAATTCCTGTCAAATGCAGATTCTTATTTTTACTGTCTGTCCCATAAAATTTTGCTGCAAGAATCGGCATCACTCTTCGAATATCTTTTACCAAAATCCACGCGCTCTTTTCTTTTGTTTGATATCCGACCTCGCTGATATACGCACTGCACCCCTTTTTCAGTGCTGATTCGAGATATTCTTCAGAAAAATTGGCGCCTTTGCAGATAAACACACCGCCTTTTGTCGCTTCTCTTGAATCGTACATAATAGAAGTAACTGGCGTTTCTTCCTGACCGTTCAGGTCATATGATACCACCATCCCTGCTATCTTTAATTCTTCTAAATATTCCGATAACTTCATCTTCATCCTTATTGTTCCTTCCATCTCTGTTGTTGAACAAACTTTTCCTTCATTTATCTTTTTAAACCCTAATCTGCCACTTTCAGCTCAAGGTATAATATGATTGATTATATCATATTCTGCCGTATTTGTGAATCTTACTTCTATTTCCTATTTTCACTGTTTTTTTTCAATCTTTCTCTTGAATATTAGACTTTTAAAGGTCATAAAAAGTTGCCTCAATTTTTTTAATTTTTTCTTAAAATCATTTTTTCTGTCTCATAAATATTTTCTAAACTTTTTAAATTTCATTTACTTGTTTTTTTTCTATGATATAATGAAACAAATAGCTTTCATTTTTCACTCAAAGTAACGAATAAACTCAGAAAGAAGGTACTCTATATGGATTTCAAATCTATTAAAAAATGGCTTCTCTGCATTACATACGGTCTCATCCTATTTTTCTTGCTGTACCGTTTTAATGATGTGGTTCAATTTGCCAAAACGGGAATCAGTATTCTATTTCCTTTTCTGATCGGTTGTTTTCTTGCTTTCATCCTCAATCTTCCTATGAGAGCGATTGAAAGAAAACTTCCTGCAAAATTGGGACGGTGGAGACGTCCGATCAGTCTGGTGCTCACCCTTCTCCTCTTTGTAAGTGTATTCTTTATCACAATCAGCATGGTTGTCCCAGCACTTACGGATACCTTTCAGAACATTGCTGCATCCATTCCAGTCTTTGTGGACCGCATCATTGTTTTACTGGAAGAAAACAATATTAGCTCTAGTTTTTTTGAGAGTACATGGATTACAGATATTTTGGAAAGACTTGATTCTGAACTTGTCAGTCTGATCAGCAGTCTTTCAGCCGGACTTATTTCTTCTACTGTCGGTATTATCAGTTTTCTGATTCAATTTTTTACAACTGCTGCTATCTCTTTGGTATTTGCTATCTATATTCTGTTTTCTAAAGAAACTCTCGTGCGCCAGTTAAAAATGCTTTTATTTGCTCATTTTCCGAGAAATTTTGCAAGACGCACCGTAAAAGTTGCCCGACTGACACAGAATACCTTTTCCAATTTCTTCAGTGGACAGTTTGTAGAAGCATGTATCCTTGGAACCATGTTTGTGATTTCTATGAGTATTTTCAAAATTCCATACGCTATTCTGATTGGTCTGTTGATTGCTCTGACTGCACTGATTCCAATCTTTGGAGCATTTATCGGATGTATCACTGGCGTTCTTCTGATTATAATTGAAAATCCTTTAAAGGCGATCCTTTTTGTAATTTTGTTCTTTATTTTACAGCAGCTTGAAGGAAATTTAATCTATCCAAAAGTTGTAGGAAATTCTGTCGGTCTGCCGTCCATCTGGGTTCTTGTAGCAGTGACAACAGGCGGAAATCTTTTTGGAATTGCAGGAATGCTTTTCTTCATTCCTATCTTTTCCGTTGTTTATAATCTCTTAAGAGAAAGCACATGGAAACAGCTCCGTGTCAAAAAGTTTTGTCAAAAAGACGAAAAAATCTAGTAAAGGAGTGTCATTTTATGAGTCAAACACTTTATTTTAATGGAACAGTCTTAACTATGGAAAATCCGCTCTTTGCCGAGAGTGTTCTCACAGAAAACGGAAGGATTCTTTTGGTGGGAAATCAGAAAGATCTGATGGAGGCCGCCGATGATGATGTCATTTATTTTGATTTGAAAGGTCAGACCATGATGCCTGCTTTTCTCGATGCGCATAGTCATTTCTCAGGATATGCTACTTCACTTTTGCAGGTTCCTCTGGACGAATGCACTTCCTCTGAAGAAATCATACAACGGATACAGCAATTTATCTCTTCCTCTTCCCTGAGCGAAGGACAATGGATCACCTGTAAAGGATATGATCACAACCAGCTTCCAAACCATAAACATATCGACCGTTTTGTGCTGGACAGAGCTTCCTCCTCCCATCCGATCGTTGTGCACCATAAGTCAGGACATCTCGGTATTTTTAACAGCTGTGCTCTTTCTCGTCTTGGAATCACGGAAAATACTCCTGTTCCGGAAGGCGGTATGATCGAGCAAAAAGATGGCGTTTTGACAGGTTATATGGAAGAAAATGCGTTTCTGCAAGTTCTCTCTTCTGTTCCTATGCCATCTGCCCCTGCTCTTATGGATGCTTTTGTCAAAGCCCAAAGACGGTATGCTTCCTACGGTATTACCACCGTTCAGGAAGGCATGATGACAGATTCTCTTGTTCCACTGTATCAGACTCTCCTTTCCAATCATCTTTTGTATTTGGATGTTGTTGGATATGCGGATGCCAAAAACAGTGAAAAAATCTGCGCCTGCTTTCCTTCCCACCTGCGCCGGTATGAGGATCATTTTAAAATTGGAGGATACAAAATTTTTCTGGATGGTTCACCTCAGGCTCGTACAGCTTGGATGCGCACTCCTTATCCTGACTCGGACGGTTACTGCGGATATCCTACGATCTCGGAAGAAGACATTTTTTCTGCTCTTGAAAAAGCTTGGAAAAATGGGATGCAGCTTTTAGCTCACTGCAATGGCGATGCTGCCTGCGCACAGTATCTCTCCTGCATTGATGCTTTTGAGGAAAAATTTTTTTCTTTCAAAGAGCTTCGTCCAGTCATGATTCATTCTCAATTTTTAGATTACGATCAGCTTGACCTCGTCAAAAAACTCAGTGTGATTCCTTCCTTTTTTGCCGCACATGTATACCACTGGGGTGACACACACATTCAAAATTTTGGATTTTCACGCGCATCACGTATCAGTCCTGCTGCATCCTCGCTGAAAAAAGAAATCTTATTTACTTTCCATCAGGATGCTCCTGTCATTGAACCGGATATGATAGAGACCGTCTGGTGTGCTGCAAACAGAAAGACAAAAGACGGAATTTTGCTCGGCGCTCAGGAACAGCTTCCTGTTTTGGAAGCTCTGAAAGCTGTCACCACACACGCTGCATATCAGTATTTTGAAGAAGAACAAAAAGGAAGTATCGCTCCTGGAAAATTTGCCGATTTTGTAATTCTCTCCGATAATCCTCTTGAAATTGAGAAAGAAAATTTACGTTCTATAAAGGTTTGTCACACTATAAAACAAGATCGTATCATCTACTCCAGCTCTGAAAATTAACATTCCGATCTGGAGCGATTTTCGACAGAAAGCGAGGTATTTTTATGTTTTCAACAAAGCAGCAGCGTCATGCTTTCATGCTTGATCTTGTCTGCGATATACTTGGGGCAATTTTATATTCGGTTGGTCTTTATACATTTGCTAAGACGGCAAATTTTGCTCCTGGAGGACTCTCGGGTCTTGCCTTGATTATCAATTATCTCTGGGACCTTCCTATTGGAATTACCACCTTGTTTTTAAATATTCCATTTATTCTTTTCAGCTATAAGCTGGTTGGGAAAAAATTTCTTTTAAAATCATTAAAGACTATGGTATTTTGTACCATTTTTGTGGATTTTGTATTTCCATACTTTCCGCCATACTCTGGTGACCCGCTTCTCGCCGCACTGTTTTCCGGAGTATTTCTTGGAGCAGGGCTTGCCATTATCTATATGAGAGGTTCTTCCACAGGCGGTACCGATTTTCTGACTATGTCCATCAAAGCGATTTTTCCGCATCTCTCGCTTGGACTTGTCACCATGGTGATCGACTTATTCGTCATCATCCTTGGATGGCCTGTATTCGGAAATATTGATGCTGTCTTGTACGGTTTAATCTCTACTTTTGCTACTTCTATTGTCATTGACAAAATCATGTATGGCATGGGAGCCGGAAAACTTATGATTATCATCACAACAAAAAGCAAAGATGTGGCTTCTAAAATTGATGAAATCTGTGCGCGCGGTTCTACCGCTATCCGTGGAACTGGAACGTACACAAATACAGAACGCCAGGTTCTGCTGTGTGCCTGCTCAAAATCTGAAGTTTATAAACTTCACAGCGCCGTATATCATATTGATCCTGATGCATTTATCATGATTACAGAGACAAGCGAAGTCTTTGGAGAAGGATTTATAGAGCCGACCGCTCCGAAGTAATTCAGATGCTAAGACTTATTAAGACTTATGGCTTTTTATAGTCTGCCTGTTCTGTCAGGGGTGGAAATGGGAGTAATTGAGAAATAGGGCAGATACTGTAAAATGAAAGAGACGGAAAACATTGATTTTTGAATGTTTTCCGTCTCTTTTATATTTTACATACCTAAAACTGAATGCCGGTGGTGGGACTCGAACCCACACACCCGGATGGATAACAGATTTTGAGTCTGTCTCGTCTGCCAATTCCGACACACCGGCTTTTTTTCTGTTCCGTTGGAACCTTTATTATAATATCATACAGATTTTTAAATTGCAAGTACTTTTTCTTAAATTCCAAATATTTTTTACTTTTTGACATTTTCATTAAAATCAGCTAAACTGATTTTAATTAGGAGGTGCTTGTTTTATGGAATCTAAAAAGCGAAATTTAAATCTTGATCTCACAAAATGTATCGCTGTTTTTACTGTTCTGTCCGTCCATTTTTTCTATAATAACGGATTTTATTCCATTCCTGTTTCCACGCCGCGTATGTATCTCATGACAGGAATGCGTACTCTTTTTATGGTCTGTGTCCCTTTATTTCTTCTGGTAACCGGCGCTTTAATGAATAAAAAGACACTCTCTAGGCGCTATTACCGCGGCATCGTTCATACTCTGTTTATCTACCTGCTCTCTTGTATCGTCTGTATGGGATTTAACTATTTTTATAAAGGCATTCCGTATACCCCTTTACAGGCGATCCTAAGTATTTTTGATTTCAGTGCCGCGCAGTACAGCTGGTATGTTGAAATGTATTTGGGTCTGTTTTTGATGATACCATTTTTGAATCTCATTTATCAAAATCTGACAACAAAGCGTCAAAAACAGATTCTGGTTCTCACTTTTTTAGCACTGACTTCACTGCCCACTGTGATCAATTATTATAAGGAACTCATTCCTAATTGGTGGCAGGGATTTTATCCTATTTCCTATTATTTTTTAGGTGCTTACTTAAGCGAATATCCCGTTTCAATGAAGAAACGCTTCTTAACTCTTCTTCTGTTCATTTGGGTTATTTTCTGCACCATATTTAATATCCATTTTTCTTATGGTGAAAAATTTGTATGGGAAATTTATAATGGATGGGGTGGATTTCAAAATGTTGTTTCTTCTGCTCTTTTATTCGCCTTGATTCAAAAACTGGATTTATCCAGGCTGCCTTCTCTGATTAAAAAGGTAATGATACAGATTTCTGTCCTCTCATTTGGAACATATCTCGTCTCTTACATTTTTGACCAGATATTCTATCAAAAATTAAATCAAACCGTTTTATTTATGGAGGACCGTCTGATTTATTATCCTCTGATCGTTCCAGCTGTATTTATCTGTTCCCTTTTCGTATCACAGTGTTTCCAGTTTTTATATCAGCTTATTTTCAGGAAACAAAAAAAACGCTGAAAATTTATTGCAAAAAGAAAAACAGTGCCGGCAGAAATCATCCATGGGAGGTATTTCTATCGGCACTGTTTTTTGTATTGTATCTTATTCCTGAATCATTTTTTCATAGATCGGGAAACAGTCAAATGTTGCAAAATAATCCTTCGCTGTTTCTGCTCTTCGAATCAGCTGTACGCTTCCATCTTCTTTTAAAAGAAGTTCCGCTGACTTCAATTTTCCATTGTAGTTATATCCCATGGCAAATCCATGAGCTCCTGTATCATGAATAACGAGATAATCTCCCTTTTCAATCTCAGGAAGCATTCTGTCAATCGCAAATTTATCATTGTTTTCACACAAAGATCCCGTTACATCATACAGATGATCACATACTGCATTTTCTTTTCCAAGCACTGTGATATGGTGATATGCGCCGTACATTGCCGGTCTCATTAAGTTGACAGCACATGCGTCTACTCCGATATATTCTTTGTGTGTATGTTTTTCATTGATTGCTTTTGTTACAAGACATCCGTACGGTCCCATCATAAAACGTCCCAGCTCCGTATAGATGGCAACATCTCCCATCCCTGCAGGCACAAGTACTTCTTCATATACTTTTCTTACTCCTTCGCCAATTTTCATAATATCATTTGGCTCCTGATCAGGCAGATATGGAATTCCTATTCCTCCGGAAAGATTAATAAATTTAATATCGGCTCCAGTCTCATTTTTCAGCTCCACCGCTGTCTCAAATAAAATTTTTGCCAGCATTGGATAATATTCATTTGTCACTGTATTGCTTGCCAGAAATGCGTGAATTCCAAATTCCTCTACACCTTTTTCTTTCATGATACGGAAAGCTTCAGAAATCTGCTCTCTTGTCATTCCATATTTTGAATCTCCAGGATTATCCATAATATCATTTGTAATTTTAAATGTTCCCCCCGGATTATAGCGGCAGCTCATCTTCTTCGGCAGTTTTCCAAGCGTCTCCTCTACAATCTCAATATGTGTAATATCATCAAGGTTAATGATTGCGTTCAGATCAGCCGCCTTTTTAAATTCTTCTACCGGTGTATCATTGGAAGAAAACATGATATCGTCCCCTGTTGCTCCGATTGCATCAGACATCATAAGTTCTGTCATGGAAGAACAATCGCATCCGCAGCCATATTCTCTCAAAATCTGAATCAAAAATGGATTTGGGGTGGCCTTTACCGCAAAATATTCTTTATATCCTTTATTCCAGGAAAACGCATCGTTCAGTGCCTGAACATTCTGCCTGATTCCTTTTTCATCGTATAAGTGAAATGGAGTCGGATATTCCTTTACCATTTCTTTTACTTGTTCCAGTGTTACAAAAGGCTGTTTTTTCATTTTCAGTCGCTCCTCATTTTCATATACTTCATCGTACGAAATTTATAATTATACTAAAATTTTTACATTTAATCAAAATATACTCATCCTTCTGCTTCTTGTCAAGACTTAATATCAAAAAAACGACTGTACGCGACGAGAAGTGTCTATCAGATGATTGTACTGCAGGGAAGCATACTCGTCTCTTTCTTCCTGTAATACTTTTTCATCCAGCGTATGATAACCGCCATTCTGGTCAATAAATACATTTCCTGTCAGAACCGGAATCGTCTTTCTCAGTTCATTTAAGTAAATATGATAATCACTCATCGGAAGTCCTGTTTTTTCCATCAGAAGACCGCTTAGATAATTCACACTGATTTTGTCAACAGTTTCTTCTTCTATGTCATAGTTCGCCCATATCACAAACGGAACAACATATCCTTTCTGAAACTCTTCCAGAGAGGACTCTCTGTCAATCCCGTTTAAGTTCAAAAGAGGATTTGTGATATAATCTGAAGGCTGATGATCGCCAAACATCAGAATTACTGTTTTCTCTTTCTGATCTTCAAAGTAATCCAGTAATTCTCCAAATGCCTCGTCACTCTTTTGAATCAGCGTCAGGTATTTTTCCACAGCCACAATCTGTGTTGTTTTCTCTGGAAATTGAGTCAGCTCAATCGTTGGCTCAAATCCCGGATAATCTCTGCTGTATCCCCCATGATTCTGCATGGTCACTTCAAATAAAAACAAAGGTTTCCCTTTTTCTTTTGATTCATACTGTTCTATAATTTTTTTGAATGCCTCACGGTCACTTACATATTCACGAATCTTTTCCGGATTCTCAAAGCTGTCCAGAAACAGCGCCTGATCAAATCCAAAATACTGATAAACTTTTTCACGGTTCCATCCCGAAGCATAATATGGATGAATTGCTGTTGTTGCATAGCCCATATTTTTTAGATGGCTTGCCAGACTTGGTGTCTCTTTGTGCAAAAATTGCTGATATGCCACACTTCCGGAAGGTAAAAATGCACAGCTGTCTCCCGTTAAAAATTCAAACTCTGTATTTGCTGTATTTCCCCCTTTTACTGAGACAAACAAATTTCCCTTTACTGTATTTTCCTTTAAACTGTGGATATTCGGCATATAATCTTCACTCGTCTCAAAATCTGCCACATATGATAAATCTGCAAATGCCTCATTCATGATAACAATCACATTTGGCTTTTCCGTATCATCATCGGATTGTTCTTTCTTTTCGTCTATCTCCTGTTCGATTTTCTCCACCAGCTCAACAGAATATCCGTCTGGCTCCTCTACATTCAGATATTTTAAATTTGAAAGAAATGCTCCAAAGAATCCATTGTTGCGATACAGAACAGTCGGTGTAAACAGTGTGGTATCAAATCCTACCAGATCTGAAATCTGATCCATCTGAATTCCTTTGAGGTAACCTGCCATACAGATACAGGACAGCAGAAAGCCTGCCAATTTACATTTTCGCTTTGTGATCGTTAGCTGTGTTTTCGATGATAAAATGATGATCCAGGCAAAAGCAAGGATCACATATACCAATCGGTATGTAATCGTAAATTCATAATTGTCCGTAACGGACACTGCTGTTCCTATAGAATACAGATCCCACGGAACAACTGGAGAAGAACGAAAGCTCACCACAAAATAATTGATAATCCCCACAATCATTGGAATTACTGTTGCAATCGCATATCCTCTCTTTACACTGCCGGTCAGAAAAGTAAAACCGGCATACAAAATTATATAAAAAATCAGATTTATCAAAAATATGGGAATGCTTAAGTCCCATGGCACATGTGTATAAAACTCCATACAGCAAAGCGCTGCTATAGGCGCCGCTGCTGCGATCGCTATACTTACTGGCTTTGGAAATTTTCCTTTCCACCAGACTGCTATTCCTGCCAGGACAGAAAAAAAGAGCGATATTGACATTTCAGCAACGTCAAATCCCTCTCCTTTTCCCGCCAGCAGACTCAAAATACATAACACAACTGCCGTGACTCCTGCCTTGGCAGCTCGTACTTTATAATCTTTTGACATTTTCTTCCTTCTATCTATCCTATTTTGCCTCTATTACATGCATCATATTTGTCATTGCGCCTTCTCTGGATACCATATTTGTGGCTGGGTCTCCGGCAGTCAATACAACCATCTCACCTTTTTGTACCAGCCCTTTTTGGCGTACCAGATGAACAGAATTTTCAATGATTGTCTGCGTCGAAATCTCGCCCATTCCCTTGAGCGGATATACTCCCCAGTAGAGCTGCATACGCAGCACAGAATCTGTATTTGGAGAAATTGCATAAATCGGCATCTGCGGACGGAAATTTGAGATCAAACGTGCTGTCTGTCCGGAAATTGTCGGTGTGATAATACATACAGCATTTAAGTTTGTCGCCGTATCTACTGTGGCAAGTCCCACAGCTGATGAAATATTTTGGCTCTCGTGACGTTTGTTCAGCCTCATCTGGCGCTGAATATCAAGATGTTTTTCTGTATGTTCTGCAATCTTTTCCATCATACGCACTGCTTCAATCGGATATTTTCCCATTGCTGTCTCGCCGGAAAGCATGATTGCATCGCTTCCATCATAAATTGCATTTGCCACATCTCCAGCTTCCGCTCTCGTTGGTCTTGGATTGCGGATCATAGAATCCAGCATCTGTGTCGCGGTGATGACAGGTTTTACCTGCTCATTGCATTTATGGATGATCATTTTCTGAATATATGGTACTTCTTCTGCTGGAATCTCAACCCCCAGATCTCCTCTGGCAACCATAACTGCATCAGCGGCTGCAATGATCTCATCAATATTTTCCACACCCTCTGCATTTTCTACTTTGGCAATGATGCCGATGTGATCTGCATGATGCTCTCTCAAAAGTTTTCTGATCTCCTCAATACATGCCGCATTGCGCACAAATGAAGCTGCAATATAATCAAATCCTTGTTTGATTCCAAATAAAATATCCTGTTTATCTTTATCAGTGACAGCTGGAAGATTTACGCTGACATTCGGAACGTTGATTCCTTTCCGCTCACCCAGCTCCCCTCCGTTCTTTACGATACAGTGGATCTCTTTTGGCATCACTTTTCCCACAATCAATTCAATCAGACCATCATCAATCAAAATGCGGTCCCCAGATTTCAAATCTTTTGGAAGATCTTTATATGTGATGGAACAGTGATGTTCATCCCCGATCACATCATCAATACAAAGTCTGAAAGCTGCTCCTTCCTTCAGTGTTACCTTTTTTCCATCCTTTAATAATCCTGTTCGTATTTCAGGTCCTTTTGTATCCAGGATCAATGCGATCGGCTTATCCAGCTCTTCTCTGACGCTTTTTACAAGTTTCACACGCGCGCTATGTTCCTCATGATCTCCGTGCGAAAAGTTAAATCTTGCCAGATCCATACCGTTTTGCGCCAGATCCATCACAATCTTTCTGTCATTTGCATTTGGACCCATTGTACAGATAATTTTCGTCTTTTTCATACCATTTCTCCTCTGCTATATCTTCTCATTTTTTGTCATGATGTACGTGCTCGTGTGTAAACAGATGATCCTGGCAATACTCATAATTTCCATCACACTTTGAGCAAAAACGAAATTCCAGATCGTCTCCGTCAAGTTCTGTCCTGCCGCAGATTGCACATTTGTGCTTTGTAACCTGATTGCTCTTGTTCGGATAAGAACGCGTATTGGAATTTACCTGCTTTTTAAACTTCTGCTTTCTTCTGATTTCAGACGGAGATACTCTCCAGTACTGAACGCCTCCCAGGAAAAAGATCAGGAAGTTAAATAATGATGCAATGATTGCAACTCTTCCTGCCCAGTTGCTGCTGATAAAAGCAAACAGCAAGTAGACCCCATCCAGCAATGCAAGCCATTTGATCTTGATCGGAATAATGAAATACAAATACAGCTGCATATTTGGATAGCTTGCGGCAAAAGCCAAAAAAATAGAAAGTGAAATGTAATATGTGCTGAACGTTGTTCCAAGAAGTGCTTCCACTCCCTGCGCAGCAAAAATCCCATATATGACAAACGCCCCGATCATCGTCGCTAGAACACCCGTAAAGATATAGAGGTTATACCGAAACGTTCCCCATGTTTTCTCCAATGTAGTTCCCAAAGAATAATACAGAGAAAGCATGATAATTGTAAAAATATCCAGTCTGCCAGGCGGAATCAACAGCCATGTCACCAGTCTCCATACCTGCCCCTGCAGGATCATTGCAGGTTCCAGCGTCAAATATAAGACAAATGAAGGCTGAATCAGCTGCAGAATATATCCGACTACATAGAGGATAATGATATACATCGTCAGATTTGGAATCGCATACCGCCCAAATTTGCGCTGTAATTTGTCAATAAGTTTCATAAGCAATCCTTTCTTTCTTCATCATTTTAGAATTAGAAGAGATTCTTTTTAGAAAAAATAATAGCAACTACAATACTTAAGACGAGGGAGAATAAAATCACAAACAAAAATCCAAACGGGCTTCCTGCAAATGGCATTCCAGCCTCGTTCACATTCATGCCATATGCGCTGAAAATCATCGTCGGGATTGACATCACGATTGTCACCGTTGCCAAAAATTTCATGACAATATTTAAATTGTTTGAGATAACCGATGCAAATGCATCCATCATTCCGCTCAGAATACCGCTGTAAATATTCGCCATCTCTATCGCCTGTTTGTTTTCAATAATAACGTCTTCCAGCAGTTCTGTATCTTCCGGATATTTTTTAATCGTCTCCGTCTTAAGAAGTTTCTCCAACACCACTTCATTTGACCGCAGCGATGTTGTAAAATAAACCAAGCTCTTTTCCAGTTCCAAAAGCTCTATCAATTCCTGATTTCTTGTCGAGCCATGCAGTTTTTTCTCCACCACTTCGCTCTTCTTGTCAATGATGCGAAGATAGTGCAGATACAGACTTGCATTTTTGTACAAGATCTGCAGAATAAAACGCGTTTTCATATAAGTAAAGAAATTGCGCACTCTTCCATCCATAAAAGCAGACAATACCGGTGTATCCTCCAGACATACCGTAAAAATCAGTTTATCTGTCACTATAATCGACATAGGAATTGTTCCGAACCAGTCTTTATCATTTCGATTTTCAATAATCGGGACATCCACCAGAACCATTGTATAGTTATCGCCCACCTCGATACGGGACCTCTCCTCTTCATCCAGAGGTGCTCTTAAGTCGTCCACTTCTATCTTGTATTCTTTGGAAATATCCAGAATTTCCGTGGCAGTCGGATTGATCAGTGCAATCCAGCAGCCTTCCTGTGCCTCATTTACATGTTGGATTTCTCCATCCATTGTTCGGAAAATTTTAATCATAATTCCATGCTCCTTTCAAAAAATAATCTGTACACAGTACCAGATCATCTCTCTCCAGGCGAATCCCAGGTACTATGTTCTCTCTTTTAATTTTTTTATCTTCTCCCTAGGACTAGGCCCACCTTCCATGGAATCACCCTTTCTTAACTGTAAAGTCTTTCTGTTCATGGATATTATAATTTCAAAAAAATCATTTGTCAATGAAACGTATCTAATTTTACAGAATATTCACGATTGAAAAAAACGCACCAGATATTCCATCCGCGAAGTCATTGACTGCATCATCAGATCAAGCACGGTCAGAGCAGCCATTGATTCTGCAACGACAACAGCACGCGGCACAATAATCGGGTCATGGCGTCCTTTAATATTAATCTCGGCCTCCTCCCCATCCGTTGTGACTGTTCTCTGGCTGCTGAAAATAGACGGGGTTGGTTTAACTGCGGCGCGAAAGATCACATCACTTCCATCACTGATCCCTCCTAAAATTCCGCCTGAATGATTTGTTATTTTCTCCAATCTGCCGTCGTTTCCTAAATGATACGCATCATTGTTTTCACTGCCCTTTGCCTTTGCAGCCATCATTCCGTCTCCGATTTCAAATCCCTTTACTGCTCCGATGGAACAGATCGCCTTTGCCAGATTAGAACTTAATTTTTCAAAAACGGGTTCTCCAATTCCCGGCATCAATCCATGGATCACACACTCTATCACGCCTCCTGAAGAATCCCCTTCTTTCATACATTTTTCCAGATAGTTCTCTGCCTGCTGCGCAGCCTTTGCATCCGGCATATAAAGAGCATTGTTCAAAATCTCGTCCTTGCAGAATGTCTCAATCGTTACTGGTCCGATTGATTTTGTATACGTCGTAAATGTAATTCCCAACTGGTTTAAGATTTTGACAGCGATTGCCCCTGCCGCAACTCTTCCGATCGTCTCTCTTCCGGAAGATCGTCCGCCTCCTCTGTAATCACGAAAACCGTATTTTAGATCGTATGTCAGATCGGCATGACCTGGCCGGTACATTTTTGCGATCTCACTGTAATCTTTTGAGCGCTGTGTTTTATTGAAAACGGCCATGGCAATCGGCGTTCCTGTCGTCTTTCCTTCAAATACGCCTGAAAAAATCTCTACACAGTCCTCTTCTTTTCTCGGCGTCGCATAACGACTCTTCCCTGGTTTTCTGCGGTCTAAAAAAATCTGAATATCTTGCTCGGAAAGTTCCAGTCCTGCCGGACATCCATCCACAACAACTCCTACTCCTTTTCCATGAGATTCTCCCCATGTCATAATCTTAAAATGTGTCCCAAATGTTGATCCTGCCATCTTTCTGTTCCTTTCCATTTTTCTCTTTTTTATTCAAAACAAACAAGAAATCCCACACTTTTATCAAATGCCATTCATCCCGCGGCCTAAAGTCAGTGGGTTTTCTGGCTGAAAATTTATAAAATCCTTTATCATACAAACAAAAGCAGTTCAAAGCCATCCGCAGATCTTTCTGCCCTCACTTTGAACCGCCTTTCGTATTTTTATCTTCTGCTGTTATTCTTCTTCACTGTCATCCAATTTTGAAATCAAGATACAGTTTGGTGTCTCCAGTTTAATCGGACGTCCTTTCATCACAAGCAGTTTTTTCTCATAATCTACATGGAAGAAGCGGATATCATTTGATTCATGGTTCAATACCACCAGTGTTTTTTCATCTGGGAAAATATCAATATCCTTCGGGTATTTTCCGCTGATCGGTAAAATACACAATTCTGTCAGCATACCGGTCTCCTGATTAATCTCATAGACAGCCGCCGTGTTGTCTCCCGCTGTAGAGCAATACAGATACTTTCCACTCGGAGAGATCTTCATACCGGACGCTGCGCACGCAATCTCATCTGCATCCATCTGTGTGTTGACGGTCTGAATCAATTCAAACTGCGGAGATTTTCCGCTTCCGTCATAGCTGTAGACTTCAATCTGGTTTGTGAGTTCACAGATAACATATGCAAACTTGCCATTTTTGCTGAACCGGATCAGTCTAGGTCCGGATTCCGGTCTGAATCTCAGAATATCATACAATTTTAACTTTCCTGAAGTCGGATGAACCGTATACAGTTTAATCTGGTCAATTCCATTGTCCACAGCACACAGATATTTGTCATCCGGTGTCATTGTCACGCAGCTGACATGAGGACGGAAATTTCTCTCTGCAACACTGCCAAGACCTTTATGAAAAACACCATCGACAACACTTCCAAGACGTCCATCTTCATGAATCTTCACCACGCTGACTTTTCCATCATGATAACCGCCTACGAACAAAAATTTTCCCTCTTTATCCGTGGAGAGAAAGCATCCTCTCATCCCTTCGATTCCAACCTGGTTGATCGGTTTTAAGGAACCATCTTTTTCTATTTTCAGTACTTCCACGCCCTCATCTGCGATCGAATACAGATACTTTCCATTATTCGATTTTGCAACATGAGACGCATTATTCACTGGCACAACTTCCCGCTCTGTCATATATCCAGCTTCCACATCCAGATCATATACATGGATACCTACGCTGCTTCCGTGCGTATAAGTACCAACGTAAGCAACATATTTTTCTTTTCCCATTTCCGTGTCCTCCTTAACCTATATAGTCTGTCCACAGATCTGTGCTCTGACACGTTCTGTTTCAGAAACATACTGCCAGAAATCTATGTCTGTTTTCTTTCTATCATAAACATCATTCTACCATAAACTCCGAAATTTGTTAAGTATAAATGACTGTTTTGTTGAAAATTTATTGACACTTTTCATGGATATCTTATTTTGTTCGGCATCATTGCGGTTTCCTTTATTCAAATTGATACAAAAAGGGGATGTGAAAAAACTCGATTGAGTTTTTTCACATCCCTC
>JAGZHZ010000042.1 GCA_018366495.1 Clostridiales bacterium
GATCAAACTCTCAAATAAAATGTTTGATTCCGTTCAAGATAACACTTGGCTATCTTTCCCGTTTTACTGTTTTTAGGTTTGTGTTTTTCAACACGTTCTCGTTAACTCTTTTAGAATTTTCAAGGTTGTTTCACTGTTCAGTTATCAAGGTTCTTTGCTGTTCTGTGTGACAGCTTTTATATTTTATCACACTGTTTTCTATTTGTCAAGAACTTTTTTTGATCTTTTTTTATTTTTTTGATCTCTTTCGTTCTCTCTGTCTCAGCAACTTCTTAAGTCTATCACAACTCTTTTCCGTTGTCAAGAACTTTTTTTATCTTTTTTTTGGAATCAAACGGAGAAAGAGGGATTTGAACCCTCGCGCCGCGTGAACGACCTACACCCTTAGCAGGGGCGCCTCTTCAGCCTCTTGAGTATTTCTCCTTATTTTTCCATTTTCAGATATAACACTTTCGCAGTGCATAGTTGATTATATAAGATCCCCTTTTATTTGTCAACATCTTTTTTTATATTTTTTTCAATGGTCTCTTTTATCCTGTTTTTTACGATCTCTGCAACTTCCGTTGATTTCATATTTTTATACTCTTCATAATAAATAGGAGGCAGATAATGAAGCTGAACAGTGATCGGCTGAATCGAATTTGTATCAAATCCTTTATAGGCATCGATCACTGCGACAGGAACAATGGGACACTTCGCTTTCATTGCGGCCTTAAAGCTGCCTCCTTTAAAATCTAAAACCTTATTCCCTTCTTTGGATCTTGTCCCTTCAGCAAAAATCAGATAGTTTCTCCCCTCGCCTACTTCTTTTGACACTTCTGCTATAACTTTCATTCCCTGACGGATATCTGAGCGGTCCAATGCCTTTGCTTTCATAATATGAAAAACCTGTTTTAAAAACATTACATTCTCCACTTCTTTTTTCATTACGACAGAGAACGGTTTGGGGCAGCTTTCTACAAAAGCAAGCACATCAAACATTCCCTGATGATTGGGGTAGAGAATAAATCCATTCTTATCAGGCAGATTTTCCACTCCATGTGCGTCAATCTTTACACGTCCTCCTTTATTGGCATGGACAGTGATTTTTTTCAAAAGAGCATACCGTTCTTCTTCTGAATATTGATCTGCTTTTTTCGCATAATGACACAGCTGCCACCACCAATATGGTACAAATGGAATGTTATACAATACCATTAAAATGATTCTTTTCATTTTTTTCCTTTCTGAGAAAAAATCATACTGTCAACTGCCCATTGTCTAAAGCCAATGGGCTTCCTGCTTCATCGACCTCGTGTCTCCGCTTCGCTTCGGTCGGCTCAAAGCCGACGTTCACTAAACATCGTTCTTCCTACTATCTCCACAGGCGTTTATTCGGGCAGTCCCTGCCCTATCTATTTTTGGCAGCCACAATCCCACCATCTAAAGCCAGTGGGATTGTGGTGGCTCTATTTCAAATAATCTTCTACTCTTTTCTGTATTGTTCTATGGCTGTTTCATATAAATTATTTCCATCTGCATCGACTACTACAATAACTGGAAAATTCTCAATTTCTAATTTTCGGATTGCTTCCGTGCCCAGATCTTCGTATGCAATCACCGTCGATTTTTTGATTCTCTGAGCCAATAAAGCTCCCGCTCCTCCGATTGCAGCGAAATAAACAGCGCCGTTTCTGACGATTGCATTCAGAACCTCCGGAGAACGTTTCCCCTTTCCAATCATGCCGGTCAGCCCCATATCCAGCAGTCTCGGCGTATACTTGTCCATTCTGCTTGCTGTCGTCGGTCCTGCTGATCCAATCGGACGTCCTTCTCTTGCCGGACACGGTCCCATATAATAAATAATATTATTTTCTACAGAAATAGGCAGCTGTTCTCCTCTGTCCAATGTCTCCTGCATTCTTTTATGCGCGGCATCACGAGCTGTATAGATTGTTCCTGAAAGATAGACGTAATCTCCCGCCTTTAAACTTTTTGCTTCTTCTCTTGTCATCGGTACTGTAATATGACGTTCCATTTTCGTCCCCCCTTATATGATCCGGACACTGTGCCGATTTACATGACAGCAGATATTGACTGCGACAGGAAGACCTGCAATATGTGTCGGATATGTATTGATATTCACTGCCAGTGCTGTAATTCTGCCGCCCAAGCCGCCTGGACCGATTCCCAGACCGTTGATTTTTTCCAGCATCTCTTCTTCCAGCTCTTTCACATATGGGATATCAGAATGCTGGTTTACATTTCTTGTCAGCGCTTTTTTCGCCATCAGAGCACATTTTTCAAATGTTCCTCCAATTCCTACTCCAACTACCATAGGAGGACAAGCATTCGGACCGGCATCTCTTACGGCAGTCAAAATAGCATTTTTAACTCCCTCTATCCCGTCTGCCGGCTTAAGCATAAAAATCCGGCTCATATTTTCACTTCCGAATCCTTTCGGCGCTACTGTAATTTTGACCTGATCTCCCGGCACAATTTCACTGTATAAGACAGCCGGTGTATTATCCTTCGTATTTTCCCGAATAATCGGATCATTCACAACCGATTTTCTCAAAAATCCTTCTGTATATCCCTGACGTACGCCTTCATTGACAGCATCTTCCACATTTCCGCCCTCAAAATGGACATCCTGACCCACTTCCAGGAAAATCACAGCCATACCTGTGTCCTGGCAAATCGGAATCATATCTTCCCCGGCAATCTGCAGATTTTCCTGAAGCTGACATAAAATCTGGCGTCCCAGTGCGGACTCTTCATTTTCTGCCGCTTTTTTCATCGCCTCATCCATATCGGCTGACAGAAAATGAGTTGCTTCTATGCACATTTCTTTAATGTTTTTTGTCAGTTCCTTTACATTAACTGTCCGAATCACTTTTTTCCTCCTCCTAAATTCTTCTTAGAATCTCTTCTTTGATATTTTGTACTTTATCCTCATATCTCTTTACGATATAGTCGTTTGCTTCATGTTCCTGAGTATCGTCCAGGGGCAGAAGCTCCGCACTTCCGTATTTTCTCTCCAGTGCTTTTTTCAGAATATAGTCGCACAGATCTGGATTTTTCGGCAGGACGGGGCCATGAAGATACGTTCCGATTACATTTTTGTAAACTACGCCTTCATATCCTGATTTTCCATCATTTCCTTTTCCGTAAACTACTTTTCCAAGAGGTTTGTTCTTATTGATGTACGTCCTTCCTCCATGATTTTCAAATCCGACAATCGGCCGCTCAAACAGATCACTCTGTATCACAATGTTCCGGATCAATCTTCCTTTTTTCTGAACCGTATAAAGGTCAACCAGACCAAGTCCGTCAATTCTTCCGTCTTTTGTCTCATAAAAATTCCCCAACAGCTGATATCCGCCGCAGATTGCCAGTACTACACCGTCTGTCTCCACAAATTCTTTAAAATCTTTTCGGATTTCCTTCAGGCGGTTACAGACCAACATCTGCTCACGGTCTGATCCTCCGCCCAAAAGTACGATATCTAATGCTCCAAAGTCAATCGGATCTTCAAGTCGGTACGCAATCGTTTCTGCTTCGATTCCTCTCCACTCACATCTTTTCATCATGCACTGAATATTGCCTCTGTCCCCATAGAGATTTAAAAGATCCGGATATAAATGCCCTATCGTCAATTTCATCGGCTTTCTTCCTCCATCCTCTTCAGTGTATTTCTCGTGCTGTACAGTCCTGTATAATTGACGAGAATATACAGATTGCCGACACCGTTTTTAATGCGATCCTGGATCGCTTCAGAGACATTTCGCTCTACTTTGGCAGGAATGTCGACATATTTCAGGCGCAGTCTCATATCAAGGCATCGAATTCCGCTGACTGTAATCGAACGGATACTTTCTTCCTGAAAACGTTCAAAGTCAACGTCCCAAAGCCATGATACATCCTCTCCATCCTGAAAACGGTCATTGATCAGAATAATAACATCTTTTGGTGTCTGATCTTCCATCACGGCCGCAATATTCTGATTGAATCCTGCCGGATTTTTAGCCAGATTCAGCTCAATCTTCGTTCCGTTGATGAAGAAATGTTCCATTCTTCCATTTTCCGGGTTAAATTTATTGAGC
Organism: Clostridiales bacterium; assembly: GCA_018366495.1. Taxonomy (GTDB): domain Bacteria; phylum Bacillota; class Clostridia; order Lachnospirales; family Lachnospiraceae; genus JAGZHZ01. The sequence goes on from JAGZHZ010000042.1 coordinate 4,086, forward strand.
GTATCCTGAAAATGATCCATCGAAAGACCGGCAACTCTGCCTGCCGCATATGCAGTCAGAATATTATACACATTGTAAAATCCTCTGTAATTAGCCTCTATTTTTCTGCCTTCTACCTCAAAGGACAAATGGTCTCCAGCAAAGATGTGCGATGCGTCAAACTCAATCGCAGGTCTTTTAAAGCCGCAGCCAGGACATTCATAATCTCCAAGCTGACTGTAATGGTAGAAATGATATTTCATCTTTGCGCCGCATTTTTTACAAAAACGTCCTTCTCTGATTTCAGAATTTTCATCTCCATCCAGTACTTTTTCACTGATTCCATAAGTATGGTACTTATTTCCGGTATCCATCGCAAGCGTCACCGAAAGGGAATCGTCTCCATTGATCAGCAGTGTCATATCCGGCGCCATCTTGATCGCTTTTTTCAGGATATCCATTGTGATATCAATTTCACCATAGCGGTCAAGCTGATCCCGGAACAGATTTGTCAGCACCATAAAGTCCGGTTTAAATCTGGGCAGAACCTTCATTGTGGACGCTTCGTCAATCTCAATGCAGGCATAGTCTGCATCAATATTTCCTTTCTTGTCGGCTGCTAAAACAAATGCAGCCACGACACCATTCTGCATATTCGATCCTGTCCTGTTGCAGATTATTTTTTTTCCCTCTGCCTCGATTGCAGAACAAAGTAAATTGTTTGTGGTAGTCTTTCCATTTGTTCCGCACACAATAAACGATTTTCCTCTCAGCTGTCCTGCCAGATCCTGCAGAATATCCGGATAGATCAGACGTGCCACAAGCCCTGCCCATGTGACACCCTGTCTTCCCATCTTACGGCTGATATTTCCGACCAGTTTTGCAGCTCTAACTGCCAGCACTCTCCGTAATTTCATACTTTTTTATAACTCCTCATTCAGCTGATTTTCCAACAATTTCAATGTATCTTCCTCTGTCTTGTTCGATTCATCGCGCACTTTTGCTATACTTGCCACAGAGACATCATCATCCAGCTGAATCAGTTTCACGCCTGAAGTCACTCTTCCCAGTACACTAATCACATCGCACATAATCCGAATGATTACACCCTTTGTCGTAATCAGCATAATTTCTTTTTCTTTGTCCACAGCCTTCACGCCGACTACATTTCCTGTCTTCTCCATGATCTTATAACACTTTACGCCTTTGCCGCCTCTGTTTTGAGTCGTAAATTCATCGATGGATGTCAGTTTGCCCATACCTTTTTCAGATACAATCAGCAGATACTGTCCCTGCGTATCGAGCTGCATTCCGACTACTTCATCATCCGGAGATAAATTCATACCGATTACACCCATGGAAACTCTTCCCGTGCTGCGCACATCCGTCTCATGGAATCGGATACACTGTCCAAATTTCGTAACCAAGAAAATATCTTTTTTATTGTTCGTTGATTTCACTTCAATCAGCTCATCATTTTCTCTCAAAGTGATTGCCGCAAGTCCCGTTTTTCTAACATTTGCATAATCTGTAATCGGCGTTTTTTTCACAATTCCTTTTTTCGTCGCCATAAACAGATAACGTCCTTCTTTATATTCTCTGATCGGAATGATTGCTGTAATCTTTTCATCCGGCATCAGCTGAAGCAGATTGATAATCGCTGTTCCTCTTGCATTTCTTCCTGCCTCCGGAATCTCATATGCTTTCAGACGATATACTTTTCCTGTATTTGTAAAGAACATCAGATAGTGATGTGTCGTTGTCATCAGCAATTCTTCGATATAATCATCCTCGATAATCTGCATTCCTTTGATTCCCTTGCCGCCACGGTTCTGACTTCTGAAATTATCCACCGTCATACGCTTAATATATCCCAGTTTTGTCATGGAAATCACAACGTTTTCCACCGGGATCAGATCTTCTGTGGATAAATCGGATTCATCTGCACCAATATGTGTTCTTCTCTCATCCCCATATTTGTCTCCGATTGCCAAAATTTCCGTTCTGATTACGCCCAGCAGCAGTTTCTCATCTTCCAGAATAGCCTTTAACTCGTCTATTTTTTTCATCAGGTCCTGATACTCTGTCTCCAGCTTGCCTCTCTCCAGACCTGTCAGGGCTTTCAGTCTCATATCTACAATGGCCTGTGCCTGTACATCAGAAAGCGCAAAACGATCCATCAGCTGTGCCTTTGCTTCCTGAATATTCTGGGAGCCTCTGATCAGGCTGATTACCTCGTCAATATGATCCAGAGCTGAGAGCAGTCCCTCTAAGATGTGGGCGCGTTCCTGTGCTTTATTCAGTTCATACTGCGTTCTTCTTGTGACAACCTCTTCCTGATGCTGAATATAATAGTTCAGCATATCGAGCAGATTCATGACTTTTGGCTGATTATCCACAAGAGCCAGCATGATCACGCCGAATGTATCCTGAAGCTGTGTATGTTTGTACAGACGATTTAATACCACATTTGCGTTGACGTCGCGTCTTAATTCGATACTGATTCTCATTCCCTCTCGGTTTGATTCATCTGTGATCGCTGTGATTCCGTCAATTTTTTTATCACGCACCAGTTCCGCAATCTTCTCAATCAGTCTTGCCTTATTTACCAGATATGGCAGTTCTGATACTACGATTCTGCTCTTTCCATTTGGCATAGATTCAATCTCTGTCACTGCACGCACTTTTATTTTTCCTCTTCCAGTGCGGTATGCCTCCTCAATTCCTCTTCTGCCCAGAATTTTTGCCCCTGTAGGGAAATCAGGTCCTTTTATAATCTGCATGATTTCTTCAATGCTCGTATTGCGGTCTTCTAAGATACGATTGTCAATCATTTTGACAACTGCATGAATCACTTCGTTCAGATTGTGAGGCGGAATGTTTGTCGCCATACCCACCGCAATACCGGAAGCCCCATTTACAAGGAGATTCGGATATCTGGACGGAAGTACAGAAGGTTCCTGTTCTGTCTCATCAAAGTTTGGAACAAAATCTACTGTGCTTTTATTGATATCTGCAAGCATTTCCATGGAAATTTTACTCAGGCGTGCCTCGGTATAACGCATTGCAGCAGCCCCATCTCCATCTACAGATCCAAAGTTTCCATGACCATCCACCAGCGGATACCGCGTCGACCAGTCCTGTGCCAGATTAACCAGCGCCCCGTAGATTGAACTGTCACCGTGAGGATGATATTTACCCATCGTATCACCGACAATACGCGCACATTTTCTGTGTGGTTTGTCAGGACCATTGTTCAGCTCAATCATAGAATACAGCACACGGCGCTGTACCGGTTTTAATCCGTCACGGACATCCGGAAGAGCGCGCGCTGCAATAACACTCATCGCATAGTCAATATAGGAGTCTTCCATTGTCTTTTTCAGATCAATTTCCTCTATCTTGTCAAAAATATTATCTTCCACGCTTTCTCTCCTCCTATATATCCAGATTCTTTACAAATTTTGCATTTTCCTCGATAAACTCGCGGCGAGGCTCCACTGCATCTCCCATCAGTGTCGTGAATGTCACATCAATTTCCGATGAATCGTCATTGTTCATCACAACACGTTTCAGAATTCTTCTCTCCGGATCCATTGTCGTCTCCCAGAGCTGTTCTGCGTCCATCTCGCCAAGACCTTTATATCGCTGAATTTTATTATTTCCATCTCTTCCGATCTCAGTCAGAATCTCATTCAGCTGTGCATCGTCATACGCATACCAAACTTTTTTATTTTTCTCGATCTTATATAACGGCGGCTGTGCCAGATATACATATCCTTCTTTGATCAGATCAGGCATAAACCGATATAAAAATGTCAGAAGCAGTGTACTGATATGCGCTCCGTCCACATCGGCATCTGTCATGATAATGATTTTGTGATATCTCAGTTTTGAAATATCGAAGTCTTCATGAATTCCTGTTCCAAATGCCGTAATCATCGCCTTGATTTCTGCATTAGCATAGATACGGTCAAGACGTGCCTTCTCCACATTTAATATCTTTCCTCGCAGAGGCAGGATCGCCTGTGTTGCACGGCTTCTCGCTGTCTTTGCGGAACCGCCGGCAGAATCTCCCTCTACGATATAAATTTCACATTTGCTCGGATCTTTATCTGTACAATCTGCCAGTTTTCCCGGAAGTGACATTCCCTCCAGCGCTGACTTTCTTCTTGTCAGTTCCCTTGCTTTTCTCGCAGCTTCTCTTGCACGCTGGGACATGATCGATTTGTCCAGAATAATCTTGGCAGCCTGAGGATGCTGTTCCAGATAGATCATCAGCTGTTCGCTGACAATACTGTCCACAGCGCCGCGCGCCTCACTGTTTCCGAGCTTCTGTTTCGTCTGCCCTTCAAACTGTGCTTCCTCCATCTTGATGCTGATAATGGAAGTGAGACCTTCCCGTATGTCATCTCCTGACAGATTCGGCTCATTTTCTTTGAGCAGTTTATTTTCTCTTGCATAATCATTAAACGTTTTTGTCACCGCATTTTTAAATCCTGCAAGATGAGTTCCGCCCTCAGGGGTAGGAATATTATTTACAAAACTGTAGCAGCTCTCCGTGTACGTACTGTTGTGCTGAAGCGCAACCTCCACCACAATACCGTCTTTTACTCCTTCGCAGTAAATCATATCCTGATATAATGGTGTCTTTCCCTTGTTCAGATAAGCCACAAATTCTTTTACTCCGCCTTCATAGTGAAATACTTTTTCAACCGGCTCTTCAGGGCGTTCGTCTCTCAGCTGAATTGTGATTGTTTTCGTCAGAAATGCCACTTCTCTCAGACGCTGTTTCAGCATTCCAAAGTCATATGTGGTATCCTCAAAAATTTCATCATCTGCCAGGAATTTAACCATTGTCCCTGTCTTTTCCTGTTCACATTCTCCGATCACAGTCAGGCGTCCTGTAGATTTTCCCTTCTCGTAACGCTGTCTGTAAATTTTTCCGCCGCTGTAGACAGTCACTTCCAGCCATTTAGAAAGTGCATTGACCACGGAAGCTCCTACGCCGTGAAGTCCTCCCGATACACTGTATCCCCCGCCGCCGAACTTTCCGCCGGCATGAAGAATCGTAAATACAACTTCCACAGCAGGCAGACCAGACTTGTGGTTAATCCCAACAGGAATTCCCCTTCCGTTATCTACAACTGTGATGGAATTATCTTTATTGATCGTCACTTGAACCATATTGCAGTATCCGGCAAGCGCTTCGTCCACCGCATTGTCTACAATTTCATACACAAGATGGTGAAGTCCTCTTATTGATGTGCTGCCGATATACATTCCCGGTCTTTTTCTGACTGCTTCCAATCCCTCTAAAATTTCTATTTGATCTGCACCGTATTCTGTACTCATAACAACCTCCTGTTTTATTCATAGACAACACCTTCTGCCACATGAAACACATGATTCAGCTCAAATTGGTTTTGAATAAAATCATCAATTCCTGTGCAAGTGATAAATGTCTGGATGTCTCCAATGCTATCCAGCAGATAATGCTGCCTTTTTCTGTCCAGCTCAGACAATACGTCGTCCAGCAATAAAATCGGTGTATCTTTTATTTCCTGTTTCACAAGCTCAATTTCAGCCAGCTTTAATGAAAGTGCTGCTGTCCTCTGCTGTCCTTGAGATCCAAATCTTCTGACGTCCAACTCTCCAATGTAAAAACTGATATCATCCTTGTGCGGTCCTGATGTAGATGCCCGAAAATGCAGATCCTTCTCTCTGTTTTTTTTCAGCTCATTTTCAAAGCACTCAGCGTCCACATTTTTTTCATACACAAGTCTCAAGCGTTCTCTTCCGCCAGAAAGTTTTTCATGTGCTTTCTGTATCACTTCATTGATGCGGTGGAGAAACTTCTCCCTCTCTTCAATGATGCGCTGTCCGTACATTACCATCTGGCTGTCATATACATCCAGCATATCGAGATACTCCGGGCGAAACGCTGCTTCCTTCAAAAGTTTGTTTCTCTGAACTATTATTTTATTATAATTTGTCAAATGATACAAATAAATTTTACTCAGCTGACATAATTCCAGATCCAAAAATCGTCTTCTCTCTGCAGGACCGTCCTTGATAATATTCAAATCTTCGGGAGAAAAAAAGATAAAATTAGCAAGTCCAAACAGTTCACTTGCCTTTCTGATCGGAACGCCGTTTATGGCAATTCCCTTCGCCTTATTTTTTTTCAGGTGCATATCAACCTGAATCCTCCCGTCATTCTTCAATATCTCCATACAGATATGCGCTTCGTTCTGCCCGAACTGTATCATCTCTCTGTCTTTGCTGCACCTGTGAGATTTTGTCGTTCCGCACACATATATTGCTTCCAGAATATTTGTTTTTCCCTGCGCATTATCACCGTAAAAAATATTTGTGCCTTTGTCAAATTCCAACTTCAAAGAATCATAATTCCGAAATCGGTCTAGTTTTAAAGATTCAATGATCATTCGTTCCTCCTGATTCCGCATACTGCGCGGTATAAATTCAGGGATGTCTCAAAGTTTTTTCACTTTGCTTTGACTCTTATTTTACAATTTTTATCGTTTCGCTGTCAAAGGAAACAATATCACCGTCTGTCAACTTTTTTCCCCGCTGATATTCTGTGACTCCGTTGACCTTTACCTGTCCGTCTAAAATGACAAGCTTCGCCTCCACTCCGGATTCCACAAGTCCGGCTGCTTTTAAAGCCTGTCCCAATTTAATGTAGTCCTCTCTCAGTTTTATTGTTTCCATTTCTTTCCTCCTAAACTACGCTTGTATCTTTTTCTCTTTTTACACATGTCAAATAAAGTATACCAGCATTTTTAAAAAAATCCTACTCTAAATTACAACAAATTAACGAAAAAAAACCAATTCTTTTTTTAAATTATTCCTACAGCCTGAAATATGCTTGTATGAAATAATTTTATTCTAAAAAGAATTGGCTTTGTAAATGATTCTTTTTCTCTTTACTTACTTTAAGATATAAAGTTGACCGGCAGAATCAGATAGATATAAGATTCCTGCTCATCTCGGATAAAACATGGTGCTTTTGGATTTACCAGATAGATGGTGATCGTCTCATCATCTATGACACGCAGCGCATCAATCAGGAATTTTGGATTAAATCCAATCATCAGATCTTTTCCTTCTTTCTCAATATCAATCTCTTCCTTCATGGAACCGATCTGAGAATCAATTTTAAGCTCCATACAATTACCATTAATTGAGATAATAATCGGTTTTTTGTCACTCTCTTTTACAAGCAGCGTTGCACGGTCGATACAGCTTAACAATTCTTTTTTATTAATTTTTACTTTTGTTTCATAATCGCTGGAGAGCATCTGATCAATGCGGAAATATTCCCCCTCAATCAATCTTGAAACAACTGTTGTCTGGTCAAATTCAAAGACAATATGATTTGATGTAAAGAAAAGGTTTACCGTGTCTTCCACTTCGCCTGATAAAATTTTACTGATTTCTATCAGAGTTTTACCTGGTACAACAATCTTTCTGTCTTCATACGTCTCTTTCAGCATCATTTTGCGGATTGCAATTCGATGTCCGTCAAGAGATACTACTCTGAGCATATTATCCTTAATTTCAAATAATTCTCCTGTCATCATTTTATTATTTTCATTTGCTGCAATGGAAAAAATCGTCTGACGGATCATTTCTTTCAATGTAAACTGAGACAGGGAGATAAAATCATTTTTTTCCACAAATGGCAGATAAGAAAAATCTTCACTTGATTTTCCCAAGATGTCAAATTTTGCCTTTTCACAGGTGATCGTCGTCTTTAAATCGTGTGTTTCGATCACAATATCGCTTTCAGGTAATTTTCTAATGATCTCAGAAAAGATCTTAGCATCAAGAGCGATTGTACCTCTTTCCACAATTTCTCCCTCTACAATCGTCTCTATCCCCAATTCCATATCGTTCGATGTGAATTTAATCTGATTTGAGGAAGCATCAATGAGAATACATTCTAAGATCGGCATTGTTGTCTTTGAAGGAACTGCTTTAAGAACAATATTGACAGCCTTCAGAAGGTTATTTTTTTGGAATATAAGTTTCATGATAGTAAAGTCTCCTTTCAGTGCGTCTGGCTTTATATAACAGTATATAATTAATCGTAGTAGTAGTAGGGGCGGTGGATAATGTGGATAACTCTTGAAACCATTGATTTTACTGGTTTTTTTTGATGTCAGCTATGTGGATAACTATGTGGATAACTTGTGGACAGTGTGGATAACGTATGTGGATAAATTTTTTGTGTCCACATACAAAAACACCATTTTTCAGAGTTATCCACATTATCCACCGTAGTTATCCACCGCCTATGTGGATAATGTGGATAACTTTTTTTAAAAAAATATTACAGTGGAAAACAGCATTATTAAGCTGGACTTATTTTCTTTTTTAAAATTTCAATCGTATTTTTTAAGGATTCCGATGTCTGTAATTCTTTGGCAATTTTTTTTGAGCCGTGCATAATGGTTGTATGATCTCGTTTTCCCAGAATCTCTCCAATATTTTTAAATGGCATTTCCAGCATTTCATTGCACAGATACATTGCAATCTGGCGTGGAAATACGATATTTGCAGTACGTTTGTTTCCGATCAGATCTTCGGTGTCAATGCTGAAGTGTTCAGCAACTTTGTTCAGGATGAGCTGCGGAGTGACAATTCCCCGTTCTTCCGGAGCAATGATGTCTTTTAAGGCTTCTTCTGCGAGATAGATATCGATCTCACGATGTTCCAGATTACTGAAAGCCATAATTTTATTTAATGCGCCTTCCAACTCACGAATATTTGACTTAATATGTGTTGCAATATATTTGATAACATCGTCATCAATCGTGTAGCCGTCCAATTCTTCTTTTTTTCTCAGAATCGCCATACGGGTTTCGTAGTCAGGAGAAGAAATATCTGCGATTAATCCCCATTCAAAGCGGGATCTGAGGCGGCTTTCCAGAGTCAGAAAATCTTTCGGTGGTTTGTCGCTGGAAAGAATGATCTGTTTTTTGGAACCGTGCAGATCGTTGAATGTGTGGAAAAATTCTTCCTGCGTGGATTCTTTTCCGATCAGAAATTGTACATCATCGATCAGCAAAACATCGATATTCCGGTACTTTTCGCGAAATTGTGCCATTGCTGTATTGTTGCCGTTTCGGATGGCTTCGATCAGTTCGTTTGTAAAGTACTCGCTGGTGACATATAATACTTTAGAATCCGGATTGTGCTCCAGGATAAAATGAGCGATGGAATGCATAAGATGTGTTTTTCCAAGCCCTACGCCTCCATAGATAAAAAGCGGATTGTACATGGCGCCAGGAGATTCTGCGACGGCAAGCGCAGCGGCGTGTGCAAAGTTGTTATTGCTGCCAACGACAAAAGTATCGAAAGTATACTTTGGATTTAGATTTGCGCGTTCGATATTTTCATTCATTGCGGAATTTAGCGGTTTTGCAGACGTTTTTTCTTTGATCTGATCAGGAAGAAGAAATTTAATCTCACAGTCAATGCCGGTGAGTTCAGCAATAGCCACCTTTAAAGGTGAGAGATACCGCTTGCTGACATAATTTAAGCCCATCGGCTCTGTAGGGCCTAAAAGCATCAACACATTATTTTCAAGAGAATGAACGGACAGAGGCTTAATCCATGTTTTGAAAGAAACATCGGAAAGTTCATATTCCATTTTGACGGTGGAGAGGATTTCTTCCCATTTTTCGATAATTGTGTCCTTTTCCATATTTTCGTCCATTGAAAAAATCTCCTTAAGTATTCATCAGCGGATTGAAAAAATCCGTGTTTTGTGTATATTAGTATTGGTTTATTCTTTCAATTAATATTAAACCAAAAGGGACTAATTATCAATCAAAATTTCGGGCAGACGAGGGGAAAAGAAAAGTTATCCACATTAAATTAGGTAGAATGTGGATAATGTGGATAACTTTTTTGAAACAAAATATAGTAACGAAAAAAATAGAATTTTATCAAAAAAAAGGGAATAAAAATTAGTTATCCACATACTATCCACCGTGCGATGTGGATAACTTTTCAAGAGTGTGGATAATGTGGATAACTTTCAAATTGGTTATCCACATTATCCACACTG
>JAGZHZ010000043.1 GCA_018366495.1 Clostridiales bacterium
ATCGCAAGTTAATTTTAACACAAAAAGAGGACCTTTCGTTCATTTTGAACGAAAAGTCCTCTTTTTTCATAGAGACTGTTATTTCACAGCCCCTTTCTTCTTTCTTTTTGTAATCAGCTATCTTTCACTGTGATGGAACTGCCGTTCATTGTTTTTGTCAGCTCTACTTTTTTTTCAATTCTCTCCTTCAATTCACTGACATGTGAGATAATGCCTACCATACGGTTCTCCCCGCTGAGATCTGTCAGCACTTTCACTGCCTGTTCCAATGAATTGAGATCAAGAGAACCAAAGCCCTCGTCAATAAATACCGCATCCACATCAATTCCTCCGGCATAGCTTTGTATCACATCCGACAGCCCAAGAGCCAGAGCAAGGGCGGCCTGAAATGATTCGCCTCCTGAGAGTGATTCCACGGAACGCTCTTTTCCCGTATAATAATCCATAATTTCTAAATCCAGTCCTGCCGACCGTCTGTTGTCACCGGCATGTTCCATACAACGCAATTCGTACTGTCCGCCTGACATTTTATAAAAGCGATGGTTTGCTTTCTGTACCACCTGTCGGAAATAAAATCTCTGTACATACTGTTCAAATGCCAGTTTTTCCCTGCCGTTTAATTTCCCGTTTGCCGTATCTGATAATTCTTTATATTTTCCATACAGACATTTGTCTTTTTTCTGACTTTGGGTGAGATTTCTGATTTCTCTTTGAAGCTCGCAGTTTCTTTCGACGCGCATTAAAATATTGTTGTAGATATCCTGATATCTCTGTTTTTCTTTTTCTGTCTCTTCCACCTTGCGCTCCAATTCAGAAGCATCTTTTGGCTCTTGGCTGGAAAGCTGCTCTTCCATTACTTTGATCTTTGCATTCAGGTCATTTTTTGTGCTCTCCCTTTTTTTCAGCAAATCCTCAAGCATATCAATCTCTTCCTCATTCTTTAAAGCATCCCGATAACGCTCTTCTGTCTGAAACCCCTGATTTTTGTACTCCAAAATCCAGATCTGTTCATAATTTTCTGCACTTTCCACTTGTTTTTTATACTGTAACAGATTTGCTTCCAGCGCTGTCTGAAGCCGAATCTGTTCTTCCTTTTGCTTCTGCTGTCTCTCCTGAACTTCTTTTATTTTCTCATATGACTGCTCCACTTCTCGTTTCAGCCCACTGATCTGCTTCTCCTCATTTTCCTGCATTTCTTCGATATTCGGATATTTCTTTTCGATCTCATCCAGACCTTGCTGACAGATCCACATCTTTTTATCGTATTCGTTTTCCTGTTTTTCTGCCTCTTTTTCTTCTTTTTGAAATCTCACAATCTCTTCTGAAATTTCCCGTATCCGCTCTTGCGCCTGCCTTTTCTTTGCCAGTCTCTCTTCATATTCCTCTTTCTGTCTTTTCTTCTCGTCCAAAAGCTCTTTATTTTTACTTTCCAGACGTTCCAGCTTTTCCAAATATGTTTCTATTTTTTCTTCTTCCTTTTGGAGGTTTTTCAGACTCTCCTCTGCGCTGGTATCTCCTTCTCTTGAGATTTCCAGCGTCAGTACATCCAGTTTTTTCAAAAATTCAGCCTTTCTATTCTCCTGTTCCGTCTTTTTCTTTTCGTAATCCGTCTTTTTTACATACAGCTCTTCCATTTTTTTCTCATTTTCTTCTCTGAGCTTTTTCCATTCTTCCTCTGTCACAGCACAATGTACGGTCTTTGCCTTATGTGGATGATGTGTGGAACCACATACGGGACATGGCTTCTGTTCTTCCAGTTTCTCTGCCAGGATGCCTGCCAGATTTCCAAAAAAAAGATTCTGTGTCTCTTGAAATTTTTCATTTTGTTCTTTCCAGATTTCTCTTTCTTTTTCATAATCCTCCTGCAGTTTTTTTCCTGCTTTCTGGATGCGATCCAGTTCCCGTTCTTCTTTCCAGAGCTGCCAGATCTCTTTTTGTTTCTTTTCCAGCTCTTCGATCTTTATAAGGCAGATCTGTTCTTTGGTCTCGATTCCTTCCTCTGCCTTTTCATATGCCATTTTCTCTTTTTGTTCCGCCAATAAATTTTCCTGTTTTTTTACCGCTTTTTCTCTCTTTTTTTGAAAGCGTTCTTTTTGTTCCATCCATTCTTTTTTTTCTTCGTTTAGATTTTTTTTTCTTTCCCGAAATGGCTTTTTCTCTTCAAATTCTAAGATTTGGCTTTTCTTTTTTTCTAAATTTGGGATTTCCAGTTCCCAGCACTGTCTTTCTTCTTCCAGTTTTTCTTGTATAGAACGTGCCTGCCTCAATTTTTCTTTTTGTTCTTCAGTCTGCTGTTCAAAGTCTCTTTGTTTTTCTTTTTCCTCTTTCCATCTTTTTTCCAGAGGCAAAACACAGCGAAAAGCCTTTTTCGCCGCGGTCACGATTTCTTTTAAATTTTTCTGTTCTTCTTCTTTTTCCAGTTCTTCCAGCTCTTCTCTGGCTTTCTGGATATTTAGAAATGTCTCTTCTTCAAAGCGCACACGTTCCAGTTCTTTTTGCTGTTTTTGTATCTCCTGCTCTGTCTCTCTTAACCTTTTCTCCGCCTTTTTTTCCTGCTCTCTCTCCCAAGTCACAAGGCAGTCCAGCCATTCTTTTGTTTCTTCCGTCTTTTTTTCTCTTCTGCTTTCTAAAAGCTGTTCCATCTGTGGAAAATCATTCTCTTCTTTGATTCCCTGCATGATCCGAAGCAAATCCTGATCTTGGCGTTCACATTTTCTGGCATATTCCCTCTCTTTTTCTGACAGTTTCTGCTGAAGAGATTCAAATGCTTCTGTCTCGAATACTTTTCGCAATATTTCTCCACGCTCTTTACTCTTTGCGGTCAGCAAAGATAAAAACTCTCCCTGTGCAATCATTGCCACCTGCTTAAACTGTCTTCGGTCAATGCCAAGCAGTTCCTGAATCGCTTCGCTGACTTGACTTATACCGCTGATCACCGTTCCATCTGAAAATTCCAGCACTGCTTCTGGCTTCTCTTTTACCATCTTCTCTCCACGCTTTGCCGGTCTTTCATATCTTGGATTTCTCTTTATGCAGTATCTCCTGCCTTTCTGCAAAAAGGTCATTTCTACAAATGTCTTTGTCTCTCTATCCGCATAGCCGCTTCTGAATCCCTCCGACGAGCGCCATTCTCCGCTTGCCTCCCCATAAAGCGCAAAAGAAATCGCATCAAAAATCGTCGTCTTTCCAGAACCAGTATCTCCTGTGACTAAAAAGAGACCATCCAGTCCTTCTCTCTCAAAGTCGATTTCTTCCCTGTCCGCAAAAGGGCCAAATCCACTCATCACCAATTTTAACGGTTTCATTCTAAATCTCCCCTCCTTCCAGAATCGTCCTCACCCATTTGCTCTGTTCTTCATCCATCTCTCTGTCATTCTGTTTCTCAAAAAACTCTGCAAATAAGGCAAAAGCGTCTTTTTTCTCAATCTCCTCCAAATGATCCGTCTCTGCCTCCATCTTTGTTCTCGTATTTTCAAATTCTAATCTTAAAATATTGGGATAGATTTTACGGATCTCATCGAGCGGCGCATACAGTTCTCTCTCATCTGTCAGGATCACTCGCACATAATCTTCCTGATTTCCTCTTTTATAATGATCCGGATTTAAAATCTCATTCAAAGGTCCCTTCAAAACGCGCAGATCCCGAAGCGGCGTAAGAGGAATCAGTTCTATTTCGATCTCTCCTTTTTCTCTGATCTCAAAGAATACTGCCGATTTTTTCTGTCTGCTCTCTGAAAAAGAATATTTCAGCGGAGATCCGCTGTAACGCACCGTCTCTTTTCCAACTTTTTGCGCTCCATGAAGATGGCCAAGAGCGACATAGTCAAATTTATCAAAAAGGGAGGCATCCACTCGATCCAGCCCTCCGATGGATAACTGTTCGGAATCACACGTCTGCGGACTCCATTCTCCTTTTGTCACAAACTGATGCGCCACTAAAATATTCCTTTTTCCCTCCTCAAACCGGACGCTTTCCAGCGCCCTCCACACAGCCTCCTGATGGCTCTTTACATCGCCGTACCAAGGCTTTACCATCGAAGGCTTCAAAAACGGCATCAAATAGACAAAAAGTTCTCCATATTGATCTTCTGTCTTAATTTTCCTGATTTCTCCTTCAAACGTTCCTGCAACATGAATTTCCTGTTCTGCAAAAATCTGGTCTCCAAACTGAATTCTCTGTGCTGAATCATGATTTCCGCTAATAAAAAAAACCTGCTTTTTCATCTCATGCAGGCTGTTTAAAAATTGATTAAAAAGTGTCACTCCACTTTCTATCGGCACATTTTTATCGTAGATATCCCCGGCAATTAAGACGCCGTCCGGCTGATATCTCTCCACAATCTCCAGAATCTGCTGCAAGATCCATCTCTGATCTTCCAGCATCGAATATCCATGGATTCTTTTTCCGATATGCAAATCGGACAAATGTAAAAATTTCACTGTATTCCTCCTTTGTTTTCTCTCTAATTTATCCGATTGAGACAAAGCGTACATTGTCCCACACGAACTCGTCCATCTCTCCTGTATAACGCTCTACATATTCCAAAATCACAAGATCCGGTTTTTTCTGTTCCAGCAGCCCCATATTCTGGCTGTCCCTGTGACAATAAGTCACTTCCTCAAATTCCGCCTGAAGACATGGCAAAAAAGAGACGCCAAAAGAATCTCCTATCAAAAATACACTTTCTTCTATTTTTTTATCCTTCTTTTCTGGAATAATTTCATAACTTTCTTCATCATAAAATTTTCCATCCATTCCTACCATTCTGGAAAGGTCATTATAATTTGGATCTTTTCTTTCAAGCTGGATCTTCCTGAACTCCTGATCTGACAGATCTCTCTTTTTCTTTCCATAAACCTGTTCCAGAAGAACCTGGGTTCCGATAAAGGCGCCTTTCTGATTCCAGTGGGTATCATTCTTATAATAGAGCATCTCTGTCTGCGCCGCTTCGCACAATTCTTTTTTCGGATAGATCACAGGAATGTCCGTCATCTCTCTTAAATATTCCACCAGCAGGTCTGTTCTGTTTTTTTCATTTACCTTTTGAATTGTATCAGGCAAATATTTAGAATAGACTTCTTCTTTATTCGGGGCGATAAAAATGGCAAATTCGATCCCTTTTTTCTTGAGAATCTGCTGAAAATGCCGCATATTCCACACCGTTCGCTGCATTTCTTCCTCCGAGTACTGCTCTTCTCCTTTATAATCCGCGATGGGATCGCCATCCGTTGTTGTCTTGTAAAACAGCCAGTCTTCTTTCCCCAAAAACACTTGGTTGGATGCAAAATCTCCTGTCAAATAATATTTCATATTGCTGTCCAGAGCGGAAAAATATTTTCTGAATGCCAGATGGCTGTTCCAAACCTCATCGCTTTTTTCAATTACAGCTGTCATTTTTTTTGCCAGATCTTCATGGCGTACAGCTGCGTCAGAGATTTCTTCCTGAATTTCAGGGAAATGCCGGATCAGCGTCATTGCTCCGGTACCTCCCAGAATTCCAAGTGCGCAGACTGATATCACACAATTTCTGATAAAAAGCGGTTCTTTTTTCATATTTAGTCTCCTAAAAATTAAAATAAATAAACGGGTTATAGGAAGTGTTCACCACTTCACTCACAGCAAAGATAAAAACAATCATCGTCATCAGACCGCTGATCAGATTCCACCATTTCTTATCTTTATTTTTTAATTCCAATTTGGAAAGGATCGGAGTAGAACCAATGATTCCAATCGCCACAAAAATTAGATTTCCAATCGGCAGAGCCGCCCATCCGACCGCCTGACTTCCCATTCCGTTTCCGCCCGCCATCGCCTTCAGATATAAAAACGCTTCATGAACGCTGTCGGCACGGAAGAAAACCCATCCAATCAAAACACAAAGTAATGTATAAATATGTCCAAACTTTCCAAGTTTTTTCGGGAAGTCTGTCATATGCTCGATTAAAAGCAAGACAAAGTAAAAAATTCCCCAGATTAAAAATGTCCAGTTTGCTCCGTGCCACAATCCGGTCAATGCCCAGACAATAAAGAGGTTTCTCACCATACGGCTTTTCTTTTTTGTCCTGCTTCCGCCCAGGGGGATATAAACATAATCCCGAAACCAGGTACTCAGAGAAATATGCCATCTTCTCCAGAAATCCTGGATAGAACTGGCGATATATGGATAGTTAAAGTTTTCCAGAAAATGAAATCCAAACATCCTTCCTAGTCCGATTGCCATATCAGAATACCCTGAAAAATCAAAATAAATCTGAATTGCATAAGAAATAATTCCAATCCATGCAGCTCCTGCCAAGAGGTTTGACGGATCTGCAAAGCAGGCATCCGCCAGTATGGCTGCATTGTTCGCAATCAATACTTTTTTTCCAAGTCCCCAGATCAGACGAGTTACGCCCTCCGTAAAATCGCGGGCATTTTCCTGCCTGTTTTCAATCTCCCATGAAATCGTCTCATATCTCACAATAGGACCTGCAATCAGCTGTGGAAAGAATGTAATATAAAGGCCTACATTCAACGGATTTCTCTGTACCTCTCCTTTTTGCCGATATACATCGACCACATAGGAAATCGCCTGAAACGTATAAAACGAAATTCCGATCGGCAGATAAATATTGGGAATATTCCAGTCCTGCCCTGTAATCACCATCAAGTTTTCGCAGAAAAATCTCAAATATTTAAATAAGAACAACACTCCTATATTAAAAATCCCTGCTATGACGACTGGCATTTTTTCATACGGCGTATCTCGAAAATTTTCCACAAAGATTCCCAGCAAATAATTGACGCTGATCGAGAGCAGCATCAAAATAACGTAAACCGGCTCACCCCAGGCATAAAAAAATACGCTTGCTATCAACAGAAATATATTCTGAAACTGTCTGTTTTGTATCATTGGATTATAATAGATAATCAGCACAACCGGTAAAAAAAAGAATAAAAATGTAGCAGAGGAAAATAGCATACCGCATACTTCTCCCTTCTCATGTATTTTTATTTTATTATAAACGTATTTGTACCGTGATGCAAGAAAAAAGCAATATCACTGGTATCTGTTAATACTTTCTTTTCTATGTTCGCCGCTGTGACTTCCATCATAACCTTGCGCACTATTTTTAAATTTTTTTGTTTTCTTTCATTTATTATTTTCCTGAAAACATTTCTTTTACTTCTTCTGCGCTGATCTGTTCTTCTTCATTTTCAATCTCGATCTCATCGCTCCATTGTACGACATGATCATAAAACGTCTCTTCAGCGATCAGTTCTGTCAATTCTTCTTTATACAGCTCTATTCCTGTCCAATCCTCACTGAATGTTTTTTTCATAAAAATAATCTGATGATACTGTGCTTCATCGTCAAAATAGATGACTTCTTCCTCAGGCGCTTCTTCCAATGCTTTTTTAAACCCGGTTGAAAGGCTTGTATTACTGTCTAAAAATAAAGTCTCCAGTGAAATATCGGAGTAAGAACTGCTGATGCCGGCCGCCTGCTGCGCTTTATTGTCATTGACTTCTTTGATCAGTTCTTCTATATCTTCTCCGCTCTCTATGCGTTCTTTATACTCTTCGTAGACAGCATCAGTATCCATCCACACAGCTTTCTCTGCCTCTTCTGCATTTTCATCGAGAGGCTGCGTGTATGGGACAGCGATATACTGCACCAAACTTCCATGTTCTTCAATGTAAGATGCGATCTCTTTCTGTGTCACTTCTGTTTTTAATTCATCTCTTTCCTGAACATACAGCTTGCTCATCTTATTGTTATTTTCTAAAACATGGCTGAAATCGTCCTCTGTAATTTCATATTCTGCATAATATCTTCCATATCCCAGTTCATTCCAGTAGCGTTCCACCGTGGCATCCAGCGTTTCTTCCTCTTCCTCTGTCAGCTCCATTTTCTTCAGATCAAACTGCTGTTCCACTGCAAGGTATTCTTTTGCGTATGATTTGGCTTTCTCTGCAATCCACTCCTCGGCGTTTTTGCCTTCTATATCATGTTCCCAGACCTCTGATTTGCCGCCATTGATTTTGCAGGCATCATCGTACGCCTGAACTAAAAACCAGGAGTAAACTCCATCCGGTATCTCACTGCTGTCTTCTGCCATTACATTTCCTGTCATCATACATCCTGCCATCATGATCGCTGCTGTCTGACATATTTTCTTTTTTATTTTTGTTTTCATCGTTTCTCCTCTTGGTTGCCTTATGTTAAACCCAAATCTTTATTCATCCATCAATAAAATACTTGTTTTCAATGAATGATTTGTTCCCTCTGTCTCATACATTCCGTCATATAACTTTACAATATTTTTTATAATCTTAATTCCAAGTCCATGCAGCTGTGTATTCTTTTTGCTCGTCTCAAACTCTGGGTTTTGCTGCAGGATATTTCCATCTGTCGAATTTTCAATTTCTATTTTCAAATATGCTTTTTTTCTCATCATGCGCAGATGCACCTCTCCATTTTTCACCCCGGAAGCTGCCTCAATCGCATTATCACAGAGGTTAGAAAGAAGTGCGTTGAAATCGTAAATCTGCACTCTTCCATTCTTGTTGGATACCGTATCTATCTGTGCTTCAATTTGAAATTGAACGCCTTTTTTCTGAGCCATTTTCTGCTTCTGGTTCAAAACAAGATTGATACTGTTATTCCGGGTATAGGGAATGATTTCTATCTGCTCTACTGGAAATTGATGAAGTTTTTCCAGATAGCGATGAAGTTCCTCATAGTTTCGATCTACTACAAGAGCATCCATACAAAATAGATGAGATTTATAATCATGACGAAACTGTCTCAGTGTTTTCTGCATATCTTCCATCTGACTTAAATAATCTTCCTGTGCTTTAATCCACGTCTCCTGTACGGCTGTTACTTTATTGATCTCTCCTATTTTTACACTCAGACTGATCATATAATAGCAGATGATCGGCACAATAATGCAGAAAACAGATAAAATCATGCCCTGCGTCAAAGCTTGTCTGTCATTCTCAGGTGTTTGTTTTATATATTCCAGAATCATATAATCTGTGACACATATGCCTGCCATAAAATACCAGTATCCGTTCATAATCTTGGCATTCATCCGCATCACATCAATCATTAAAATTCTCATCACAAAGAATAAGACTCCTTTTAATATGATTCTCCGAAACAGGAATAAAATTTTCCACAAATCCATGCTGATTAAAAAATTGTCCGCCAGATAATGACTCGTATATACAGCCAGATTTTCAAGAGAAAACATCATTGTAAAAAAGATCAGACATATTAATGCCTTAATCATCAGTTTTCCATGAAAAAAAATACACGCATACAAAAACGGAAACAGAACCATGACCACAACGTAGGAATAAAAATTATTATTCATAATCAGATCTGTCAGAAACAAAACTGCTGCGAACAGACTTCCCACTGCTACAAGCTGCTTTTTTGAACGGTACTGTTTCTTTTTTGGTTCAAAAAAGTTCTGTATTAAATAGATAAACAAAAAAGCATCTAAAAACTGCCCGATAATATGAATCACCTGTATATCGGGCATCCGAAATAAAGGAACTGTATCTCTGATGTCCACCATCATTCTTTTCACCTAGCTTTCCTGACAAAATCTTTTTTTTACTTCTGCCACTTTGCTCCGGCTCAGTGGAAGTTCTTGTCCGTCATCTAAAATTACTTTATTATATTTGATTGCATAGATTGCACGCAAGTTCACCAGAAAAGATTTATGAATCCGAATAAAATGGTGTTCCTCCAACATCTTTTCCATATCAGAAAGCGTATTTCTGATGAAAAATCCTCCCTCTTTTGTGACAATATTCACATATTTATCCTTTGCCTCCAAATAGATGGTATCTTTTAGGAAAATTTCATGTGAATGTCCTAACTCGTCATAGATTTGACATATTTCTTTCTCTGTTTCCTGATACATACTGCTCAAATCACAAATTGTTCTGTCTAAGTCTTCCTCAAATTTGCTTTTCCGAATAAAAGAAAATGGGTGTACCTGAAAGCTGTCAAACACATATTCTTCTTTTGCTGATACAAAGATGATCATGGCATTTTCCTGCACCTGTAAAATCATTTTTGCAAACTCCACCCCATTAATTTGGGGCATATCGACATCTAAAAAATAAATAATATATTCTTTTTTTCTCTGCAAATCTCTCCACAGCAAATCTGATGAAGTATATTCTGTCGTCTCAACAGAGATGCCATATTTTTGAAATACCTCATAAATTCTGCGCGCTAAATAGGGAAGTATCTCTTTTTCGTCATCACAAATTGCTACTGATATTTTTTCTTTCATCCGATGCTCATCCTATCAATCACTATTTTATTCTTCACTCCATTGCTTTAATGTCTTTAAAAACTGATCATTCGCTTTTTTACGATATAAAATCATTCTCAAATTTTTCTGCATCTCTTCATTAAATGGAAGTGCGCCTGATGGCGTGTCTGACTCATAGCAGAAAAGATATACACCGTTGCTGCATGCAATCGGGTCTGTGATCTCTCCCTTTTCTTGTATATCCATCACTGCCTCAATAACCGGTTTTTCCCAGAAAATACTATTTTTATGGATATTCCATCCTGTCTTTTTATCCGCACTATATTTTTTAATCAAATCCTCAAATGACGTTCCCTTTTCATACTCTTCTTTTATCTTCTGTGATATCTCCTCAACGCTAATCAAAATTTCTTTTTGAATCTTCTTTGCTCTTTCTTCATCTACTTCTTTCTTTGGAACACCATTCGTCTCATATAAAAGATTTCTCAGTTCATTTTGTTTTTTTTCATCTCCCTGAATACGGATATGTTTTACAAATCGGTATCCTTGCGGAATATAATAGACCACGTTTCCAAATCTTGCGAGAACTCTTTCATATTCTGGAATATTCTGTGCAAATGCCTTCTCATCTCTCGTTGTCAAATGATCATACATCTGTCTGATCTCTTCACCAGATACTGTGACTCCCTGCGCTGTATATGCCTGAACGCGGCTGAATACTTCCTGATTCATCATGGCAGATACAAGAGGTTCACTGTTTGCAAAGCCTCTTTGCGCCATATATTCTCGTGCCTTTTTTTCTACCTCTTCCGCTGCCATTTAGGGATTCTGCTTCAATAATAAGGTACGGCACTCCTGATAAGCCTGATTCCATTGTTTCTTTGCAATTTCTTCCAATTTTTCTTTTTGTTCTTTTGTAAACTGATCCAGTTTCAGCTCTTTTGCCTTTAAATGTGCAATCTTCATCTGAATCATCATTTCCTGAGCCTGTGCTTTTAATTTTTCTTCTTCCTGTTCCGTGATTGGAGTATGTGTCTGTCTCTGATATACTCTTTTTAAGTATTCTTTGCATGTTTCCACATCCGATTCATAAATTTTCTGTCCTTTTACAATTGCTGCCACTTTTTTCATAATATTTGATCTCCTTTTCTGCCCATCTAATGATGTTTTGCTTTTTTATTTATTTTTTGGTATAATACTCGAAGAAAATTATAATATTTTCGTCAGAATGACATTCGTATAGACTGGAGGAATCAGCTTTATGAATAAATGGATATTTTTTATTGCAGACATTTTGTCTATTTTTTTAATGTACAAGACTTTATTTACTTCCCACCCTAATCATAAAAAATGGGTAAAATATCCAACTGTCTGTCGTCGTGGTATTTTCCTTTTTCTATGCGCCACCTATTTCTTCTATAACTATTTTCAATCCGTTACATTTCAGATTAATACATTTTTATATCCATCTATTCTTATTTTGTATGCTTTGTTTTTTTTGGATGAAAACTTCTTTGCCTGCCTCTCGCAGGTTCTGCTTTTTGTATCCATCAAATCCATTTTGCCTGCTTTGTTTGGAGGGGTCACCAGTTTTTTAGATAACACTCCTTTTTTTTCCTCCATCGCATCATTTTTACATCTTTCGGAATATGGAGTGACTTCTTTTTCCTACGATTTTTCAACCCGGCTGCTGCCGTCCCTTTCGATGATCGGATTTTATTTTTATCTCACCCATTTTTCTGTAAATGATACAGAAAATCTGCCATTTTCCTATTGGATGACGCTGGGATTCACCTCAATTTTTGGAATTATCTGGTCACTTTGTTCCTTTCCAGAATATTTCGCCCCAGAATATGCAACCTTTATCCGTTGTACCGTTTCTTTCGGTCTTCTCACAATCAATCTGATGGTATACTATTTATTTTACCGGATCACGATACAGCATAAAGAGAATCTGGAACTAAAGGTACTCCAGCAGAGAATCTCTCTTGACAATGCTGCCAATCAGGAAATGAATCAGCTCTATCTGAATCTGCGCAAAATGCGCCATGATCTGCTGAATCATATCGGAATCATGGATAGTCTTCTGAAAGAAAAGCATTATGAGGAGCTTCAGAATTACTTTTTCTCTGTCCAAAAGAAAGAATATCCCGTTCTTCATTATCTGGAAACAGGAAATATTGCAGTAAATGCTCTGTTAAATCGAAAAATTCATATGATCCATGAACTCGGCATTGAGATTCACGCTAAAGTGCTCGTACCTGCCCAAAGTAACATTGAAGACACCGATTTATGTACGATAATCGGAAATCTTCTCGACAATGCTTTTGAGGCGGTACAGACTATAAAACATGGTACCATTGATTTGGCATCAGAACCGCGCGCTGGCTATCTGGTCATCCAGATTTCCAATACCATAAAAGAAGATCCTTTAAAATTAAACCCTCTTCTTTCTTCCACAAAAGGAAATTCTCCTTTTCATGGTCTGGGGCTTAAGATTGTCAAAAACACGGTTGAAAAATATGATGGTATGTTTTCTATAGATACAAAAGACTGTCATTTTTCTGTAAAAATCATGCTTCCTATTACAGAATGCCACTGATATCTTTGGAGTGTTCCCAAATTTATTCCAAAATGAATCTTATCATTCTCTGCTCCTGAACTTTATTTTAATCATTTCTTCTTAAACATGGTAATATTTTATTTATTTTTTGTCAACATCTAACAAAGCATTCGATGGATTTCAGATAAAAAATGATACTTATATCAAAAAAATTCGTATGGATTCTTTAATTTTGTCTATGTTATAATGATAAGTATTGATTAAATTTTCAGCAGATCTGTGCCTGATCTCTGCAAATATAAGGAGGGAAAACTTTTATGTATTTTAAAGTTGCAATTTGCGATGATGAAAAGGCTGCGCTCGAATATATCTCTCAAGCAATACAGCCTCTCTTTGCCAGCCTTCACCATACCGTATCCATTGATTGCTTTTCAAGAAGTCAGCAGCTTTTGGAAGTTCTGCAATCCGGCAGTAAATACCATATGTATTTTCTGGATATTGAAATGCCATCTGTAAACGGGATTGAGCTGGGTGATTTTATCAATCATTATCATCAGGACTCCCTTTATAATATTATTTATATCTCAAACCGGCTTGAAAAAGTATTTGATACGTTCCGTGTCGCACCTCTTCGTTTCATACGCAAACAATACTTTTATGAAGAAATTCAGGAAGCTGTCACCGCTTCCATCTCATATATTATACAAAATAAAAAAAATATGATTTCTTTTGAGACAGAAAATGGTCTTCTCTCTCTGCCTCTTCAAAATATTTTGTATATTGAATCCAACAATAAATCGCAGCTCGTCGTGACGGCTCAAAATACATATACCATACTTTCTTCTTTAAATAAATTGGAAGCAGATCTGGCTGACAAGGGCTTCATCCGCATCCACCGCTGTTATCTTTTAAATTATTGCCATATCTATCTGATTCAGCAGGATTCCGTTCTGCTTGACAATCACACTTCCATTCCGATCAGCAAGAAGCGACGAAAAGAAGTAAAAGAAGCTTTTTTATCTTTTTCTCTCTCTTAGCGTTCCAACATTCAAAAAGGGGCTGTGAAATAACAGTCTCTATGAAAAAAGAGGACTTTTCGTTCAAAATGAACGAAAGGTCCTCTTTTTGTGTTAAAATTAACTTGCGATG
>JAGZHZ010000011.1 GCA_018366495.1 Clostridiales bacterium
GATTCGCAGAATCGCAGGAGAGCAGAAATATTTCTGCATTGATTCTACAGCCGAGACAGGAAAACAGTATTATTACACAGTGAGAGCAACGTGTTCACACGACGGTCAATTATATTTAAGCGGATATGACGCGAAGGGAATCGCAGGAAAAGCAGTGCTTGGAGGTTCTGCGATTACCAGCATTACCCTCAACAGCAGCGATCAGGTGACCCTGAAATGGAAGAGCGTTCCGGGCGCAAACGGATATGTGATTCAGAAAAGCAACACACAAAATGGAACATACAAAAAAATAAAGACAATCCAAAGCGGCGGCACGTTATCCTGGAGCGGCAGTATAAAACCAGGAGAAACGGCTTATTTCCGAATCCGCGCATATCGACAGTCACCGGACGGAGCATTTACATATGGCGCTTTTTCACCGGTAAAACAGGTTTCAAGTAAAAATGTAGAGATTACGCAATATGTGGATAATGGATATGAAGGATCAACTACCACAATCACAAAAGTGAAACGACTGGTAAATGCAATCGGAGGAATGACACAGTACAATGTAAGCGGTTTTGATTACGTTGCAGAGAATGAGAATACTGGAATCTACGTCGGAACAGAATTTGATATGGCGCAGGGACTTTATAATCTGATCATTGACACAAATGATCCAAGAGTCGTGTTCAACGGGATGAAAATAGGTGATACACAGGCTTCTGCTTCTGCAAAATTGAAGACAGCAGGATTTATAAATGGCGGACAGAATCCTCAGGGATATCAGACATTTGTACATCGCAATGATCCTGAGATTGTATTTGTGGGGACGCAGGGAGGAATCGTAACCACATATCAGTATGTGGCTATTGATCCGAGCTTGGTGAGCGCTTATTCTCATTTTGCAATGCCAAGACAATATGTCGCATACAGAAGATAAGACAGATCTGAAAGAAGAGCAGTTTTTTACTGCTCTTTTTTTGCTGGAACTACTTTACGGATAAAACAAAAGAAGATATGATAAAAGAAAAGATAGGGAGGAAGGAAAAATGAAAAGGAACAAGAGAAAAACAGCAATAGGGATCTGCTCTTTGATCCTTTTTGGAGTGAACGCAAATGCAAAGGAAAGCGCAGACATATCGGAAAATGAATGGATCATCAGTACAGAAGAGCAGACACTGGATTTGAGTGACGAGGTAAAAACAGCATTTGGAGAAGTTCTGGAAGAAAAAATCGGAGAGCTTGGCATTTGTGATTTGAAAGAAAAGGAAGATAGAGAGACAGGACTTTACAGTCCAGGAGATTCACAGACAGGTGTGTGTTACACAGTATTTTTAGACATGGAAAAAGATGAGATTCCAGAATTCTATCTGCTTTTTTATAAGCAGGAGAACGATGGAAAACAGTCATTAAATGAAGAGATCTATCGATGGGATGGCACGGAAGCAGAACTTGTATTTGAAGAAAAACATCTTGCACATTCAGAAAAAGAGATGGTGACAGAGATTTACCACGAGAGTGGTCCCATTGGACGATATCAACAGAGTATAACAGATAATTCACAGACAGATGAATTTTTGGGAACCCTCTACCGTATAAGTCAGGGAGAGATACAGACATATCTGAGTGTAGAGGCAAAAAATGGAGAGAATAAGATAAGGGAACTAAACTTAGAATATGAAGATGAAACTTTTTCTTATGAGGCTATCCCAGATCTTCAGATGAAACTGAGGGGGCTGGTTGGAGGTAACATGAGATCAAAGCTGATTGCGGGAGCACAGGATAACCGGATCATCTATGATTCATTCTGTACTCCTGTAATATATGAAAAAGATGAGATTTATGCTGCCTATAATGATGTGAGTGAAATGCAGGAGATTTTAAATACAGGAGAAGGAAAGACAACTCTGTCTGAGACAGTGAAGCAGGAGAGTGAAAAAGAGATGGAGCCTGAGACAGTGAAGCAGGAGAGTGAAAAAGAGACAGAGCCTGAGACAGCGAAGCAGGAGAGTGAAAAAGAGACAGAGCCTGAGACAGCGAAGCAGGAGAGTGAAAAAGAGACAGAGCCTGAGACAGTGAAGCAGGAGAGTGAAAAAGAGATGGAGCCTGAGACAGTGAAGCAGGAGAGTGAAAAAGAGATGGAGCCTGAGACGGTGAAGCAGGAGAGTGAAAAAGAGACAGAGCCTGAGACGGTGAAACAGGAGAGTGAAAAAGAGACAGAGAGATCTGTAATGGCAGCTGGACATACAGTGGAACCTGAGATTCAGCAGACAGAAAATGGGATTCCAGAAATACAGTCGGAGTCAACGGGTATGGAAGAAATGAAATATTATCTTTATATTCAAAGCCAGCTTGTCCCAACCATGGGGCTGATGACATCAGCAGAAATCACGGTTAACGATGCCGGAAATATAATCAGCGGATCAGCAGCAGGAGTTATGAGTGCTGTTTTTAGTGATGTCAATGAAGATGGTCAGAAAGAAATGGTTTTGACTTATCTTAAAAATAATGGTACAGATTCTGTAAATCAGATTATTTTTGAATTGTATGGAATCCAAAATGGACAGGTTGTTAAATATGACGATACGTTAAACTATCCGTCAGATAAACAAAACAGACTGGGAATCTGGGAGAATACGGAAGCGTATATAAAGGGAAAATATCTTTGTGTGTACCACATCAGCGCAAGTGCGAGTCTGAGCAGCCGTATTTCTGATTTGTATATCTATGAACTGAATCAGAACAAAATGACAATGATTCGAGATTATCAATTTACTCGTATTCCAGGAACTGCTGCAATGGCGGAAGGTGTACAGCAGATCAGCTATTATTCAGGAAATGAAGCAGAAATTTCAGAAGAACAGATTGCACAGGCAGAGAAGAAAGTGAAAGAAGAGCTGGATTATTTCGGATTATCTGATTTAAAAATATTTGTTGAAGATCCTGTTCAAAACTTAAATACAGAGCCGATCATTTCAGGAATCAGAATGTGGAAGAGTAAAGGGATTGATACGGAAAATATGATGAATCATACAATCTGGTTTACGGATGAATCCGGATTGGCTGAATATGTATCTCCAATACAGGTTCCTACAGAGCCACAGACAGAAGTGACAGATCCTGCAAGCTATTATATTCTCCCAGGAAGTGACAGCCGTTATCTGAGCGATGAAGAAATCAACAGCCTTCCGACGAATCTGTTAGAATATGCGTGCAATGAAATCTATGCAAGACATGGCAGAAAGTTTGCAGATTCTGCATTTCAGGATTATTTTAATTCTAAGCCGTGGTATCGCGGAACGATCGAGCCGGATCAGTTTAATGTCAATGTGTTCAACTCTTATGAGACAGAAAATATCATGCGTCTGGTGGAAAGGATGCGAGGGGTTGGAATCAGGTAGAAAGGAAAGGTTGACACAGAAAAGAGAACCTACTATAATCTAAATAGATTGTCCGAAAATTGGGTTTTTAAACAGGGAAGTCAGGTGAAAATCCTGCACAAGTCCGTTACTGTAACAGTCAGATACCTGCTCAGTTTTTGGAAAGCAGTTTGCTTTCGTGCAGTATTACTCTGCGGCAACCGGAGAATAATGCAAAGACAAAGGGAAAAAGAAGCACGAGCGTTGTCTGCCTTTTGGCGGCGACGCTTTTTGTCTTATAAAATGTGTCGAAAAACCCCTTGCTTTAGCTACGGGGAGTGTCAAAAAAGTCATATTGAAACATAGCGGCGACATAGAACGGACTGTCTATGAGAAAAGCGAGGCAGACAAACATGACAAAGAGAAAGACAGGATTGGAACAATACTATATTCTAAAAAATAATAAAAAGCTCCATTACGGATATACGACAGGCACCTGTGCAGCAGCGGCCTCAAAGGCAGCAGCAGAGATGCTTTTGTCAGGTCATAAAGTACAAGAAGTAGAACTTATGACTCCGAAAGGCATTCCACTTTGCCTTGGGATCGAAGAGATTTCTATGGAAAAAGAAAAGGTTTCTTGTGCAGTCAGAAAAGATGGAGGAGATGACCCCGATGCAACGCATGGAATTCTAATTTTTTCTAGCGTGAAGAAAATTCCGGAAAAGAGAATTGTGATAGATGGGGGAATCGGGGTTGGAAGAGTCACGAAAAAAGGACTGGAACAAGGTGTCGGCAATGCGGCGATCAACCGAGTGCCTCGTGAGATGATTGCGAATGAAGTAAAAGAGATCTGTGAAGCCGCGGGGTACGAAGGAGGAATTTCAGTTGAAATTTCTGTTCCCGAGGGAGAAGAGATAGCAAAAAAAACGTTTAATCCGAAATTAGGAATCGAAGGAGGAATCTCAATTCTTGGAACGAGCGGAATTGTGATACCGATGAGTGAGGAGGCGCTGATTGCAAGTATCCGTGTGGAGATGGAGATGAAAAAAGCGAACGGTGCACAGTATCTGCTGATCACTCCAGGAAACTATGGAGCCGATTTTTGCAGGTCAGAGATGAAACTAAATCTGGACAATGCGATGAAGTGCAGCAATTATGTGGGGGAGACGATTGATATGGCAGTATCATTAGGAATAAAAGGCATTTTATTTGTGGCACATCTCGGAAAATTCATCAAAGTGGCGGGGGGCATCATGAATACACATTCCCGCTGTGCTGACAGTCGCGCAGAAATCATGGCGTCGAATGCGATTCGCGCCGGAGTATCTTTGGAGACAGCAAAAAAGCTGCTTGACACCGTCACAACAGACGAAGCCGTTTCTATTTTAAATAAAACGGGACAGACAGAGGCTGTGATGAAAAAAGTGACGGAAAAAATTCGGTTTTATCTTCAAAACAGAGCAAATGGCATGATAGAAACGGAAGCAGTGATTTTCTCGAATGAACATGGATTTTTGGGAAAAACAGAGGGAGCGGACAGGCTTCTGGACGAGATAAAGGCAGATGAAAAAAGATGACTATATGGCCGTCTGTGTAAAGAGAATAATAAAAAAGAGACAGAAAAACAGAATAAGAAAATAAAAAGAGAACATACAGGAGGAAGACATGGCAGGAAAATTATATGGATTAGGAATCGGACCAGGCGATCCGGAGCTGCTGACATTAAAGGCAGTGCGTTTAATCAATGAAAGCGATGTGGTATTTGTTCCAGGAACAGATCCGAAAGATACGGTGGCATATCAGATCACTGTACAGGCTGTTCCGGAATTAGAAGATAAGGAGATCGTAGGAATTGCGATGCCAATGACAAAAAATCTGGAGCTGTTAGAAGAAACACATGAAAAAGGAGCAAATAAGGTTGCACAATATCTGAGTCAGGGAAAACAATGTGTATTTTTGACATTGGGTGATCCTACTGTTTATTCCACTTATATGTATATCCATAAGAAAATTCAAAACTTTGGATATGATGCAGAGATTGTAAGCGGAATCCCTTCTTTTTGTGCCGTTGCGGCAAAAATGGGAATCAGTCTGTCAGAAAAAGCAGAAGAGCTGCATGTGATTCCGGCGGTATATCAGATTGAGGAAGGAATGGAATTAAAAGGCACAAAAGTATTTATGAAAGTCGGAAAAAGAAGCGGACGGCTGCGCGAACTGCTCAAAGAAAAAAACGCAGATGCAGTGATGATAGAAAACTGCGGAATGCCGGGAGAAAAAATATTTTCCAAAGCAGAGGACTTCCCGGATACGGCGGGATACTATTCGCTTGTGATTGCAAAGGAGGGAAAATAATATGGTACATTTTGTAGGTGCAGGATCAGGGGCGGCGGACCTGATCACAGTAAGAGGAAAACAACTTTTGGAAGATGCAGATGTCATTATCTATGCGGGATCTCTTGTAAATCCGCAGCTTTTAGACTACAAAAAAGAGGGATGTACAGTTTATAACAGTGCATATATGACACTGGAAGAAGTAATTGAAGTAATCGTAAAGGCAGAAGAAGAAAACCAGATGACGGTACGGCTCCATACAGGAGATCCGTGTCTGTACGGGGCAATCCGTGAACAGATGGATATTCTGGATGAAAAGGAAATTGCATATGATTACTGTCCGGGCGTCAGTTCATTTTGCGGCGCAGCATCTGCATTAAATTTGGAATATACGCTTCCAGATGTGTCACAGACCGTCATTATAACGAGAATGGCAGGAAGGACACCTGTTCCTGAAAAAGAAGAAATTGCAAAACTGGCTGCTCACCGTGCAACAATGGTTGTATTTCTGAGTACAGGAATGCTGGAAAAATTAAGCGAAAGATTGATTGCTGGAGGATATGAAGCAGATACACCGGCAGCTATCGTATACAAAGCGACGTGGGAAGATGAAAAATCTGTAGTATGCACAGTTGGAACACTGGCACAGTGCGCAAAAGAAAACGGGATCACAAAGACGGCACTGATGATTATAGGAGATGTAGTTTCTCACAGCCATTACCGTCGTTCAGATCTGTATCATCCTGCCTTTACAACAGAATTCAGGGAGGCATCGGAATAAATGAAGGCGGCCTGCATTGCTTTTTCAAGAAATGGAGGAAAAATCTGCAAAAAGGTTACAGCAATTCTAGAAAAAAAAGGAATGGAGACAGAAGCGTGTGTGACAGCAAGATATGCGCAGGAAACAGGACTGGATCCGCTGACGCAGACTGTCGGAGAGTGGACGAAATATCATTTTTCTACAGCAGATCTGCTTGTCTTTGTGGGAGCCACAGGGATTGCAGTGCGCAGCATTGCGCCGTATGTCTGTGATAAAAAAACAGATCCTGCTGTGATTGTGATTGACGAACATGGAAAATTTGCAATATCTCTTTTGTCCGGTCATATTGGAGGCGCAAATGAATGGACCATGCTGTTTGCAGAAGCAATCAATAGTATTCCTGTAGTGACTACAGCTACAGATCTGAATCAGAAATTGGCTGTTGATGTCTTTGCAGTAAAAAATGGAATGGAAATCAAGGAAATGGAACTGGCAAAAAGAGTTGCTGCTGATTTTCTGGATCATAAAATGGTTGGATTTTTGTCAGATTTTGCAATAGAAGGAAAGATGCCAGAGGAATTGAAACAATGCCAGGAAAGAGAGGAAACTCTGCCAGAAGACGGCATTCATGTGACAATCAAAAGAGAAACAGCGCCATTTTCCAATACGCTTCACTTGATTCCAAAGATTGTAGTGCTGGGAATCGGATGCAGAAAATATACGAAAAAAGAGACGATTGAACGTGCAGTAAATGATATGCTCAATTCAATGGGAATCGAGAAAGAAAGTATTTCCTGCGTGTGCAGTATTGAAGTGAAAAAAGAAGAAGAGGGGATCATACAGTTTTGTAAGGAATGGAATCTGCCGTTTTTTGTCTTTTCAAAAGAAGAATTAGAAAACGCAGAGGGAGAGTTTACATCTTCACCATTTGTAAAGCAGACCGTAGGGGTCTCAAACGTATGTGAACGCAGTGCCGTATGCGGCAGCCAAAATGGAACGTTGATACAGAAAAAAAGAGCCGGGGACGGTGTGACAGTAGCCGCGGCGATCAAAGATTGGAGTGTAAAATTTTGAGTAAAATTTATGTAGTAGGAATCGGACCAGGAGCGTATGAACAGATGACAATGCGTGCGGCAGAAGCATTGAACGCGTGCGATGTAATTGTTGGATATACTGTTTATGTAGATTTGGTAAAAGAGCATTTTGCCGGGAAAGAGTTTTTGACAACACCAATGAAAAAAGAAGTGGATCGTTGTATCCTTGCTTTTGAGGAAGCAAAAAAGGGAAAAACTGTGGCAATGATCTGCAGCGGAGATGCCGGAGTATATGGGATGTCCGGGTTGATGCTGGAGATTGGAGAGAGATACCCTGAGATTGAAGTGGAAATGATTTCCGGAGTGACGGCTGCCCTCGGAGGTGCTTCGGTTCTCGGAGCGCCGTTGATTCACGACTTTGCTCTGATCAGCTTGAGCGATTTGATGACACCGTGGGAAAAAATCGAGAAACGCCTGCTTCTTGCTTCAGAAGCTGATTTTGTAATCTGTCTTTATAATCCTTCCAGCAAGAAAAGACATGACTATCTGAAAAAGGCATGTGATCTGATGATGCAGCACAAATCTCCTGAAACGGTGTGCGGAATTGTGACGAATATCGGGCGTGAAAAAGAAGCAGGAAAAGTGATGACGCTGCGTGAGCTGCGCGATACGCAAGTGGATATGTTTACAACTGTTTTTGTCGGAAACTCTCAAACGCGTCAGATCAATGGAAAAATGGTGACGCCGCGAGGATATACATATTGAGAAAGGGGGATGCAGGGATTGAAAGACAGAAATCTGTCTTTCAACCTTGTCTGAATCAATGAATATTTTGATTTTTGCGGGGACGACAGAAGGACGCAGTCTTGCTCAATATCTGGCGCATCAAAGTATTTTCTGCCATGTCTGTGTGGCGACAGAGTACGGAGAACAACTGATTGAAGAGAGTACTTTCATTAAAATACATGCAGGGAGACTGACATCAGGAGAAATGAAAGAGCTGATGAAGCAGGAAGCGATTGATCTGGTGATCGACGCTACACATCCATACGCAGTAATTGTATCTGAGAATATCAGAAAGGCGTGTGAAGAGTCAAACGTATCTTATCAGCGGCTGCTTCGCTCTTCTGTCCGTCTGGAAAATGAGGAAGACGCTGTCTTTGTGGATTCTGTGGAGGAAGCAGTTCGATTCTTACAGGCTGTCACGGGAAATGTGCTGATTACGACGGGAAGTAAAGAACTGGCAAAATTTACCGTGATAGAGGGATACAAAGAAAGACTGTATGCAAGGGTGCTTTCCACTCCGGAAGTGGTAAAGACGTGTGCAGAGCTTGGATTTGAAGGAAAACATTTAATTTGTATGCAAGGTCCATTCAGTGAAGAATTGAATGTTGCCATGATGCGTCAGATTGATGCTGCTTACCTTGTCACGAAAGAATCCGGAAAGGCAGGAGGATTTGAAGAAAAAATTCGTGCAGCGAAAAAAGCGGGCGCAAAAGCGGTAGTGATCGGGCGGCCTTCTGTGGAAAAAGGAATGTCCTTGGAAGAGATAAAACAGTTTTTGATTAAGGAAACGGGAAAAAACGTTCATCATCAGATTTCTCTTGTAGGGATCGGGATGGGAGACCGAAAAAGTCTGACGATGGAAGCCATGGAAGCTATCTATGCAGCAGACCTTCTGATTGGAGCAAAACGGATGCTGGAACCATTTGCAGGGCTGCATAAGCCCATGATGTGCGAGTATCGTCCGGATGAGATCTGTCAGTATATTCAGGAACATCCGGAATATGAAAAGGTTGCTGTTTTATTGTCAGGCGATACCGGATTTTACAGCGGCGCAAAAAAACTGATGACTCTTTTGGAAAATGAGAATTTAACAGTCTGTCCTGGAATTTCGTCTGTAGTTGCTTTCTGCGCAAAATTACAGATATCATGGGATGATGTAAAACTGATGAGTCTTCACGGAAGAGGACAAAATATTATTCATGCATTAAAGGAGTATGGGAAGGTGTTCACTCTCGTCGGGACGAAAGATGGAATCCCGAATCTGTGCAGAAAACTGATAGACTATGGAATGGAAGATACAAAAATTTCTGTAGGAGAGGCGCTGTCTTATCCGCAGGAACGAATTGTGATGGGAAGTGCACTGCAGCTGCAGAATATGGAATTTGATCCATTGACAGTCGTATTGATGGAACGAGAAAAAAAAGAATTTGTTGTCACACATGGGATTTCAGACGATGATTTTCTGAGAGATCGCGTGCCGATGACAAAAGAAGAAATACGAAGTATTTCCCTGTCTAAGCTGCGGCTTCAAAAAGATTCTGTGATCTATGATATTGGAGCTGGAACGGGATCAGTTGCAGTGGAGATGGCTCTGCAAGCCTGTGATGGAATGGTATATGCGATTGAGAAAAAGAAAGAAGCAGTCAATCTGATTCTGGAAAATAAAAGGAAATTTGCGGCAGACAATTTGGAAGTTATAGAAGGGCTGGCGCCGGAAGCGCTGGAGTCTTTGCCTGCACCGACGCATGCCTTTATTGGAGGCTCTTCCGGAAACATGAAAGAAATTTTAAAGGCGCTGTTGGAGAAAAACAGTAAGATCCGCATTGTGGTCAATGCGATAGCTGTAGAGACGGTTGCAGAGACGATGCAGTGTCTGAAAGAACTGCCGTTTTGTGAGGAAGAAATCGTTCAAGTTTCAGTCGGAAGATCAAAAAAAATAGCATCGTATCACATGATGATGGGACTGAATCCTGTGTTTGTCTTCTCGTTTACAGGAGGTGGATGCGCGTGAAAATCCCAAGAATTTTAATTGCAGCCGGAGCTAGCGGGAGCGGAAAAACGCTGATTACCTGTGGGATTTTACAGGCGCTTTGCAGCAGAGGAAAAAGAGTATCTTCTTTTAAATGTGGTCCTGATTATATTGATCCAATGTTTCATGCAAAGGTAATCGGAACAAAGGCAAGAAATCTGGATACCTTTTTTACGGATGAAAAAACAACGCAGTATCTGTTGCAGCAAAATGCAAAAGATACAGATATTTCTGTGATAGAAGGCGTGATGGGATATTATGACGGTTTGGGTGGTATTGATACGAAAGCAAGCGCTTATGATGTGGCGAGAGTGACAAAAACACCGGTGATTTTTATCATAAATGGAAAAGGAATGAGTCTGTCGGCCGCAGCATATCTGAAAGGTTTTATGGAATACAGAAAGGACAGCAGAATCTGTGGCGTCATTTTAAATCAGATTTCTCCTATGATGTATCCGCAGCTGAAAAAGAGAATAGAAGAAGAACTTTGTATCTCCGTTCTTGGATATGTGCCTAAGGTGGACAATTTATTTTTAGAAAGCCGTCATCTGGGGCTGGTGATGCCTCAGGAGATCAAAAGCCTGAATGAAAAAATAAAAGAATTTGCAAGACAGCTGGAAAATACACTGGATCTGGACAGACTGATTGAGATGGCTGAAAATGCAGAGGATCTGGAAGAAGTGGAAATCGAAATTCACCGCATGAAGGAGAAACCTGTGATTGCAGTTGCGAGGGATGAAGCTTTTTGCTTTTTCTACGAAGACAATCTGGAACTGCTGAAAAAAATGGGGGCAGAACTGATTGAATTTTCACCGATCCACGATAAAAAACTGCCGTCCGGGGCAGATGGACTGCTTTTATATGGAGGATATCCGGAATTGACAGCAAGACAGCTCAGCCAAAACGTACAGATGAGAAAAAGTATAAAAGAAGCGATCGTATCGGGAATGCCATGCATGGCAGAATGCGGAGGTTTTATGTATCTTCATGAGACGATGGAGGATATGGATGGTCAGGAATGGCCGATGACAGGTGTGATCAAAGGCAGAGCATACAGAACAGAAAAATTAGGGCGGTTCGGATATATTGAAGTGGAGGCAAAAAAAGAACAGATGCTGGGAATGGAAGCCGGAAAAATATGTGCTCATGAATTTCACTATTTTGACAGCACATCATGCGGGGATTATTTTTATGCCGAAAAGCCTTTAAGAAAGAGGGGATGGGACTGCATTCACGGGGAATACCGGATGATTGCAGGATTCCCACATCTCTATTATTATTCAAATCGAAAAATTCCAGAACAATTTTTGAGAGCGTGTGTGGGATTTGGGAAAGGAAACAGAGTATGATAAAAGAAACATTGGCGGCCGTTGGACTGGGATATCTGATTGATCTTTTAATTGGAGATCCGCACTGGCTGTATCATCCGATTCGGATCGTCGGAAATCTGATCAGTCTGTTGGAAAAATGGCTCAGAGCGTTATTTCCAAAGACGGAGAAAGGAGAATTGACGGCGGGAGTATTTCTTGTAATTTTGACATCGGGACTGACAACAGCAGCGGCGGCAGGAATCCTATATGCAGGATATTTGATTCATCCGGCTGTAAAATTTGGGCTGGAAGTGCTGATGTGTTATCAGCTTTTAGCGACTCGTGCATTGAGAGACGAGAGTATGAAAGTATATGAAAAATTAAAGGAAAATGATCTGGAAGGCAGCCGTTATGCGGTCTCCATGATCGTAGGGCGTGATACAAAAAATCTGGATGACATCGGTGTGACAAAAGCAGCAGTGGAAACAGTGGCAGAGAACACTTCTGATGGAATTTTAGCTCCGATGCTGTTTATGGTGATCGGGGGACCAGTGCTTGGTTTTTTTTATAAAGCAGTCAATACGATGGACTCTATGGTAGGATATAAAAATGAAAAGTATCTGTATTTTGGGCGTGCGGCAGCAAAATTTGATGATATATTGAATTATATTCCAGCTAGAATTTCAGCGTGGATGATGATTTTTTCCTGCCTGTTTTCAGGCTTGGATGCAAAAGAAGCTTATCGCATTTATAAAAGGGATCGATACAATCATGCAAGCCCGAATTCTGCACAGACAGAAGCAGTGATGGCGGGGGCGCTCCACATACAGCTGGCAGGAGATGCGTGGTATTTTGGAAAACTGTACAAGAAAAAGACGATCGGCGATGCGGTTCGAGCTGTCGAGTATGAAGACATCAGAAGAGCAAACCGGCTGCTGTATGTGACCTCATTTTTTACAATACTGCTGTTCGGAGCGCTTCGTCTTTTGCTTATTATGACAGTGGGGTGGTAAAAGCACGCTTGTCTTGCAGATAAAAAAGGATGATGGAATAGTAATGGAGGAATAAAAAATGTATATGCACAGACATGGAGGAGATGTGTATTCCGAACCGTATGAGATTGATTTTTCAGCGAATATTAACCCGTTTGGTATGCCGCAGAGCGTAAAGGATGCAGCATGGGAAGGGGTGTTATCTTCTGTCAATTATCCAGATGTCTCCTGCAGGCAATTAAAAAAGAAAATATCGGAAAAAAATAAAATTCCGCCGGAATATTTTATTTTTGGAAACGGCGCTGCCGAACTGATTTTTGCGGTGGTATCCGCTTTGAAACCAAAAAAAGTACTTGTGGTTTCACCGGGATTTGCAGAATACGAGCAGGCTGCCCGTGCGTCTGGCTGCGAGATTGAACATTATTTTTTGAAAGAAGACAATCAATTTCTGCTTGAGAAGTCTTATCTCGAATCAATAAAGGAAGATACGGATCTGGTGTTTTTGTGTAATCCAAACAATCCGACGGGACAGCTGATTGAATGTGATTTTCTGCAGCAGATTCTGGAAAAGTGCAGGGCGTGCAAAGCTTTCCTGGTCTTAGATGAATGTTTCAATGAATTTCTGGATCAGCCGAATCAGTATACGATGCTTTCAAAGACAAAAGAATTTAAAAATATGATGATTCTGAAAGCCTTTACAAAAATTTATGCGATGCCTGGGCTTCGACTGGGATATGCTATCTGTTCTGACCGGACTGTAATTGAAAAAATGGAAGCCATGCTTCAGCCGTGGAATGTTTCTGTGCCGGCCCAGATGGCTGGAAACGCAGCATTAGATGAAGAGGCATTTGTACAAATGACGAGAGCGTTCATCGGACAAGAGCGTATATGGATGAAAAAAGAGATGGAAAGAATAGGAATCAAGACATTTGATTCCAAGGCAAATTATTTGTTTTTTAAAGGTCCCAAAAATTTGGCGCAATATTGTAAAAAATATGGCATTCTGATACGGGACTGCAGCAACTATGAAGGACTTTCAAACGGATATTACCGTGTTGCAGTGCGCAGACGGGAAGAAAATGAAAAGCTGATTTCATGTCTGGAAAAGGCAGTGGGACAATAAGAAACTGAAAATCAGAAGACAGGGAGGAAAATCATGGCGAAGTCAATAATGATTCAGGGAACGATGTCAAATGCAGGGAAAAGTTTAATTGCGGCTGGGCTGTGCAGAATTTTTAAGCAGGATGGCTATCGGACTGCCCCGTTTAAATCACAGAATATGGCTTTAAATTCTTTTATCACAGAGGAAGGTCTGGAGATGGGAAGAGCCCAGGTCATGCAGGCAGAGGCAGCAGGAATTAAACCTTCTGTCTATATGAATCCGATTTTGCTTAAACCGACAAATGATGTGGGATCTCAGGTGATTGTCAACGGAGAAGTGGTTGGAAATATGAGTGCGCGTGATTATTTTGCGTATAAAAAGAAACTGATTCCCGATATTTTAAAGGCATATCATAAATTAGAAGAAGAGTATGACATTATTGTGATAGAAGGAGCCGGAAGTCCGGCAGAGATCAATTTAAAGGCAGATGATATTGTTAATATGGGGATGGCCAAAATGGCGGATGCCCCTGTCCTTCTGGTGGGGGATATTGACAGAGGCGGCGTTTTTGCACAACTGATCGGAACCGTAATGCTCCTTGAGGAGGAAGAAAAAGCACGTATTAAAGGATTAATCATCAATAAATTCCGAGGGGATAAGACGATTTTAGATCCTGGAATCAAAATGCTGGAAGAAAAATGCGCTATTCCAGTCGTAGGAGTTGCCCCATATCTACATATAGAAGTAGAAGACGAAGACAGCCTGACAGAGCGATTTGATCATACGCAGGAAGTCAGTATGATTGATATTGCAGTCATTCGTCTTCCAAGAATTTCAAATTTTACTGACTTCAATCCGTTTGAAAATATAAAAGGAGTTTCTTTGCGCTATGTGCAATCAGCTGTAGAGCTGAAAAATCCGGATATGATTATTTTGCCGGGCACAAAAAATACAATGGAAGATTTGCTGTGGATGAGACAGAATGGTCTGGAGGCAGCAATCTTAAAAGCAGCTTCAGCTGGAAAAGTAATTTATGGTGTGTGCGGCGGATATCAGATGCTTGGAAAATCCATTAAAGATCCGCATCATGTGGAAGCAGGGGGAGAGATTGCAGGTATGGGATTACTGCCGATGGATACTATTTTTGCGGCAGAAAAAACACGAACAAGAGTTTCGGGAAAATTTCAGACAGTGAGAGGAATTTTGTCAGGGCTGAGTGGTGTTTCTCTGGAGGGTTATGAGATTCACATGGGAATGTCAAAGCTGGAAAAAGGAGAACAAGGTCTGACAGAAATCTGTGATACAAATACACAGTCCACTCAAAAGACGGAGGGCGCTCAGAAAGGAAATATTTATGGCAGTTATGTGCATGGAATTTTCGACAAAGGCGCTGTCGCATCGGAAGTTGTGAGATCGTTGGCCGCGGCAAAGGGGATTGAAGCAGAAGAAATTTCAAGTGTTGATTTTCAGCAGTTTAAAGAGACACAATATGATATTCTGGCGGACGAGCTGCGGAAGCATTTAGATATGGAACGCATTTATCAGATTCTGGAGAAAAAATAAATGTGAAATGTATTTATCTGAATGCGATTATCAGATTCTAAAAAGAAATAGAATATGAAATGTGGCTATTAAATACCAGAAAAGAAAAAATGTAAAATACCATTATTAAAATCTAAAGAAGAAATAGTCATTTATAGAATGTTTTTTAAGTGATTTTGAGATAGAAAAACAGAAAACAAAGTCTGCAGAAGAGAAAGGAGGATTTGATCTATGAAAGTAGAATTAGAGAAAATAATGCCAAGAGAGATTGAAAAAAGAAGCTTTGAGATTATCACACAGGAGCTGGGGGAACGTACATTTAAAGATCAGCAGGAAATGATTGTAAAGCGGTGTATTCATACGAGTGCAGATTTTGAGTATGCCGATAACTTGTGTTTTTCAGAACATGCGGTACAAAAGGCGATGGATGCAATAAAAAGAGGAGCGTGCATTGTAACAGATACGCAGATGGCGAAAGCCGGAATCAATAAAAAAGCGCTCGCTAGATATGGAGGAGAGGTCTATTGTTTTATGTCGAATGAAGATGTCGCACAGGCAGCAAAAAACAATGGAACAACGAGAGCCACGGCATGTATCGACAAAGCAGCGCAGCTGGAGAAACCAGTCATATTTGCAGTTGGCAATGCCCCGACAGCGCTGATACGTCTGTATGAACTGATTCAAGATAAGAAAATAAAGCCGGAGCTGATTATTGGAGTGCCAGTCGGATTCGTAAACGTTGTTCAGTCAAAAGAGTTGATTATGGAAACAGATGTGCCGTATATTGTTGCACGCGGAAGAAAAGGCGGAAGCAATATTGCAGCATGTATCTGTAATGCATTGCTATATCTGATCGATGACAGCAGAGAATAGAATAAAAAAACAAACCCGCCGCAGAGATTCGCTTTCTATGAGCAGAAATCTCCACGACGGGGATTTTTTTGATTATTTTAAACGATTGTGTTCTTGAAGATATAGAAATTTACTGAAATTTACAAGTTCCTGTTTTGAGGAGGAACTTAGCTGAGAAAAGTATTTGAGAAGATTTTTTTCAAGCAGCATAGTCTGCGAAGAGTCAAGCGGCTTGTCGCTTTCTACTAAAACAGAAGTTTCATTTCCTGTTAAAAGATAATCAATCGAAACTTCAAAATATTCTGCGATTTTTTGGAGTTTATCATAGTCAGGCTGTTTGTTTTTTGTCTCATATCCGGCAATCGTAGGACGTGTGACATTGAGGTAGCGTGCTAATGCTTCCTGGGTCATATGGCGTCCCTGACGGAGCTGTTTTAAATTATTTGCAAAATTCATAACTAAAATCCTTTCATTTTTTGACAGATAAAAATTTAGTGTCTTTATATGACAAGTGTACGGCATATAGCAGAGTAATTTTTTTGAAACAAAATAATTGCTCATAAATCCCATCATTTTAATTATGGAAAGGATATCAGAGCAGATCATATGGAAATATATTTTAAATATATCATGGAAGTATGATGCAAATGTGATAAAGTAGATAAAAGGAACAAAAAGTTACAAAATATAAAACATTTTGGGAGCCAACAGCAAAAATTTGCTTGACAATGTGACGAAACGACACTATAATAAAAATAGAAACAGCGAAAGCAGGTGAGAAAGTGAGAGGACTGTCGGAATATCGCGACAGACGAATCTGTTCCTATTTGCTGGAGGATTCTGTCCATCTTTCGTATGCGGGATATTACAGAATGAAGAAAAACCCGCTGCCTTTTCTCATTCCATGTCACAAAATTTCTTACGATGGGAAAGTAAAATTGATCTATCAGACGTCTGGGATGGTTTCTCTCCGGGAGGCAGCAGACAATATGACATCAGAACAATGGGATTATGTGATGGGACAACTCCAATATGCTTTTTTGCAATTAAAGAAAAATCAGTATTTTCAATTTGGACAGCTGGAATTAAACACAGAAAAAGTCTATATGAATCTTTACGATCATCAAATCTATGTGATCTATTTGCCTGTATATCAAAAAGATCAGGCGATCTCAATTCAAATTCTTGAAGAAAAAATCAGAGAAGAGTTAGAAAAATTGTATAAAAGGTATCAAAAAGACACAAAAGAAATTGTGCTTCAAAGGATCAGATCGAATCGAAATGAAAAATGGAAACTGAGTCCCACATTTTTTATTGTTGGAAAACAAAAAGAAGAAGTGCAAGGCTTTATAGCAGACAGCAAAGCTTTGAGCAGAAAGCATTTTCAGTTGTTTTATGAGAAAGATCAATGGTGGATTATGGATTTAAACAGTAGGAATGGAACTTTTTTAAATAAGCGCAAGCTTGTTCCAAATCATGCATATGCTGTTTTTGCAGGAGATAAAATCGTTGCGGCAGATTGTGAATTCTGCCTCATTTGTGAATGATTCAGTGAGAAAGGGAGGATATGAAAAAAGAGAAAATCATTTTTGCCGATCCGGATCAGGAATATCTGAATTTTTTAGAAGGAATGGTTGTGCCGGATTTAGAAAACGATGCAGATATTGTGATGATCAGTGAACTTTCCTATTTTCAGAAATATGTAAATCTATTAGAAAAAGAAGATCTTTTATTTGTCTGGAAAGAATGGGCACAGGAACTGGGACAGATAAAAAATGACCATATTATTTTAATCGGAGATTCAGAAGAATCAGAAAAAGATCTCTTTATAATGCCGCGCAGCTGGAATGAACGAGTGATAAAAGAGCAGATTCGGGTCTTGAGAACACGGGTTCAAAAACAAGAGAAAGGTGCAAAAGAGACAAAGACACTACTTGTCTATTCTCCGGTGGGCGGAAGCGGCGTTTCCGCAGCAGCTAGGGAAAGTGCAGAATATCTAGCAGAGAGAGGAGAAAAAGTATTTTTTATCGGGGCTGATACATGGCAGGACTATCGCAGAATGATAGATCAAAGGCTGGATGAGACAGCGGAAATTTTTTTTGCGGCAGGACAAAAAGGCGGATTTTCTGTCTGGAAACAGTGGATCTGCCATGAAAATTTTGATTTAATTCCTCCTTTTCGGCAGTCGTATGTATGTCTGGGACTCAATTTGGATTTTTTCCGGAAAATAGAGAAAGAGGTTCGAGAGTCTGGGCTTTATGACTGGATTGTAGTTGAAGTGGATCATGCATATAATGGGGGATTGACACAATGGATGGCAGATGCAGATAAGATACTTTTGATTGTCAGACAGGGAGAAAAGTGGAATACGATCATCCCTGTCATGAAGAAGAGTATGGCTGTGATCCCCAGGGAAAAATTTTGCTTTGTCTACAATTTTTTTGAGAGCGGTGATACAGAAGAAGATAAAGCCAGACAGTTCGGATGGGATGGTGAGATCTTTTTAGGCAGACATGGTCAGACGCAGAAAGAATGGGAAGTGTGGAGAAAACGATTAGGGGAGGCATTGTGTGAATGAGAGCAAGAGAATAGTTGCTGTATTTCGTTTTCAAGATGGAAAAGAGATTGATTTGGATCTTCCATGCAGTATTACTGTAAAAGAATTATATGAAGGGCTGTGTGAGGGATTTCACAGGAAAATAGAAGAGATGGAGGGACAGGAGATTTGGTTGCGGTCTGAAAATCCGATTGCTTTTCTGAGAGGGGATCATACTTTGGAAGAATATCATTTAAGGGATGGCAGCATTTTTTTTCTTCCATTTTCAGAATCAGGAGATAAAAAGTGAAAATGGAATGGAAGATTTGGGTTTGGTGCAGGGGAAAATATGAAGAAAAAACGAAAGAAATTTATCGCGCAGAAGAGAAATATGGCGTCTGGATACAGGAGT
Organism: Clostridiales bacterium; assembly: GCA_018366495.1. Taxonomy (GTDB): domain Bacteria; phylum Bacillota; class Clostridia; order Lachnospirales; family Lachnospiraceae; genus JAGZHZ01. The sequence continues at coordinate 19,028 of JAGZHZ010000011.1, forward strand.
GTAGCAGAAATTTCTATCTATGTACGGGACATGGATATTATATGACCTATGATTTTGTCATGAAAAAGACATGGATTCCATTTCAGGAAAATGTATGCATTTTTATCTGTGAAGAAGAAACAGGATTGTGCATTTATAAGATGTTTTTTAAAAAGCAGAATTCTAAAAGACAGCCATCTTATGAATATTATATTGAACTGAAAAAGGAAAAAATGGTGTATATCGGTGGAACGGTCTTCTGCCAGATCAGAATGCAGGAACTATCTTTAGAAGGGGGATGGATGAGACTCCAATGGAAGCAAGGTGAATTTTTGGCATCCGGCAATATGTGGAATATGTATCGAAACGGGAGTTTTTTTCAAAATGAAACCAAGATAAATGAACATGACTTTTTGGAAATTGCGGGGCAAATGTTTTATTTTAAAGAAGAAAAACTTTTCTTTGATTTGGACGAAACGACGGAATATAAAGATATCTGTATAAAAAAACAAACAGTAGAACGCTCTGATTATCCTGATTATACTTGCAGGGCAAGATGGAACGCAGGATATCCAGATGAAGTAATTTCTGTGGCAATGCCGGAAGATTTTCCGAAAAAACAAGAAAGTCGTCTTTTTCTTTCATTATTGCCAAGTCTGGGAATGATGGCAATTATGATATTAAGTACAGACGGACCTCTGGAAAAAGGAGGAGTATATCGGATTTCATTTGGAATAATGGCAATTTTGACGGCAGTGGTTACATGGATTTATGGAAAGCTGCATACAATATACAGACAGAGAAAATATATACAGCAATATCGTATATATTTACAGAAAAAAGAAAGACAGCTGACGCAAAAGAGAAATCAGGAGCAGGAATTTCTGGAAACGTGTGAAAAAAGCTGGAGAGAATTGATAGGGGAAGTGGATCGTCTCTCATGGACGCTGTTTGAAAAAGATACAAGCGATTGGGATTTTTTATGGATCAGGTTAGGACAAGGCAGGATTGAGCCAAAACGATGCGTTGAATTTCAACAAAAAGAGGAAGTGGTGCAAAAACACGGTCTCTGGGATGAAGCGAAGCAGATGATAGAAAGACAAAATAAAATAGATCATGCTCCAGTGATTTTAGAACTGCCGTCAGTGGGGAATGTAGGAATTACAGGGGAGTATCAGGAGAGAATACAATTTTTAGAGATGATGCTGTTTCAGATTGTGTGCAGTCATTCGGAGGAAGATGTCAAAATAATTTTATTTGGCGGAGAGAAATCGATCAGGGAAGTTTTCTGGATGCGTTTTTTGCCTCATGTCCAAGGAGAAAGAGGCAGGCGATGGATTGGATGGGAGGGAAAGAGCAGACAGGAGATTGCAAAAAGGATACAGCAGGAATATCAGCTGCGTACTGCAGAAAAACGAAAGATACCAGCATGGATTGTATGCTGCTTAGATGAATATCCGGAAGAATTATATTTCACAGAGATTGTAGATATCAAAAAATATGGAATTTATCTGATCTTTTTAAGGACAGATCCAAGACAGCTGCCAAGAGGATGCAGAGAAAAGATCTGCCTGAAGGGAGAATATGGCGCAGCAGCTGAAAAGGATCATACAGAAGAAAGAGAATTCCAGATAGATCTGCCCGAAAGAGCACAATTTGCCAAAGCAGCAATCACACTCTCAGCGGCAAAAAGGAAAAATGTGACAGTGAAACAGAATTTTCCTCAAAAAATTACACTGTTTGAACTATTAGAGAAAAAAGATGGAGAACGATGGAGAACAAAAAAACGATGGGAGGAAAAGAGTGAGACTTTGCCTGTCCCAGTTGGAATTGCGGAAAACGGGAGTATTTTTTATCTGGATCTGCATGAAAAAATACATGGTCCTCACGGGCTGGCAGCTGGGACAACGGGGTCAGGAAAAAGTGAATTGATTCTGACCTATCTGCTTTGCGCCGCTTTATCATTTCCGCCCTGGAGACTACAGTTTTTAGTGATTGATTTCAAGGGAGGAGGGCTTGCAGGTCACTTAAAAGGAATCCCACATCTTGCAGGAGCAATTACAAATCTGGAAGAAGAGCAGCTGGACAGATCTCTTTTGTTTATCCGGGCAGAATTAAAAAAGCGTCAGAAAATACTGGCAGAGTCTGGATGTGTCCATGCAGATGAATATGAAAAAATATACAGAAAGCAGAGTAATCAGAAAAAACCGATGCCACATTTAGTGATTGTTGTGGATGAGTTTGCAGAATTAAAAGCAGAACAGCCGGAATTTATGAAAGAACTGATCAGTGCATCCAGGATAGGGAGAAGTCTGGGAATCCATTTGATTTTGGCTACACAAAAGCCATCTGGACAGGTCAGTGAGCAGATTTGGAGCAATGCAAAATTTCGTCTTTGTCTGAAAGTACAGTCGGAAAGTGACAGCAGAGAAGTACTGCATTGTGCGCTTGCCTCACAGATTCATGAGATTGGAAGAGGATATTTTCAGGTAGGAAATCAAGAAATTTTTTTATTATTTCAATCTGCATACAGCTCAGAAAAAATATGTGAAGAAAAGGACCGGGGATTTCAGATTTTTTCAGTCTCTCCGGGAGGAGAACGCAGTCTGTTCTATGAAAAAAAAAGAAGGCATCAGAAAGAACAGACACAAGCAGAAGAGATTCGAGGAATCATCACGGAACAGTGGGAAAAAGAATATAAAAGACCTCTTGATATGGTATGTCTGGAACCATTAAAGGAAGAAATCCAATATCCTCAAAAAGAGAGAAAAGAGAAGTGGAAAATACCAGTTGGCATCTATGACGATCCAAACAGGCAGGTTCAGCCTGAGGCGGTGCTTGAACTGGAAGAAAAAAATCTACTGATTTCCGGAAGCATAGGATCGGGAAAAATGAATTTGCTCTTTGTGCTGCTTCGGGCTTTTTCAGAACAGTATCAGGAAGAAATAGAAATATATATCGCTGATTTTGAGGAGCGTATTCCGCCAGCAGTGCAGAAACTCCCTCAGATCGGAGGGATTGTCTGCCAGCAGGAAGAAGAGAAGCTGGAAAGTTTAATTGAAATGATGGAAGAAGAGCTTAATTTCAGAAAAAAACAGAGGGAATGGAGCAATCAGGAAAAAACAGCAGAACCTGAGAGAAATGATTTGATTTTCATCTGGTTTTCTTATCTGAAATGGAAAAAGAAATATCCCAAATTGGAGGAACGTGCCAGCGCTATATGGAAAGAAGGAATTCGTTTTCATATTCATACCATCGTGTTTCAGGAAGAGACAAATGGAATCGGACAGATTCTGTCTGGATTTGGATGCAGGATCAGCCTGTATCAGGAAGATATCAGTGTATACAGACAGCTGATTGACAGTGTAAGAGGAAAACTTCCAGCGATTCCAGGGAGGGCTTTTTTTCAAAAAGAAAACGAAGTCTTTCCGATGCAGATTTATCTTGCATTCAGGGGGAAAACGAAAAAGGAGTATCTGCTGAATATGGAGGACTGGATCTGGACGTGCAGAGATAAAACAAAAAAGAAGGCAAGAAAAATACCGGAACTTCCCGAACAATTACAGTGGGAGACGTATCCTGTATACAGAAAAAAAGGAGAAATTCCTGCAGCAGTGAAATTTAAACAGAAAGAGATTGTTTTTTGGTCGCAGTGGAAGAAAAAAATTACAGGTATTTGTGGGGAAGGTCAGGATCAATGGATTGCTGGCATACCGGATACATGGAGTATTTTTCAGGAGAAGGCACAGATTTTAATTCTGGATAATTCAGATGGCTCTCTTTCTTACATGAGGAAACATTCATATGTAAGTCTCTATACAAAAAGCGGAGAGGAATTTTTTGATAAGGCTATAAAAATAATAGAAAAGAATAGCGAAGAAACAGTAATTATTTTAAACGGAATGGAAGTAGTTACAAATATTTCTAGGATGACGGAACAATATCAGACGATACAGGAGATTTCAAAAACAAGTATCATTCTCTGCACAAATCTAGAAAATCGTACCATTCGATATCAAAGTCCGGAACTGCTTCAGGAGATAAAGACAAGAGGACAGATTTTATTTTTTGGAGAAAAGACAGATTTTAAATTAGCAGAAATACCTTTTGGAGAGATGAAACAGTGCAGAGACAGAAAAAATAAATCTGAAATTTTCTATTGGGATGGTTCTCATCTGGAGAAATGGAAGATAGCAGTAAAAGAAGAGAATATATATTTTGAAAAGAGAGGAGAAACATGAACGGACAAATCAGAATAACACCAGAAAAATTAAGAGACAGAGCAAGGGAATATGGAATTCAGGCGGATGAACTGGGGAGTGTAATTCAAAATATGGAACAGCTTTTAGTTCGGCTGCAAGAAGAATGGGAAGGGGCTGCAAGCGATTCTTATGCGGTACGGTATGAACAGTTGAAACCGGGATTTTTAAAAGCGGAAGAACTGATTCGTGAAATTGAAAAAGTACTGATCAGAACGGCAGATGCGATTGAACAGACGGATCTGGAAATTGCAGGGCAATTTATAGGATGATAGAAGGAAGAGGCGGAGTAGAACAGATGATCCGACAGCAAAAAAAAGAAAAAGAAGATGTGCAGGAGCGGATCAAAAAATTGTGTGCGAGATATGAAGATTTAGAATCTATTGAGTTGATCTATAAGAAAAAAAGAGAAGAATTTGAAGATAAGATGACGGAAAAAAGACAGTGCGCTCAAAAAATTAAAGAATGGATACATTCGCCATATGGAATAAAAAAGTTTGCGGAATGTATGGGAGAAGAACTTTATGGCAGTGATTATAAGATTGCAGAAGAAAACATGACCATGTTTTATGAAGAAGTTTTAAGAGAAAAAGATCGGATTTCAGTTCAAATAGAAGAGGAAGAGAGAAAGAAACAAATGGCAGAGCAAAAGATTATGTCTCTGGAGCGATTGATAGTATGAGGAAAAACGCATGGAAGAAGACATTATTGTGGCAGATGAAAATTTTCGGATAGCGTCTGAGACGATAAGAAATTATGGAGAGTTTTTGAGCTTTCATCTGGGAGTATATGAGTGGGTTTTAAAGCAGGTGGCCAACAGTGCGATTCAAGATGAACGGATTACAGAAAGAATGTGGAACATATTGGGAAATCTGAAAGGGATAAAAGAAACGATAAAAAATGCTGCTGAGATCATCGGACAGCACAGTACCTCTTTTGTGGAAGCGATTGACGAAGCAGATAAATTTTTATACGGAAACAGATAAAATGGCAGAAATTCAAATACAATATCAAGAACTAAAAGATCATATAAAAGCATTGAGAAATCTTGCTGACCGCTTGGAGGATCGCAGTTTTGTGACGACTCAGCTTTTAAATGAAAGCGCGGGAAATACATGCAGACAGTTGAATGAGACGTATCAGATCCTGTGTGAGGCGGAGAAAAGGTTAAAAGATTTTATATTACTTACGGCGGACTGGCTGGAACTGGCAGAAAAACTTTTTGAAGAAACGGAGAAAGATACGATTCGTGATACGGATCGTATCTTGCATTTTTAAAGAGACGAGGGAAAATGAGAAGGCGAAAAAGCAAATGGGTTATTTTGACCGCAGTGGGAGCAGCGATGATACTTTTCGGGTGTGCGGGACAAAAAAGAGAGGATATAACAATGCAGGAGCAGAACGATTTTTCTGAGATACAAAGAGAAATGGAACGATATCTCATAACGAAATATGGAAGGATACCATATAAAATCACAGGAATAATCTGGAGATTTTGGAATCAGCAATATGATCAGATGAATTTTCAGACAGAAATGGATGGAAGAAAAGAAATGTGCTGGGTGAGACGGTACGAAGAAAACGATCAGATCTTTTTTTCAGATAGTTATTTTGGATTGTGCATCCGACAGGAATACGAAAATAAAATGCAGAAAAATGCGGAACTTGTCTTTCCAAAAGCAAAAGTAGTATCTTTCCTGAATGAGACAGAGTTTTCGCAGGCGGTTGAGAAGACGGACGATTTGAAGAAAGCCAAGAAAAAAGGCGAGAAAATTCGTGCCGTCAGCTGGATTATTGTGACTGGGATAGAAGAAAAAGAGCTGAATGAGAAGGCGGTGCAGTTTCAAAAGATCTGGCAGAAAGAGCAGATGGAGAGTCTGATTTCAGTTTTTCTGGTGGAGGAGTCATACTTTTTATCATTTGACAGAGATGATACGGAAACTTTTATAAAGGATCATCGATACCAAGCACAAAATATTTGCTATATACCAGAATAAAATAAAAACAGATACAAAAAAGGCGGGGAGAAGAATGACAGAGACACAGATTTTGATGCTGAATAATCTGATTTACGATCCTGTTTTTACATCAGAAGGGGCGGAAGCATTTTCGGTGGGAGAATTACTTTCCTTTATAGATACAGATCAGTATAAAAAACAAGGAGGCTTATCCGGACCGGCGACAACAAAAGAAGAATGGGAAAATATGATACGGCTTGCAAAAGAGGATGAACAGCTTTGCAGACTACGGCTTGCAGAGAGAAAAAATGATCCTCGGACAGGCGCAAAAGCGATTTGCTTTTATGATGAAGAGACAGATGAGGCAGCCGTAGTTTTTTCCGGAACAGGATATAATGAATGGCGTGATAACTTTACAGCAGGGACGCAGACAGATACAAAACAGCAGATAGATGCTCTGGAATGGTTTGAAACTCTGGATTATGAAAACATCACAGTCAGCGGGCATTCAAAAGGCGGCAATAAGGCAATGTATATCGCAGTGTGCAGTGAAAAAGAAGTGTCCTGTGTTGCATTTGACGGGGAAGGGTTTTCAAAAGAATTTTGTGAAAAATATCAGGAGAAAATAGAAGAAAGAAAAGAAAATATTGTCTTATATGCAAACTACAGAGATTTTGTCAGCTGTCTGCTGTATCCGATTGCCGGAAATGTCATTTTTTTAGAAAATGACGGGGGAATTGCTCCAGACGAATTAAGCTTTGGCGGGTATCATTGTCCGGATGCTTTATTTTTACATAAAGATGGAGAAATTCTATATGCACTTGCAGAACAGGGAGAAAGAGAAGCAGCGATACAGCTTCTGGCAGAGTTTACAATTTATTTTATGGAAAAAACGCCGAAAGGAGAAAAAGTGCAGATTCTCAGTTTCCTGGGAGATGTGATGCAGCGGCTGATGGGAAAGGGAAAAGGAGAGTATCGCAATGATATTGTGAGATCATTTGGAGCGGACGCTTTAAGAGATATTCTGATTTATTTCAGAAGCTTTCTAAAAGAAAAGGAAAAGAGCGATCCAGAAGGATATCAAAAAGGAATAAAATCTTTTGCTGATCTTGCAAATGAATTTTTAAAGATCCCATCTGTGTTTAAATTGGTAATTCCTGTCTTTTCTTATTATTCTGAAAAATACCATTTTTTTCCAGTACTGATGAACAAGACGATTCCTATGGAAAAGGCAGTTGTGATTCGGGATTTTACACAGGAAACAAAAGAACGAATGATAGAGGCAGCCAAAGAAAGAGACAGGGAGCCATTCTGGAAAATCAGCCGATGGGACTGCTGGTATCGTCTGGAACAGGAAATGACAGGTTTGAATTTAAGTGCATATGCAAACAATATCGATGAGTATTACAGAAAACTGATTGATCTAAATGATGCAGGGACAGCAGAAATAGAGCGGATTTTTGAGGATGTTGCTGCGCTGGATCTGCTGTATGCAGAAAAAATAGCAGAGGAAAATATAAACTTAAAGAATGAGATACAGAAACTGCAAAAGTTTATATGATGGTCAAAAAATAGCTTAATCAGAAAACGATGAAGCATACCGTTCTTCCTGTGGGATGAAGGAGGAAAATGAATGATCACAATTGGAAGTGTATTGGATGGAAAATATAAAATATTGAATCAGATCGGCACAGGAGGAATGAGCACGGTCTATCTGGCTATGAATGAAAAGGCAAATCGTCAGTGGGCAGTAAAAGAAATCAAAAAAGACCGTCCATATAATTTTGCACTGATGAAACAGGGAATTCTGCGCGAGATGGAGATGCTGCGCACATTACACCATCCGATGATTCCAAGAATCTGTGATGTGATTGAAAAACAGGATGCAATCTTTATTGTGATGGATTATATCGAGGGGAGAACACTTGGAAAACTTGTGGAGGAAGAAGGGGCACAGGAAGAACGATATATCATCGAATGGGCAAAACAGCTTTGTCAGGTACTTGCATATCTGCACAGCCGCATTCCGCCTATTATCTATCGAGATATGAAACCGACTAACATTATGCTGAAGCCAAATGGAGATCTCATGCTGATTGATTTTGGAATTTCAAGGGAGTTTTGTGCAGATCATACAGAAGATACAATCTGTCTTGGAACGCAAGGTTATGCCGCTCCAGAACAATTTGGAGGAGGACAAAGTGATGAGCGAACAGATATTTATGGCCTTGGAGCCACTCTTTATCATCTTGCTGCTGGGGAGAGCCCAAATAAAATGATACGTTCCCATCTTTTTGAAAAAGAGGAAGATTCACTGAAAATTTCGGAAGGATTAGCAAGAATCATAAAAAAATGTATGGCGGAAAATCCACAGGAGAGATATCAGTCCAGTCGGGAATTGTGGTATGCTTTGGAACATTATCGGGAACTGGAATGCAAAACCATGAAACGGCAGAAGAAAAAAATTTTTTTCTGTGGGGGATTGTTTGTGCACGCATTTTTTTCGATGGGAGTCTGTCTGTTTTCGGGGCATAGGATAAAAGAACTGCAAAGAGAAAATTATGAACGCTGTCTTCAGATGGCATCTAATCAGGAAGGAGAAGAAAAAATTTTGCTTTTAAAGAAAGCAGCAGATATCAGTCCGCAAAAAGAAGAAACGTATTTAAAACTGATAGAAGAGTTTTTAAGAGATGACAACTTTTCTCATCAGGAAGATGAGATTTTTTGCGAGACATTAAATAAAAAGGGAAAGAGAGAAAAGACATATGAAATGATGCTGGCAGAAAATAAAGAAGGGTATGAAAAAATAGCATATGAGGCTGGAACAGCATATTTTTTCTTTTATGAAAATACAGGGAACAAGGAAAGAAGTATAAAATGGTTTGAGATAGCACGAAAAGCAGAAAGTTTAGAAGAACAAAAAAGAGTCAGAGCTTCTGTGTGTGTGCGGATTGCAGATTATTGGAAAGACATGGGAAAAAGAAAAAAAACAGGCGATTTTGAGATTTCTCACGGGGCGTACTTTCAGGATTTAAGAGCATTGTATCAAATGCAGAAACAACAAAAAGAAAACAAGATTATGACGCTGAAAGTATGCCAAGAAATGTTTATGCAGATTCTTCAATATACAACAGAAATGATGAAAGATGGAATAACGGTAAAGGAAATAGAGAAAGTATTGGAAGATGGAAGAAAAGAGATTGAAGAAGCAAAGAAAGAGACGAATCTACAAAATATCATTAAAACAGTAGAGGAGGAATTGAGACAGGCAGAACAAAGAATAAAAATGGAACTGTCTTAAAAAGTATCATGTGAAACATAGAAGGTATTTAAAGAATTAGGTGTAGAATGGGGAGAAATATATGGGTGAGACAGCAGAAAAAATGATTCAGTTTTATGAAAGAGTAAATACAGGCAGCATTGTAAGTCTGGCAGTCAGCTTTTTGGGAGCTTTTTTTTTCATTATACAGGGGAAATTATGGATAACAGTAAAGACATTAAAAAATGAAAGAAAGAGAAAAAGAAAAAAGCGAGAAAAAAAATGGATCTTATACGGCATTACTGTATTAGTAATGTGGAGAGGAATGATTGGACGAATGGATACGGCAGAGGCAGAGGGGATGGAACAGTCGATACAGATAAGCGGAAGCGTGGCAGAGGAAGAATGGTTTTCGGGAGAAGGTTCCTATAAAGTATGGATTCGGACGACAGGGAAAAAACCGGACAAAATCTGCCTTTCTTGGAATGAAGAGGGAGGAGAGAGGACAAAGGAGCTGCATGAGCCGGTATCCGAAAAAGAATGGTATGAATATGAAGCAGAGTTCGAGGCGGAAGAGCTGGATACATATTTGAATGTTCAGATCGTGACAGAAGGCGAAATTACAGGTACAGGACAAAGACAGATTAGAATTGATAAGAAGCAGCCTGAGAATGATGTGATAGTTCTCTACCGAGGAGGAAATCTTTTTGTTCAGAAAAAGCTGGAAGATCTGCATGAGACTCTGTATTTTCAAAAAGAGGCAGAAATTGTTGTCTGTGCAAGGGACACAGGGGCAGGAATAGACAGTGTTTCTTTTGAGATTGCCAAAAGTAAAGTAACGGGGGAAAAAAATGGAGAAATACAGATAGATGAAAAGATTTATGAGACGTACCCCGTATTTCTGTACGAACCACTGGAAGGTAATATTTCTGATCTGTCTATTACAGACAAAGCAGGCAATATCCGTTTGTTTAAATATGCAGATCCAACCCAGATTGTACTGGACGGGCAAGAGCCGGTTTGTCAGCCATTTCTTTTCCAAGCGTCAGCAGAAAAGGAAGGAATGTATTTCTTTTGTGACAATGCAAAAATTCAAATGCAGATTTTAGAGCGGCATTGGAAAGGAGAACCGATTCCGATTGTGGTAAATGATATGGAATATATGCTGGAACCGGAAAGCTGGGTCGAGACAGAAGAAAATATTTATGAAAATATACTTTTTTTGCAGGAAGAGGGGATGTACACGATACAGGTTGGTCCGATTTCTGATAAATCAGGAAATGAAATGGAAAGAACGCAGAGCAAAACATTTGTTGTAGACAGAACTGCTCCGAAAGCAAAAGAAATAGAATTGGAAGCAGACGGAATATTTGAAAGGAACCAGTGGCATACAAAAACAGGGCAGGTAAAAGGAAGAATCGTCATAGAAGAATTATGGTTTGAACCTGAAAAGATACAGCTGTATTTTTTAAATCAAGAAACAGGAGAAAAAATTTGGCCGGAAGTGATCTGGAATCATACAAAAGAGAACGTTACAGGAGAATTTCAGACGTTCTCCATGCCAGAAGGAAAGTATCAGCTGATTGCTCAGGGAGCGGATATTTCAGGGAATAAAATGATTTGTGAGGCAACAGGAGAAAGTGTGATCTACAGTCAGCTTGTCATTGTAGATCAGACAAGACCAAGGCTGTCTTTTTTTGAAATTGGAGAGAAAAAAATGGAAAGAAACGGTGTCCTTTATTTTCAGGACTGCGTTCAGGGCAGTTTTTCGATTGAAGAAAAAGAGCAATTAAAGAACTGTACCGTATTTCAAAAAAGAGAGGACGGAAGCTGGAAACAAATTGAAATACAGTGGCAGAAAGAAAAAGATATCGGAAAGTTTAAACTGGATAAAACAGAAGAAAAGACACAGATTTTGATTGTGGCAGAAGACATGGCAGGAAATCTGTTAACGGCAGAAGAAAACATGGAAGACATCTGTGAAACAGAACAGGGAATTGTGTCAAAAGAAATGATAATGGATTGGACAAGTCCAAAAGTACAGGTGATTTGCGAAACGACAGATGGGCATAGAATGGGCTTGAATCAGTGGAGATATGAAAAAGAGAGAGAAGAAGAAAAGATAAAGGTGTTGTTTTTCGTGCAGGAGAAAAACTTTGATGCAGAGCAATGGAAGATCGAGATTGATGCATATGACAGCAAAGGAAAAAAGCAGGACTCAGAAATCGACAGCGTGCGAAGGGCAAATGAGTACTGTGCCAAGGCGACAGCCGAACAAAAGAAAAATGATAGGTGGAAAAAGGGAAATTGGTACGAGACAGAGATTTTACTGGAGGAGGAGGCAAACTATCGGCTGACGATTCAGATGGAAGATTTTTCAGGAAATCATGCTGTATTTGAAGAAGTGGAAGAAGAAAAAGGAGAGAGGATATATGAAGCTTCTTTTACGATTGACCATACGGCGCCTGTCTTTCAAAAAGAGAACTGTGTCTGGAGGAAAGCTGATGGTGAGGTCTTGCAAAAATATAATTATCAAGACTATGCGTATTTCAGTGATCAGCCGGTGAATATAGAGATTCCTGTATATGACGGTATCAGCGGCGTGGAGACAGTACGCTATTATTATGGAAGAGATGAAAATTGGACATGGACGGAAGCAAAAATGAAAAAAAAGACGGGAGATTATGCAGAGGCAGTCATTTCAATCCCAATTAATTTTCAAAAAGAAATCTGGATTCAGACTGTGGATAAAAATGGAATAATGAGCAAAGAAGAAAAAATGGACAGAATTTTGATGCAGGATATGGCACAGATAGAAAGTTCTCTTTCGGTGACAGAGGAGACAGCTGCTTATACAGAAAAAGAAGGAGTACAATATTATGCAGGAGAAATTTCTGTTTTTATTCACGCTCAGGATATGACGAGCGGAATAAAAAATGTCCGATGCTTTTTGGACGGTGAACTGTGGTTTGAGGAAGATAATTCAAATAAGAAAGGCAGAATATTTTCCGTTCAGAAAAAAGGAACTTTGACGAATTCCCAATGTCAGAAAATTCATTTAAAGGCAGAGATGGAGACAAATATGGGATCTTATTTTGTGACAGAAAAAACGTATCTGATCGACACAGAAAAGCCTCAGATTACAGTGGCATATGAAAAAGAAAAAAATGGAAACTTTGACTGCACACAGCGGAAAGTACAGATCACAATTTCTGATTTATGTCTGAACGTAGATTCTGTTCAAATTTCGATTGACACGATCAATGGAGAACAGGCAGAACAAAGTCCATGGAAAATTTCAGAAAAAGACGGAAAAAAGGAATGTTCCTGCACTATGCTGTTTGAAAGAGAAGATACTTATACAGTCAAAATAACAGGAAGCGACATGGCGGGCAACAGAGAAGAAAGAATAGAAGAACCATTTATTTTAGATAAGACAGCGCCTTATATCCGAGTGGAAAAGAAACTGACGAAAGGAAAAACAGATTCTTTTTACCGAAGTGGAGGAAAAATAAAAATTTTTATCGAAGAAGAACATTTTTCTCCGAATCTTTTATTTTTAGAACTTTCCGGAAGCAATGAGAGCGGAGAGAACTGGAGAGAGGAATGGAAAGCGCCTTGGAATTATACAGATGGCTGCTATATAAGCGAACAGACAATAAAAAAAGAAGGAGATTATATCTTATATGTCCGGTGCGAAGATATGGCAGGAAATAAGGGGCAGGAATATGGTCCGGAACATTTTGTCGTGGATAAGACTGTTCCGGAAATAAAGATTGAAAAACTGAAACATCGCTCTGCAAACAATGGAAAAATTGAGGCGGAAGCCGCCATTCTGGACTCCTATTTAGATATAGAAAGTCTGGAGATTTTATGTACCGGAGAAAAAAGAGGAGAAAAAAAATTAAAATATAAAATATTGGAGATACAGGGCGGAAAAAAAATTGTATTTTCAGATTTTCCATATAGAAAAGAAGAAGATGACTTATATACGCTGCAAATTCGAGTCAGAGACTTTGCTGGAAATTTGGCAGGAAAAAAAATCTGCTTTTCAGTCAACAGATTTGGATCTGTCTACACGCTGGGCAAGGAGACGGCAGAATTTCTGGAACAGTATTATCAGAAGAAAGGGAAGACACTGGAAATCACAGAGACAAACGTAGATTCTTTAAAGGAAACGCTGATCTTTTGTACAAGAGACGGCGAGACTGAGCAGATGAAAAAGGGAGAAGATTACAAAGTCAGTGTGACAGGAGGAAATCAGAAATGGAAACAGTATCAGTATAAAATCGGAGAACAAAATTTTCAAAAAGAAGGAACGTATCAACTGACGCTGGTGTCAAAAGACGATGCCGGAAATCACTCTGATAATCAGAGACAAGGAGAAGAGATTATATTTGTGATCGACCATTCAAAGCCTGAAGTCAGCATATCAGGAATAGAGAAAAATGGGAGGTATAAAGAAGAACAGCGTAAAATTCAGATTGATGTCTCAGATCAGACAGGTCTGAAACAAGTGTCTGTTTTTCTAAATGGTATACAGTGGAAAAAATGGGAAGGAAAAGAGTGGGAAAAAGAAGGAAGGACTCATCTCACAATAAAAGAAAAAGATGCGGAGCAAAAAATTGAAGTGTGCGCAGAAGATCTTGCAGGAAATCAATCCGTCTTTGTGATGGATCATTTTTTGATTTCAGATGATTCGTGGGTTCAGCTATGGCATAATTATTGTGAATGGATTATGGGGGGAATTCTCCTTTCTTGTATGGCAGCAGTTTTTTTGATCTTAAAAAAACGTCAGAAGAGACATTATGAATGACAGCTTTACACGTTGAGGATGGATGTGCTATGATGAACAGGGCAAGCTGAAGAATAAAAATTCGGCTTCCACGATCATATAATAATATGATAGTAGAAACAACAGCGATAGAGCAGGAGAATGCTATGAAAAGAAAAATAAAAATCGGAAGCAGAGAGAGCAGGCTGGCAGTCATTCAAAGTGAGATGGTGATGAGAGCAATCAATCAATATCATCCGGAAATCGAGACGGAGCTGGTTACAATGAAAACGACAGGGGATTTGATTTTAGACCGCACATTAGATAAGATTGGCGGCAAAGGACTGTTTGTCAAAGAGCTTGACCGTGCACTTCTAGACCATCGGAGCGATCTCTCCGTACATAGTTTAAAAGATATGCCAATGGAAATACAGACGGAACTTCCAATTATAGGATTTTCAAAAAGGGAAGATCCAAGGGACGTACTGGTATTTCGGAAAGGGGAGCGAGAAAGGGATAAAAGTCTTCCGATTGGATGCAGCAGTCAGAGAAGAATTATACAGTTGAAAGAAATTTTTCCAGATGCAAAGTTTCAGCCAGTCAGAGGAAATGTACTGACACGGCTTCAAAAATTAGACAACGGTGAATATGGGGCGCTGGTATTGGCAGCAGCAGGCTTAAAGAGACTGGGAATGGAAGAACGTATAGGGAGGTATCTGGAACCGGAAGAAGTCATCCCGGCAGCAGGACAGGGCATTCTTGCCATGCAGGGCAGGAGAGGAGAAGATTATTCCTATCTGAATGAATTTTTTGATAAAAATGCTGAGTATGCAGCTCTGTGTGAACGAGCTTTTGTGAGAACACTGGATGGGGGCTGTTCCTCTCCGATAGCAGCATATGCCGTCATAGATGGTGAAAATCTGACCCTGACGGGATTGTATTACGAAGAAACAACAGGAAATCATAAAAAAGGCGTCCTGACAGGAAAATGCAGCCAGGCAGAAGAGATTGGATGCAGGCTCGCAGAAGAATTGAAAGAAGAATGTAAAAAGGAAGGAAGAAAAGACGTATGACAGGAAAAGTATGGTTAGTAGGGGCAGGTCCTTCCGATCCGGGACTGTTTACACTAAAAGGAAAACAGGTGCTGGAGAATGCAGATGTCGTAGTATATGACAGATTGGCAGGACAGGGGATTTTAAGCATGATTCCGGAAAAAGCAGAACTGATTGATGTTGGAAAAAGAGCAGGAAATCATACAATGCCGCAGGAACAGATCAACAAAGTGCTCTTAGAGGAAGCTCAAAAAGGAAAACAGGTTGTCAGGTTAAAAGGCGGAGATCCATTTTTATTTGGACGAGGGGGAGAAGAACTGGAACTGCTTGTTCAAAATAATATTCCATATGAGATTATTCCAGGTGTGACGTCAGCGCTGTCTGTTCCGGCATATAATGGAATTCCTGTAACACATCGGGACTTCTGTTCTTCTTTGCATATCATCACGGGTCATAAAAGAAAAGGTCAGGAATACGATATCGACTTTGAAGCTCTTGTCAGAACAAAAGGAACACTCGTATTTTTGATGGGAGTATCTGCGCTGAGAGATATCTGCGAGGGGCTGCAAAGAGGCGGAATGGAAGCTGATATGCCAGCAGCAGTCTTACAGCAGGGAACAACAGCAAATCAGAAAAGAATCGTTGCCACAGTTGCCACGTTGGCAGATGAGGTGGAAAAACAAGGGATAGAGACGCCGGCTATTATTGTTGTGGGAAAGGTCTGTGCTCTGGCAAAGGAATTTGAATGGTATGAAAGACTGCCTCTGTTCGGAAAGAAGATTGTTGTGACACGTCCAAAAGATTTGGTCTCACGCATGACAAAAGAGCTGAGAAAAAAAGGAGCAGAAGTTTTGGAACTTCCTGCGATCCGCACGGCAGCATTGGAAGACCAAAGCAAACTGATCGAGAAAGTAAAAGAAATCGGGACATATCAATGGATTGTATTTACAAGTCCGACAGGAGTAAAAGTATTTTTTGATGTGCTCCAAAAAGAAAAAATAGATATCCGATGTCTTTGGAACGTAAAAATAGCAGTAATTGGAGAAGGAACAAAAAAAGAACTGGAGAAGCATGGAATGTATCATGATCTGATGCCAGAGACGTATGATGGAAAATCACTTGGAGAAGCCCTTGCAGCAGTGTGCCGAGGAAATGAAAAAATTCTGATTCCAAGGGCGGCGCTTGGAACACCGGAACTTTTAAATGCACTTCATACAAAATCTGGACTGACTGTAGATGATATAGCGACATATGATACTTTATATGAACATTCAAAACTGATCAATGAAAAAGAAGAATTTGAGCAGGGAAGATCAGATTATGCTGTTTTTACAAGCGCCTCGACAGTGAGAGGGTTTGCAGAAGCAGCAAAAGGGCTTGATTTTTCTCTGGTAAAAGCGATCTGTATCGGAAAACAGACAGCTCAAGCAGCGCAGAAGCTGGGAATGAAAACGTATATTTCAGAGAAAGCGACAATAGACAGTGTGATTGCATTGACAGAACAATTATGTCGGTCAAAGGCATGAAGCATAAAAGTAAAAGTAGATCAGAAAAGACAGGAGGAAAAAGTATGGATATGACAGTCAGACCAAGAAGATTAAGAGGCAGTGAAGTCCTTAGAAAAATGGTGAGAGAGACGAGAATGGATAAGTCGTCTTTGATTTATCCGATGTTTGTCCAGGAAGGATTAAACGTGGAAGAACCGATTCCATCCATGGAAGGACAATACCGTTACAGCATTGATCGGATGATGTTTGAGTTGGAACGTCTGGAAAAAGCAGGAGTGTCCAGCATTATGCTGTTTGGGATTCCAGACCATAAAGATGAAGTGGGAAGCGGCGCTTATGATGAAAAGGGAATCGTGCAGAAAGCTTTGCGGGAGGCAAAAAAGAGATTTCCTGATTTTTATTATGTGACAGATGTGTGTATGTGTGAGTACACATCCCATGGCCATTGCGGCGTCCTTTGCGGTCATGAGGTAGAAAATGATGCGACATTAAAACTGCTGGCAAAAACAGCCCTTTCACATGTGGAAGCAGGAGCAGATATGGTGGCGCCTTCCGATATGATGGATGGACGTGTCAGGGCAATCAGAGAATGTCTTGATCTGGCGGGACATAAAGAGACACCGATTATGTCTTACGCAGTAAAATACGCTTCAGCATTTTATGGTCCGTTCCGTGAGGCAGCAGGATCAGCGCCAGCTTTCGGAGACAGAAAATCATATCAGATGGATTATCACAATAAAAGAGAAGGCATAAAAGAAGCGCTTCTCGATATCGAAGAGGGAGCAGACATTATCATGGTAAAACCGGCGATGTCTTATCTGGATGTGGTAAATGAAGTATCCAAAATGATTCATGTTCCAGTTGCTTCCTATAGCGTCAGTGGAGAATATGCAATGGTGAAAGCAGCAGCAAAGATGGGATGGATTGACGAAGAGAAGATTATCGGTGAGATGGCAGTAAGCGCTTACCGTGCAGGAACGGATATTTATATCACCTATTTTGCAAAAGAACTGGCAAGAATGATGGACGAAGGGAGAATCGGATAATGACAAAATCAGAAAAGTTATTTCAGGAGGCAGTAGAACTTATTCCAGGAGGAGTCAACAGTCCTGTTCGTGCATTTGGTTCAATCGGAGGAACGCCTCGCTTTATTGACCATGCAGACGGCGCTTATATGACAGATGTGGATGGCATTACATATCTGGATTTTATAGGCTCTTGGGGTCCGATGATTCTGGGGCACAATCATCCTCTAATCCGCAAAAGTGTGGAAGAAGCGTGTCAAAAAGGACTGAGCTATGGCGCTGCGACAGAAAAAGAAGTGGAGATGGCGCGTCTGATCTGTGAAGTTGTTCCATCCATAGAGATGGTACGAATGGTCAACTCAGGGACAGAGGCAGTCATGAGCGCTGTCCGTGTGGCGAGAGGATACACAGGAAGAAATAAAATCGTGAAATTTATGGGATGTTATCACGGTCATTCCGATGCAATGCTGGTAAAAGCAGGATCAGGCGTTATGACAAGCGGAATTCCTGACAGTGCAGGTGTACCTTCTGGATGTACGCAGGATACGCTCTCTGCAAATTATAATGATCTGGAAAGCGCAGAGACATTGTTCACGCAGTTTGGCAAAGAGATTGCAGCAGTGATTGTAGAACCTGTAGGAGCAAACATGGGAGTTGTCCCTCCTAAAAAAGAATTTTTGGAAGGATTGCGGAAACTTTGTACAAAACATGGCGCACTGTTGATTTTTGATGAAGTAATCACAGGATTCCGGCTGGGAATTGATGGAGCGCAGGGATATTACGGTGTACAGCCGGATCTGACTACATTTGGAAAAATTATCGGAGCCGGAATGCCGGTTGGAGCGTATGGGGGAAAGAAAGAAATCATGCGCTGCGTTTCACCTGTTGGAAACGTATATCAGGCAGGTACATTGAGCGGCAATCCGGTTGCCATGGCAGCAGGAATCACTCAGCTGACAATTTTAAGGGATCATCCAGAGATCTATAAAGAATTGAATGAAAAAGGAGACTGGTTCTTTAAAGAGATGGAAAAGGCTGTAAGAGACAGCAAAAAACAGTGGCAGGTCAACCATGTAGGATCACTGGGATGTATTTTCTTTACGGATCAGCCAGTAACAGACTATGCAAGTGCAAAGACTTCTGATACAGCCAGATTTGCAAATTATTTCCAATATATGCTGGATCATTGCATCCACCTGGGACCATCTCAATTTGAAGCAATGTTTTTATCAGCAGCTCACACAGAGGAAGAGCTTCAGAAAACATTGGATATCATCAGAGAATATATGGAAACAGAGGAAAGATAAGAAACAAAAAACATATGGGCTCTGTATGAAAAACAGAAAAAAAGAGAAAGGTAAACAAGGGGAAACAAAAAGTTGAAGATAGTAGAGACGACAAAAGCGGTTGGTCAAGTCCTCTGCCACGATTTGACACAGATTATTCGCGGAGAGAAAAAAGGTCCGGCTTTCCGAAAAGGACACATTGTCACGGAGGAAGATATCCCGATATTATTATCCATGGGAAAGGATCATTTATATGTCTGGGAAAACAATGAAAATATGATTCATGAGAATGAAGCGGCACAGATTTTATTTGATCTGTGTGCAGAAAAAGGGATGGATCATTCAGAGATCAAAGAGGGAAAAATTGAAATTCTGGCTGATCGGGATGGTTTGCTGAAGGTAGACAGAGAGAAACTGTATAAGGTAAATCATCTTGGTGATATGATGATTGCTGTTCGTCACGGGGATTTGCCGGTAAAAAAAGGTGAAAAATTGGCAGGGACGAGAATTATCCCGCTTGTGATTGAAAAAGAAAAGATGGAACAGGCAAAGAAAGCAGCCTTTGGAGGAAGCATTTTAAAAATTTTACCTTTCCATCCGAAGAAGACAGCCATTGTCACAACGGGAAATGAAGTATTTTATGGACGGATTCAAGATACTTTTGGTCCTGTAGTAAGAGAGAAAGTAGCAGAATACTCCTGTGAAGTGATTGGTCAGACGTACTGCGATGATCAGAAAGAACACATTACAGAAGCTATTCAGAAATTTGTGGAAGACGGGGCAGAATTGATTCTGTGTACAGGCGGCATGAGTGTTGATCCGGATGACTGTACTCCTGGAGCGATCCGTGACACGGGGGCGCAGATTGTGACATATGGAGCGCCGGTGCTGCCGGGGGCTATGTTGCTGCTTGCATATCTGAGAAATAAAGAAGGAAAAGCGGTCACGATTGTAGGACTTCCGGGATGCGTTATGTATGCAAAGAGAACGATCTTCGACCTTGTACTTCCGCGCATCATTGCAGATGATCTAATCAAAAAAGAAGAGCTGGATGCACTTGGAGAGGGCGGGCTTTGTCTGAACTGTGAAATATGCCATTTTCCAAATTGTGGATTTGGCAAGGGAAGAATGTGAGGTCTATAGTGGAGGCGACAGCGTTTTATAAAGAATTATGTGAGCGGCAGAAAAATGGGTATGATACTGCAGCAGCGACGGTGATTGATGGAGAACAAGCAGGCGAGAAATTTTTTTTGTCGGAAGAGAACCAAGATAAAGAGAGAGAAAACAGTCTTTTTGTGGAAAGGTTTTGTCCTCCTATACAGATTGTGATTTGCGGGGGAGGTCATATCTCTGTTGCTTTGGAAAAGATTTTAAAGTTTTTAGGATATAAAATCATCATCTGTGATGACAGAAAAGAATTTGCAGATAGAAAACGGTTTTCTCTGGCAGATGAAGTGCATCATCTGGACTTTGAGACACAATTTTTCACGGAAATGTTTGGAGTCGGTACTTCCTATATCGTGGTAACAAGGGGACATCGTGATGATTTGACATGTCTCAGAAAAATTTTAGCTGCGGACAGTCAAAGTTTTCCTGAAAAAAAACAGATCGGATATATCGGAATGATTGGCAGCAGAAAAAAAGTAGAGCAGATTTTTGAGAGACTGGAAAAAGAAGGAATTTCCAGAGATCAGTTTGAAAAAGTCCATGCGCCGATCGGACTGAAGATCGGCGCAAAAACACCGGAAGAGATCGCAGTCAGTATTGCGGCTGAACTGATTCAATATTTTAGTCAGCGAAAAGGATACAGTATAAATGAGGAAATTATACAAAATATTGGAAAAGAAAAAAGGGAAGTGATAGTGACGGTGATGGAAACGAGTGGATCGACACCGGGAAAATCAGGCAGCAGAATGCTGGTGACAGAAAAAGCGTGCTATGGAACAATCGGAGGCGGAAAAAGTGAATACGAACTGATGCAGAAAGCACGGCAGAAAATTGCTGAAAAAGATGACCGGTTTGAAACATTGCGTTGTCAGCTGACAAACGAAGGAGCAGCTTCCCTTGGAATGATCTGCGGAGGAGAGATGCAGGTGTGCATAGAACCTTTATGGAAAAACGCAGAGAAATATAGAAAAGCGTAGAGATCTGGAAAAGACATGGATGTCTGAGCAATGAAAAAGGTAGAACTATGGAGTGCAGACAAAGGAGGCATTTTTATGGAACCGAAAAGATTATATAAATCAAATACAAATAAAATTATCTGCGGCGTGTGCGGAGGAATCGGAGAATATTTTGGGATTGATCCGACTTTGATCCGTCTTGCACTTGTTCTGTTTAGCTTTACGGGAAGCTCTATCGTTGCTTATATTGTCGCAGCGATTATTATGCCGGTGAGACGCTATTAAAAGAAAAGCGGACATCACATTTTTTCTTCATTTTAACTGCTTTCAGGCAGTTTCGTCATGACATCAGCCCATTACCTTTAGGTGATGGGTAGTTGACTCAGCAATCTGTCAGAATACATGAAATTTTGAAAATTCTAAGACAGATTTTGCAGAGGAGATTGTATAGAAAAAGAAAAAATAGACCATACTCCAGAAAACAGAAAGGAGTATGGTTTTATTTATGACAAAAAAAATAAAAATGACAGATTTGACTCCAGATGAAAAGATGAAATATGAAATTGCAGAGGAGCTGGGACTTTTGGATCGTGTGCTGGAAGATGGATGGCGTACATTATCAGCAAAAGAGACTGGGAGAATCGGAGGTCTTATGACAAAGAGAAAAAGGATGATGAAAAAGGAAGCGATGGAAAAGGATAGCGTCCAAATGTAACTTATGATAAAATAAAAAAGACAGAAAAATACAGGAAGCTGTATGATAAACAGCGAGTGGGGAGGACAAATGAAAAACTTAATTGAAGATATCAAAAACAGAGAATTTCGGAGAGCATATTTATTATGTGGGGAAGAAATGTATCTGAAAGTGCAGTATAAGAAAAAGCTTCAGGAAGCAGTCTTAGGATCTGATGATACGATGAATCTGAATATCTATATAGGAAAAGGAATTGATACACGAGCTGTCATCGAACAGGCAGAGACCATGCCATTTTTTGCAGACCATCGTGTGATCCTGATAGAAAACAGTGGACTGTTCAAAACAGCAAATGAAGAATTGGCAGAGTATTTAAAAAAAGTTCCAGATGAAACTGTTTTTATCTTTGTGGAAGATGAAGTGGACAAAAGAGGAAAAATGTACAAGGCAGTCAAAAGCGTAGGACGGATTGTGGAATTTAACCGGCAGGATGAAAAAACGCTGATGCAGTGGATTCTGGGAATTTTAAAGAGAGAAAAAAAGAAAATCACGCAGCAGACAATGGAACTTTTTTTAGAGAGAACGGGAAACGATATGGAAAATATTTCCCATGAATTAGAAAAATTGCTTTGCTATACAATGGGACGTGAGATCATCACACAAGAAGATGTAGTGGAAATCACAGCAGGACAGATAGAAAATAAAATTTTTGAAATGATTCGAGCCATTGGGGAAAAGAGACAGAGAGATGCGCTTGATTTTTATTATGATCTGCTCGCCCTCAAAGAATCCCCCATGAAGATTCTGTATCTGCTTGTACGTCAATTTCAGGCTTTGCTTCAGGTCAAAGAAATGCTTGGAAATGGATATGATCAAAGGCAGATTGCAGCGAAAATAGGATCTCAAAGCTTTATTGTAAAAAATTATGTGAGACAGGCACATTTCTTTTCAAAGGAAGAGTTGGAAGAAGCAATCCAAGATTGTGCGGAGACAGAAGAAGCAGTTAAGACGGGAAAAATGAAAGATGTACTCAGCGTGGAAATTTTAATTGTAAAATATAGCCAAAAAAAAGCTTTCGACTGACGGGATCGAAAGCTTTTATCATGATTTCATTTATAATTAAGCAATTCCGTTAACGGCTTTTGTTAAACGAGAAACTTTTCTGGCTGCATTGTTTTTATGATAAACACCTTTTGTAGCAGCTTTATCGATCGTAGAGATCGCAGCAACTAAAGCAGCTTTTGCAGCTTCTTTGTCATTTGCTACAACAGCAGCATCTACCTTTTTCATAGCAGTTTTTACGCTAGATCTGATAGCTTTGTTTCTGTCAGCTTTTGTTTTGTTAACTAAAATTCTCTTTTTTGCAGATTTGATGTTAGCCAATCCGTACACCTCCAAATTTCCCTGATTATATTTTCGATTTGTATTTGTTTCATTAAAGCCGGACACGGACGTTCTAATGTAAACACACTTATATATATTAAATCATACTTTTTTATCTGTCAATACATATTTCACAAAATATTGTAAAAAATATTAGAAATGAAGGTAAAACGAAAGGAGAAGGTATGCTGGGGAATTTTAATATAAGGACAGATCTGGCGCTGGAGGCAAAGGAAGACTGCGACGCACAGAAAATTTCCGTTCGGGGAGTTACTGTTCAGGAAGAAAAAGATGAAAAAAGAGAAATCTACACGACAACGGTAAAAATTAGTACAGAGAATGGAGCAAAGGCGATGGGAAAACCAGTCGGTACTTATATTACGATAGAAGCGCCAAATCTTTCTATTCCAGATGAAGGATATCACCGTGAAATTTCAAAAGAGGTGGCTCGTCATTTAAAACGTCTGATAGGAAAAGAAAAAAAGTCCATTTTTGTTGTGGGTCTGGGAAACCGTGATATAACTCCTGATGCTCTGGGACCAGAAGTAGTTGGTAATCTTCACATTACACGTCACGTTGTCCGAGAGTATGGCCAGCTTTTTTTGAAAGAAAAAGAGAGCCGTGAAATTAGTTCGCTTGTTCCGGGAGTGATGGCACAGACGGGGATGGAGACACTGGAGATTATCCGGGGTGTGGCGCAGGAAGCATGTCCAGATGTGATGATTGTCATTGATGCGCTGGCAGCACGAAGCACAAAACGATTAAATCGCACGATCCAAATAACGGATGCCGGCATTCATCCAGGTTCCGGAGTGGGTAATCATCGAAGCGGAATCAACAGGCAATCGCTTGGCATTCCTGTCATTGCCATCGGTGTTCCGACAGTAGTAGATGCGGCGACGATTGTAAATGATACGATGCTCAATCTTGTGGATGCGATGGATGAGTCGGAGAACCTGAAAAAACTGGGCGGTACACTGAAGACGTTAAATCGTGAAGAAAAATATCAAATTATAAGAGAATTACTGACTCCAAATCTCAATACAATGTTTGTGACCCCAAAAGACATTGACGAGACAATCAAACGAATCAGTTTTACGATCTCAGAAGGAATTAATATCGCATTTGCATAGTAGAGACGACATTTCCAGCATATTTTTTGAAAAAAATTCATATATTGGAGCAGGGGCAAGTCAGACCTGATTGTGAGGCGAAAAGATTGAAAAATTTTCAAAAATGGCTGTATATGGCTGCAGGAAGTGTAATCGGAGCGCTTGGACTATATATTTTATATCGTGGAGCAGGAATAGTGATGGAAAGCCAGTTTTTTAAAAACTTAGGCTTTCCGTCTTTCATTCAGCGCTATGTGGAAGAAGAAGCATCTTCTGTGTGGCTTCCAGGACTTACATATGAAGGATACAAAAACGGAAGAGAGGGGAGCTGCATTGAGACTTGGATCAAAGAGGAAATACCGCTGTATTATGTCGCAGATCAGCAGATTGCATCACGCGCTGACGCTGTAAAAAAAGAAGAGGCAAATTCGAATGAAAGCCAAAAGGAAGGACAGACGCAAAATCAGAAAATGACAGAAACACAGGTGCTGAGGCAGACGGAGATTCCAGAACCGGAAACAGTTGCAGTGACGGCACAGGGAGCTTCCGAATGGCTGGCAAGAGATCCGGTAGCAGAAATTCCATATGATCAGCTTGGAGATTTTAATTTTTTACTGAATCAGTATTATATCGTAGACGCTTCAACAAGCATAGATGAATCTTTACTGGACGCAGAGGCTTTTCTATCGAAGGATTTCAGTATCGTCAAAGATCCGACCGTGCCGCAGATTTTGATCTACCATACACATTCCCAGGAAGAATTTGCAGATTCCATACCAGGGGACGACACGACAACGATTGTGGGCGTAGGCGATTATCTGACAGAACTCTTAGAGGCAACGTATGGATATCAGGTGATACATGACAGAGGGGTGTATGATTTGATTGACGGTGTGTTAGACCGGGACGCCGCATATGATTATTCTCTGGAGGCAGTAGAGAAGATTTTGGCAGAAAATCCCAGCATTGAGGTTGTAATTGATCTGCACCGTGACGGTGTGGACGGTAAACGGCTTATAACAGAAGTAAATGGTGAGGAGACAGCCCCGATTATGCTTTTTAATGGTCTTTCACGCCTGGCTGACGGACAGGAGATTGATTATCTTCCCAACCCATATTTGGAAGAAAATTTAGCCTTTTCATTTCAAATTCAGCTGAAAGCAGAACAACTCTACCCAGATCTGATGAGACCTGTATACTTAAGAGGATACCGCTATAACCTGCATGTGCGGCCGAGAACCTTGCTTGTGGAGGCAGGGACACAGTTAAACACACTGCAGGAAGAAAAAAACGCAATGAAATATCTGGCACAGATTTTAGATCAGGTGCTGAGCGGAAAATAGAAATAAGTCATAAAAGAGATGATAATAAGAATCAAAATGTTGATGAAGATCACCATTCCTTAAGGGATTCCCATCTGTTTTTAAATTCAGAAGAAATTTTCCTGAAACAGATGGGAGTCATCTGAAAAAATGACGGGTTTATTTTGGAGATCACAAGCATCGTGATGTGAAAGAATTTATGGCATCGCTGTCTTTTCCTATTCTTCGAGGAAAGACTGGCTTATAATATAAAATTCATCCTGACTTGGCTGATATTTTTTTTCCATTTTTTCCAGTGTATCGTCATAGCGCTGCGCTTCTTCTTCGTTGATTGCCATCACAGGGCTGTCCTGATAAATCCATTTATGACCGGAAAGCACGTGAGGAATCAGCTCTTTTACCATCATTGCAGCCGGATATTTTCCATTTTCAATGCATACATTATATTTTTTGCAGCTCTGAAAACCGCGGCTTATATAATTGGCAGGACTTCCAAATATAACGATCGCTTCATATCCTAATTCGACAGCTTTTTGAAAAGAATGTTCCAGAAGGAGTTTTCCATATCCCATTCTCTGATATCCAGGTGCAATACAGACAGGACCAAATGTCAAAACTTCTTTTCTCTTTCCGGCTTCATCGACCAATCCTGCCTTTGTATACATAATATTGCCGATAATCCTGCCATCTAATTCTAGAACGAAATCTAATTCCGGAATAAAATCTTCATGCTTCCTCATGATATGGACCAGATAATGTTCCACGCATCCAGGAACATACAGATTGTAAAAAGCGGCTCTCGTCATTTTTTCTACTGTCTCGTAATCTTCTTTTCGTTCATTTCTGATTTTAATCTTTTCGTTCATTTAAAAATCCTCCGATTATTTTTTATCAGTTTTTTTTCTTTCAGTTTCTTATCTGGCAGCACAAAACATTAAAAAACTGCTTTATAATATCTGACATATTCTTCTGCCAGCTGTTCTTTCATCATTTGAAAGAATAGTAAACGAGTATTTATATGTCAAGAGGAAGATTTTCATATCTATAAATAAAGAAATACTTTCGTCATACTAGACAAAAACCTTGAATTTGTGATACACTTGCTACGGAAATGAAAGAGTGAATCATAAACTGGAGGAAAAAACGTGGCAGGTATGGATCAGAAACATATCAGAAATTTTTGTATAATAGCACATATTGACCATGGAAAATCGACACTGGCAGACCGAATTATCGAAAAGACAGGGCTTCTGACAAGCCGGGAAATGCAGGCGCAGATTCTGGACAATATGGATTTAGAGCGTGAAAGAGGAATTACGATTAAAGCGCAGGCTGTGCGTACAGTTTATCAGGCACAGAACGGAGAAGAATATATTTTTAACTTGATTGATACACCGGGACATGTAGACTTTAACTATGAAGTATCTCGAAGCCTTGCGGCGTGCGATGGAGCGATTTTAGTTGTAGATGCGGCACAGGGGATTGAGGCGCAGACTCTGGCAAATGTATATCTGGCACTGGATCATGATCTGGATGTAATGCCGGTAATCAACAAAATTGATCTGCCAAGTGCAGATCCGGAACGTGTCATCAATGAGATTGAGGATGTGATTGGAATTGAGGCACAGGATGCACCGCTGATTTCAGCCAAAATGGGCACGAATGTTGAAGAAGTGTTAGAGCAGATTGTGACAAAGATTCCTGCTCCGAAGGGAGATGCGATGGCTCCTCTCAAGGCATTAATCTTTGACTCTATTTACGATTCCTATAAGGGGGTTATTGTCTTTTGCCGTCTGATGGAAGGAAGCGTAAAAAAAGGAACAAAGATTAAAATGATGGCGACAGGGGCTACAGCAGACGTCGTGGAAGTCGGATACTTTGGCGCCGGTCAGTTTATCCCATGTGATGAGCTGAGCGCGGGAATGGTAGGATACCTGACTGCCAGCCTGAAAAATGTAAAAGATACGAGAGTAGGAGATACAATCACAAATGCAGAAAAACCTTGCGCAGAACCTCTGCCTGGATATAAAAAGGTAAATCCGATGGTGTACTGTGGAATTTATCCAGCAGACGGGGCAAAATATCCGGATTTGAGAGACGCATTAGAAAAGCTGCAGCTCAATGATGCTTCACTTCAGTTTGAGCCGGAAACATCCATTGCACTTGGATTTGGATTCCGATGCGGTTTCTTAGGACTGCTTCATCTGGAAATCATACAGGAACGTCTGGAAAGAGAGTATAATCTGGATCTGGTGACGACAGCGCCCGGAGTTGTCTATAAGATATACAAGACAAGCGGAGAAGTTGTAGATTTGACAAATCCTGCAAATCTTCCGGACCCGACAGAAATTGAGTATATGGAAGAGCCGATTGTCAGTGCAGAGATTATGGTCACAACAGAATTTATTGGTTCCATCATGGAACTTTGTCAGGAGAGAAGAGGAACGTATCTGGGAATGGAATATATGGAAGCGACGAGAGCACTGCTGCGCTATGAGCTGCCGCTCAATGAAATTATCTATGACTTTTTTGACGCTCTGAAATCACGTTCCAGAGGGTATGCCTCATTTGACTACGAGATGAAAGGCTATACAAGATCTGAACTTGTAAAACTGGATATTTTGGTCAACCGTGAAGAAGTCGATGCACTTTCTTTTATTGTGCCTGCAGAGACGGCATATGAGAGAGGGCGCAAAATGTGCGAAAAATTAAAAGAAGAGATTCCAAGACAGTTATTTGAAATTCCGATTCAGGCAGCTGTGGGAAGCAAGATTATTGCCAGAGAGACTGTCAAGGCAATGAGAAAAGATGTGCTGGCAAAATGTTATGGCGGCGATATCAGCCGTAAGAGAAAGCTTCTGGAAAAGCAGAAAGAGGGAAAGAAACGGATGAGACAAGTTGGAAACGTGGAAATTCCTCAGAAAGCTTTTATGAGTGTATTAAAACTGGATGATAAATAAAGAACAGAAAAATGGATGCTGTGCTGTCCAAACTTCTTTGAAAAGAAGGATGGATGACACAGCATCTCTTTTTCAGTCCGTTTAAGCTCACAACATTACTTTTTTTAAATATATTTAATGCTCCGTTTACAAGAAAGGTCGAGAAAGAGTAAAATTAAGGATTGCAATTTATCTCACCACTTATAGAAGTGGGAGTATTCTTGCAATACTATGATAAAAATAACAAACATAAAAAAGGAGAAAACATGAAAAAAGATCTTGAAATTTACGTTCATATTCCGTTTTGTGCCAGAAAATGCAGGTACTGCGATTTTCTGTCTTTTCTGGCAGAAAAAGAGACACAGCACCAATATGTGAAAAAGATGGCGGAAGAGATTCGGCTTTTTCCTGAAAAAGAGAAATGGAAAGTGAACACGATATTTTTTGGAGGGGGAACGCCATCTATTTTAGAGGGAGAAGAGATTGCTTTTTTGATGGATACAATCAGAGAAGAATTTGAGATAGAAGGAGAGGCGGAGATTTCTATCGAGTGCAATCCAGGAACTGTGGATGAAAAAAAATTAAAGTTGTATCGGGAGGCAGGAATCAACAGAATCAGTTTTGGGCTTCAGTCCTCAAAAAATGAAGAATTAAAACTTCTGGGACGGATTCATACTTATGAGACTTTTCTGGAAAGCTATGAGATGGCAAGAAAATGTGGATTTGATAATATCAATATAGATTTGATGTCTGCCCTGCCAGGTCAGACAGTTCAAAGCTATCGGGAGACACTGGAAAATGTAATCTCTTTGAATCCGGAACATATTTCAGCATACAGCCTGATTATAGAAGAGGGAACGCCGTTTTTTGAAGAATATGAGGAAGACAGAAAAAGAAGAGAAGCCGGGGAAAAATGTTGTCTGCTTCCGTCTGAAGAGGAAGAACGGCAAATGTATTATGATACAGAAAGAATAATGGAGAAATATGGATATTTTCGATATGAAATCTCAAATTATGCAAAGCCTGGATACGAATGCCGTCATAATATCGGCTACTGGAGACGAAAAGATTATGCAGGATTTGGAATTGGAGCAGCATCTCTTCTGGAAAACTGCAGATTAAAAAATACAGGGAACCTGAAAAACTATATGCAGGGAAATTTTATCGAGGAAAAAGAAATACTGGATCAGAAAGCACAGATGGAAGAGTTTATGTTTTTAGGGCTGCGCATGATGCAAGGAATCCGTGGAGAAGAGTTTTTTCACTGCTTTGGAGCTGCGATCGAAAGTATTTACGGATTTGTACTGGAACAGCTGATGCAGCAGGATTTGATAAAAAAAAGCGGTTCGACATATTTTCTTTCGGAGGCAGGGATTGACGTAAGTAATTATGTACTGGCACAATTTTTGCTTTGAGGGGATTAAAAGACAGTAAAGAAGACGACAAATAGATACAAAAATAAAATTTGAGGAAAGGTGTTTGAAATGTCAATAGAAAAAGTAAGAAGCTATTTAAAAAAATATAATGCAGAAGACAGAATTATGGAATTTGAGGAATCAAGTGCCACAGTAGAACTGGCAGCTCACGCTGTCGGAGTGATTCCAGCAAGAATTGCGAAAACTCTCTCATTTAAAAAAGAAGATGGATGTATTCTGGTGGTGACAGCAGGAGATCAGAAAATAGATAATTCTAAATTTAAAAAAGTATTTGGAATGAAAGCAAAGATGCTGACAGCAGATGAAGTAATCACGATGACAGGATATGCAGTCGGAGGAGTATGTCCATTTGCCATTCCAAAAGGAGTAGGTATTTATCTTGATGAGTCGCTGAGACGCTTTGAGACAGTTTTTCCGGCAGCAGGAAACAGCAGCAGTGCAGTCAGACTGACGTGTCAGGAACTGGAGGATTATTCAAAAGCGGATGGATGGGTTGATGTCTGTAAACCAGTGATATAAATGATAAAAGTGAAAAAAATAAAAAAACCTATTGACAAAAGTAAAGTGGAGTGATATGTTAGGTACAAGGATGTTAGCACTCCATAAAGACGAGTGCTAACAACCGAAAAAACAAACAGAAAAAATAAAGCCGTGATGATTTCCAAGAAAAAGGAAGGAGGGATTCAAAATGCAGCTGGATGAGAGAAAATGGAAGATTTTAAAGGCGATCATCAATACTTATCTTGAAACAGGAGAGCCAGTTGGTTCCAGAACAATTTCAAAATATGCAGATCTGAATTTGAGTTCCGCAACTATCCGAAATGAAATGTCAGACTTAGAAGAACTTGGATATATTCTTCAGCCCCATACTTCGGCAGGCCGCATCCCGTCAGACAGGGGATATCGTCTGTATGTGGATCAGATGATGGAAGAGAAAGACAAAGAAGTGACGGAGATGAAGGAGCTGATGATTCAGAGACAGGATAAAATGGATCTTGTACTGAAACAGGCAGCAAAAGTCCTTGCGGCAAATACAAATTATGCAACAATGATTACCTCACCGCAGTACAAAAGAACGAAACTGAAGTTTATTCAACTGTCTTTGGTCAGTGATGAACAGATTTTAGTTGTTGTGGTTGCTGAGGGAAATGTAATCAAGAATAAAATTATTCAGATTGTACACAATTTAGACAGTGAGACGATCTTAAAATTAAATATCTTGTTAAACAGCAGTCTGGATGGACTGACAATCGAAGAAATCAATCTTTCTACAATCGCAAAGCTGAAAGAGCAGGCAGGTATTCACAGTGAGATAGTAAACAGTGTGCTGGATGCGGTAGCAGAGGCAATTCAGATGGAAGAGGAGATGGAGATCTATACAAGCGGAGCGACGAACTTCTTCCGATATCCAGAATTGAGCGACAGCGAAAAGGCGAGTGAGCTGATCAGCACATTTGAAGAAAAGAAACAACTTGTCGCTCTGGTGAATGAGACATCTGAAGGGCAGGAGACAGGAATTCAGGTTTATATCGGAAATGAAACACCGGTGCAGACCATGAAAGACTGCAGTGTCGTCACCGCTACGTATGATTTAGGCGATGGAATGCAGGGAACGATAGGAATTGTAGGACCAAAACGGATGGATTATGATAAAGTAATCAGTACGCTGAAAACCTTGATGGTACAGTTAGACCACATTTATCACCGAAATGAGCCGTAGGTGAGAAATAAAAAAGTGATAGAAAGGCGGTAGCGAAGTGGCAGAAGAGACAAAGAGAGAAGATTTAGAAGAAGCCGTGGAAGAAACGGCAGAAGAGATCACAGCAGAAACTGAAGAAAAAGAGATAGAGGAACTGACAGAGGAAAGTCAGGAAGAAACCGTAGAGGAGAAAAAAGGACTGTTTGGAAAAAAGAAGAAAAAAGATAAAAAAGACGAACAGATCGAAGAACTGACAGACCGTTTAAAACGTCAGATGGCAGAATTTGATAATTTCCGCAAGCGGACAGAAAAAGAAAAAGAGGCGAGATTTGAGATCGGCGCAAAGAGCGTGATCGAAAAAATGCTTCCTATCGTAGACAACTTTGAAAGAGGACTTGCGACAGTGAGCGAGGAGCAGAGAGAAGATCCGTTTGTGGAAGGAATGGAAAAAGTCTACAAACAGCTGATGTCAAGTTTTGAAGCGATGGATGTAATGCAGATAGAAGCTGTCGGAAAAGAATTTGATCCGAATCTGCACAATGCAGTACTCCATGTTGAGGATGAAGCCTACGGAGAAAATATTGTGGCAGAGGAATTATTAAAAGGATACACATACAAAGGAAATGTAGTGCGCTACAGTATGGTAAAAGTAGCAAATTAAATGATATAGAGAACAATTACCTTATCTTTTATAGAATCAAATCAGGAGGAATTCATTATGAGTAAAATTATTGGTATTGATTTAGGTACAACAAATTCATGTGTAGCTGTTATGGAAGGTGGAAAACCAGTTGTAATCGCAAATACAGAAGGAGCAAGAACAACACCATCTGTTGTTGCTTTCACAAAAACAGGAGAGCGTTTAGTTGGAGAACCAGCAAAACGTCAGGCGGTGACAAATGCAGATAAGACAATCTCTTCCATCAAAAGACATATGGGAACAGATTATAGAGTAAGCATTGAAGATAAAAAATATTCTCCGCAGGAAATTTCTGCAATGATCCTTCAGAAATTAAAAGGAGATGCAGAAAACTATTTAGGAGAAAAAGTGACAGAAGCTGTTATCACAGTTCCGGCATATTTTAATGATGCACAGCGTCAGGCTACAAAAGATGCAGGAAAGATTGCAGGACTGGAAGTAAAACGTATCATCAACGAGCCTACAGCAGCAGCACTGGCATACGGACTTGACAACGAAAAAGAACAGAAAATCATGGTATACGACCTGGGCGGCGGTACATTTGATGTTTCTATCATTGAAATCGGTGAAGGTGTCATTGAAGTACTGGCAACAAACGGTGACAATAAACTGGGTGGAGATGACTTCGACCAGAAGATCACAGATTATATGCTTGCAGAATTTAAGAGAACAGAAGGCGTAGACTTATCAAATGATAAGATGGCGCTTCAGAGATTAAAAGAAGCAGCAGAGAAAGCAAAGAAAGAGCTGTCTTCCGCTACAACAACAAACATTAACCTGCCATTCATCACTGCAACAGCAGAGGGACCAAAACATTTTGATATGAACCTCACAAGAGCAAAATTTGATGAACTGACACATGATCTGGTAGAAAGAACAGCAACACCTGTGACAAACGCACTGAGAGACGCAGGACTGAGTGTAAATGAAATTTCAAAAGTTCTGCTTGTAGGTGGTTCCACACGTATTCCGGCTGTACAGGATAAAGTAAAACAGCTGACAGGCCAGGAACCAAGCAAAACATTAAATCCAGACGAATGTGTTGCAATCGGTGCATCTATTCAGGGTGGTAAATTAGCCGGCGATGCAGGTGCAGGCGATATTCTTCTGCTGGATGTTACTCCTCTGTCTCTGTCTATTGAGACAATGGGCGGCGTAGCAACAAGACTGATTGAGAGAAATACAACAATCCCTACAAAGAAGAGCCAGATCTTCTCAACGGCAGCAGATAACCAGACAGCTGTTGATATCCATGTAGTACAGGGTGAAAGACAGTTTGCAAAAGATAATAAATCTTTAGGACAGTTCAGACTGGATGGAATTCCGCCAGCAAGAAGAGGTGTTCCACAGATTGAAGTTACATTTGATATCGACGCAAACGGTATTGTAAACGTATCAGCAAAAGATCTGGGAACAGGAAAAGAACAGCACATCACAATTACATCCGGTTCCAATATGTCAGACAGTGAAATCGATAAAGCCGTAAAGGAAGCTGCTGAATTTGAAGCTCAGGATAAGAAGAGAAAAGAAGCAATCGACACAAGAAACGAAGCAGATTCTATGGTATTCCAGACAGAAAAAGCTTTGGAAGAAGTCGGAGATAAATTAGATGCAAACGATAAGACAGCTGTTGAAGCAGATTTAAATGCACTGAAAGACCTGATTGCAAAGACAAATCCAGATGATATGACAGAGTCTCAGGTTGCTGAATTAAAGGCAGGAAAAGAGAAACTGATGGAAAGTGCAAACAAACTGTTCGCAAAAGTTTATGAGCAGGCACAGGGAGCAGCAAATGCAGGACAGAATGCAGGAACACAGGAATCTTATCAGTCTGATGATGTAGTAGATGGAGATTACAAAGAAGTTTAATGAAATGTGATAGATAGAAGCAGGAGGGGCTCTCGCAGTAAAGGTTTTCGGACTGCCATTGCGATAGCCCCGCTTGTGGTGTATCTAGGAAGGGGAATACAATGGCAGAGAAAAGAGATTACTACGAGGTTTTGGGAGTCGACCGCGGGGCCGATGACGCGACTATCAAAAAAGCATATCGTCAGCTGGCCAAAAAGTATCACCCTGATATGAATCCGGGAGATAAGGAAGCAGAGAAAAAATTTAAAGAGGCTTCCGAGGCTTATTCTGTGCTGAGTGATCCGGAAAAGAGACGTCAGTATGATCAGTTTGGTCATGCGGCCTTTGAACAGGGCGGCGGCGGTGCCGGCGGATTTGGCGGATTTGACTTTAATGGCGGAGATATGGGAGATATCTTTGGAGATATTTTTGGAGACTTTTTCGGAGGCGGCAGAAAGCGTTCCGCAGCAGGAAACAGCCCGATGAAAGGGGCAAATATCCGTGCCAGCGTACGGATTTCTTTTGAGGAAGCAGTGTTTGGATGCGAGAAAGAGCTGGAGCTGACTTTAAAAGATGAATGTAAGACATGTCATGGTACAGGGGCAAAGCCTGGAACTAACCCAGAAACCTGTCCAAAATGCGGCGGCAAAGGTCAGGTTGTCTACACACAGCAGTCGTTATTTGGTATGGTCCGTAATGTGCAGACATGTCCAGATTGTAATGGTACAGGAAAAATTGTAAAAGAAAAATGTCCGGATTGCCGCGGCACGGGATATATTGCCAGCCGCAAAAAGATTCAGGTTACAATTCCTGCAGGTATTGATAACGGCCAGAGCATTCGTATCCGGGAAAAAGGAGAACCTGGCATGAACGGCGGACCAAGAGGAGATTTGCTGGTAGAAGTAAATGTATCGAGACATCCGATTTTCCAGAGACAGGACACAAATATTTTCTCTACAGCGCCGATCACATTTGCACAGGCGGCGCTTGGAGGAGAAGTGCGTATCAGTACAGTAGACGGCGACGTCATGTATGAAGTCAAACCTGGAACACAGACAGATACAAAAGTACGCCTGAAAGGAAAAGGTGTTCCATCTCTGCGAAACAAATCGGTTCGGGGAGATCATTATGTTACGCTTGTTGTTCAGGTTCCGACAAAATTGAATGAAGAAGCGAAAAAAGCGCTGCGTGAGTTTGACATGGCTTCAGGAAATAGTCTGAACCAGAAAAAAGACGCACAGGAAAAGCCGAAACGAAAAGGTTTTATGGATAAAATTAAAGAGCAGTTTGAAGACAAAGAAGACTAAATAAATAAAAAGACCAGATCAAATCTGTTTGATCTGATCTTTTTTTATAGATAAGACGAGACCATACGCGGCTTCCGTCATGAGAGATTCAGGGGGAAAATGGTTTCCTTTCACAGAATGGTTCTGGTCGGCACGGATGAGAATGAAATGATACTTTAACAAAAATTAAGATATTATTTCAATATAAAGATTGGCAGAGAAGAGGAGGATGTGATAAAGTAAAAGAAACAGCTAAAAGAAAGTGGGGATTTCAATGAAGTGGAAACAGAACAAAATCATACGCTGGATGGTTTTGACGGCGATGCTTCTGACGGCGATGCCCATAACTGTTTTTGCACAGACGTATTCAGGAACGTGTATTGTTACAGTCGGAAGCAAGGGAAAAGGACAAGTTTCTCCTGAAGGAGAGCTATCTGTGTGGCCGGGAGAGAAAATGACGTTTGATGTGATACCGTACGAGGGATATCGGGTATCTTCTATCAGTGTAAATGGTGTACGGCTGACAAATGCAGAATTGGAAAATGTGATACAGACAGGGCAGTATTCTCTGACAGGGATCTATTCCAATACTTCTATGGAAGTTATATTCCAGGCAGACAATTCTTCTAGTCAGCATACTTACACAGTATTTGGATCTGCAGCTTTGTGCGGTGCGGCACAGGAACCGACAGCAGTGTGGAATGATATGCGCGAAGCAGAGACAGGAAAGTTTGAAGCCATATATGAAGGAGTATCTGCCGGATATTATGAAATAGGTGTTTCCAAAGATCATGGATGGACAGAGATCTATGGCAAGGACGGTACACAGGAGCTGCTTGCTGTGGAAGTTTTAAATGATGGACAGACGCTGAAAATCAGTTTTGATGAGACGAGCGGTGATGTCGCAGTGGAACAGAATGAAAGTATCATAGAGGTAGAAAGAAGTACTCTGAATGCAGGAGAGTCTTCGGACGTTCCAGAGGCAACCCAAAGTGAGATTTCAGAATATGGAAATGAAGAAACTGCAAGAGAAGAAGTGCTGGAAGAAGAGATAGCAGAATCACAGAACGGTCCTATGGAAATGAGAGGCAGGACAAGAGAACGAAGTATGCCGAACAGTGTGCGGAGCATAGAATATACAGACACAGCCGGATATCGTCAGGTTATTGTCGGATATTCTGCGGGAGGAACCGTATTTGCACCCGAGACAGCATGGATTACAGAACAAGGAGTGATTGAAATTCCGGAAGGACAGCCGGCATTTTTTTCTTTTATGCCAGATCCGGGATATCAGGTCAAAGAAATTTACATTGACGGAGTGCTGCTTGGAGAAGATGAAAAAAAGAGCGCTGTGGCAGCTGGGGGCTTTTATTTTGAAGATACGACAAAGGACAGAAGCATTTATGTGGAATTTGAACCATCTGTGGAGGGATGGAATGGACAGTATAAGGTTTCAGTCTCGTTTACGGGAAATGGTCTGGTGGAACCTACACCAGGACTTGAAACGACAGAGGATGGCGTCGTGTATGTGCCGCAGGGACAGAGCTTAAGCCTGTTTTTCTATCCAAGTGAAGGATGCGAAGTAAAGGAGATTCTAGTGGATGGCGCAGCTGTCTCAGAAGAGGAGCTAAAGTCAGCAAATAATACAAACAGTTTTACAATCTGGGGCGTATACAATGATATGAGTGTATCGGTCACATTTGACAAAAAAGAAGACCAGAAGAAACAGTATACGGTTTCTTTGACAGCAGGTGAGGGAGGAACTATCTATACAAGTGACTGGATGCAGGGAATCACAAACGGGGAATTGAGTGTACAGGCATCTGAGGGAGAAGAATTCAGCGTCTTTATTATCCCGGATTCCGGATGGAAGATTTCCCAGATACTTGTAGATGGCGGAAGCCTTTCCACACAGCAGCTAGAAGAAATTACAGCGTCGCAGAGCTATTATTTTGGATCTGTACAAGGCGCTCATACGATGCAGGTTATATTTGAAAGAGATTTTTACGAGATTTCATTTTCAGCAAGTGTAGGCGGAAGCATCTTGCCTGTGCTTGAGATCAATGGACAGGAAAGTGGAATGATTCAGGTAGAAACAGGGGCGGATATTCCTTTCCAGATTATTCCAGACCAGGGATATGAGCTTGCTGGACTGAGTATAGACGGGACGCCGGTGGGGCAGGAAGAATTGGAAGTTTTAAAGAAAGAGCTGTCATATACATTTTATCAGATTAATGCAGATCATCAGATTATAGCATCGTTTATGAAGAAAGAGCCAGATGAGAAAGCATATGTGGTGACGTCAAGTACGGGAGGACACGGAGATATTCTTCCATTCGGTCCTCAGAAAGTGACGGCAGGCCAGACACTTTCTTTTTCAATCATACCAGATGAAGGATATGAAATAGCTGCTATCCTAATTGATGAAAAAGAAATTTCTCAGATTGCACTGCGCAGAGTGAAAGAAAAAGGAAGCTTTACTTTCCAGCCTATACAGGCAAATCATACGATTGCAGCGGTATTTGCGGAGGTTTCTGAGCAGAAAAAGACAAGTTATCAGATTTATTATCTGGATCAGGACGGTTCAGAAATTGAGGAGCTGCCTGCAGCATATGAGAGCGCTTCCCAGTATCTTTACGGCGAAGGAATTACACTTCCCGTTCAGGCTCCTTATGCAAAAGAAGGATATGCTTTTGAAGGATGGTATGACAGCAAAGAGGGCGGCAATAAAGTAACAGCGATTTCCTCAAAAGAAAAAGGAGATAAATCTCTGTATGCCCGCTGGAAAAAAAGAGCTGCCGGATCGAGCCAGACAGAATTGAAAAATGAATGGTATGGTATCAGTGTGAATGGATTTTTTACAGCTTTGCCTGAACTGAAAGTAGAGCAGCTGCAAAGCGGAAATACAACATACGATTCCATGTGCAGGCGCGATGAGATGGCAAAAAAAGCAGTGCTGGCAGGATATAGACTGTCTGTCAGTGGCGGAGAGCCGGACGGTACATTGAATGTTTCATTTTTGTTGGATGAGAGATTGAACGGAGAGACTATGACTGTTCTTCATCTGACGCCAAATGGAACATTAAAGAACGGTACGGCTGCAGTGGAGAATGGAAAAATTTCCATTCAGGTCAATGAACTTGGAACTTTTATCATAGGGGCAGACGATGAGGCAGTGAGACAGGCAGGAATTACAGAATTACATGGTGTGGCAATCGAACAGGAAGAAGAACCAAAGAAAGATGGAATGGGTCTTGTACTGTTTGCAGCAGCGGCAGTTTTGCTTGTAGGAATCTGTATCGCAGTCGGAATTATTATAAAAAAGAAAACAGATGAAGAATAAAGAAACTGTCACAGAATAGAGATTCTGAAAAGGGATATTCTGTGGCAGTTTCTCTCATTTCCAAGCTATACACAATAGACAGGAAATAAGGAGCGACTTGTCAGTTTGTTTGCGGTGTGATATGATAAAAATAATTGATTATGGCGGAGACAATCATATTTTTTTGCATAACCATAAAAGAAAGAAGGAATAGAGAGAACTCTCGCGTAAATATGAGAATTTAAAGAAAGGAGAGACCACTCAAAAAAACACATACAAAAATAAAAGCATAGATGTTGAGGCAGCAAGAAATATCCGTGAGGGTTTCCGTTTCTCAATAGGAGGATATGGAATCCTATTTTGAGTGGCAGATATAATGGGGAAAAGAAAAATAAAAGCAGGGGCGGCTGCAGTTTGCATGGCAGCATGTGCTTTTTTGTTTTCAGCAGAGATACAGGTGCAGGCAGGGCTTGTGCTAGAGGATCTTAGCGGTTCTTTTGATCCAAAGAAAAAAGAGGATGAAAAAAAGGGAGAATATTATCAGATTTCCAGCGAGAATGGAAAGATGACAAATATTTTGATTGAATTGTATCGGCTGCAAAGTCAGGGATATGAGCTGGATGGCTGGCTGGAGCTCAATGGAGATTTTTACTACAAACAAGAAAATGAGATTCTGACTGGTCTGCAAGAGATCGGAGAAGAAATCTATTATTTTAATGAAAATGGCAAAATGGAGACGCAGTGCTGGAAAAAAGTGGGAGAAGACAGCTATTTTTTTAGCGAAAGCGGAGAGGCATACCGAGAAGACAGTGTACAGATCGAAGGAACGTACTACTGTTTTGACAGAGAAGGGCGAATGCAAAGAGAACAGATGCTGGTTTTGGAAGAGGGAACATACTATGTGGGAGAAGACGGTGCATCTGTGAAAGATCAGTTTTTAAAACTGGACAAAGAGACGTATTATTTTGACGAGAATGGAAGGATGACAACGGGTCTGATTGCTGTGGACGGTGAAGAATATTATATGGGTTCGGACGGCAAAATGAAAAAGGGATGGCAGGTTATAAACGGCAGACGGTATCTTTTTCATTTACAGACAGGCAAAATGCTGAAAGGAATTAAAATTGGAGATATTGTGATTGATAAGAACGGCAGAGCTGAACTTCCGGACAGTCATATGATTCAAATGGAAGAGATGATGCAGAATCCAGAACTCCCGACCGGCTGTGAATCTGTTGCGCTTACAATTGCTTTGAATTATTACGGATTTGAACTGGAAAAAACAACGATCGCAGATGAATATCTGGAATACAGCGACAAAAATTTTGTCTCAGCATATGTGGGAAATCCCCACACGGAAAGCGGAGCCGGCTGTTTTGCACCTGCGATTGAAACAGCTGGAAATGAGTTTTTAGAGACAGTTGGTTCTGATCTGAAGGCTGCCGATATCAGCGGGGCTTCTCTGGAGGAGCTGTATTCTTATGTGGCAAACGGGACGCCTGTTGTGGTGTGGAACAGCATGTATATGAATGACTTGGAAAAAACGGAACAGACGTATGTATATCAGGGAAAGACGTATTACTGGTATCGAAAAGAACACTGCGTCGTTTTGTGCGGCTATGATAAGGAAAAAGGTATTGTGCTTATAAATGATCCGCTGGAAGGCATCGTGGAGCGTGATGCAGAGCGATTTGAAGAAATTTATGATCAGATGGGAAAAATGGCAGTCGTGATTCAGCAGAATTAAAACAGACAGAAAATGGATGAAGAGAAGAAGAACTTGAAATGACAGGATAAAAATCGGTCAACAGAAGATTGCGATATGACCGTTTTTGTGTTATAATTACAAATTATTCTTTATATTCTTTAAAGAAAATGAATGAGGTAATCAGATGAAGTGGAATAAATTTACATTAAAAACATTAACAGAGGTAGAGGACATCGTGATTTCCACCCTTGCAGAAGCAGGTGTGGAGGGAGTAGAGATTGAAGACAAAGTGCCTCTCACAGAATCAGATAAAAAACAGATGTTTGTGGATATTCTTCCGGATGGACCCACTGATGACGGAATTGCATATTTAAGCTTTTATCTGGAAGAGTCAGAAGATAAAGAAGCGCTCCTGCAGAGAGTAAGAGAAGAATTGGAGGATCTGCGCAGATTTGTGGATATTGGAGAGGGAACGATTGTGGAATCCCAGACAGAGGATAAAGACTGGATTAATAACTGGAAACAGTATTTTCACCAGTTTTATGTAGATGATATTTTAATTATTCCTTCCTGGGAAGAAGTACGCAAGGAAGATGAGGACAAGATGATTATCCATATTGATCCGGGGACAGCATTTGGTACAGGAATGCACGAGACAACGCAGCTGTGTATGCGGCAGCTGAAAAAATATGTGACAGAGGAGACAGAACTGTTAGATGTAGGAACAGGAAGCGGAATTTTGTCAATTGTAGCATTGAAACTTGGAGCGAAACATGCAGTCGGAACAGATCTGGACCCATGTGCGATCTCAGCCACAGAAGAGAATCTGGAAGCGAATGAAATCGCGCCGGGCAGTATGGATGTGCTGATCGGAAATATTATTGATGACAAGGCAGTTCAGGATCAGGTAGGATATGAAAAATATGATATTGTAGCTGCAAATATTCTGGCAGACGTTCTAGTTCCTCTGACACCGGTGATTTTAAATCAGATGAAAAAAGGCGGAATTTATATTACATCTGGTATTATTGACGAAAAAGAAGAAGTTGTTGTGGAAGCTGTAAAGAAAGCAGGTCTGGAAGTACTGGAAGTGACGCATCAGGGAGAATGGGTGTCTGTGACAGCGCGAAAAAACTAGGAGAGAATCATGTACCATTTTTTTGTAAATCCTGAACAAATCGGGGAGAGAGAAATTAAAATTACAGGAAAAGATGTAAATCATATAAAAAATGTTCTGCGAATGCAGCTGGGGGAAGAAATCGCTGTCAGCAGCGGACAGGATTCCAAAAAATATCGCTGTGAAATTGTCGAACTGTCAGAGCAAGAAATCACAGCAAAAATTATGTGGGCAGAAGAAGCGGGCATGGAACTCCCGAATAAGATTTACTTGTTTCAGGGACTTCCAAAAAGCGATAAGATGGAACTGATTATTCAAAAGGCGGTAGAACTTGGGGTGTATGAGATTGTGCCTGTTGCCACAAAAAGAGCGGTTGTAAAGCTGGACTTAAAAAAAGAGCAAAATAAAAGAAAGCGGTGGCAGGCAATCTCAGAAAGTGCAGCAAAACAGAGTAAACGAATGATCATTCCGCAGATTCATTCGGTGATGACTTTTCAGGAGGCGGTTTTGTATGCGAAAGAGATGGATGTCAAGATCATTCCGTATGAACTTGCTGAAGGAATGGGAAAGACAAGAGAGATCTTTGGCAACATAAAAAAGGGACAGTCTGTCGCTGTATTTATCGGACCAGAAGGCGGTTTTGACGATCAGGAAGCGGCATTGGCGGCAGAAAGCGGAATCCTTCCCGTAACGCTTGGAAAAAGAATTTTGCGGACAGAGACGGCAGGAATGGCAGTTTTGTCCATGCTTGTCTTCTGTCTGGAATCGGAAGAGTGAGGAAAAAATGGAGGCATATTTAGATAATTCAGCTACAACAAAATGTCTGGAAGAAGTAAAAGACATTGTAGTAAAGACCATGATGGAGGATTTTGGTAATCCATCATCAAAACATCTGGCAGGCGTTTATGCGGAGCGCTATTTAAAAGAGGCAAGAGAAACAATTGCCAAAACAATGAAAGTGACAGAAAAAGAGATCTTTTTTACATCCGGAGGGACAGAATCCGACAACTGGGCGATTATCGGAACAACGCTTGCTAATCAGAGGCAGGGCAGACACATTATCACGACATCTGTGGAACATGCAGCTGTTTTAGAACCAATGAGATATCTGGAAGAAAATGGTTTTGAGGTCACTTATCTCAATGTAGACCGCTATGGAAGAGTGGATCTGGAACAGCTGGAAAAAGCGGTGACAGATAAGACAATTCTGGTGTCTGTGATGTATATCAACAATGAAATTGGAACATTGGAGCCGATCGAAGAGATCGCCAGAATCATAAAAGAAAAAAATCCAAGGACACTGTTTCATGTCGATGCGATTCAGGCATATGGAAAGTACAGAATTTATCCGAAAAAGACAGGAATTGATCTCCTTTCGGTCAGCGGTCACAAAATTCACGGGCCAAAAGGAACCGGATTTTTATATATCAATGAGAAAGTAAAAATCAAACCGCTTATTTTAGGAGGAGGCCAGCAAAAAGGAATGCGCTCCGGAACGGACAATGTACCAGGAGTGGCAGGACTGGGAATGGCAGCCGGATTATCGTATGAATTGTATGAAGAAAAACGAGAACATCTTTTAAAACTGAAAAAAAGTTTTATGGAACAGGTCAGTGAGATAGAAAATGTTATATTCAATAATCTGCCAGGAGAAGAGGGTGCGCCACATATTGTAAGTGTCAGCTTTGAAGGCGTGCGAAGCGAAGTGCTTTTACATGCGCTGGAAGAAAAAGAGATTTATATATCAGCAGGCTCTGCGTGTTCTTCCAACAAAAAACAGACGGCAAGTCATACACTTGTCGCTGTCCATATGCCGAAAGCTCTTTTGGACTGTACGGTTCGGTTCAGTTTTTGCGAGATGACGACAATGGAAGAAATCACATACTGTGCAGAGACGTTAAAGCAAATCATCCCGATGCTTCGGCGGTATGCAAGGCACTAGAGAAAAAGACAGGAGAAGAAAAAATGTTTCATTCATTTTTAATTAAATACGGCGAGATTGGCATTAAAGGAAAAAACAGATATCTGTTTGAAGATATGTTAGTCAGCCAGATCAACTATACTTTAAAATCAATAGATGGAGAATTTCATGTTTACAAACAGCAGGGAAGAATCTATGTGGAATGCGGGGGGAATTTTGACTTTGACGAGACAGTTGAAGCACTTCAGTCTGTATTTGGCATTGTCGGCATCTGTCCTGTTGTTCATGCAGAGGATAACGGATTTGATGCTCTGGCACAGGAAGTCGTTTCTTATCTGGAGAAGGTATATCCGGGAGAAAACCATACATTCAAAGTGAATGCGAGAAGAGCAAGAAAAAATTATCCGATGACATCAATGGAATTAAATGCGGCATTGGGTGAGAAAATATTGCAGTCACTGCCTCAGATGAAGGTAGATGTCCATCATCCGGAAATCATGTTAAACGTGGAAATCAGAGAGAAGATTTATATTTATTCAAAGATTATTCCGGGACCGGGAGGAATGCCTGTAGGAACAAACGGAAAGGCAATGCTTCTGCTGTCAGGCGGAATTGACAGTCCGGTAGCTGGATATATGATCGCAAAGAGAGGTGTCAAGATTGACGCTGTCTATTTCCATGCTCCGCCGTATACAAGCGAGAGAGCAAAACAAAAAGTAATTGATCTTGCCAAGATTGTTTCACGTTATACAGGACCGATTCATCTGCACATTGTAAACTTTACAGATATCCAGCTGTATATCTATGATCAGTGTCCTCATGAGGAGCTGACGATCATCATGCGCCGCTATATGATGAGAATTGCAGAACATTTTGCAAAAGAGACAGGATGTCTTGGATTGATTACGGGTGAAAGTATCGGTCAGGTGGCAAGTCAGACTCTCCACAGCCTTGCAGCGACAAACGAGGTCTGCACACTTCCGGTTTACCGCCCGGTGATCGGATTTGACAAGCAGGATATTGTTGATATTTCAGAAAAAATCGGCACATATGAGACATCAATTTTACCATTTGAAGATTGCTGTACGATT
Organism: Clostridiales bacterium; assembly: GCA_018366495.1. Classification (GTDB taxonomy): domain Bacteria; phylum Bacillota; class Clostridia; order Lachnospirales; family Lachnospiraceae; genus JAGZHZ01. Next base: position 63,829 of record JAGZHZ010000011.1, read on the forward strand.
TTTGTGGCGAAACACCCTGTCACAAAGCCAAACTTAAATATTATCAAGCGGTCTGAAAAACATCTGGAGGAAAAGATTGATGAGCTTGTAAAAACAGCGATCGAGACGACAGAAGTTGTAGTAGTAGAGTAAAAGATCAGATACAAAAGAAAAGGCTGCCCGTTTTGCGGACAGCCATTCCATCACATAAAGATTACTCAATGATATAAGGTTTCAATGTATCCAAAATAGAATTTACATCATCTTCTGCATGGATATTCAAATCAATCGGTTTGGACAGATCCAGACTGAAGATACCCATGATTGATTTTGCATCAATCACATATCTGCCGGATACTAAATCGAAATCATAATCAAATTTTGTGATATCGTTTACAAAAGATTTTACTTTATCGATAGAATTTAAAGAAATTTGAACTGTTTTCATTGGAATGACCTCCCTGAATATATTTTTCTTACTTTTATATTAATGGCAGCGGTTTGAAAAGTCAATGAGAAAACGTACAAACTTTTGTGTGGATCTTTGGCGAAAGTGATGAAGAAAGAAAAAGATAAAATAAGGAGATAAATAAAATGGAAAGAAAAAAAGCAGCTCTTCATAATCTTGGATGTAAAGTAAATGCGTATGAGACAGAAGCAATGCAGCAGATTCTGGAGGAAAACGGGTATGAGATTGTTCCGTTTGCACCTGGAGCAGATCTCTATTTGATTAATACTTGTACAGTGACAAATATTGCAGACAGAAAATCACGTCAGATGCTTCATAAGGCGAGAAAGATGAACCCGAAAGCAATTGTGGTGGCAGCAGGATGTTATGTGCAGGCTTCTGCGGAAGAACTGGCAGCGGACGGCTCTGTGGATGTGGTGATTGGAAACAATAGAAAAAAAGATCTTATGAAGATTTTAAAGGAGTTTGAAGAGGGCAGAGCCACAGAAAATGTGATTGATATGAAATGTGAAAAACAGTATGAAAACCTGTCTATTCAGAAAACAGCAGAACATACAAGAGCATATATCAAGGTACAGGACGGATGCAATCAGTTTTGCAGCTACTGCATCATTCCATATACAAGAGGAAGAGTGCGCAGTCGTCTGGAGCAGGAAGTGATAGAAGAAGTGACAGAGCTGGCACACCATGGATATCAGGAAGTCGTTCTGACTGGAATTCATTTAAGCTCATACGGAACAGATATAGGAAGCAGTTTGATTGAGCTGATCGAGCATGTGCATCAGATTGACGGAATCAAGAGAATTCGTCTCGGTTCACTGGAGCCGGGCATTGTCACTCTGGAATTTGCACAGCGGCTGAAGAATCTGGAAAAATTTTGTCCTCATTTCCATCTCTCTCTTCAGAGTGGATGCGATGCCACATTAAAAAGAATGAACCGGCGCTATACTACCCAAGAATACGGAGAAAAATGCCGGCTTCTCAGAGAAGTATTTGAAAATCCAGCGCTGACTACAGATGTGATTGTAGGATTTCCAGGTGAGACAGAAGAAGAATTTGAGCAGACAAAATTATTTTTGGAAGAAATAAAATTCTTTGAGACGCATATATTTAAGTATTCGAGAAGAAAAGGGACAAGAGCAGCAGCAATGGAAAATCAAGTGCCGGACAGTGTAAAGAATATCCGAAGCAATGAGTTAATCCAGCTGAATGAAAAAAATCAGAGATTGTTTGAAGAGGCGTGGAGCGATAAAAAAGTACAGATATTGTGCGAGGAAGAAATTGAGATTGATGGAACCCGATACTATTCCGGACACACGAAGGAGTACATTCGCACGGCAGTTGAGGCAAAGGATGGAGAAGAAAACAGAATTTTGTCCGGAACTTTAAAAAAAGAATTGAAACCGCATGTCCGATTGTGTACAATAGATTAACAGGAAGAGAAACAATTTTCATAAGAAATGCGTTTTGAGATCAGAATAGAAAGATAAGGACGTGAAAATATGAGTAAAATTACAACAAACACACAATTTTTTAAGGTGAATTCAGAAACAGAAGTCAGTGTAAAGGACATTCTGGATACCGTTTATAATGCGATGACAGAAAAGGGATACAATCCGGTTAATCAGATTGTAGGATATATTATGTCCGGAGACCCGACATATATCACAAGTCATAACAATGCAAGAAGCCTGATTATGAAGGTAGAACGAGATGAGCTTGTAGAAGAGCTGCTCAAAGAATACATTAAAAATAAGTCCTGGCAGTAAAGGAAGAATATGAGAGCAATAGGTTTAGATTTTGGATCAAAGACAGTGGGTGTGGCAATCAGCGACCCGCTGGGAGTGACAGCACAGGGAATAGAAATTATCCGCAGAACATCAGAGAACAAGCTGAGAAAAACGCTGGCAAGAATTGAGGAATTGATCAAGGAATATGGTGTGGACACGATTGTATTAGGATTGCCGAAGAATATGAACAACACATTGGGAGACCGCGCTGAGAAATCCCTGGAATTTAAGGGGATGTTAGAGCGCAGAACAGGTCTTCCGGTTGTTATGTGGGATGAGCGTCTGACAACCGTGGAAGCAAACAGAACTTTGATCGAAGGAAATATTCGCAGAGAAAATAGAAAACAATATGTGGACCAGCTGGCGGCAGTACTGATTTTACAGGGATATTTAGACAGTGAGGGTATAAAAAATGGAAAAAATTAAGTTTGCATTAGAGGGCTACGAAGAGGAAGCGGAATTCTACGTTCTGGAAGAGACGAGAATCAGCGGGAGAGATTATCTTCTGGTGACGGAAGATGAAGAGGATGCAGAGGAACAGGAAGTTTTGATTCTGAAGGATTTATCGGAGGATGGCGATCCTGAGGCTCTGTATGAAATTGTAGAGGACGAAGAAGAGTTAAAGGCCCTCTCAAAAGTATTTATGGAAATGATAGATGATATTGAGATCGAATTGGAATAAATAGAGAAAAGCGGATGAGAAGCATCCGTTTTGGACAGCTTTCTGTTTCAGCAGCAATGATAGAAAAGAAAGATTTTACAGCAGAATTATCGGAAAGAACGGAAAATACTGTAAAGTCAGAAAATGTGAAATCATAAAAACTGCAGGTTTAGCTTGAGATCGTGAGGGGAAAGCGGTACCGGCAGATGATTTGTTTTATCTTAAATTTGCAGGAACAAGAAAAGTGAATAAAAAAATGTGCGTAAATGTGCGGAAATAATGGAGGTGCAATTTTTTGAAAAATTTTAATAACTCAAAATTAAAGATCATCCCACTGGGAGGTCTGGAGCAGATCGGGCTGAATATTACTGCCTTTGAATTTGAGGACAGCATCATTGTGGTAGACTGTGGTCTCGCATTTCCGGAGGACGATATGCTGGGAATTGATCTGGTCATCCCTGATGTGACCTATTTGAAAAACAACATAGAAAAAGTAAAGGGATTTATTATCACACACGGTCATGAAGATCATATTGGAGCTCTGCCGTATATTTTGAGAGATATCAATGTTCCGATCTACGCTACAAAGCTGACAGTAGGCATCATTGAGCGAAAACTGAAGGAACATAACTTGCTGAAAAATACGAAACGGAAAGTAGTAAAACATGGACAGTCTATCAATCTGGGATCATTCAGAATTGAATTTATCAAGACAAACCACAGTATTGCAGACGCTTCTGCTCTGGCGATTTATTCTCCGGCGGGAACAGTAATTCATACGGGAGATTTCAAGGTAGATTATACACCTGTCTTCGGAGATGCTATTGATCTGCAGCGTTTTGGTGAAATTGGAAAAAAAGGTGTGCTGGCTCTGATGTGTGACAGTACAAATGCGGAACGTCCTGGATTTACGATGTCAGAACGGACAGTGGGCAAGACATTTGATAATATTTTCTCGGAACATCGGAATACAAGAATTATTATCGCAACATTTGCCTCGAATGTGGATAGAGTGCAGCAGATTATCAATTCTGCATACAAATATGGAAGAAAAGTAGTTGTGGAAGGGCGCAGTATGGTAAATATTATCAGTACTGCTTTAGAGCTGGGATATTTAAATATTCCGGAGAATACACTGATTGAGATTGAACAGATGAAAAATTATCCTGATGAGCAGATGGTGCTGATCACGACAGGAAGCCAGGGAGAATCTATGGCAGCGCTGTCACGGATGGCTTCCGATGTTCATCGAAAAGTATCAATCAAACCGGGAGACACGGTGATCTTCAGCTCCAATCCAATTCCAGGAAATGAGAAGGCAGTCTCAAAAGTAATCAATGAATTATCCATGAAAGGAGCAGATGTTATTTTCCAGGATGCCCATGTATCAGGTCATGCGTGCCAGGAAGAGATCAAGCTGATTTATTCTCTGGTTCGTCCGAAATATGCTCTGCCGGTTCATGGAGAATATCGCCACAGAAAAGCGCAGGCAGGTATTGCAGAAAGCCTTGGCATTCCAAAAGATCATATTTTTATGATGCATTCCGGAGATGTGCTGGAAGTGTGCAACGATTCTGCTGAGATCGTGGATCAGGTACAGGCAGGAGCAATTCTGGTTGACGGCCTTGGTGTCGGGGATGTCGGAAATATTGTACTCCGAGATCGTCAGCATTTAGCGGAGGATGGAATTTTGATTGTTGTGCTGACACTAGAGAAGTACAGTAATCAGGTACTTGCAGGTCCTGATATTGTTTCAAGAGGCTTTGTTTATGTCAGAGAATCTGAATCTTTGATGGATGAGGCAAAGCACGTTGTGGAACATGCACTGGATGAGTGTATGGATCGCAGGATCAGCGACTGGGGAAAGATAAAAAATATTATAAAAGATTCTTTAAGTGATTTTCTGTGGAAAAAGACAAAGAGAAATCCAATGATTTTACCGATTATTATGGAAGTGTAGAGGAAGAGCAATGGAGAGTGTGAAATATCATACGGAAAAATTAATCGCCGCACTGAAAGAAAGTGACAGCTACCAGAAATATGAGGAAGTAAGAGAAGAAATCGCAAAAGATCCGGAATTAAAACGGCAGTTGGATGAATACCGCAAAAGAAATTATCTGATGCAGGCAGAAGATGTGCCGGAAGATTTATTTCAGGAAGAAGAAAAGATGAGCAGGGAATATAAAGAGCTGCGGGAAAATGAATTGATTGAAACATACTTGGAATCGGAATTGGAGATCTGCCGAAAAATTCAGAGAATCATTCAAAAAGTGGTTGTATCAATTGACATGGATATTGATGAGTTTGTTGACGATATCAACCTGTAAGAAAGATAATAGAAAAAAAGAAGAAAAAATCCCTCTGATTTATCTGTGGGGAGTATCAAGGTTTTAAAAAGCAAGAATATGCCGGCATATAAAAGATAGGGGCTATATATGAAGACAGAAGAGAGAACATGGAGGGCAGTCACGGTATTAATCAAGTGCCTGGGAGCAGTTGCAGTCATTTTTATATTGGCAGTCGGCGGCAGAATGGCATATCAATTTGGATATCATGTATTTGCACAGCAGCCGCTCTCAGATCCTCCTGGAAAAGAGGCTGCGCTTACCGTTCAGGAAGGCGATACAATAAAAGAAATTGCTGAAATATTAGAAGCAGATGGGATTATTCCGGACGCACTTGTGTTTTGTGTTCAAGAACGCCTTTCCAAATATCAGGGAGAACTGCAGCCAGGTACATATGTGCTGAACAGTGCGCAGACACCGGAGGAGATTCTCCAGATACTGACTGGAGTGTCAGGTGAGACAGACGAGTAAAGAGAGAATAGATTCATGATAGTAGATGAAAGAATGGTGACATATATCAATTCCCTGGATCGCGGCAACACGCCGATTCTGGATCAAATTGAGCAGGAAGCACGTTTGGATGAAGTCCCGATTATCAGAAGAGAAATGCAAAGTTTTCTGAAGGTACTTCTCAGTATGAAACAGCCGAAGAAGATCTTAGAAGTAGGAACAGCTGTGGGTTTTTCTGCAATTTTGATGTGTGAATATGGACCGGAAGAGTGTCATGTCACAACAATAGAAAAATATGAAAAGAGAATTCCGATTGCAAAAGAAAATTTCAGACGTGCTGGAAAAGAAGCCCAGATCACATTTCTGGAAGGAGATGCGATGGAGATCATGAAAGGGCTGCAGGAGGAATATGATTTTATTTTTATGGATGCTGCAAAGGGACAGTATATTCATTTTCTGCCTGAAGTGATGAGACTTTTAAAGCCGCAGGGAGTATTAGTTTCAGACAATGTGCTGCAGGATGGAGACATTATACAGTCCCATTTTGCAGTTGAACGCAGAAATCGTACAATCTATAAGAGAATGCGGGAATATTTGTATGAATTGAAGCACAACGACCAGCTGCTGACATCAATTGTCCCGATTGGAGATGGAGCGACAGTCAGCATCAAGTGTAAATAGGAGGAACTTATGAAAAAACCAGAGCTGCTGATACCGGCAAGCAGTCTTGAAGTATTGAAGACTGCGGTTATTTTTGGCGCCGATGCGGTTTATATCGGAGGAGAAGCATTTGGGCTTCGTGCAAAGGCGAAAAACTTTTCAATGGATGATATGAGGGAAGGAATATCTTTTGCTCATGAACACGGGGTAAAAGTTTATGTCACGGCTAATATCCTTGCCCATAACCAGGATTTAGAAGGCGTAGAATTATACTTTAAAGAACTAAAAGAGATCAAACCAGATGGATTGATTATTGCAGATCCTGGTGTTTTTCAGATTGCGAAAAGGATTTGTCCTGAAATTGAGCGTCATATCAGTACCCAGGCAAACAATACAAACTATGAGACGTATAAATTCTGGTGGGAATTAGGCGCAAAGCGTGTTGTCTCCGCGAGAGAACTGTCTTTGGAAGAAATAAAAGAGATTCGGGCACATATTTCGCAGGACATGGAGATTGAAACTTTCATTCATGGAGCAATGTGTATTTCTTATTCCGGCCGGTGCCTGCTGAGCAATTATTTTACCGGCAGAGATGCCAATCAGGGAGCTTGCACGCATCCATGCCGCTGGAAATATGCAGTCGTGGAGGAAACAAGACCGGGTGAATATATGCCGGTCTATGAAAACGAGCGCGGAACGTATATTTTTAATTCAAAGGATCTTTGCATGATCGAGCACATTCCGGATCTTCTTCAAGCTGGTATTGACAGCTTTAAAATTGAAGGCCGTATGAAGACAGCGCTTTATGTGGCCACTGTTGCCAGAACGTACCGAAAGGCAATTGATGACTGCCTAAGAGATCAGAAATTATATGAACAGAATATGGACTGGTACCGCAATCAGATTTCAAACTGTACTTACCGTCAGTTTACAACAGGATTTTTCTATGGAAAGCCAGGAGACGAATCTCAGATTTATGACAGCAATACCTATATTAAAGAATACACTTATCTGGGTATTATAGGGGGAGAAAAAGACGGACTTTACAGGATCGAACAGCGCAATAAATTCAGTGTGGGAGAACAGATTGAAGTGATGAAACCGGATGGAACAGATTTGGAAGTAACTGTCCGTGCTATTTTTGATGAAGAAGGAAACCCACAGGAAAGTGCGCCGCATCCAAAACAAGTGTTGTATGTAGATCTTGGCACAAAACTGGATATTTATGACATTTTAAGAAGACAGGAAATAGAATAAAAGAGAAAAACAGAATAAAATAAAAGTATTGACAAAGAAATTAGAATGTGATATTTTAAAAAACGTAAGCAGACAAAGGTGTCTAAAAAGAACCTTTGTCTGCTTTTTTGTTGTTTATCAGTTTTTCAATGTAAGATCAAGGCCTTGTCTGAAAAATACTGTAAAAATAAGCCGCAAAAGGAGATTAACAAGATGAGAATAACACCAAAAGAACAGGAAAAATTACTGCTTCATCTGGCTGGAAACCTTGCAAAAGAGAGAAAAGCAAGAGGATTAAAATTAAATTATCCAGAAGCAGTGGCTTACATCAGCTCTGAACTAATGGAGATGGCACGCGATGGAAAAGAAGTGACAGAACTGATGAATCTGGGAACAAAACTTCTCACAAAAGAAGAAGTAATGGATGGAGTTGCAGACATGATAACAGAAGTTCAGGTAGAAGCAACTTTTCCAGATGGAACAAAGCTTGTGACGGTACATAATCCGATTCAGTAAGGAGGAAAAACGGTATGAAAATTGGAGAAGTCATGCCTTTGGATAGAGAAATTACATTGAATGAAGGAAAGGCTTGTTGCACGATCCTTGTAACAAATACAGGAGATCGGCCAGTACAAGTTGGTTCTCATTTTCACTTTTTTGAAGTAAATCGCTGCCTGGAATTTGACAGAGAAAAAGCGTACGGATATCATCTGGATATTCCTTCCGGTACATCTGTAAGATTTGAGCCAGGAGAAGAAAAAGAAGTACAGTTGACTGCTATTGGAGGAACGAGAAGAGTTTTTGGATTAAATGATTTGACATGTGCCCAGGCTTCAGAATCAACAAAACAAGCAGCGCTGGATAAAGCAAAGAAAAAAGGATTTATCAGATAGGAGGAATTGTATATGAGCACAAAAATATCAGGAGCAAAATATGCGATGATGTATGGTCCTACAAAAGGAGATAAAGTTCGTCTTGCTGATACAAGTCTTGTCATTGAGGTAGAGAAGGATTACACGACATATGGAGATGAAAGTAAATTTGGCGGAGGAAAGACATTACGTGATGGAATGGGTCAGTCTGTGACGACAACAAGCGCCGATGGAGATCTGGACTTAGTCATTACAAATGCTCTTGTCGTAGATTATACAGGCATTTATAAAGCAGATATAGGAATAAAAGATGGAAAAATAGCTGGGATTGGAAAAGCTGGAAATCCAGCGGTTATGGATGGTGTGACTCCAGGAATGACTGTAGGAGCTTCAACGGAAGCGCTAGCTGGGGAAGGACTGATTCTTACAGCTGGAGGATTGGACACTCATATCCATTTTATTTCTCCACAGCAGATTGATTGTGCGCTTTACAGCGGCGTTACTACAATGATTGGCGGAGGAACAGGACCAGCTGATGGAACAAATGCGACAACATGTACGCCAGGACCATGGAATTTAGAAAAAATGCTGCAGGCAGTGGAAGAATATCCGATAAATATCGGTCTTCTGGGAAAAGGAAATTGTTCTGATGAAAAAGCATTGGAAGAACAAATTCGTGCTGGCGCCATGGGATTGAAAATTCATGAAGATTGGGGAGCAACACCTGCTGTCATTGACCATTGTCTTAATACGGCAGATGAATACGATGTTCAAGTAGCAATTCATACAGATACCTTAAATGAGGGAGGATGTGTGGAAGATACCTTAAATGCAATTGGAGGACGAACCATTCATACCTACCATACAGAAGGTGCAGGTGGAGGTCATGCGCCAGATATCATTCGCGCAGCAGCAGCGCTTAATGTGCTTCCTTCTTCTACGAATCCGACAATGCCTTATACTGTCAATACATTAGATGAGCATCTTGATATGCTGATGGTATGTCATCATCTGGACAAACGTATTCCAGAAGATGTAGCGTTTGCAGATTCCCGTATTCGCCCTGAGACGATTGCAGCAGAAGATGTGCTTCATGATATGGGAGTATTTTCTATGATGAGTTCAGATTCTCAGGCTATGGGACGTGTAGGGGAAGTTATCACACGTACATGGCAGACAGCATCAAAGATGAAAGAGGAACGAGGAGCTCTGCCGGAGGATATAGAAAATGGAAATGATAATTTCCGTGTAAAGAGATATATTTCTAAATATACGATCAATCCAGCCATCACTCATGGAATTTCTTCTTATGTAGGATCTGTAGAAATAGGTAAGTTCGCAGATCTTGTCCTTTGGAATCCTGTATTTTTTGGAGTGAAACCAGACATTATTATTAAAGGCGGAATGATTATTGCTTCTAAAATGGGAGATGCGAATGCTTCAATCCCTACATGTGAACCAGTGATGTACAAACAGATGTTTGCAGCACATGGGAAAGCAAAGTATGCAACATGCCTTACTTTTGTATCAAAAGCAGCAATGGAAGAAAATGTTTCTGAAAAATACCATTTGCAGAAAACCGTAGTGCCAGTTTATGGATGTCGAAATATTTCTAAAAAAGATATGAAATTTAATGATAAAACACCGGAAATTACAGTAAATCCTGAGACATATGAAGTACGGGTGGATGGAGAACATATTACATCAAAACCAGCTAAAAAACTGCCTTTGACTCAGATCTATAGCTTATTCTAAGCCGATAAGACAGAAGCACTGGACTTGAGCCGTGCTTCTGTCTTCATATAAATTTTATTTTTGGGAGGAAAAAGAAATGTTAGGTGTGTGTTTGCTGTTTGTAGGTATTGTGCTGATCAATAATGGTATGTGTACGCTGTATAAAGTAGATGATAAGTCAGCAGCTGTTATGAACATTTTAACAGGATTATTATCGGTTTTCATTAATGCAGTAAATCTTGTGATGGGAAATTATTATGCAGCTGGAACAGGACTGCTTTTTGGATTTACTTATCTTTTTGTTGCATTTGTTAAACTTGGAAAATTAAATCCTATTCCTTTTGCATGGTTTTCTACATTTGTAGCTGTCAATGCAGTGATATTTGGAACGATTGAAGGTGTGACAGGGAGCCAGGTACTGGGAATTACAGCAGATTGGCGTTGGGCTGTAATCTGGTATCTGTGGGCAGTCTTATGGGCAACAGCTTTTGTAGAAGATATCTGCCATAAAAAGCTGGGAAAATTCGTTCCGGTTCTTCAAGTATTTGAAGGTATTGTTACAGCATGGATTCCTGGGGTTTTGATGTTAATTGGAAAATGGTAATTAGGAGAGTAAAAAATGATATGTGAAAAATTAGAAGGTACTCTAAAAGAGATAGATGTAACTGGAAAAAATATCGAATATGTAGAAATAGAATGGCATGAAGCTTTTAAGAAAATTCATAAAAAAGTGACAGACAAAGGTCATGAAGTAGGAATTCGTATGGGAGACTGGGTATTGACGAGAGGACTTTATGAGGGAGATATTATTTATAGAGATGATACGACAGTAATTGTCGTCCGTACACCACCATGTGAAGTGATACGAATATTTATTGATCGAAATCATCCGATGATGATAGCAAAAGTATGCTATGAGATTGGCAATCGCCATGCACCGCTTTTTTATGGAGAGAATCTTTATACTTTTGTAACACCATATAATGAACCAATGTTTGTGATGCTGTCAAAAATGCACGGGGTATCTGCTGAAAAAACAGAGGAGAGGCTAGATTATAATAATAAGGTCTCAGAAGCTATTCACAATCATCATCATTAAATAGGAGGAAGAGAAAGAGTGAATGAACTTGAATTAAAAAATCATTTTTTGCTGTTGCAGATGAATGATTCTCTTTTTCCCATCGGAGGGTATTCTCACTCATATGGACTGGAAACCTATATTCAAAAGGGAATTATACATGATGCAGCTACTGCGGAAAGATATCTAAAAAACAAGCTGCGTTACACTTTCCTTTACACAGATTTGCTGGCTGTTCGTATTGCATATGACGCTGCGGCCAGCAAAGATCTAAAAAAGTTAGATGAATTAGAAGATATATTAGAGGCATCAAAAGTTCCAAAAGAAATCCGTGAAGCATCTCAAAAGCTAGGCAGTCGTTTTGTGAAAACGCTGATGGGAATGAAATCAGACTGGGATACAGAAATTTTTCATCAATATCTTGAACAGCGCAGAGGAAAAAGTATTTGTCATCCATGTGCATATGGAGTGTTCTGTGCATGTGAAAACATAGAAAAAGCAGAAGCTCTGGCAACATTTTTATATGCTCAGGCTTCGGCAGCAGTGACAAATTGTGTGAAAACCATTCCGCTGAGCCAGTCGGCAGGACAGAAATTACTTTTTTCTTTATATCCTATTTTTGAAGAAATTTTAAAATTGGTAGAAAGCTCAGGAGAAGAATTACTTTGCGTTTCATCACCAGGATTTGATTTGAGGAGCATCCAACATGAACAACTTTATTCAAGACTTTATATGTCATAAAAAGAGACAGGAGGATTTTAAAATGTCTTATATAAAAATTGGAGTTGCAGGTCCAGTAGGTTCTGGAAAAACAGCATTGATTGAGGCTTTGACACGCCGAATGGCTGATGAGTACAGCATTGGTGTTATTACAAATGATATTTATACGAAAGAAGATGCAGAATTTCTAGCTAAAAACAGTATCATGCCAATAGAACGTATTATTGGAGTGGAGACGGGAGGATGCCCACATACTGCAATTCGAGAAGATGCGTCCATGAATTTGGAAGCAGTAGATGAAATGATAGAAAAATTTCCAGATATTCAGCTTATTTTTATAGAGAGTGGAGGAGATAATCTGTCAGCTACATTTTCGCCAGAATTGGTAGATGCCACAATATTTGTCATTGATGTGGCAGAAGGAGATAAAATTCCACGCAAAGGTGGTCCGGGAATCACACGTTCTGATCTCCTTGTAATTAATAAAATTGATTTAGCTCCTTATGTGGGAGCAAGCCTTGAAGTGATGGAACGGGATTCCAGGAAAATGAGAGGAAATCGACCATTTATTTTTACAAATATTCGTGGAGGCGAACATATTGATGATGTGATCTGTTGGATAAAAGAAAATGTATTGCTGGAAGGAATGTGATAAGATGCAGAAAAATGCTTTTGAAAAAGTCTCAAGTCTTTCAGTGATAGCAACTAGAAAAGATGGAAAAACGATCTTACAGGATGTCCGTTTTACTGCACCGTATAAGATTATGCAGCCGTTCATACAGAAAGACGGAGGAATCCAGATCATGCTTTTGAGCGCATCAGCTGGTATTATGGAAGGAGACTGTCAAGATTTTAAGTTTAAAATCTGCACAGGAGCACAACTAGAATTTGTATCTCAGTCATATGATAAAATACATCAGATGAAGGAGGGCTGTGCAGTACGCAATACAGTAATAGATGTAGAATCTGGAGGAACTTTTTTCTTTCATCCTCAAGCAACAATACCATTTCGAGATTCTGGATTTGAAAATAAAATACAGGTTTTTTTGGAAGATGAGACGTCAGATTTTTGGATGAGTGAGATATTGTGTTCTGGACGATATGGAATGGGTGAAAGCTTTGCATATCGATTTTATAATAATATGGTAGAAATTCGAAGAGACAGTAATTTGATTTATCGAGATAATACGAGGTATGATCCGAAGTTATTTCCGATGAATGATATTGGAATGTATGAAGGATTTACCCATTTATTGAATATTTTTGCTACACGCCCTAAAAATCCAGAAGCTTTTATCAGTGAAGTACAGGAATTGCTGGCAGACGAAAGCGAGATAGAAGGAGGAATCACAAGATTAGGCAAGGGAGATTTCTGTGTTCGCATATTTGGATATAGAGCCCAGAAATTGGAAGAAAAATCTCAGCAGATCAAGCAAATATGGAAAAAACAAAATAAGAAATGATATGTAATGATACAGAGCTTCATAGAAAAAAGGGAGCAGCACTATAAATAATGTATGTATAGTGCTGCTTCTTTTTTGATTTCTATTCAACTATGATTGAAATTCGTCCGTCTCCAGAAGGATTTGCATAAGAATCATTGACTGTTCCTCCGAGAGCTTCACTTAAATAATTAGAGAGTACATCGACATCGACCGCAATATCATCCTGAATAATATTACATCCTTCAAACATGGTCATACCATCGCCGCATGATTTGAGCATATAGCTATGAGAAGCAAGGGTGTATGTCTTTTCAAGATCAATCGGTTCGCCGTTTACTTTAATATCCGTCACACGATAGTCGCCTTCAACACCATTGAAGTTTCCTTTGTCATCCAGTTTTACACTGCTTGGAATGGAAGAATTGATGGTGTAGGAGAGTCCGGAAACCTGGAGGAATCCGCCGCTTTCTTCTGGATAATTCTTACATGCCATTTCAAGGGCATCCCGGATCTGACTGCCTGTCACTTCAGCAACGCACATTGTGTTGCTGAATGGAAATACATTTAAGAGATCATTATATGTAATTTCACCCGCCTCAACATCAGCACGGATTCCACCGCCATTCATAAAAGCAATATCAGCGCCGGACTGATCACGGAAAGCGTCAGCACAGAAATCACCGAGATTTGTCTCAGCCTTGCGGACAGCGCGTTCACCTGTATCAGGATTGTTTGTTGTCAGAAGAACAGAAGTATTTCCTACAACTTCTTCCAGCATTTCAGAATATTTTGCCTGGATATTTTTAATAAAAGCATCTGTTTCAGGATCAATATTTTTTGCCGGTTCTTCAGAGTCGTCGGCAGCTGCCGGAGTTGCATCAGCAGCAGTAGCATCGGCAGCAGATGCAGTACCAGCCAGAGGTGGAACTTCATTGACAAGTTCAGCAGTGATTGTGCCGTCAGGTTCAATTGTCAGTTTACCGATGCTGGAAAGTTTTGTTCCGGTCTGAGTCAGGATGACTTCGTCTCCATCTTTATTTTCCAGAATACGATTGAAAGACTCATGAGAATGACCGTCGATGACAACATCTATACCTGTTGTATTGGCAATGACAGCATCGGAAGTCCAATGTGGCGTAACGCCTTCTTTTCCAAGGTGGCCGACTAAGACAACATAATCTGCTCCCGCATCTGTAGCTTCATCCACGGTATCCTGAATCTGGTCATACAGTGCTTTTCCTGTCTCATCTTCACAGAAACCATAGATATAATTTCCAGCTTCATCCTGGAAATAAGCAGGTGTTGATTTTGTATAGCTTTCCGGAGTAGATACGCCCACGAATGCAATGCTGGTGTCGCCATAGTCAAACATCTGATATGCGTCCAGAACAGGTTCATTCGTTTTCAGATCCATAAAGTTGCAGGAAGTGTATCCGCATTCAAGATCATCGGCAAGAGCAAGAAAACGATCCATACCATAGTCAAATTCATGATTTCCAGGTATGGCAAAATCGTATCCTACCTCGTTCATGATATCGACTACATAGCTGCCGCTGGAAAGCGTTCCAATAGGAGCACCCTGGATTGCATCACCTGCATCGACCAATGTGACATATGGCGTTTCCAGCAGCATTTCTTTTTCATAGAGAGCCAGACCGGCATATCCGATATTATCATCGATAGCACAGTGAACATCATTTGTGTATAAAATAATGATGTCCTGCTCCTTATCAGATTCTTCTGCAAATGATGGCAAAGGCATGGCAAAAGCCATGTTAAAAGCCACAATAGAAGCCAGACAGCGAGAAGATAACTGCCGTGAGAACTTTTTCATAAATAAAACCCTCCTTTTTGGCATCAGCCTTTTTTTTTATTATAAGGTTTTCAGAATGGACTGTCAATAAGCGAAAGAAAATGTAATTAGAAAGGCAATTTTTATTTGTGAAATCGTTAGCTTCTATAAATCTGTTCACAGGTCGGGCGGCAATCCTATGCCAGATCGGACACTCAATATGTATCGTATTTTTTACAATTATCCGACATGGTATCTGCAAGGGGAAATTCCTGTCTGTTTTCTTCAGTATATTCTATACTGACATAGCTGCTGTCATTGTTTTAACTCAAATTTTTGTCTGTATAGTTTTTTTTAGTCTGAGTTCCAAATTGTTTTGTAGCAGCTTTTCTATATTATATATTTTTGCCCATTGCGTACGCCTGCTTCACAGCGGCTGTATTTTTGATCTCTCCTGCATCGTGCACACCTTTTCCGATGATGACGCCTTTTTCCACAGCTCCCTCTACACAATCTGCATAGCCACGGAAGCAGGCAAGCGTTGTATCAGCAGAGGAAGGTGCATCATCTGCCATCGTAATAATATAATAAAAATCCTTATTTTTCACTTCTAGCCACCTTGCCACAGTGCGGTCGATGAGCGCTTTTAACTGTGCGCTAATGGAATAAAAGTAAACAGGAGAACTAAGAACAATTACATCGGCGTCAATTATTTTTTGCAAAATTTCAGCCATATCATCTTTATGTACACATTCGCCATTATGTGCAGAACAATAGTAACAGCCGGAGCATGGAGCGATATGTTTGCCAGCAACTCTGATTTTTTCCGCTTCATTGCCGCTCTCCAGTGCACCACGCATAAATTCGTCACATAATAAATCGGAATTGCCGCTCTTTCGCGGACTTCCTGATAAAATTAACACTTTTTTACTCATAGAGATTCTCCTTACCGTTTTTTCTTCATTAATCTGATTTACAATAGGATTAATATTTTAATTTTTTATATTCTTCATTGCTGACTTCTTCACACCACTGGTTGTGCGTATTTTCACCAGGTACTTCAATGGCGAGGTGGGAAAACCAGCTGTCTTTTGCTGCACCGTGCCAATGTTTGACACCAGGGGCAATATTTATTATATCGCCGGGCAAAAGAAGCTGTGCTTCTTTACCCCATTCTTGATAATAACCTTTTCCAGCGACACAGATGAGAATCTGCCCTCCGCCTTTTGCTGCATTGTGGATATGCCAGTTATTTCGACAAGAAGGTTCAAAAGTAACATTGTAAATGCCGACTTGCTCTTTTGAAAGCGGCGCCAGGTAGCTTTTTCCGATAAAATAATCGGAAAAAGCAGTGTTCGGTTCTCCGATTGGGAAAATCATGGAATTTTCATATGCCTGTTTTTCTGTTTGAACATCAGACTCTTTCCAGATGTCTTTTGCTAACCGAAATGCGGCCCATGCCTTTGGCCAGCCTGTATAAAATGCTGCGTGGGTTAAGATTTCTGCTATTTCAGATTTTGTAATCCCATTTTCCTTTGCTGTTTTCAGATGATGTTCGAAGGAACTGTCACAAAGTCCTTGTGCTAACAAAGCGGTTACTGTAATCACAGAGCGATCACGGGCGGACAGTTTATCTTCCCTTGACCATACCTTGCCAAAAAGCACATCATCATTTAGTTCAGCAAATTTTGGTGCAAATTCTCCTAAAGTGTCTCTGCCAGCTGTAATTTTTTTCATACGTTTATTTCACCCAGCTTTCTATTTGTTTTTTGGAATTGGTTACCCTGCTGCCGTAAATCGCAAGACCTTTTTCAACAGCTGCATGGGGACAGAGTTTTTTTATATCGGCAACACTGTTTCCCATTCCACTTCCTTCGTGTGTGCAGAACGGCTTGATGATTTTGCCGGAGAAATCAAAATGTTCCAGAAATGTGAATACTGCCATTGGCATGGTACTCCAATAATTTGGATAGCCCAGATAAATTACATCATAATCGTCAATAGAATCTGGATAAGATTTCAGATCAGGTCTGACATTTTGCAGCTGATCAGCTTTTGCTTCGGCAATGCAGTCGTTATATCCTTTAGAATAGGGCTTTACTTGCTCAATATGAAATAAGTCGCCACCAGTAATTTTTTCTATCATATGAGCCACAACTTCTGTATTACCTGTCGAGAGCATCTTCAATGCGCCGCTCACATAGTTTTCATCAGCTCTTGAATAAAAAGCAATCAATTTTTTAGCCATTGATTATACCGCCTTTCTTTTGGATGTAATAAGCATAACATGCAATGAATTGACAGAGAATCTCCTATATGTTATCATCGTATAAACTAAAAGTTTATAGGTGGTGTGCGATGTATAATCCATTACTTGATACCTTTTTAGCAGTAATAGACTGCGGAAGTTTTACAAAGGCTGCGGAAAAGCTGTTTATTTCTCCCACTGCTGTGATGAAGCAGATGAACAGCCTGGAAGAGCATTTAAACTTAAAATTGATAGAAAGAACACCCGCCGGAGTTCGTTTGACACCAGCAGGCGAAGTGATATACCGTGATGCAAAGTTTATGATGGATTATTCGGAAAAATCCATTGCCGCAGCGATTGCGGCATCTGGAAGATGTGATACGACTTTTTGTGTTGGAACTTCTATGCTGAATTCAGCAAAACCGTTTATAGATTTGTGGTATAAAATTAATCATCATTTTCCAGAGTACAAGCTGCATCTTGTGCCATTTGAGGATAACCATAAGGGAATTTTGTCAGAAATAAAGAAGTTGGGAGAAAAATTTGATTTTTTGATTGGTGTCTGTGATTCAAAAGTATGGCTGTCCCTTTGTAACTTTTTGCCCCTTGGCAGATATAAAAAGATGGTTGCTGTATCTCGGGAACATCCTTTGGCAAAGAAATCTTGTCTTGATATTCGGGATTTATATGGGCAGACACTGATGATGGTCAGCAAAGGAGATTCTGGCGTAAATGATTTTATCCGAAACGATTTAGAAAGGAATCATCCTCAGATACAGATTGAAGATACTCCATATTTTTATGATCTGTCTGTATTCAATCGCTGTGCGGAAACAGGGAATGTTTTGCTTACGATTGAGTGCTGGCGGGATGTTCATCCCGGACTTGTTTCAATTCCAGTTCGTTGGGATTACAGTATACCTTATGGATTGCTATATAGCCTTCATGCAGACAGAGATGTTTTAAAACTGGTTGAAATAGCAGAAAAGCAGGTAAGCAAACTTTAAAAGTTTGTTTGCCTGCTTTTTTATTACCTGCTTTAAAGTTACTTTATGAACATCCCATTCGCTTTAGCTTATGGGTAGTTCACTTACAGAATCAGACAACTAGGAAAATGAGGTATATGCAATCGTAATCATTGTGATATAGTCGTCACTCTTTTGAAGCGACATTTCATTTAATCCTTCTTCATAGGCGTAGCCAGTCAGAGTAAGGCGATGTTCATCGGCAAACGATAAAATCATCTGATAGACATCCTGAATCCGTTCCCATCCGCCGATACAAAATGCACGCAGATATTCTCCGGCTGGCCGCAGGGTATCATATTGGGATATTTCATTTCGTCCATATGCAAAAAAAGAATCATAGTTATTGAAATTGCCATTTAAAATATTTGAGACAGCAATACGGCTGCCGAAGTTATCGTAAAGACCGAAAATGTTTTTTAAACGGAGAGAAAATGCAGTTGCGACAGAAAAATCATCTTCATCGTATGCACCTGTGATTGGAGCAGAAATCAAAATGCGCTGTTCCGGCAGAGAAATCTGTTCTATTTTTCCATGAAATGCAGACAAACCAAGTTCCAGTTTATCCTGTTTTTGCTGCAGAAATATTTTTGCCTCCAGAAGCTGTTCGACCGATTTGTCGATTAGCTTTTTTTGATCTGTAATAATCTGCCTGAAAGACATATCAGACGGATGATCGGTGTATGTTTTGATGTCTTCGATAGAGAGACCGAGTTTTCTGAAAATCAAAATCATTTCCAGCTGTATAGTTTGAAAACAGCTGTAATAGTGATATCCGTTGGCGCCTTTCACTTCAGGACGAAACAGTCCGATTTCGTTGTAATAGTGAAGGGTTCTTTTATTGATACCATTTAGTCTGGCAAATTCTCCTGAAGAAAATAAATATTTTTTATCTTTCATAAAACACCTCTTGACTGTACAGTTACTGTACATAGTATGATACACCACGAAAAGAAAAACTGCAAGATTCGGGAGGAAAAAATGGAGATTACAATCGCACAAAAAAATCAATGGACAGCAATCAAAAAAATTTATCTGGAATCATTTCCAAAACGAGAAAGAAAACCTTTTTTGTCATTACGCTACTCAGCGGCAACTGGAAAAACACAAATTTTTACAGTGTCTGATAAAAATAAAGTGGCAGGGTTTGCTGTTCTCATTCCTTATCATGATATGGTTATGGTGGATTATCTGGCAGTATCTCAAAAAATTCGCAGCAGAGGAACAGGAAGTAAGCTTTTGCAGGAAATCTGCAGATATTTTTCAGATAGAAGAATGGTCTTATTGATTGAACGATTAGATGAACAGGCGGATAATAAAGAGCAGAGAATTGCCAGAAGAAAATTTTATTTAAAAAATGGTTTTACCTCATCCGGTATTTTTATTAAGGGAACCAGTGGTGATATGGAAATTCTAAATTTTGGAGAAAAAGTCTCTCCGGAAGAGTATCTGATTCTTCAGAGATATGCTTTAGGAAAGTTGTTTTTTCAACTGTCTAAAATAGAAGTAATATCATAAAAAATAGAAATGAAAATGATAAGGAAAGGAGACGAAAACGTTTTATGCGCACTATTTTTTCTAAAATCAGGCTGAATAGATATCAGATTATCGGACTTTCGATACTGGTATTGATTTCGGCAGTAGGAGAGATGCTTCTGCCTTCCCTTTTGGCTCAGATGATCAATAAGGGAGTGGCAAGCGTATCAGAAAGAATAATTTTTATTTTGGCTGCAGAGATGGCAGGGATTGCGGTCATGGCATGTATTGTCAACTTTTTATCAGTAAAGCTTGCTACACAGATTTCTACTGAATTTTCAGCAAGGCTTCGGACAGAAGTCTTTGAAAGAATTCAGAGCTTTTCCCAGGCAGAACTGGATCGTTTCGGAATTGCCAGCCTTGTGACAAGAAGCACGTCAGATATCACAAACATGCAAAATTTTCTTACCATGCTGCTTCGGATTGGAATTTTAGCTCCGATGATGGCAGCAGCAGGGCTTGTATTTTCAGCGGCCACCGGCGGGAAAGTCAGCTCGGTTCTGACTGTGGCAATCCCTGTCCTGTTGATCGGGGTCGGCATCATCGTGATGCTGGCATCGAAATATTCTATTAAACTTCGGCAAAAACTAGATCAGATCAATCGGCTGTTTTTGGAATCACTGGAAGGTGTTCGAGTGATTCGGGCATTTAATAAACAGGAGAAAGAAAGTTTCCGTTTTGGAAAGGCAAATGAAGAATATACACAGACAACAGTAAGCGCAGGGAGAATTACAAGTTTTTTGCTGCCTGCCATCAATGTAATCTTTGGAGTGACAACGGCAGCTGTCCTGGGGCTGGGCGCCTGCTATGTGGAAAGCGGAGCGATGGAAGTTGGATCTTTGGTAGCAAACAGCCAGTATATCAGTATGGTTTTAATGGCAGTGATGATGTTTGCGATGGTGATCATGATGTTTCCGACAACATATGCATGTTCTAGACGAATCGCTGAAGTGCTGGAAACAGAAAGCTGCATCAAGGATGGAAATTTTCGGACAGAACAGCGGCCTCTGCGTTCCACAGTGGAATTTCGTCATGTTACATTTGCATATCCGGGTGCGGATGAGCCAATTTTAAAAGATATTAGTTTTGAGTCTCATCCGGGAGAAATCACTGCAATCATAGGGGGTACAGGGAGAGGAAAATCTAGTATTTTGAAGCTGATTCCAAGATTATATGATCCTTTATTTGGTTCAGTACTTATAGATGGAGTCGATGTGAAAAAATATAAAGTGGATGAACTGCGGGCAATGATAGGATATGTTCCGCAGAAAAATGTGCTATTTTCCGGTGATATTGCTTCCAACCTTAATTTTGGAAAGGAATCCGGCACAGAATTGGAATGGAAATATGCGGCAAACATTGCCTGCGCAGATGAATTTATTGAAAAAAAGGAAAAAGGATATCATGATGGTATCACTCAGGGGGGGACGAACCTTTCAGGAGGTCAGAGGCAGAGAATGGCGATTGCCAGAGCGATCATGAAATCTCCAGAGATCTATGTATTTGATGACAGTTTTTCTGCACTTGACATGAAAACAGATAAGATACTGCGAGAAAATCTGAAAAAAAATTTAAAGGATGCTACTGTAATTATGGTGGCACAGCGTATCAGCTCTATTTTAGAGGCAGACCGTATTCTTGTCATAGATGACGGGCGTATTATAGGTCGGGGAAGGCATGAAGAACTTATGAAAACGTGCGGTTTATATCGAGAAATGGCAGAAATCCAATTAGGAAAGGAGAATATCACAGATGAAAAAGAAAAATGTTTTTAAGCAGCTGTTTTGCTATTTGAAACCATACCGTCTGCGGCTTTTCTTCTCGCTGCTTTTTGCGGCGGCCAGTACAATATTTATGGTGATGGCTCCTTTCATGATTGGCAGAATAACAACAACATTATTTGACAGTATAGAGGACGGAGTATTTTATTGGAAAAAAATTATTTGGTTTTTGGCAGGATTGATAGCGTTATATCTGATATCACAGCTCTTTTCTGTTTTACAAGGATTTGGAATGGTAAAAATTACAGCTGGTGTAATGCAGATGCTGCGCCATGATATTGATGAAAAGATGAACCGATTGAAACTGAATTATTATGATACACACACTCATGGCGATATTTTGAGCATTATCACAAATGATGTGGATACGATCAATAATACAATCAGTCAAAATTTGACTTCTGTTGTGACTCAGCTTATCACTGCGATTGGAATTTTTATTATGATGATCCTGATTAGTCCCAAATTAACATTTATTCCTATTTTTATGGTTCCATTGTCTTTACTGAGCGCAGCCAAAGTAATGAAAGCCAGCGGGAGACATTATGGACGTCAGCAGGAATTTTTAGGCACACTGAATGGTTATATCGAAGAAATCTATAACGGACAGCAGGTAGTCCAGCTGTTTAATTATCAAAAAAAAGCAAAAGAAAAATTTAGAGAATTGAATGAAAAACTAAAGGAGAGTGCACGCAAGGCAGAGACAACGGCAGGTGCAATCAGCCCCATTACCACATTAGTAAATGATATGGGATATGTACTGTGTGCAGCTGTCGGGTGTATCTGGGCAATCGCTGGAAAAATTACAGTCGGTAATGTACAGGCAATGCTGGAGTATGCAGTATTAATGGCTGTTGCCACACTTTTGATTGGTTTCGCCATTGTACAAAAGACGAAAAAGAAAGAAAATATGAGATAAAAATTTTATAACGATTTAAACGGGAAAATCTATGGTTTTAATCGCAGAATGATAGTTCATTTTTAGTATATCACTTAATGTAAATATTACAAATATCTACATATTAAGTGATATACTGTTATCATAAAGAATGAGTATAAACTGCAGAATAGGGCATAGCTAAGCTAAACAGTATAAGATACGATTCCCGTTTTTGACAGTTGCTAAATAAAAAATCGCTGTATCCTTGCTTTTATTGGGGTTCAGCGATTTTTTGCATGTATGCCTTGATCAAATGTTTATCAAACGACCTAGCAAGAATACTCCCACTTCAAGCCCGTAGAGGGATAAGTGGTGAGATGAATTGCCAAAGCTGTACCCTAGTAAATAATAGAGC
>JAGZHZ010000044.1 GCA_018366495.1 Clostridiales bacterium
GTAGAGGCGTTGTGGCAACGCCTATGAGAATACGTGTGGTCTAATAGTCACGCGCTATTCTCATGAAGCCCCCACTTCTGTAAGTGGTGGGTAGTTCACTGTATCTGATTACGCTTCCTCTCTGATAATCTCCTGAAGAAGCTCTCTTTCCCTTTTGTGACATGTAAAAAGCAATACCTGACGATTGCTGTAGAACAGCCAGCGCAGTACTTCCTTCAGTCTTCTGTCATCATACATGACAAACACATCATCCAGAATCACTGGCAGTTTCTCTTCCTGAAAGAAAAATTCTCCAATTGCCATACGAAGCGCAAAATAGATCTGATCCATTGTTCCTCTGCTGACCTGATACAGATAGAGCAAATGATCTCCAGCGTCAATCCGAATATTTAATTTTTCATCCAGAAAAATTTTTGTATATCGTCCTCTTGTAATTCTGGCAAGAATATCTGACACCGTCTCATTCAGATTTTCACTGAATTCCTGATACATCTGACTCGACAGTTCTCGGATTGTGTTCTCCGCAATCTGAAGCCCTGCTATTTTTCGATCCATAATCCGATCCTGCTCGCTCTCCTCACCGGCTTCCGCCAGAACTTCTCTCATATTTCCAAGCTGCATCATCCGCTCCCGGATTTCCTCCTGAAAAATTTCCTGCTTTCCATTCAGCTTTTCTTCTTCCAGTTCCATCTTCTTTATGATCTCTTCTTCTTTTCGCTGCTGATCCAGATTTCTTTTTTCGGCCCTCTGCTTTTTCGTCTGAATCTGCAGGAAGAGAATTACCAGCACAATCAGATCTACTCCTGCCACGACCGCAAGAAACCACGGCGAGAAATCCAGAATCGAAATCATCACTGCCAGTCCGCCAAACAAAACCTGAAACAAGACTGCTGCCATCCACAGTCCCATATTCTTCTCCGGCTTTCTCTCTGTTTCCTGCCGTGAATGAATAAACTGTGATCTTCTATCCCTTTTCTGAATCAGCTGACCATTCTGTTCTTCTACAAGAGCCCTCAGCTCAGACAGCACCTTTTCTGTCTTCTGTATCTTTTCTTTTGTCTGCTTAATCTTTTCTGTTTTTTCATCTTGTTGCTGTTTTCTTTTTCTCTCAAGGTCCTGCCGTCTTTCTTTAAGCTGACTGAGCGCTTCCCTCACATTCAGCTCCCCTGTTCCTTCTTCCTGATAATTTGTGACGAAGTTGCGGATTTCATCCGCCAGTTCTGACGCGGTCTCACTGCTTCTCTGTCCCACAAAAACGGTATTGCAAAACGCCGCCTCACTGAATCCGTCAAGCAGTTCCCGAATATGTTCCTGATCCGCCGGCAGTTCCACGCCGTCCGTCTCACAAAAAAGTTCCGCACTTTTTTCTTTCTCACTGAAGTTTCTTGTAAGACGATATACCTTCTGCCGGCTCTCAAAACGGATGGTACCTGCATAATAGGAAGGATTATCCCATGGCTCGTGTAAAATGTATTCATTATTTTTAGAGGCTCTCCCTCTTTCTTTTTCCATTCCAAACAGAATTGCCCGGATAAAAGCGTGCAAAGTTGATTTGCCCATCTCATTTTCTCCGTAAAGAATGTTCACTCCGCCGTGAAAACGAATGCTTTGATTCCGAAACTTTCCAAAATGTTTGATTTGAAGCTCCTTAATTTCCATAAACTCCCTACCTCTTTGTGTCGAGCAGCGCATCGATTCCTGCATACAGTGCTTCTTTTTCCTCCTCGCTCAAAGCACCGGTCTGAAAATGACGAATATAACGGCCCAGCAGATTATTTCCATTTTGCGAAAGCAATTTTCGGAAGTTATAGACAGGGGTCGTTCGATCCGCAATCTCGACTATATTTCCAAACTGCCTGCATCCCTCTAAATCAAAATGCACAGCAGGGTCACGGACGCCGTCGATTAAAATTCTGTAAAAATGCTGTTTTCCTCTTTTCTGGATAATCTCATTTATCTGTTTTTTTAAATCCTGATCAGTAAAGCTTTCTGTGGAAGTCACAGGTAAAATCAGATATTCTCTCTTTGCCCACGGCACAAATCGGATCTTCATTCTTCCATATGCATCCACATCCCCTTCTATGTAACCGTGAGGTCCAAGATCTGTCTTCTCCAGCGGTTCCAGAGAGCCGCTGTAATATGCCACACGGTCCACGACTGTCTGCGACTTGTGCTGATGGCCCATCGCCACATATTGAAACCCCGCTTTTGCAAATTTCTTTTTATCAACCGGAATGTGCGTCTCATCTCCTCCATGCGCCAGTAAAATATGGAAGCATCCATTATTCTGCGGAAAAACATTGTCATACAGCGGTTCTGTGATTTCTTTTTCAAAATAGCTCAATCCATATACTTCTGTGTTTAAATCTGGAAAATATATTCCGCTGCATTCTCTTGTATTCAGCCAAAAGACATTCGAACTCCACTGAAATTTCAAATAGCAGGAATCCGGATGAAGATAATCATGCTCCCCCGCAATCAAGACAATCTTTGTCTGTGGAATCATAGAAAATAAATCATTGATTTCTTTGACTTCACGAAAAAGAGGCTGACGATGAAATAAATCACCGGCGATCAAAAGCAAGTCTACTTGCCTTTCTGATATCTTTTGAATGAATGCCCGGAAGCTCTTCCAAATCTCTTTCTGTCTCATCTCACTCCACGGAAAGCCCTGATCCGGTGAATCCCCCAGATGGACATCCGAAATATGAAAAAATTTCATTTTTCTATCCTCCTCTTTTTTTAATATATCATAACTCAAAATGTCTTTCAAGTTTCTGTACTTCTCACACCTGCGGCGGTATGACTCTCTGATACAGCAGCGTATGGCGTTCGTCCAGTTCAATATCGTCATGAAAATGACCAAAGTACCAGTGACTGTAATCCAGTTTTTCTGAAATCTCCTGTAAAAAATCTGTAAACGTATCTACTCTTTCTTCTCTTCTCAGTCTCCGCATATAATCAGATAATCTTGTTTCGTAGCACGTTCTTTCGGCAGATTTCTGTTTCTCAGTTTTTTCATATCAATCGGACAATGTGTATCTCCTGTCAAATAAATCACATTTTTCCTTTCCGGTTCAAAAAAATCTGATACTCACAAAAATTCAGGAGAGAACGGGATAAAATTCCATCTCCCGCTCTCTCCTGTCTCTTTTGTCTTTTATTGCTGAGCTGCCTTTACTTTTTCTTTTGCGGTCTATTATACAAGGTCTAATGCCTGACTTAAGTCTGCAATGATATCATCTGGATGTTCAATTCCAATTGACAGACGAATCATTCCCGGTGATACGCCGGCCTCAGCCAGCTGCTGGTCGTTCATCTGTCTGTGTGTATGGCTTGCCGGATGCAGAACGCTTGTTCTGGCATCTGCAACGTGTGTGACGATCGCCGCCATCTTCAATCCATCCATGAATTTTACAGCTGCCTCTCTTCCGCCTTTTAACTCAAAAGAAATCACACCGCACGTTCCATTCGGCATATATTTCTTTGCCAGTTCATGATATTTATCTGTCGGAAGTCCGGCATAGTTGACATGGGATACTTTCTCATGCGCATTTAAAAATTCTGCTACCTTCTGCGCATTGCTGCAGTGGCGCTCTACTCGAAGAGGCAAAGTCTCCAGACCAACATTCAGCAGGAAACAGTTCATAGGCGCTGGAATTGATCCCAGATCACGCATCAGCTGAACTGTTGCCTTTGTAATATATGCTTTCTTTCCAAATTTTTTCGTGTATACAACACCGTGGTAGGACTCATCCGGAAGGGTCAGTCCATGATATTTGTCTCCGTATGCTTCCCAATCAAAATTTCCGCTGTCCACGATTGCTCCTCCGACTTGCATCGCATGACCGTCCATATATTTTGTTGTGGAATGTGTCACAATATCTGCTCCCCACTCAAATGGACGACAGTTGACCGGTGTGGCAAACGTATTATCCACGATCAGCGGCACGCCATGCTCATGTGCAACCTTTGCAAATTTTTCAATGTCAAGGACAACAAGCGCCGGGTTTGCGATCGTCTCTGCAAACAATACTTTCGTGTTCGTACGGAATGCCTTGGCAATCTCTTCTTCAGAAGCATCTGCATCCACAAATGTACAGTCGATTCCCAATTTTTTCATTGTAACTCCAAATAAGTTAAACGTTCCGCCATAAACTGCAGCCGCACATACAATGTGATCCCCTGCTTCACAGATATTAAAGACAGCATAGAAGTTTGCAGCCTGTCCGGAAGAAGTCAGAACCGCAGCCACACCGTCTTCCAGATCAGCGATTTTTGCAGCCACCGCGTCATTTGTCGGATTCTGAAGACGGGTATAAAAATACCCTTCTTCTTCCAGGTCAAATAACTTTCCCATCTCATCTGTCGTATCATATTTAAATGTTGTACTCTGATAAATCGGCAGGACTCTCGGCTCACCTTTTTTCGGCTTCCATCCCGACTGTATACATTTTGTCTCAATCTTATACTGATTGCTCATAAAAAAGTTCCTCCTCACCTTTCCTCCCCAGACGGATCTTCATCATCCGCTGAAAGATTCCAGCTTATCATGCAAAATTAAATTGCTTTGTATTATTTGGTTTTTAGTATAGCACACTGCATTCTAAATTTCTATGATAATTTTACCAATTCACTCTGATGAATTATCCCAAAAAGAAATGTTTCATTATAACCAGCAACAAGCGTACCTATATCATGAGCGATACAGTAATTGATAATTTTGCGAGCTGTCTAATTCATATAGTCATTGATTTAAGAACCATTCACTTCTTTTAGTATTTGCTGTGCCACATTGGAATTCTGGCTGAAAATTTATAAAAAAACAGTGGACCCGGTTTATTTTTCATACCGGAAGACCACTGTTCCTCTGTCAAAAAGAACTATAAATTTAATCTACAAAGTAAAATTCGTCTGTCATCATCTGCAGTTGTCCCCACAGACTGCCGTCACTTTCTGCACAGCTTATCTCTATGCGATATGTAAACCCATTGTGATCGCACAGATAAATTTCACCCTTTCTTCCTTCATTCTGCATATAGGAGAAAAAGACGCCTCTTTCCTGATTTTTCCCGAAAGTTTTAGCTGTATCTTCCAAATCTGCACCTGGAATCTCTGCCTGAATATCCTTTGCCACTGTCTGTATGCTTTCTTCTGTACGGGTCACTTTCAAAGACGCCTTCTTTTTTATTTCTTCCGTACTTTTCAGATCAGAAAAAACCACTTCGTTATCATTCTCTTTTACATGTGCAAAATTGTGTTCATCATATACTGTAGCAAATCCCAGATCGCTGTACATTTTCAGAACTTCCACTGTCTCGTCCGTTCCGCCCGGCACCGGATAGGTGACATTCAGACGCTGCTGTACTTGACCGTAAAAGTTCTGATACTTGTCATATACGACATGTCCGCTCTCCAGAGGACTTCCTTCCACTGTAATCTTTACGGCATCCACTTGATATGCCATTAAAAAGGTATTGATCACACTGCCCATAAAGATTCGTTCCCCTGATGTTCCAAGACTGAACAACGTCTCACGAAATTTCTCATTAAAATCCAGATCCATCAGTTCTTTTCCGTCTTCTGTTCTTTTTTTCAAGGAGAGTACTTCCGTTCCCGGCTCTAAAATTCCCTGTTCCGTCAGAGCTGCTGTCAAATTCTCAGGAGTGATCTGCGGGACTTTTACTTCTCTCTTGATAATAAATTCTGCATTCTGATCCCCATAATAGAGATCAATCGTCTCTCCGGACGCATTCGCAGCAGTCTGTAATAAAGACATCTTTTCTTCTTTTTCTTCCTGTTTTTCCTGTTTTATTTCCTTCGCAAATACAACAGCTGCAACGACTAGAATTAAAAGCAGTATAATCATTCCTGCTTTAAACCATGGAGAAGTTTTTCTTTTTTTCTGCATAGGACTCTCCTTTCCGTATCATTTTTATATAATTAGAATATCACAGGCAGAAAAAAAATACAATAAAACTCTTTCTTCTCTTTTATTTTATCTATTTTTTATCTTGCCTTATTCTTTTCTCAAAATCTCTTTCGGCGGTTCAATTTCATCTGCGATTGTGTGTTCCGTCAGCTCTGATAAAAGTTTAATCTTTTTATTCAGAATCGGACGCATACAATTTGGAACATGTTCCTGATGTGCCCTGTGTATTGCCACACATTCCTTACAATTTCCATGGTAGCGGCAGGCTTTTTTGCACGGGCAGTGATCTTTTTCCTGATATTCTTCCCGAAATGCTGCTGCAAATTCTTCCTGAAGTTTTAATCCTTTTGCACGATCTCCTTCGTGGAATGCTTTCATTGCTTCTTTTTCCTTTGGATTTCCTTCTATTATCATACTTTTTCCTCCATAGAATAATATTTGCCGACATTTCGATTATATATTTCATAATCCGCAAATACAATCATATTTTTTTAAAAATTGCACCTGTTTTTCAAATTTCTCCCATCCTTCCTTTGAGAGTCATATCGGATCAGGAAATCCGTAATAAGAGCTCACAAATGCAATAAAATTTTTCGTATTTTCTTTTAATATAAATCCCTTTCTGTAAGCAATATATAAATTTCTTACCGCTTTGTATTTCGGCAGACGGAACGTCAAAATCTTATTTGCTTTTTCAAAATTCTGTGCCGCCGTCTCAGAAATGATAGAAATTCCAAGACCGCTTGCCACCAAATTTTTGATTGATTCTGGATCATTGAGACGCGCTGTAATATTCAAATCTTTTTCCTGAATTCCCATCCGTTCCAGATAAGACTCTGCGCATCTTTTACTTCCGCTTCCCTGCTCCCGCATAATAAAAGGCAGATTTAAAAGGGAATGAAATGAAATTTCTTTTTCCTTTTTCATCGTTAGAAATGGCTCTGTCACCGGAGTGATCAAGACAATCGAATCCTGATAAAATGGAAGAAATACAATCTCCTCTTCTTCTCCCGTCATTCCTACAAAACCCACTTCAAATTTTCCATTTATCAATCCGTCAATTACACCCTGACTATCTGTCTGATGAATATGAAACTGGATCTCTCCATGAGCAGCCCGATACTGCGGCAAAATCTCCGGCAGAATATATGCGGAGGGGATTGTAGAAGCTCCTATCCGTACAATTTTTTGATCTTCCTGACTCCATCTCTTTAAAAGGCTGTCTCTTTGTATCAGCATCTGACTTGCAAATTTATACAGTTCCTTTCCTCTCTGCGTCACTTCAATCCGCTTCGTCGTCCGCACGATCAGCCTGGAGTGACATTCCTCCTCTAACATTCGGATATGGGTGCTGATGGTCGGCTGAGATAAAAACAAGTGATCGGCTGCCTTCGTAAAACTTCTATATTTAACTACTGCCACAAAAGATTGCAGCTGTTTAAACTCCATCTCCGATCTCCTCCGTCAATTCTCCCATCGCTTCCACAGCGCTGTCCACTTCCTCTGTTGTGTTCCAAAATCCAAACGAAAATCGAATCGTCCCATCCGGATACGTCCCCAATGTCTTATGTGCTGAAGGCGCACAGTGCAGTCCTACTCTCGTCATAATCCCATATCTCTCATCCAGTTCATATGCAGTCTGTGCCATCTCTCTTTTTTTTGTCTGTATTGAGACGACGCCTGTTCTTCCTTGTATTCCCTCCTTGCCGACAATCCGGATCTTATTTCCTGCAGGGTTAATCGCTTTTAATCCTTTTATAAACCGTTCCGTCAACATCAATTCATGTTCCCGGATTTTTTGTATTCCCGTTTTTTTCAGCCATTCCAGACCAGCATAAAGTCCCAGAATTCCTGGAATGTTCAACGTGCCCGCCTCAAAGCGATCCGGCAGAAACAACGGTGTCTCTTCTCTGTCGCTGATGCTGCCTGTCCCTCCCACAATCAATGGTTCTGTCTGCTGCGCCATCTCCTTTGTTATCAAAAAACCGCCGATTCCCTGAGGACCCATCAGTCCCTTATGACCGGTAAATGCAAGTGCATCAATGTGCATCTTCTGCATATCGATCTCCCATGTTCCTGCAGTCTGAGCGCAGTCCACAATAAATTTCAGGTTATTTTCACGGCAAAACGCTCCTGCCGCCTCAATCGGCAGAAGTGTTCCGCATACGTTGCTGGCGTGTGTCATGATAACTGCCTTCGTATTTTTTCTGAGACATCCTTCAAGTTTTTCTATTTTCAGACTTCCATCCGGCTCACACATCGCTCTTGAAAAAGAAATTCCCTGCTTTTCCATCTGCACTAGCGGGCGCATGACCGCATTGTGCTCCATCGAGGATACAATCACATGGTCGCCCTGTTTTAAGAATCCTTTCAGAATCACATTTAAGCTTTCTGTGATATTTCTTGTAAAAATGACATTTCTGCAATCCTCGCCATGGAACAATCCGCACACGGTTTTTCTTGTCTCATATACCTGCTCCTCCACCTGATATGCCTGATGGTAACAGCCTCGGTTGATATTGCACCCTTCTTCTTTTATATACCGGTACATTGCCTCCGTCACCTCATCCGGCTTTGGAAATGTCGTGGCTGCATGGTCAAAATAAATTTTTTTCATCTCTCCTGCTCCCAGATATGTATTTGTATTTTATTTACTTCAAATTTTCTTCCTATTTATATCTTATTTACATTTGTATTTTGTCTGCATTTGATCCTTATATTTTTAATATACCATATACTTATTATTATTTTCTATAAGTAAAAAAGAATTATTAATAAATATTATTAGACATCAAAATCTGTCAATGATATCCTGATAGTAAGACAAAGGGAAGGAGAAATATGATGAAACTGAAAACTGAAACAAGATGGATTCTGGTCGCCGGATGTATCATCGGTATGATTTCATCTCTGCTTGTATTTTTTGGAAATCCTGCCAATATGGGATTTTGTATCGCCTGCTTTCTGCGTGACACCTCAGGCGCCCTGGGGCTTCATTCTGCGTCTGCAGTCCAGTACATCCGCCCAGAGATTATTGGTCTCGTACTCGGCAGCTTTTTACTTGCTCTATGGAGAAAAGAATTCAGTCCCAGAGGAGGCAGCGCCCCTGTAACCCGCTTTATGCTCGGTTTTTTTATCATGATCGGCTGTCTCATGTTTCTTGGATGTCCATTCCGCATGATTCTGCGCCTTGCCGGCGGCGATTTCAATGCAATTTTGGGATTTGCCGGATTTGCCTGCGGTATTTTAACGGGTGTGTTCTTTCTGAATAAAGGTTATACTTTAAAGCGTACTTATAAACTTTCCAAGACAGATGGCTTTCTGTTTCCATCTGTTCAGATTATATTTTTGATCCTGCTTGTGGCAGCGCCTGCTTTTATTCACTTTACTGCGGCAGACGGCGGTCCCGGTGGAAAACACGCCGCAATTTTCATCAGTCTTCTGGCTGGTCTCATTGTAGGCGCTCTCGCCCAGCGCACCCGCCTTTGCATGGTCGGAGGAATCCGTGACATGATTCTGTTTCGTGATTCCAAACTCTTACTTGGCTTTGCCGCCATTCTGGTCAGCGCTCTCACCTGCAATCTTGTGCTGACAGCAGTTACGTCCGGCGCCTATTTTCATCCTGGATTTTCCGGTCAGCCGATTGCCCATACAGACGGGCTGTGGAATTTTCTTGGAATGTACCTCACCGGATTTGGCTGTGTACTTTTAGGCGGATGCCCTCTGCGTCAGCTTGTCCTTTCAGGAGAAGGAAATTCCGACAGCGCCATCACCGTCCTCGGTCTGATGACTGGAGCTGCATTCTGCCACAATTTTGGTCTCGCGGCAAGCGCAGACGGACCGACAGCAAACGGAAAGATCGCAGTTATGATCGGTATCGCAGCAGTCTGCGTTATCGCTTGTCTCAACACATTCCGAAAAGAAAAATAAAGGAGAAGGGGAATCATTTATGAAAGTTTTAGATGCAAGAGGGCTCTCCTGCCCAGAGCCTGTCATTTTGCTCAGAAAAGCGATGAGTTCCATGGAGCCGTCTTACCAGATCATCGTAGATAACCATGCGTCAAAAGAAAATACAACTCGCTATGCCGAGCATCAGGGCTATCAGACAAGTGTGTCCGAAAAGGACGGCGAGTATACGCTGACATTTACAAGATGACTTACATTGCCACATTTTATTCACACTTCGGGGCAATTCGGTATAAGAAACTGTGCGAGAGCAGAAACAAAAAAGCACAAATCATGCCTGTCCCTCGAGACTTGAGCAGCAGCTGCGGCACTTGTGTCCGCTATGATGGAAAACTGCTTCTCCCCGATGCTGCTTGTCAAGAGGAAGTGGAACAGATTGTGCAGATCACACAGCTTGGGTATAAGACGGTATACCTTTCCGAAGAAAGCTGAGCATTTTTGAGGGCGCCTGTAAAAGCGCTCTCTTTTTTCAAAAATTTTCTGCTGTGAAAACGCAGAAAACTGCTGAACAAATACGAATTAGGAGATTTTTTATGGAAACAGAAATAAAACTGACAAAACTGGCGGGATGTGCCGGATGCGGTGCAAAAGTCGGCGCCGGAACTCTTGTCCATATGCTGGATGGATTTCGCACGCATACTGATTCAAAATTGATTGTCGGATATGATAAAAGCGATGACGCAAGCGTCTATGTGATTGATTCTGAAACGGCGCTTGTGCAGACAACTGATTTTTTTCCTCCTATCGTGGACGATCCTTTTCTGTACGGTCAGATTGCGGCTGCAAATGCCCTGAGTGATATCTATGCCATGGGCGGCGCCCCAAAGCTTGCCTTAAATATCATGTGCATTTCTGAAAATATGGATCAGAAAACAGTGCAGGAAATTCTCCGTGGCGGTTACGAGAAAGTATATGAAGCCGGCGCAATCATAACAGGAGGTCATACCATCCACGGTGCAGAACCGATTTACGGACTGGCGGCATCTGGATTTGTCCATCCCAAAAAAGTCCTGACAAACAGCAATGCCATGCCGGGTGATGTGTTAATTCTGACAAAGCCGCTTGGAATTGGCATCATCACCACCGCCGCCAGAGCAGATCTCGCAGACAAAGCTCTGCTCGATAGAATTTATCGTCAGATGACGACGCTGAATAAAACAGCCCGCGATATCATGCTCCGTTATCACGTCCACAGCTGCACGGACGTAACCGGTTTCGCACTGATGGGGCATTGTTTTGAGATGGCGCAAGGCAGCAGGTGTACAATCCGAATTCAGACAAAACACGTTCCATTTCATGCTGAAGCATGGGACTTTGCAGATATGGGATTTGTTCCTGCCGGCGCTTATCGAAACCGAGAATATACAAAAGACGGCGTATCATTTGAGAATGATATCAGCCGTCCTATGCTGGATATCTTATATGATCCGCAGACGAGCGGCGGACTGCTGATTGCTCTTCCAAGAGAAGAAGCAATTTCCTGTCTGCGGGAACTTCAGATTCAGATTCCTGATTCTTCGATTATCGGGTCTGTTGAGGAGCATGGTAAGAGCTGGATTGTTCTGGAATAATTTCCTATCATTTCCTCTCTTCCTTTCACTTAAATTGTGTTTCGCTCGGCATCAGATAGAGCCATTTTTTAGCTAATGGAAAAAAAGAAGTATAAAATAACGAAAAGGAATCGCTGTTCTTCAAACGTTCCACTCAGCGATTCCTTTTCTCTTTATTCTCTCTGAAAAATACATCCTTCTGTTTTTAGGACACTTTCAGATTTTTCTTTCTCTTTTGCAGCTCACTAATCAATTTTTCCTGATCTTTCACTGAGACAAGCATATATTCTTTTCCTGATCCTTTCAGAATCAATTTTTCAAAAAGCTTTGAATTTTTGAAAATCTTAGAAGGTTTTCTCCGAATTTCCTTGATGTGTGAAATCTGGATCTTTTCTTTAAAAAATCCCATCTTCTGGCATACAACTTTTTCTTTTTCATCAATGACAACTACATTTCTCACTACAATCGGCAGAAAGACAAGATTGACTCCTATCAGCCCAAAAAGCAGTGACTGCAGATTATTGCGGTTAAAAATTAACTGATGAATAAAAATTGCGTTCCCGATAATCAAAAATGCCCAGTACCAAACAGGCGATCTTCCTTTTATTTTGACTTCCATCCTTCTTCCTCCGTTTTTTATCGCATTTTCATTGTGCTATTATACATGATATTTTACCGCAATACAATACCTATGTCCTGTGCGATGCCTGTCTGGATGGACTTCCTTTCATTTTTCCTCTGATCATACATATATTCGGAAATATTTCCTTTCAATTTTTATTATTCTGTTCTTCACAAACGCTTCACTACAGTTACTTACTAAAATGGCGAGTCATTGCCCAAAATTCCTAATTTTTGTGGGTTAGTAATGCCACGGTCTCAACGGTACTTTCGTTGTCCCAACAAAGTTCCTGTGTTTCCCTGTCTCCAAAATACACCGGAAAACGGAACTTTATGTGCTTCAGGAATCTGCCATCCGGCTGCTCCTGATCGTAAATGTCCACACGTTCTACAAAGCTGTTGAGAAATTCTTTCTTCTCCAAGTCGGTGAACTTATCATATAGTTTATCAAAATATAAAAGGAATTGATAGACGTTTTCTTCTGATATTTTCTGCTGCTGGATATTCAGCAAACGCTTTTTAACTTCTTCTATGCTATTTTCCACGCCTTCAATTTCATCATACAGCCGATATAACCTTGTCTCCATATCCTGATATTTCTTTTCATAAAATTTGTCCATGATATCCAGGTTATCCATCTGTTGGCCTAGCCTTGCCTTTGCTCCTGTCAACTGCCTATGCTGTTTTTCCAAATTTTCGATTTCTCTTTCAATTTCATCTGTGTCAATCCTTGAACCGATTTTTTTTCGGATCGCTTCTTCAAATTTGGGATTCTGTACCAGTTTCCGGATAACCTCTTCAACTGCATTATTGACCTTATCCTCGCTCCATTGCTTATGGTAATCACATCTGTGACCATTCATTAAACGACGGTGTTTGCAGGCATAATAAAAATAATCCTTATACAAAGTTCCATCTTTCTTTTTCTTTCGGTTCACATTTCCATACATTCCACTTCCACATAGCGGACATTTCAAGATTCCGGATAAAATATGTTCATGATCTAAGCTATGGATCTTCTCATATTTCACTCCATTTTTTACCCTTTTCTGATGTGCCAGTTCCCAATCTGTCTCTGAGATAATCCCTTCATGAATACCATCATATAACATATAATTCTCCTGTTTTACAATACGGTATTCATTTCGTGTTCCAGCAACCTTTTCATTCTTTCTTCGTCCGTAAGCCAGTTTTCCACAGTAAACCGGATTGTCCAAAACACCTTTTATAAAAGAAGCGGCAAATGCATCCAGTGTATTATTCTGTCTCTTTTTCTTTTTATATCCATGCTGATTCAGCCATATGGCGATCGCAGCAATTCCCATATTCGTATGAATAAATTTATCATAAATCAGACGTATGACCTCTGCTTCATCCTCTGCAATCTGTAATTCTCCATTTACCAGTTCATAGCCATATGGAGCAAATCCACCGTTCCATTTCCCTTCTCTGGCTTTCTGTTTACGTCCCTCCATTGTCTGGACAAGGATATTTTCCCTTTCAATCTCTGCCACCGCAGACAGAACGGAAATCATCAGCTTTCCACTATCTTTGGAGCTGTCAATCCCATCCTCAACACAAATCAGATTCACTCCAAAATCCTGCATTCTTTGCAGAGAGTTTAACACATCTGCCGCATTACGACCGAATCTGGAAAGCTTGAACACCAGTACAAACTGTACCTCATCTGTTCCATTCTCAATATTATCCAACATTCTCTGAAAT
>JAGZHZ010000045.1 GCA_018366495.1 Clostridiales bacterium
ACAATGCGTTTTTAAATATGATGGAAGGCGCCTTGTCAGGAAAGACGGGATTTACTTCAGCGGCAGGATACTGCTATGTGGGAGCACTGCGTCGGGATGACAGAACGTTTATCGTTGCACTGCTCGGATGCGGATGGCCGAATAACCGATCTTATAAGTGGAGTGATACAAGAAAATTGATGCAGTATGGACTGGAAAATTATGAATATAGGGCATTTAAACGAGAGGGAGACGTAAAGATCCCTAAAATTGAAGTGGAAAAAGGACAGGGAGATCACTTTCAGCAGAGTGTTCAGATTCAGCCCATTCTGATACCAGACCAGAGCGGCGGCGCAGAAGATGGTGTGCTGATGCGCAAAGATGAAAAGGTGGAACGCATTTTTGAGATGGTAGACCATCTAAAAGCTCCCGTTGAGGCAGGTAAGACGGTCGGAAGTATCCGCTATGTTGTAGATGGAGTAACATGGAGGCAAGACTTGATTGTGACAGAACAGACAGTAGAAAAAATCGATTTTTCCTGGTGTCTTGGTCAGGTTTTAAAAATTTTTGTTTCTTTATAGCTGGCGCAGTAAAATCAGGAAGATGGAAAAGAAGAAAATAAAAAAAAACTGCACGAATTGAAAATATATGATATACTAAGACGGAGTTTTTGATTCTGATTGAGAAGTTCAGGGTGAAAGACACAGACCAGAACAGAAAATGTTTTGGATATAAGAACAGAACAAGAGACAAACGATGGAATAATGGAGGAAAAAAAATGGGCGGATTTTTTTCAGTTGCATCAAAACAAGACTGTGTATTTGATTTGTTTTTTGGCACAGATTATCACTCTCATTTAGGAACACGAAGAGGCGGTCTTGCAGTATATGGAGAGAATGGATTTGATAGAGCAATCCATAACATCGAAAATTCTCCTTTCCGAACAAAATTTGAAAAAGATGTAAACAAGATGGAAGGATACATGGGAGTTGGCTGTATCTCAGACTATGAACCTCAACCTCTGCTTGTGCGTTCCCATCACGGGACATATGCAATTACAACGGTCGGAAAGATTAATAACACAGAAGAAATCGTAAAAAATATTTTTCAGTCAGGACATACACATTTCCTGGAAATGAGCGGCGGAGATATTAATCCGACAGAATTAGTCGCTGCAATCATCAACCAGAAAGAAAATCTGGTGGAAGGAATCCAGTATGCGCAGGATTTAATCCAGGGTTCCATGACGATTCTTTTGCTGACACCAAAGGGAATTTATGCAGCCAGAGATAAACTGGGAAGAACACCTGTATCAATCGGAAAAAAAGAAGGGGCTTTCTGTGCGGCATTTGAATCATTCTCTTATCTGAACCTGGGATACAATGAATATAAAGAATTAGGACCTGGAGAGATTGTAGTGATGACGCCGGAGGCGGTTGTCACACTTGCCAAGCCGGGCGAGAAGATGAAAATCTGTACGTTCCTCTGGGTTTACTATGGCTATCCATCTTCTTCCTATGAGGGAATTTCAGTAGAGGAGATGCGCTATCGGTGCGGTGCACTGCTGGCAAAGCGCGATCATATCAGACCGGACATTGTTGCAGGTGTGCCGGATTCAGGAACACCTCATGCGATCGGATATGCAAATGCGTCTGGAATCCCATTTTCAAGACCATTTATCAAATATACGCCGACTTGGCCGAGATCTTTTATGCCAACGATCCAGAGTAAGAGAAATCTGATTGCTAAGATGAAACTGATACCGGTTCATCAGTTGATTAAAGATAAAAAAATGCTTCTGATTGATGACTCAATTGTTCGCGGAACGCAGCTGAGAGAAACGACAGAATTTTTATATCAGAGCGGCGCAAAGGAAGTTCACATTCGTCCGGCATGTCCGCCATTGCTGTATGGATGTAAATATTTGAATTTTTCGAGATCTACCTCAGAGATGGAGCTGATCACAAGAAAAGTAATTGCAGAGATGGAAGGAAAGAATAAAAATTATTCCATGGAGGATTATACAAATCCAGAATCAGCTAAATATCATGATATGGTAGACAGAATCGGACAGAAACTGTGCTTCTCATCATTGAGATACCATCGTCTCGATGATATGATTCAGTCAGTCGGCATTGCACCGGACAGACTGTGTACTTATTGCTGGAATGGAAAAGAATAAGTCAAAACAGATAGAATGAAAGCATAAAAAGCAGAAAAAGGGAAGAAAGTCTGAAAAAGAAAAAAGAAATAATTTTTCAGATTTTTCTTCCTTTTTTGAGAATATTTTGTTAAAATAATCTTAAAATCTCTTGCCAATTTTTTAAAAACAAGATACAATTATAATCGGCAGAAATTTGTTTTAAGATTTTATTAATATTATAAATGGAGGGCTGAAAGAATGAGCAATACAGCACAAAGCTTAGCAAGTAAAAGAATTAACTCTTTACTTGACGCGAACAGTTTTGTTGAAATCGGCGGATATGTAACTGCCAGAAGTACTGATTTCAACATGCAGCAAAATGAAACACCGTCTGACGGTGTCATTACCGGCTATGGTATTATCGATGGAAACCTGGTCTATGTTTACAGCCAGGACGCATCTGTACTGGGCGGAACAATCGGTGAAATGCACGCAAAGAAAATTGTAGGTCTGTATGATCTTGCTATGAAGATGGGGGCACCGGTAATCGGACTGATTGATTGTGCCGGACTGAGACTTCAGGAAGCAACAGATGCTCTGAATGCATTTGGAGAGATCTATATGAAACAGGCGCTGGCAAGCGGTGTGATTCCTCAGATTACAGCAATCTTTGGAAACTGTGGAGGAGGACTTGCATTAGTTCCAGGTCTGACAGACTTTACATTCATGGAAGACAAAAAAGCAAAACTCTTTGTAAATTCTCCAAACGCACTGGACGGAAACAACGTATCAAAATGCGATACTGCTTCTGCAAAATTCCAGAGCAAAGAGACAGGTCTTGTAGATGCTTCCGGAAGTGAAGAAGAAGTTCTGAATCAGATTCGTGAACTGGTATGTATGATTCCGGCAAACAATGAAGACGACATGTCATATGATGAGTGTGACGATGATCTGAACCGTGTCTGCAAAGATCTGGAAAATGCAGCAGGAGATACTTCCATTTTGCTTTCTTCCATTTCAGACAATCATGTTTTCTTTGAGACAAAGAAAGAGTATGCGAAAGAGATGGTAACAGGCTTTATCCGCTTGAATGGAATGACAGTCGGAGCAGTGGCAAACCGTACAGAAGTCTGCGATGAAGAAGGAAACACAGCAGAAAAATACGATGCGGTTCTCACAACAAAAGGTGCTAAAAAAGCAGCTAAATTTGTAAAATTCTGTGATGCGTTTAACATCCCTGTTTTGTCTGTGACAAACGTAACAGGATTTAAAGCAGACATGCATTCTGAAAGAAATATTGCAAAAGCAGTAGCTGAACTTACATATGCTTTTGCAGATGCAACTGTTCCGAAAGTAAACTTGATCACAGGAGCTGCTTTTGGAAGCGCTTATGTGGCAATGAACAGTAAAGCAATCGGTGCAGATTTGACATTCGCATGGAGCGATGCACAGATTGGTATGATGGACGCAAAACTTGCAGCAAAAATTATGTATGCAGATGCAGATGTCTCAGTAATCAACGAAAAAGCAGCAGAATATGCAGCACTCCAGTCAAGCGTTGCAGCAGCAGCAAAGAGAGGATATGTTGATACAATTATTGAGGCAGAAGATACAAGAAAATATATGATTGGTGCCTTTGAAATGTTATTTACTAAGAGAGAAGATCGTCCGAACAAAAAACATGGCACGGTTTAAGTGAGGTGGATCAAATGACAGGAAAACTTAGAAAAGTATTTTTAGGATTAGGTCTTGCCGGCTGTCTGACTGCTATGTCTGCAGGTTCTGTATTTGCAGAAACGACGACAGAGACAGAAACAGTTTCCGCAGCAGAGACAGAAGGCGCAGATATGAATCTGGCTGAAATCGAATGTGAGGATGAAGACATTTCAGAACAGCTGAAAAATACACTTGCCTACAGTTCCGAAGGTTTTCTGAACACAGTGATAGGATATAGTGAAGAAGAGCTGAATAATACGATTGAAAATGGTTCTGAATTTGAATCAGCAATCGCAGGTGCATGGGCAGACCAGAAAGAAGATCTGGGTAAAATTGTAGAAATAAAGCAGCACAGTATCTCTGAGAACAATCATATTTACACAGTTGTCACAACCGTACAGTTTGAAAACAAAGAAGCCAATCTGAGCGTGACATACGATGCAGATCTGCAGCCGATGGATGCTGTGGTCGATGTGGAAAAGTCTCTGGGACAGAATATGAAAGAAGCGGGAATGAACTCTATTCTCGGAATCGGTACAGTATTTATCATGCTGATTTTCCTTAGCTTTGTGATTGGATTATTGAAACCTGTATCAGAAATGATTGAAGGAAAAAACAAAAAGCAGCCTGTACCTGCAGAACCAGCTGCCCCTGTTATCCCGGCAGTGGAAGAAGAGGAAGAAGAACTGGTGGATGATCTGGAGCTGGTGGCAGTGATCACAGCGGCAATCGCAGCATCTGAAAACACTTCCAGCGATGGATTTGTCGTTCGCTCTATCAAGAGAGCAAATAACAGAAAATGGCAGAAAGCCTGAGGTCAAGGAGGATAAAAAAATGAAAAATTATACAATTACAGTTAACGGCAACGTTTATGAAGTAACAGTAGAAGAAGGAATTGGAACAGGAGCAGCACCAGCGCCAAAGGCAGCTCCAAAAGCAGCACCGAAGGCAGCTCCAAAGAAAGCAGCGCCAGCAGGCGGAGCAGGGGCAATCAAAGTGACAGCAGGCGCAGCAGGAAAAGTATTTAAGATTGCTGCAAATGTAGGACAGAGCGTAAAAGCAGGCGATGCTGTTGTTATCATTGAGGCAATGAAGATGGAAATCCCAGTTGTTGCACCTCAGGACGGAACAGTGGCAAGCATCGATGTTGCAGTGGGAGATGCGATTGACGCAGGTGCTACCTTAGCAACGATGAACTAATTGAAAACTCGGAGGTAGAAAAATGTCATATATAATAGATACGTTGTCTAACTTGCTTCAACAGACAGCATTCTTCAATCTGACATGGGGAAACTACGTAATGATTCTGGTTGCCTGCATTTTCTTATATCTGGCAATCAAAAAAGATTATGAACCATTGCTGTTAGTCCCGATTGCATTTGGTATGCTTCTGGTTAATATTTATCCGGACATCATGGTGCGCCCTGAAGATGCGTCAAACGGAGTGGGAGGACTTCTTCATTACTTTTATTTGCTGGATGAGTGGAGTATTTTACCTTCACTGATCTTTATGGGTGTCGGAGCAATGACAGACTTTGGTCCGCTGATTGCAAATCCAAAAAGCTTCCTTTTAGGAGCCGCTGCACAGCTTGGTATCTACTGCGCATACTTCCTTGCAATCCTGATGGGATTCAATGGAAAAGCAGCAGCAGCAATCTCCATCATCGGAGGTGCTGACGGACCTACATCCATTTTCCTTGCAGGTAAACTGGGACAGGGCGCCTTGATGGGACCGATCGCAGTTGCAGCATACTCTTATATGTCTCTTGTACCGATTATTCAGCCGCCAATCATGAAAGCGCTGACAACAGAAAAAGAGAGAAAAATCAAGATGGAACAGCTTCGTCCTGTTTCCAAACTGGAAAAAATTCTGTTCCCGATTATCATCACAGTTGTAGTATGTCTGATTCTGCCTACAACAGCTCCTCTTGTAGGTATGCTGATGCTTGGTAACCTGTTCAGAGAGAGCGGTGTTGTAAAACAGCTGACAGAGACAGCTTCTAATGCTTTAATGTATATCGTTGTTATCCTGCTTGGTACTTCCGTAGGAGCATCTACAAGCGCAGAGGCATTCTTAAATCTGGATACTCTGAAAATCGTTGCTTTAGGACTCGTTG
Source organism: Clostridiales bacterium (assembly GCA_018366495.1). GTDB lineage: Bacteria > Bacillota > Clostridia > Lachnospirales > Lachnospiraceae > JAGZHZ01. The sequence goes on from JAGZHZ010000045.1 coordinate 5,956, forward strand.
CCTTCGCATTTGGTACGGCAGGCGGTGTATTGTTTGGTAAACTCATGTGTAAACTTTCAGGCGGAAAGATCAATCCTCTGATTGGTTCTGCCGGTGTATCCGCCGTTCCTATGGCGGCTCGTGTATCACAGAAGGTTGGAGCGGAAGCAGATCCTACAAACTTCCTGTTAATGCACGCGATGGGACCGAACGTGGCAGGTGTTATCGGTACTGCGGTAGCAGCCGGAACATTTATGGCAATCTTCGGTGTCTAATTCATTCTGAATATTGATGGAGGTAAAGTAATGTCTGAACAAGCAAAAAAACCTATTAAGATTACTGAGACAATCTTACGAGATGCGCATCAGTCTCTGATTGCAACAAGAATGACGACAGAGCAGATGCTGCCGATCGTAGAGAAAATGGATAAAGTCGGATATCATTCTGTAGAATGCTGGGGCGGAGCTACATTTGATGCGTCTCTGCGTTTCCTGCATGAAGATCCATGGGAGAGACTTCGTAAATTCCGTGATGGATTTAAAAATACAAAGTTACAGATGCTGTTCCGTGGACAGAATATTCTGGGATATCGTCCATATGCAGATGATGTAGTAGAATATTTTGTACAGAAATCGGTTGCAAATGGAATTGATATCATCCGTATCTTTGACTGCCTGAATGATTTGAGAAACTTGCAGACAGCTGTAAATGCAGCAAACAAGGAAAAAGCACATGCTCAGGTAGCCCTTTCCTATACATTAGGAGATGCTTATACACTGGACTACTGGACAAAAATTGCAAAACAGATCGAAGAGATGGGAGCAAGTTCTATCTGTATCAAAGATATGGCAGGTCTTCTTCTGCCATATAAGGCAACAGAACTTGTGACAGCTTTAAAGAAAGCGGTTAAGATTCCGATTCAGCTGCACACACACTACACATCAGGTGTTGCTTCCATGACTTACTTAAAAGCAGTGGAAGCAGGCGTCGATGTCATTGACACAGCAATGTCCCCATTTGCACTTGGAACATCACAGCCTGCAACTGAAGTTATGGTTGAGACATTTAAAGGAACGCCATATGATACAGGATATGATCAGAAACTTCTTTCTGAGATCGCAGATTATTTCCGTCCGATCAGAGACGAGGCTCTGGAGTCCGGTCTTTTGAATCCAAAGAACCTGGGTGTCAACATCAAGACACTTCTGTATCAGGTACCAGGCGGTATGCTTTCCAACTTGACTTCTCAGTTAAAAGAGCAGCACGCAGAAGAGAAATTCTACGATGTTCTGGAAGAAGTTCCAAGAGTAAGAAAAGATCTTGGAGAACCGCCGCTGGTTACACCATCTTCACAGATTGTCGGTACACAGGCTGTATTCAACGTCCTGATGGGCGAACGCTACAAGATGGTGACAAAGGAGACAAAAGATGTTCTTGCCGGAAAATATGGAGCAACGGTAAAACCATTCGATCCGGAAGTACAGAAAAAATGTATCGGAGATATCAAACCGATTACATGCCGCCCAGCCGATCTGCTGGATAATGAGCTGGATAAACTGGAGAGTGAGATGGCACAGTGGAAAGAGCAGGATGAAGACGTATTAACATACGCTTTATTCCCACAGGTTGCTGTTGACTTCTTTAAATACAGACAGGCACAGGAGACAAAAGTAGATCCTGCTGTCGCAGATGCTAAAAATAAGGCATATCCAGTCTAAAAAATAAAGAGAAAATTAGACAGGCTGCCGCACTGATCGTCTTGCCAAGGCAAGGGGAGAGGGCGGCAGCCTTTTCTAAAACAGAGCAGGAGAGTGAAATGGGAAAAGTAATCGTAATTGGCGGCGGAGCAGCAGGAATGTTTGCAGCAGCAATCGCAGCCGGTCAGGGACATACAGTAGAACTGTTTGAGAAAAATGAAAAGCTGGGAAAAAAATTGTTTATCACAGGAAAAGGGAGATGTAATCTCACAAATGCCTGTGACATGGAGGAACTGTTTGAGAGCGTCTGCACAAATGTAAAATTTTTATACAGCGCTTTTTACGGATTTACAAATCAAGATGCCATGCAATTTTTTGAGGAGGCAGGACTTCGGATGAAGACAGAACGCGGAAATCGTGTATTTCCGGCGAGTGATCATTCTTCTGACGTGATCGGAGTTCTGGAGAAAAAAATGAGACAGAACGGCGTAAAAATTTATCTTAACACAAAAGTAGAGAATCTTTTGGTTGAAGATGGACGCTGTATCGGGATCTGTCTGGAGAAAGAGAAAAAAATCTTTGCAGATCGTGTGATTGTTGCTACAGGTGGGCTTTCTTATCCTTCTACAGGCTCTACAGGGGACGGATATCGATTTGCACAATCATGCGGCCATAAAGTGACGGAACTGATGCCGTCTCTTGTTCCATTCAATGTAAGGGAAAGCTGGGCAAAGGAACTTCAGGGACTTTCACTGAAAAATATTGCGATTCAGATCCGAGATGGAAAAAAGAAATTGTATGAGGACTTTGGAGAGATGATGTTTACCCATTTTGGAGTGACAGGTCCTGTGATTTTGAGTGCAAGCGGAAGAATCGGAAAGAAACTGCGTCAAAAAGAACTGACCATGAGTATTGATCTGAAACCAGCCTTGAATGAAGAACAGCTGGATAAAAGGCTGCTTCGCGAATTTGAAGAAGGACAGAAGAAACAGTTTAAAAATATACTGGGAAATCTGTTTCCAGCAAAATTGATTCCTGTCATGATTAAATTATCAGAAATTTCACCTGAAAAACGGGTAAATGAAATTTCCAGAGAAGAAAGACAGTATTTTTTACACAAAATAAAATATTTAGAGTTGACCTTGACAGGGCTTAGAGATTATAATGAAGCTATTATTACAAAAGGAGGAATTCAGGTAAAGGAAATCAATCCGACCACGATGGAGTCAAAACTGGTGAAAAACCTATATTTCATCGGGGAAGTGCTTGATCTGGATGCAGTCACAGGAGGATTTAATCTCCAGATTGCATGGTCTACAGCATATGCAGCTGCGATGAACCTTTGCCTGTAATCCTCAGAACGGGAGGAGAACGTATGGGGTTTAATATTGCAGTTGACGGACCGGCAGGGGCTGGAAAAAGTACGATTGCGAAAAGAGCAGCGCAGGAACTTTCTTTTATCTATGTAGATACGGGAGCAATGTACCGTGCGATAGCGCTTTATTTTCTGAGACATCATGTGTGTGTGGAGCATTCGGAAGAGGTAGAGAAAGCATGTGATCAGATTCAGATTGAAATTCGATATGAGAATCAGGAGCAGCAAGTTTTTTTGAATGGAGAAAATGTGACTGCTTTTCTCCGAACAGAGGAAGTTGGAAACATGGCATCGGTTTCCTCGGCAAAACCTGCTGTGCGGGCTAAACTGCTGGATTTGCAGAGGGAGATCGCACAAAAGGAAGATGTCCTGATGGATGGAAGAGATATTGCAAGCAACGTGCTGCCAGGGGCAGAACTGAAGATCTATCTGACAGCAAGCGTGCAGACGAGAGCTGAGAGAAGATATCAGGAATTAAAAGAAAAAGGGACGCTCTGCAATCTTGAGGAGATTAAAAAAGATATTGAAGAGCGGGATTATCGAGACATGAACAGAGATGTCTCACCTCTTGTAAAAACAGAGGATGCTGTCTTGATTGACTCGTCGAATATGACGATAGATCAGGTTGTTGAGCAGATTTTAAAGCTGTATCAGGAACGCAGAAATAGCCTGTAGACGGAGGAGACGATGAGAAAAGTAATGGTTGCCAAAACGGCAGGATTTTGCTTTGGTGTCCGCCGGGCAGTGGAAAAAGTTTACGAACAGGTAAAAGAAGGAAAACATCCGATCTATACATATGGACCGATTATTCACAATGAGACGGTGGTAGAGGATCTTGAAAAAAAAGGCGTACAGGTGATACAGACAAGGCGCGAATTAGAAGAACTGATGGAGGGCACAGTTGTGATCCGCTCTCACGGTGTGGAAAAAGAGATTTATGACAGAATTTTACAGAAAAATCTAAGCCTTATAGATGCAACATGTCCATATGTCAAAAAAATCCACAAAATTGTGGAACGTGAAAGTCAGAAAGGATCGAAGATTGTGATTATCGGAAATCCGGAACACCCTGAAGTGCAGGGAATTAAAGGATGGTCAAAAACACCTGTGACTGTGATTGAATCAGAAGAAGAGGCAGAAAAATTTCAGCATTTAGGTGAAAATCAAATCTGTATTGTCAGTCAGACGACATTTAATTACAATAAATTTAATAAACTTGTTGAAATTATTTCTAAAAAGCGTTATGATATAATTGTTTTAAATACGATCTGTAGTGCAACAGAAGAACGACAAACTGAAGCAGGGAAGATTGCTGCACAGGCTGACTGCATGATTGTGATTGGCGGGAAGCACAGTTCTAACACACAGAAGTTATTTGAAATTTGTAAAAAGGAATGTGAAAATACTTACTATATACAGACACTCGATGATTTGGATGCTACATCTTTGCCGTCCATGGGTTGCGTAGGTATTACCGCAGGGGCTTCCACCCCAAATAATATAATTGAGGAGGTTCAAAAGAAATGTCAGATTTAAGCTTTGAACAAATGCTTGAGGAATCATTAAAAACAATTCATAATGGAGAGGTTGTAGAGGGTACAGTTATCGATGTAAAAGATGATGAGATTATCTTAAATATAGGCTACAAAGCAGACGGTATCATTACAAAAAGTGAATACACAAATGATTCAAATGTAAAACTTTCCGATCTTGTAAAAGTAAATGACAAGATGGAAGCAAAAGTACTGAAAGTAAACGACGGAGAAGGACAGGTATCTCTGTCATACAAACGTCTGGCTACAGAAAAAGGAAATAAGAGACTGGAAGAAGCATTCAACAATCACGAAGTGCTGAAAGCAACTGTTACTCAGGTGCTGGATGGCGGTCTGAGCGTTGTTGTGGATGAGTCAAGAGTATTCATTCCAGCAAGTCTCGTTTCCGACACATATGAAAAAAATCTTGGAAAATATGCAGGACAGGAAATCGAATTTGTGATCAGCGAGTTCAATCCAAAGAGAAGAAGAATCATCGGTGACCGCAAACAGTTACTGGTTGCAAAAAAAGCAGAAATGCAGAAAGAATTATTCGAGAGAATCCATGTAGGTGATGTTGTAACAGGTGTGATCAAGAATGTAACAGATTTCGGTGCATTTATTGATTTAGGAGGAGCAGACGGACTGCTTCACATCTCTGAAATGTCATGGGGACGCGTGGAGAATCCAAAGAAAATCTTCAAAGTTGGCGAAGAATTATCTGTTTTAATCAAAGACATCAGTGGAGATAAGATTGCTCTGAGTCTGAAATTTGAAGACCAGAATCCATGGCTGACAGCTGCTGAAAAATATGCAGTGGGCAATGTGGTAAGCGGAAAAGTTGCAAGAATGACAGATTTCGGCGCTTTCGTAGAACTGGAAGCAGGTGTGGATGCACTGCTTCATGTATCTCAGATCTCCAGCGAACATGTGGAAAAACCATCTGATGTTCTGAAGATTGGTCAGGAAGTTACAGCAAAAGTTGTGGACTTCAATGAAGAAGACAAAAAGATCAGCTTAAGTGTAAAAGCATTGGAAACAAAGGCTGCTGCACCTGCTGAAGAAGAATAAGAATATCATTGAAAAGGGGATGTGAAAAAACTCGATTGAGTTTTTTCACATCCCTCTTTTTGCTTTTGTTGTGTATAAATTGCTAGAATCATACGCTGAAAAGGCGCAC
>JAGZHZ010000001.1 GCA_018366495.1 Clostridiales bacterium
GCCTTCCATCATATTTAAAAACGCATTGTGGTTATTACAAGTAAATGTCCTGGAACCTTCCAGATTAGAAAACGTATACGACGATGCCCCTGTTATCTTTAAAAACTCTTCTTTCTTTGGGGACTCTCCGACGCAATATGCCATTACAAGTGCCAGATCTTCTGCTGTTGTAGCATGAATCCCTTCTTCGTCCGTTCCATCCAGTCCATTCGGCGTGACATAATGGGTATGTTTACACCCAATCTCTTTTGCCTTTTCATTCATAAGTTCTGCAAATTGTTCCACACTGCCTGCAACGTGTTCTGCAATCGCCACAGCCGTATCATTATGGCTCTCCAGCATCAGCGAATACAACAGATCGTTCAGACGATACTGTTCTCCCTGCATCATATTGAGCTGTACATCCGGCATGGACTGTGCATATGCAGATACCTCCACAATTTCATCCGGACTGCTGTTTTCCAGAGCCAAAATGCATGTCATAATCTTTGTCGTGCTTGCCATCGGTCTTACTTCTTCCCCGTTTTTTTCATACAGTACCCTGCCGCTGTCTCCGTCCATCAGAACAGCGCTGACCGCATATAGATCCTGTACGGTATCTTCCTGTGCTTCTGCATAAGTATGTCCTCCTGTGTAAAACAAAATAGCCGCAAGCCATATGACCGCTGTGGGTCTTAGGAATCTTTTCATAAATAAAGCCCCTTCGTTTTACATAGATAAGCACCTGCTGTCTCCGGACAGCAGATCTTTAACAGAGTGATTTTTCTTCTGATGATACTGTATGATTCAATGGCAAGAAAAAGAACTTTTTCTGTCAAAGTCTATCAGTTCCTTATTTTCCGCCGTCTCACATACAGAAACATACTGCGGATATCTTTTTATAATTTGTTTTCCGCCTGTATCCCCTGAAAGTTTCTGCAGTTCTTCTTTTAAAGAAACAGAAAAAATTGCGGGATTTCTGGGTTCTCCGTTTTTTCCTGCACACACAATCCATATTTTATTTTTTTCAGCTATAGCTGCTGCCATTTGGTTCATATTTTTCAACGTCTCTATTCTCAGATTCGGCTGGTCACACACGAAAAATAAAAAAGCATCTGTCTCTGTGCATCTTTCTATTCCAAGCTGTATGGAATGAGAAATTCCAAGACAGCTTTTTTTATTTTCTACTGGCTTTATGCCTCTTTTGACCGCTTCATTTAAAAGTATCTCATACTGACTGACACAGATCAGATCCTGTACACAGACTTCTTCTCCTTGTTTCTCTTCCTGTCTCCATCTCACCAGTGTCTCCATTGCATACTGATACATCGGTCTTCCGCCATAGTGCCATAAAAGTTTATTTTCTGCGCCAAACCGAGTGCTGTCGCCTGCCGCAAGTAAAATGGCACTGACTCGAAGTATCCTCTTTTCTTTCCTGTCATTTTCATCTTTCTTCATGATCTTTATTTTTCAGACCCATCAAAATCTTTTCTGCTGTAATCGGAAGCTCGTAAAAACGGAGCCCTGTTGCATTATAGATTGCCTCTGTAATGGCAGGAGCCGGTGTATTGATGACAAGTTCTCCGATTGATTTCGCTCCAAATGGTCCTGTCGGTTCATGGCTGCTTTCAAAAGCAACACGAATATTTCCGACATCCAGACGACTTGGTATTTTATACTGCATGAAAGAATTGTTTCTTATTTTTCCTTCTGGGCTATAAGAAACATCTTCATACAATGTCATACCGATTCCCTGTACAATCCCGCCTTCTGTCTGTACTCGCGCAAGCGACGGATTGATAACGGTTCCGCAGTCAACAACTCCCACATAGTCTATAATCTCTACATGGCCTGTCTCCAGATCTGTCTCCAGTTCCACTGCTCCTGCCATATAAGGCGGTGGAGAAACAGGTGAAGTATGTCCCTCACATGCTTCCAATGGCTCTTCGTTGGAACACATCACTCGGTTTCCAATCTCTTTCAGCGTCACTTTCTCCCCTGTCTTTATACAGGTCACATACGTTCCATCAAACTCTGCCTCTTCTGGATCACAATTTAAAATTTTAGCGCCCTGGAATACGATTTTCTTCCGCAGCGATTCACACGTTTTAATCACAGCCATCCCCGTCAGGTATGTTGTGCTGGAAGCATAAGAACCACAGTCATACGGCGAGACATCAGTATCGACTCCTCTTGTAATAATATTGTCAATGTCTGTGTCCAGACAATCCGCCGCCATCTGTGCAAGGATCGTATCGCATCCCGTTCCCATATCAGTAGCGCCGATTGCCATCGTATAAAATCCATCATCATTTACTTTAATTCGGACAGAAGCTACATCTACGCCTGCAATGCTTGATCCCTGCATCGCCAGCGCCATTCCGACAGAGCGCACTTTGTGATCTCCTACTTTGCGGCATGGGTATTTCTCATCCCATCCAATCATCTCTTTTGCCTTTTTCATGCAGAAGTCCAGCGTACAGGAATTCGCTGTCTCCCCATAATACGCCGGCATAAAATCTCCTTCCTTCAGAAGATTTTTTTCCCTGAGTACAGTCGGATCCATATGCAGTTTCTGTGCCAGTTCATTGATCGCAGATTCTAAGGCAAAAAGCCCCTGCGTCGCTCCATAACCACGATAAGCTCCTGCCGGGATTGTGTTCGTATATACACCGTCATAGTCAAACAAAAATGCTTTTACATGACTTGTATAAAGAGGCAGAGATTTTGTCCCAGTCAGTCCAATCGTCGTCGGCGTGTGATCTCCAAATGCTCCTGCATTGGAAAGCGTGTAGAGATGAATTGCCCGGAACTTCCCGTCTTTATCTGCACCAAGCTGCACACGGATCTGCATCTCGTGGCGCGGCGAGGACACCGTCTGTGATTCTGCTCTGGTATACACAATCTTTGCTGGCTTTTTCGTCTTCCATGCAACTAAAGCTGCAAAAATCTCATTGATGACAGTCTGTTTTGATCCAAATCCTCCGCCGATACGCGGCTTTATCACCCGCACTTGAGACTTCGGAATTAAAAGAGACGTTGCCACAATTCTTCTGACATGAAATGGAACCTGCGTCGACGCAACCACTGTCAGTCTTCCAAACATATCCACAAAAGCATAGGAACGGAACGTCTCCATCGGTGTCTGCTGGCACGCTTTTGTGTGATACGTTCTGTCTACAACGATGTCACACTTTGAGAGTTCCTCATTGACATCTCCTTCTTTCATCTCTCCATGACAGACCAGATTTCTCTTAACATCTTCACCGATTGGAATCATTGCCTTCCAGTCCTCCTCCGGATGGACGACTACTGGATGATCAAGAGCTTTCGTAAAATCCAGAACTGCATCTAAAACTTCATATTCTACTTTAATCATCTTCATGGCGCGGTTGACACACGTTTCGTTTTTTCCCACCACAAGTGCAACGGCATCCCCGACATACCGCACTCGGGAATCTAAAATTTTTCTGTCGTATGGGCTCAATTCCGGATATGTTTGTCCCGCCGTCGTAAAGCGGCTGTCCGGACAATCTTCATATGTTAAAATGCATTCAATTCCAGGTACTTTTAAAGCGGTATCTTTTTTAATATTTTTAATTAAGGCATGTGCATATGGACTTCTCAGCACTTTTACAATGAGACAGTTCTCCGGCGCAATATCATCTGTATACACTGGCTGTCCTGTCACAAGTGCCATCGCATCTTTTTTTCTGACTGGTGTATTTACATATTTCATACATTCACCTTCTTCCCATGCAGATATTTTTGAATCGCACGCAGCTGCCCCATATACCCGGTACAGCGGCATAAATTTCCCGCCAGATACTGTTTGATTTCTTCTTCTGTCGGATCATCCAGCTCTTTTTCCATAGCCAGCACATTCATAATAAATCCTGGGCTGCAAAAACCACACTGCTCTGCACCCTCATCAGCGAGAAATTTTCCAAATTCCTCTGCTTCTTTTCTCATTCCTTCCAGTGTTATTACCTCTTTGCCGTCTGCTCGAACTGCCAGAGTAGAGCAGGACAAAACTGGTTTTCCCCCCATCAGAACGGTACACAGACCGCAATTTGCCGTCTCGCATCCTCTTTTCACACTAAAACATCCCTGACTTCTGACATATTCCAGCAGCATCATATCAGGCGCCACATCGTCTTGTATTACTTTTCCATTTAATTTAAATTTAATCTGCATAAGTACCTCCTGCTATTTTCTCCATTCCTCTGTAAATCAATACCTTGGCAATCTCCATCCGATATTCTTTACTTCCTCTCATATTTGATCCAAAAGTAAATTGTTCCGCAGCGTACTGTGCAAATGCTTTCATTTCTTCTTTCCCTGGCTGCGGACTGATCTGACTGCTGACAAACAGTGCAGCTTTTGCCGGTCTTGCCCCCAGACTGATATACCAGTTTTCTCCCTGTCTTGCAACGGCACAGGCCAAAATTGGAAAGTCTGTCGCCGTCATGCGGTGGCTGAGATAAGCCGTCTCTCTTCTTGTTTTTTTCACGATCAGCCGTACCAAAATGTCATTGTCATACGGCATCTTTACAAATTCTGCAATCGGCACTCTTCCTGCATGGTATAATTCTACTTCGCAATCCAGCGCTAAAAAGCATGTCAATACATCTGAAAATCCGAATCTTCTGTAAATGCTTCCTCCAACTGTCGCACAGTTTCTAAACTGCACTCCTACAATATGACGCACACTCTCTTCAAAAAAATTTCCAAAGCAGCCACGCAGCTTTTCTGATTTTTCCAGGTCCCTGAGTGTCACCATACATCCAATTTCAAAACAGTCTTCCTTTTCTTCAATCTGATCCAAGCCAAGTCCTGATAAATCAATCGCATTTGTAATTGTCTTACTGCTCATTTTCATCCAGACCATTCCGCCTAAAACGGCATTTGTCTTTTTTTGATTCAGCTGGTATGCTTCTTCTAAGCTGGATGCTTTTATGTAATTTTTAATCGTCAACAAGTTGCATTCCTCCTGATTTTTTATATTTTCTCTTGTTCCCTTCTCGATTTCTGTTCCTTCTTTATTTATTATAAAGGATCTATTGATACTTCTGCAAGTGCAGGATAGCATTTCAGTCATTTCTCCAAATCTCAATCTTTTTATCTGACTGTTTCTGAAGCTGTCCCCATCTTACAGGATATCTGCTGATCAAGGCAGACGATTTTACTTTTTCTTTCTGTTCTTCGTATCTTATACAGTCCCATTGATTGAAAAAAAACATCCATGTTCTCCCATCCTCTTTCGGATATACCATTTGCATCAGCTGTACGATCTCGTCTGCCTGAATAATTTTTTCACTGTCTTCCTGCGTAAAATATGACTCCCAGCGAAAACACGATTCTTTCCATTTTTGCCCGACGGCACACAGTCCTGCGGTCACAATCACTTTTTTCATATCGGAATATAAAACCGGCTCCTTCAGTCCTGGTACTTTCACTGGCATCCTCTTTGCTCCGTCTGCTTCCACAAGCAAAAAATCAACATTTTTTTTCATCCATTCATACATTTCTTTTGATACAGGTCCTGTCTTTACCGGATATTCCGCCTGTGCGATACTTCCAATTTCTACAATATGCTCTCTCTTTAAAATCTCTAAAATTTCTTCTTTCTTTTTTTCGATGCCATTAAATTTCTGAGGGTAATATCGATGCGTTGTTGTCATAATTCCGACATAAAATCCTTTCTCCGCAAGTTCCTGCGCAAAAAGATCAATCAGTGTCGTCTTTCCTCCAGCCCCTGCAAATGCTATGATCTGATCGCCTTTTGTGATGTCAAACGCTTCTGTCAACGAATCCGTCTTCTTTTGTCCCATCACTCCATATCGCCTTTTCTCTCAATCTCTTCCGAAAGGACGATCAAAGCTTCAAGAACACCTCCGGCAATACAACGTGCTTTATCTGAAATCGTGTCACAATTTTTTTGCTGTTCCATTCTAGGATCAATATCTGCTATCTTCATTCCCTTTTTCACCTGATATCCATCTCGTATGATTCCCCGGAGAATGCCATCTAAAGATGCCAGAACAGGCTCTTCCCCAACTTCTGCAATTTTTTCTCCTTTTTTAACACAGCACCCGATCCCTCTTATCTGATGAAAAACACCGTCAGCCGGACTGTGAATCACACGCTCTTTTCCATATCCTGCAATAATTCCCGGAATTCCTGTATTTGGTGCAGCGCTTCCCTGATAATAAATTCTCCCCAGATTATGCCCTCTCTTTGTCTCAATCACTGCGTCTACATCAATGCCTGCGGTAAATCCTGGTCCTAATGCAATTGTGACAGGCGCCATGCTTTTTGAAGTGCCAATATTTTTTTTCGCTAAAATTGCGTCCACCACAGCAAATGGACGCAATTTTTCAATTAAACTCCCATCAGAATCCTCCAGTATCGGAACGTTTCCTTCTTTCCACACTACCTCAGCCTGCTCCAGGTTATCCGCCTTTTTACACACGATTCCTTCTACTTTGGATTCCCCATCATACATAGCCTCTGAAAATGCGACATTTCTCCGAATGGCAGACGGCGCGTTTATCTCCAGAACCAACACTTTATAACCACAGCGATGCAGTTTCCAGATCGTGCCGCTGGCCAGATCTCCTCCGCCGCGCACAACTACGATTTTTTTATCTTTCCCATTCATCCCTGTCTGCTCTCTCCCTTTCACATATAGTTTCTTGCAAATCGTCTCTCTATCGTATTTTTTTCTTCTGTAAAATCCCAGTAATTTTCAATCACTTTTGCTGTCTGTAAGACACATCCTTTCATCGCTCTTAGCAATTCTGCTGTGCTTTCTCTGCATCTTCTGCTTCTATGAACTTGCATCACTCTTCCATTCGTCTGTTCATAGATACCAAACGTTTTCATTCCAAAAAACAACAATTTTCTTTTCCATTCTGTCCGACATACAGTCAGATTTGTGTAGAATTTCATTCCTCTCAGACATTTGATCACTTCTTTTTTGTCTATCTTTTTTAGGACAGATGCGATCACTGCCGCATCTCTTTTTCTGATTCTGATGGTGTCAGAGGGATGGTAGCACATCGGATCCTTTTTTCTTTTTTCCATCAGCACACGGTCTAGATCCGTCTCAATCTCAGAGTGAGTACTGCCCTTTTTTTTCATATATCTGCTGACAATCGGATGACAGGTGCTGTCCAGCATAAAATGACAGATAAATCCAGAAATATAAGCAAATATACCGTCTTGTCCATTTTGTCTGTACAGTTCTTTTGCATTTCTAAAAAATGCTTCTGCCTTATTCTGATGCATGATATGTCCCATCTCGTTGACCTTATTTTTCTCAAAAGGACGATAATAAAATAAAATGTCAGGACCATGCAGTCCGATTTCATATAAAGCTTCTTCTTTTTTTATTTTTCTTTTCATTTCCTCTGGCAGCCTCTGATATACAAGACTTCCAAAGACATGATGTGCATACGTTGTCGGCATCTTTCTGTCCTCCTGCTGTTCTTTTTAGAGATCCAGCTTTAACTGAACCTCTGCCTCTGCTTCTGCTTTAAAGTCTTCTACCTGTACCGGGCTGATTGTTGGAAGGTCTTCTAAAGACTGTACGCCAAAGTGCCTTAAAAATTCTTCCGTTGTGCCAAACAAAATTGGTTTTCCCGGTGCATCTAGTCTTCCCAATTCTCGGATCAGATTATACTCGATCAGTTTATTTATCACATGATCACATTTGACTCCCCTGATTTTTTCGATTTCCACTCTTGTGACAGGCTGTTTATATGCAATAATTGCGAGTGTTTCCAGCATCACCTCACTTAAAACTGCTTTCTGAGGCTGTTTGGCAATACGGATCAAATATTCAAAAAATTCGGCTTTTGTGCAAAGCTGATAAGAATTCTCCAATTCTAAAATACGGATTCCTCTCTCCTCTTCTCTATAATGATCCATCATCAAATGAATAATTTTTCTCGTTGTCTGTACATCCTGCTCAATCGCCGCCGCAATCTTTTCCAGTTCAACTGAATCTCCCATTGTAAATAAAATTGCTTCAATAGCTGCCTGCATTTTTTTGATTTCCAAAGTCTTCCCCCCGTGTCTCTTCTTTTGCTTCAATGATAATATCTTCAAATGTTTTTTCCTGCGTCACTGATATTTTTCCCATTTTCATCAATTCCAGAATTGCCAAAAATGTAACGATCACCTGCATTTTTCCTCTCTTTTTCTGTAGAAGTCCACGAAAACTGCATTTCTTTTTTTCACATACATAGATAAATACATCTTCTATTCTTTCATCCAGACTGATTTCCTCTTTTTCAATCTTTCCAAAATGGCTTCGGATCGGGTCCATTCTTGATTCCTGTCTGCGGATGATCGACTGAAAAATCTGATGCAGCTTTGCCAGCGTCACGCCTTCCAGCAAATCTTTCGTATCCACAGGCGCTTTATATTCCAGAACTTCTTTTGGAATCGTAGGTTTTTTATACATCGAAAGTTCTGCTTCCTTTTGACGGCTGCGCAGTTCATAAGACATAAATTTGTACATCTTATATTCCAAGAGCTGTTCTACAAGATCTGCACGCGGATCTTCCGTCTCTTCCTCTGTCTCTTCCTGGGGAAGCAGCATCCGCGCTTTAATATCAAGCAGTGTCGCTGCCATCACCAGAAACTCACTCATCACGTTTAAATCGTGCCTTTTCATATGATTCAGATATTCCATATACTGATCTGTAATCTCAGCAATCGGAATATCATAAATATTTACTTTATTTTTATCGATCAGGTGCAGCAAAAGATCCAGCGGACCTTCAAAATTTTGCAGTTTCACCGGTATTCCCATTTTTTCTCTCCTTATCTGCACGTTTATTTCCATTTTACCATTCTTACCTGGCTCTGCGTTATTTCTTTTTCATTTGTCAGCTCGATATGAATCAGCTCGATCGGATTAAAAGGGCGGAAAGGAATTGTATGTGCTCCCAATCCTGCGCTGACAATCATCTCGCTTCCTTCTATTTTATACCGCCCTCTGTCATATTTTGGAAAAAAGCACATCTGCGGACTGATGATTCCTCCTATTCCTGGAATCCGAACCATTCCTCCATGAAGATGACCAGAACATACAAGATCAGCGCCCCAGGCAGCATAGACAGGAAAAAAAACCGGATTATGTGCCAGGACAATTGCATATTCATCTCGCTTTTTCTTTCCTAAATAATATTCCATCTCCTGAAGAGTCAACTTTTTTCCATGTGCCAATCTGCTGAAATATTTCTGACTTAACTCCAGTCCATAAAGCGTTATCTTCATGCCGCAGATTTCTATTTCTTCTCTGTCATTTTCCAGAAAATGAACACCTCTGTCTAAAAGCCATCTCTGATATTCTTTATACGTCTCACCATAGATTTCCGGTTTTACTTTCATGCGATGTTCATGATTCCCATTTTCATAATAAATTATATATTTTTTTCTCAACTGTTCCAGGAGTTTTCTGGCAGTGGTCGTGTCGCTTCCCGCTTCTCCCACAATTAAATCTCCGGCAACTAAAACAAGATCTGGATCAAACTGTATAATACGCTGAATCAAGATCTTGTTTTCTTTTCCAATTTGATTGCTGTGCAGATCTGCAAGCAGCGTCATGCGCACCGGCCGTTTTAATTGATATCGCTTTGGATCTATCCAGACCCTGTATATTACATCTCTCATTTTTTTCATAGCCGTCATCCTGTTTTTTTATTTCAGTATATCACAATGTTTTTATTCTGACTACTCCCACAAACCCATGGGTTTCCGCTCTCAATTGCCACCCATAATCATTTATTATTTTCAGCCTTTTGATACAAAAATATCATTCTATCTCAACGAACAAAATCTTCTACAGCAGCCAGCTCTCGGCTGCTTTTTTCAGATAATCGATATAATTCGCTCTTTTTACATCTTCACTTGCCAGAATCGGCACATTTCCGATCTCCTTGCCATTTAAAATATAGGACAATGTTCCAATCTGCTGACCTGCCTCTACAGGCGCTTCCAATTCTTCCACCCACATCATCTGTTTCTCAATCTCCGAAAAATTCTCATTTTTCGTACTCAGATAGGAAAACGTGTTCCCATAATGGCATGGCACCGTGTCTTTTATCCCATTCTGAATCATAGCATCCGGCAGTTCGGGTGGCTCTTCGTCACAATATACGGAGCAGATCCCAAATCCATATGTCAAAAGAGCGGCAGCATCTCGGAATCTCGTCTTGCTGTCCGGACCTGCCATGATCACACTGATCAGATCAATGTTATTTCTCGTAGCCGTAGCCGACAAGCAGAATTTTGCCATGCTTGTGCTTCCTGTCTTCAGCCCTGTACATCCTTCAAAACTTCTAAGCAGTTTATTTGTATTTGTCAGGCCAAACTCACTGCTCCCATTTCTTGTAACATGAGTAATATTTTCCATCCATATTTTTGAGTATTCAAAAATTTTCGGAAATCTTGTTGTCAATTCTCTTGTCATGATTGCAATATCACGCGCAGAAGTATAGTGCTCTGTGGAATCTGTCAGCCCACAACAATCTTCAAAATGTGTATTTTCCATCCCCAGAGCTTTCGCTTTCTCATTCATCTTAGCCACAAATGCCTCTTCTGTCCCTGCTATATGTTCTGCCATGGTCACTGCAGCATCATTTCCAGAAGCAATCACAATACATTTAATCAACGTCTCCACTGTCTGACTTTCTCCTTCTTCCAGAAATACCTGTGATCCTCCCATAGATTTTGCGTGTGCACTTGTGACAGCAGACTCCTCCAGAGAAATTTTCCCTTCTTCTATTGCTTCAAATATTAGCAGAAGCGTCATAATTTTTGTCACACTGGCGGGATGTCTTCTTGTATCTGCATCTTTCTCATACAGGATGGTTCCTGTGGAGGCTTCCATCAGCAAAGCGGAAGGCGATGTAATCTGTATTTCTTCTTCGGCACTGACTCTCAGACAGCCAGAGACTGTCATCAGAAGCGCCATCACTACGGCGATCCATTTTTTCATATTTTTGCTCCCTCCTGATCTTCTAATTTAAATATATACGAGACAGAAAAAGGAATATGCCAGTACCTTTATTTTCTTTATTCAAAGCTCCCCCAGTTCTTTATTGTCACTGCGTTCTGTACCGCTTTGCTTGACAGTAAATAGCTATGGCTGAACCTTCCGTATCGAGATTCGTGCTTTCTATGTTCAGCGCAAGACAAAAAAAATCCCTGGCGCTATACCAGGGATTTTCACTGCACATAAGTTACGATTTTCTCAAAAATGATCTCTCGTTTTCAAGAATCATGAATTAATTAAATTTACGTTTACGAGCAGCTTCAGATTTTTTCTTACGTCTAACGCTTGGTTTTTCGTAATGTTCTCTCTTACGAATTTCCTGCTGAATACCAGCTTTTGCGCAGTTTCTTTTGAAACGGCGTAAAGCGCTATCTAAAGTCTCGTTATCTTTTACGATTACATTTGACATAGTCTCACACCTAACCTCCCTCCAGTTGTAGATTGTGCAAACACAACTGTATGGGTATTTTTATTGCACTAATCAATATTATAGCAGATTTTTTCTATTCGTCAATAGCTTTCCATAAATTTCTAAGATTTTCTTTCAAAATTTACTGAATCTGGCTCTCTGCAATCTCTTTCGCTTTGGCAAGCGCTGCATCTACACCGTCTGGATTTTTTCCTCCAGCCTGTGCCATATTCGGGCGTCCGCCGCCGCCTCCGCCTACTAATGCTGCAATTCCTTTGATCAGATTTCCGGCATGTGCGCCTTTCTTCATAACATCGTCCGTTGCCATCGCAAGCAGATTTACTTTGCCGTCTTTAACAGATGCCAAAACAACGATTCCGCTACCCAGTTTCTCTTTTAACTGATCTCCCAGATCACGCAGTCCGTTCATATCTACATCCTGCATTTTTGCAGCAAGCATTTTAACGCCTTTGATTTCCACAACCTGATCCATCACATCACCCAGAGCATCTTTTGCCAGCTTGCTCTTTAAAGATTCATTTTCGCTCTGTACGGCCTTTAACTCTGCCATCAGATGATGTAATTTTTCCAGCAGATTTGCTGGTGTCGCTTTTACAACTTTTGCTGCCTCTGCAAGCTCTGCTTCTGCCTCTTTATAATATGCAAAAACACCTTTTCCTGTCAATGCCTCAATACGGCGCACGCCTGCTGCGATTCCTGCCTCAGATACGATCTTAAACGTTGTAATCACACCTGTATTTTCCACATGTGTTCCACCGCACAGTTCCTTTGAGAAATCTCCCATTGAAACAACACGGACATCATTTTCATATTTTTCTCCAAACAGAGCCATTGCCCCTGTCTTCTTTGCTTCTTCCAGTTTCATAACCTGTGTGCAGACAGGAAGATTTTTTGAAATCTCCTCATTGACAATCGCTTCTACTCTTTCTATTTCTTCTGGTGTCATTGCCTGGAAGTGTGCAAAGTCAAAACGCAGTCTGTCCGGTGTCACAAGAGATCCTTTCTGCTCTACATGAGATCCTAAAACTTCTTTTAAAGCTTTCTGAAGAAGGTGCGTTGCGCTGTGATTTTTGCAGGTATCTTTTCTCTTCTGCTCATCAACAGATAAAGTAACCTCATCGCCTGCTTTAATCATACCGCTTTCCATGTGACCGACATGACCGATCTTGCCGCCCAGCAATTTGATCGTATCTTCCACGACAAATTTTCCTTCCGCTGTGGTAATTACACCAGTATCACCCTGCTGCCCTCCCATAGTTGCATAAAATGGAGTCTCCTCTACGAAAATGGTTCCTTTCTCTCCATCAGCCAATGCTTCTGTCAGTTCTGTCTCTGTTGTCAGAACCGTCACTTTGGAGGTATGTGTCAGATGATCGTATCCTACAAATTCACTTGTCACAGTTGCCGCAATTTCGTCATATACTGTTGCATCGGCACCCATATAATTTGTCACGCCTCTTGCTTTTCTGGCTTTTTTTCTCTGTTCTTCCATCTCAGCCTTGAATCCTGTCTCGTCGATGGTATATCCCTTTTCTTCCAGAATCTCTTTTGTCAGATCAAGAGGAAATCCGTATGTATCATACAGTGTGAATGCATTTTTTCCTGACAGTTCTTTTACACCGTCCTTTGTCATCTGCGCTTCCATTTCACTCAGAATTCCAAGTCCCTGATCAATCATTTTATTAAATTTATCTTCTTCCTGTGTCAGCACTTTGAAGATAAAATCTTTTTTCTCATCCAGTTCCGGATATCCATCTTTGGAACCTTCAATCACGGTCTTGCTCAGCTCTGCCAGGAATTTTCCTTCGATTCCAAGCAGACGTCCGTGACGTGCGGCACGGCGGATCAGACGGCGCAGTACATATCCTCTTCCCTCATTGGAAGGCATAATTCCGTCAGAAATCATAAATGTTGCAGAACGGATATGGTCTGTGATCAGACGGATGGATACGTCTTTTTCATGGCTTACTTTATACTGTGTCTTTGCAAACTCACATACATGATTGCGCAGCGCTTCCAGCGTATCAATATCAAAAATAGAATCCACGTCCTGAACAACGGTTGCCAGACGCTCCAATCCCATACCTGTATCAATATTTTTCTGTTTCAAAGT
Organism: Clostridiales bacterium; assembly: GCA_018366495.1. Lineage (GTDB taxonomy): Bacteria > Bacillota > Clostridia > Lachnospirales > Lachnospiraceae > JAGZHZ01. Next base: position 13,594 of record JAGZHZ010000001.1, read on the forward strand.
TTCATAATGGCCTTCTCCGTCATTTTCAAACTGAGTAAATACATTATTCCAGATCTCAATATAGCGGTCACATTCACATCCAACCGTACATCCTGGTTTTCCACATCCATATTTTTCTCCGCGGTCGTAATAAATTTCAGAGCAAGGACCGCAAGGACCAGCGCCATGCTCCCAAAAGTTATCTTCTTTTCCAAAGCGGAAAATACGTTCAGCCGGAACACCGATTTCTTTGTTCCAGATCTCGAAAGCCTCATCGTCTTCCAGATATACAGATGGATACAGACGCTCCGGATCCATTCCGACAACCTGTGTCAGGAATTCCCAGGACCAGGCAATAGCTTCATGTTTAAAATAATCTCCAAAAGAGAAATTTCCAAGCATTTCAAAAAATGTGCCGTGGCGTGCTGTCTTTCCGATATTTTCAATATCGCCGGTACGGATACATTTCTGACATGTCGCTACTCTTGTTCTCGGCGGCACTTCCGCTCCTGTAAAATATGGCTTTAATGGAGCCATACCAGCATTAATCAGTAATAAGCTTTTGTCATTGTGCGGTACAAGGGAAAAGCTTTTCATCACTAAATGTCCTTTGCTCTCAAAAAAGTCTAAAAACATCTGTCGCAATTCATTTACACCGTATTTTTTCACAACATTTCCTCCAAATAATCTATTAGTTTTTATTTTATATCTGTCCCAGAAACTGCGTCTTTTATCGCGTTTTTTGACAGCTATCTTTTTTATCTTTACGACGGAATAATCCGGCACGCATATACTGCATTGAGCGCTGAGATGTCATCAATCGTCACGCCCGTTCCTCCGCCTTTTGCATGGATGATTTTCCCATCCCCGATATACATCGTCACATGACCAATGTAAAATTGAGGTTTTCCCTCCCCCTCTTTGATCCGTTCCGATTCACTCTCTGACTCGCTTTCGGACTCAGATTCGGATTCGGACTCCGACTGTGATTCTGATTCGCTCTCTTCAGGTGAAGGTTTTTTCTCTGTCTCCCGATCTGTCCACGGCTTTTTTTCCGTCTCGCGGTCTGTTGAGGATTCACTCTGCGTCTCACTTTCTGACTGCGTCATCGTTTCGCTTTCCGTCTCACTCTCAGACTGTGCCGCTGTTTCGCTCTGCGTTTCGCTTTCTGACTCGGTTATCGTTTCACTTTGAGATTCGCTTTGTGGTTCGCTTTGTGATTCCGTTGCAGACTCTGTCTGCGATTCTGTCTCCGGAGGCGCAGGCAGTTCTGTTGCAGGCTCTGTCTCCGTTGAACTTTCTGTCCATGACTCTGTCATAGGTTCTTCTGAAAATTCAGAAGATTTTTCCCTTTCAGACATCCATTCTGTGTCTGGAACGGTTTCCGGCACTTCGCTTATCGGAAGCATCTGGCTTTCTGTTCTATTTTCTCCTGCCATGGAAACTGCCGCCTCAACGCGGCTGACTCCTGCCTGCACAGTGATTCCCATCGTTGAAAGCACTTTCTGTATATCTTCCTGTGTCGGATTTGCATATGGATATTTCTCATCATACTGACCAGTTGCAGGATTTGGCATCGCCGTCACATAAAAGAGCAGATCTCCCGGCTTTAAGTCGCTCATCGCCACCGGCGTACCTACCGTGCTCTGCGATGCTGCTGTTCTTGGAAGACCATATCCAAAATGCGCATAGACACTCTGCGTGAAACCAGAGCAATCCACTCCGCCTGTCAGGTTTGTACCTCCCCAAACGTACGGCGTACCCAAAAATTTTTTCGCATACGCTACAATCTTCTCTCCAAGTTCCACTTCTTTTTCTTCAAAATCTACATCAAACGGTGTCTCTCTTCCGTCCACATACCAGACAGAATCATCGAGAAGAGACTGAATCTGAGCTGTCTTTGCATCTACAAATTCTTCTACTTTATAAATTCCTTCCGGCAATGCAGTCTGGGCTGCACGGTCAGCGCTTTGAAATGCCGGCACACTTTCATTTTCGTCTACCTCCACATAGAGACTATCTGATGAAAGTGCATATCGTCCCGCATTTTTTTCAAATTCTATATCATCAGCGCGGACGTATCCCGACATATCGCCTTTTTTTACAAGGACCCAGAAATTTTTCTCCTGGTCCAATTCGGTATATAATGTTGTTTTTCCGTAGGAAAGAATCTCGTTTTTTTCAAGCTGGGCAATCGGCTCGACGCCCGGTTCTTTATACATCGTACATCCATTTTCTGCGCTCACAATCGCCATGCGCATCGTAGGCGCATAATCTTTTGATGATGCTTCTGCCTGATACGGTCTGCTGCTGTAAAAGTGCATTGTCCCTGCTGCTGCTGCACAGCATAAAAAAACTGCCAAACTCTTTATCCTGATCTTTTTATACATTCTTGCTTTTTGCATCCTTTCTGTCTCGCAGCATTTTTCCCACTTTAATGCCGCCTAAAGCAACTGCTGCAATACAGATCATTTCAATCGCTGTCTGTATAAAAACTCCCAGAAATTCCATAAAATACCTCCTTTTTATTCTGCTTTTATCTGATGATATCCTTTCTTTCCCTTTTTAATCAGCAATACTCCATCCTCATTTAAATCAGCAGTTGTAAACTTCTTGTCAAACTCTGTAATTTTCGTATCATTTACTGTGATACCGCCCTGTAAAATCAGTCTTCTTCCCTCAGAGCGTGTTTTTGCAAGTTTTGTGTCCACCAGCAGAGTGATCAGATCTTTTCCCTCATCCAGCTCTGCTTTTGAATAAACAGTTGTAGGAATGTCAGCTGACTTTCCTCCCTCGGCAAACAGAGCTCTTGCTGCTTCCTGCGCCTTTACTGCTTCTTCTTCTCCATGAACAATCTTTGTGATCTCGAATGCGAGAACTTCTTTTGCCTTGTTGATCTCTGCCCCTTCCAGAGCTCCCAGTCTTCTGACTTCTTCCATTGGAAGGAAAGTTAAAAGTGCAAGGCATTCCTCCACTTTCACATCTTCGATATTTCTCCAGTACTGGTAGAATTCATACGGTGATGTTTTCTCCGGATCCAGCCATACAGCTCCCTTCATTGTCTTGCCCATCTTAATCCCCTCACTTGTTGTGAGCAGTTTAAATGTCAGACCATAAGCCGGTTTCTGTTCTTTTCTTCTGATCAGATCTACACCGCCAAGAATGTTGGACCACTGGTCATTTCCACCCATCTCCAGCATACATCCGTACATTTGATTCAGTTTCAGGAAATCGTAAGACTGCATCAGCATATAGTTGAATTCAAAGAAAGTCAGTCCTTTTTCCATTCTCTGTTTGTAACATTCTGCGCTGAGCATCTTATTAACAGAAAAATGAACGCCGACTTCGCGTAAAAACTGTACATAATTCAGATCTAAAAGCCAGTCCGCATTGTTTGCAATGATTGCTTTATCGTTGTCAAACTGGATAAATCTGGAAAGCTGTTTATAAAAGCATTCTGCATTGTGATTGATTGTCTCTCTTGTCATCATCGTACGCATATCTGATTTTCCGGAAGGATCTCCAATCATGGTTGTACCGCCTCCTAAAAGAGCAATCGGTCTGTGCCCTGCTTTCTGCATATGCATCATTGCCATGATGGTCAGGAAATGACCTGCGGTCAGACTGTCAGCAGTTGCGTCAAATCCGATGTAAAAGGTCACGCTCTCCTTTCCCAGCAGCTCTCTGATCTCTTCCTCATGAGTCGCCTGCTCAATAAATCCTCTTTCTTTCAAAATATCATATACATTTGTTGACATTTCTGTTTCCTCCTATTTCCCTATTTTTTATTCTAACATACCACTTTTTTCAGGTCAAGCGTACTACTTCATAATTAATATAAAATAAAAAAATCCCATCCTTTTAATTAATTAAAATTTAAAAGGACGGGAATTTATTCCGTGTTACCACCTTTATTCACAGACAATTCACACTGTCTGCCTCATGAAGTACCATCATACTCCTGCATAATAACGGTTGCAATCCGTCGCAGCCTACTTGGTTTTCCTGTTCGGTGCGAAGCTCAAAGAGGTATTCACAAAGAGGGCAGAACGCGCCTCTCATCAGCCGGCTGCTTTCTGTTTTCTGCATTCTGATTGTTACTTGTTCTTATCATCGCTTTTTGCTGTTAGATGTTTTTATTATAATCTCGCTTTTTCTATTTGTCAACCATTACTCTTCTGCATCGTCAATTAAATCAGTTCCGTCTGCCGCCGATGTTGCAAGCTCATCGCACCGCTCATTCTGCGGATGACCATCATGCCCTTTTACCCAGATAAAAATGACCTCATGCGGCTCTTTTGCCTTTAACAGCCGCTTCCATAAATCCACATTCTTCACAGGTTCATTCTTTCCCCGTTTCCAGCCCTTTTTCAGCCACCCCTCAATCCAGTGCTGATTAAATGCGTCAACAAGGTATTTAGAATCAGAGTAAAGTTCTACCTGACACGGTCTGTTTAATGCTTCCAGTCCTACAATCGCCGCCATCAATTCCATTCTGTTATTTGTCGTTTTCTTATATCCCTGGCTGTATTCTCGGATATGTTCCTTTCCTTTTGGATCCACATACGTCAAAATTGTGCCGTATCCTCCAGGGCCATCTGGGTTTCCTCTGGCTGCTCCGTCTGTATACATCTTTACCAGCATATCTTCTTAAAAATCCTCCTTATTTCTTTTCTATCGAAATTAACAATTTTCCAGTTTCCACTCTCCTGTTTTCAGGAATCTCTCTGCTGACGTTTCGGCAGAAGAGATAATTTTCTGATCATATCCCATAATACTTAGAAGTTTAATTGCGTTCCTTGACGTGGCTCTGCCCGGATATAACAGATAGTTAAATAAAATATCATCATCCTTTACTTCTTCCTGAAAATGATAATTATCATATTCTTTCTCCAGCATATGAGTCAGCTCAACATCATGTGTTGCCGCAAAGCAGATCACATCCTCTCTTGAAAGACTCTTTAAGATCTGAGAAGAAGCGGCGATTCGTTCCACCGTATTTGTTCCTCTGAGCACCTCGTCTACAAAACATAGCACCGGCATCTCTTCATCCAGCACATCTAAAATCCGCTTTAATGCTTTAATTTCCACAATATAATAGCTCTCCTGACCAACTAAGTCATCGCGCAGCGCCATGGAAGAATAAATTCGGAAAAAACTGCTTTCATACCGTTTTGCCATACAAGTATGCACCGTCTGTGCCAGAATAGCATTGATCGCCACTGTCTTTAAAAATGTTGATTTTCCAGAAGCATTCGATCCGGTCAGCAATACGCCTCTCTCTACTTTGATCGAATTTTTGACTGGATCAGAAATCATTGGATGATAACCCTCATCCATATTCAGGAAACCTGTCTTACTCTTTTTCAGCACCGGTACGGTGTGCTCCTGCATCATTGCGCGGAAAGAAGCAATCGCTGCCATGCTTTCCAGAAGACCGATCACACTTGTCATCTTTTCAAAGTCATCCAGATGATTTTTCAGTTCCTTCACAATTCCAGGGAACTGAATCAGATCAAAATGAAACATATAATTGAAATATTCAATTAAAATCGTCTCCGGTCCTCCGCTGACTGCCGCCCCTGCGACAAAGAAGTATGTTTTTCTTTTAAAATTTCCAAACTTTTTTCTGCATTTTTTTAGATCTGACAGATACAATTCCAATTCCGATATGGACAGCTTTTCCACTTTCTCAGAAAATTTCAGCATATTTAAAAGACAGTTGCACGATGTCACATACGGCTCAATTTTCTTTTTTGCCCCATAATACTGTCCCATGCTCACAGAAATCATAAAAATAAGCGACAGAATCCCGACCTGAGGCTGTATAAAAATAAGTCCTATCGCTATAATTATAAGCAAAATATTCAAATAATGTTTCCACGGCTTTTCCATTTTCATCTCAGCCAGATTATAAATATAATCAAATACAGAATAGCGTCCTGTCTTTCCAATCTCTGCGCACAGTTCCAGGAATCTCTCTCTTTCTGCTTCATGTGTCTGAAAAAACCGGATCAGACGTTCTCTCTCATTTAATACTTCTTCTGAAAATTGCGGACGACGCAGCATATCATAAAGACTGCTTTCACCGATTGCAGACCATGTATGATTCATCATCATAAAAACAGAATCCAGATCCAGATCATTCCATGTAATATCATCAATCACATATCCCTGTTTTTTTCTCCGTCTGAAATAATGACTGATACACTCATACTCATCCAGATCATATTCCCTGTCCGGCAGATTTCCAAAGCTTCTGCGAATGCACAATCTGCGCAGCTTCTGATTTTTATGGTTCTGATAAAAAGCCATTGCAACAAAAGCTGCAAAGCAAAAAAGTACAATGCCGATTGCTCCCATCGTCTGATCCATCTTTCCACCACCTTTTTAAAGAATTTCTCTGATCTTCTCTACAACTTCCCGGGCTTTTTTATGTTCTTCCCCGCTTGCAGTCACTCCAACTACGATATTCTCCTTCTTGGCAATACCTGGAAAATAAAAATCACATTTCGTCTTATCGCTGCATACATTCACAATAATTCCCATACACTTGCACACACTGTAAATATCATTGTTTGTCTTTGTATCATTTGTAGCAGCGATCACAAGATACGCATCATACAAATCTTCTCTCTCATACTTCTTTTTCAGGATCTGTATTTTTCCTTCTTTTTCCATATCCAAAAGTTCATGATTTACCTCAGGCGCAATCACCACTAACTGATCTGTAAACTCTGTCAGAGAACGAATTCTTCGTTTTGCAATCGTTCCTGCCCCTACTACAATCACTTTCTTGTCCATCAAATCCACAAACATAGGAAAGTATGGTTTTTTTCTCATCTCTTTTTTCTCCTCGTCCACCATTTTTTTCATATTTTATGATACCACAAGACCTTTGAAAATCAACATATAATTTTTGCCGATAAAGGTCGACAATTTAATTTTTCTGTATTATAATCTATTATTGAATGTATAAAAATACATATAAATCAGGTAAGAGGAGATTAACTATGAGTTTTGAATTTTTAAAAAAACTGCCTACTCCGAAAGAAATCTGTGAACAATATCCTGTTTCTGAAAAAGTAGCCAGAATCAAAAAAGAACGTGATCTTGAGATAAAAAAAGTCATCACAGGAGCTTCCGATAAATTTCTTGTCATCATCGGTCCTTGTTCTGCTGACAATGAAGAGGCCGTATGTGACTATGCCGGCCGCCTTGCAAAAGTTCAGGAACAAGTGGGTGACAAGCTGATTTTAATTCCAAGAATTTATACGAACAAACCACGCACTACAGGAGAAGGCTATAAAGGAATTCTTCATCAGCCGGATCCGGAGAAAAAACCGGATCTTCTGGCAGGACTTGTCGCAATCCGAAAACTTCATCTGCGCGTTGCAAAAGAGACAGGACTGACTTCTGCAGATGAGATGCTGTACCCAGAAAACTATTCTTATTTATCGGATATCCTTTCCTATGTCGCAATCGGAGCACGTTCTGTTGAAAATCAGCAGCATCGTCTGACTGTGAGCGGTATGGACGTTCCTGCCGGAATGAAGAATCCGACGAGCGGTGATTTATCTGTCATGCTGAACTCTGTGATTGCCGCCCAGCATCCTCACAGCTTTATCTTCCGCAACTGGGAAGTCAAGACGTCTGGAAATCCGCTTTCTCATGTCATTCTCAGAGGCGCTGTCAACAAGCATGGAAACTGTATTCCGAATTATCACTATGAAGATTTGATCCGTGTTATTGATATGTATACAGAAAAAGGACTGGCAAATCCGGCAATCGTTGTTGATGCCAACCATTCCAATTCTAATAAGCAATACGCTGAACAGATCCGTATTGTAAAAGAAGTGCTCCACAGCCGCAATGTAAATCCGCATATCAAACCATACGTTAAAGGTGTTATGATTGAGAGCTACCTGGAACCTGGCGCTCAGAAGATCGGATGCACTCCTCATATTTATGGAAAATCCATCACAGACCCTTGCCTTGGATGGAAAGAATCAGAAGCATTGATCTACGATATCTATCATCAGTGCTGATCTGTTTTTAAACAATATTGCAAAATAAAATGCCGCAGAACCATTCAGATCGTTTTGCGGCATTTATACTATTCTCTTTCCATTTTCATACTTCTTTTTTATTTTCTCGGATGTGCTTTTTCATACACTTCTTTTATCCTTGATGCAGCCAGTTTCATATAAATCTGTGTAGTAGAAATATCAGAATGTCCCATCATTTCCTGTACTGCTTTTAAATCCGCTCCATTTTGAACGAGATGCGCCGCAAAAGAATGGCGCAATGTATGCGGTGTGATATCCGCAGTGATGTGAGCGCGCTCTGCATACTGTTTAATCAACTTCCAGAATCCCTGACGGCTCATCTGTTTTCCCGAACAATTTGTAAATAAAGTTTCTGTTTTCTCTTGTTTCAATAAAATATCCCGCGCTGATCTCAAGTAAAGTTCAATCGCATTTTTTGCGGCAGATCCAAATGGGATCACTCGCTCTTTCAATCCTTCCCGACAGATCACATAGTTGAGGTTTAAATTAATATCAGACAATTTCAGACTGATCAGTTCCGTCACACGCATTCCTGTAGCGTACAGCAGCTCCATCATCGCCTTATCTCTGATCTCTTTTGGATTTTCCAGGCAAGGCTGTTCTAAAAGTTTCGTCACTTCTTCCATTGTCAATACACCTGGCGCTCTCTTTACAACGTGGGGCGCTTTTAAATTTTCCGACGGATCTTCCTCGATCTCCCGTTTTTTGACTGCATAATGGAAAAAGGAACGAATTGAAGCTATATTTCTGGATACCGTGGCCACTGACAGCCCCTGCCTTTCCAAATATAAAATATAAGAATTCAAATTTGTAACGGTAATCTGTCTGATATTTTCTATGCCATGTTCCTCTAAAAATGATTCCAGCTTTTTCAAATCCCTTCTGTACGATGCAACCGTACTGTCCGACGCGTTTTTTTCTTCTGTCAGATACGCCGTAAACTTTGGTATATCAATTCCCATCTTCCTTCTCCTTAAATGTATACCCTTTTTGTCTTAAAATTTTTTATCTTTCTTTAAATCTTTATTACCAGTTAATTTTTCACTTTTAAACTATGAAGACGGTAATCTCTTATGTTTATTATACTCATTTTGACGATAAAATTCAAATGGATTTTACCTCAAAAAATTTTTTAAAATATATTGAAGAATGGCCGGATTGACATAGCTTTCCATCATAATGCCCAAAAAGAAAATCAGGCATACTGCCAAAAAAATTCTGCCATATCTCCAGTCAATCTCTCTTCTGCCTCTCACCCAGTATGCCGCCTGCCGTTTCATTCCTTTTTCATAAATCTCATTTAAAAAAAAGACCATAGCCGGACTGTACACAAAAATCTGCGGCACTAAAGATGATATTACAATCACCACTCCCTGCCATCCCATGCGCAAAATAGCCGTCATCACAATGATTCCTGCCATAAATCCCAAGTATCCGCTGTACAGTAAAGTAAATACAGCTCCTGCTGATGTCATTCCCATCAGCCAGATAAAAAGGATTGTTGTCATTCTTTTTTTCCATACGAAAAAAAATACCTGGTCACAGTTTATTTTCAGTTCCTGGTACTGCCGAAAAAAATAACTGCTGAATAGTCCCACTTTTTCGATATACGCATTGCCGAGCAGGTTTACAAAAACAATTCCTAGAAACGTCCCTGTCAGAAATGAGATTAAAAAATAACCCAGATTTTTTTTCTTCATTGTTCCATCCATTTTCTTTTTCTTTTAAACTTATGATAAAAAAAACAGAACATTCCCGGTTTGTACACATAAAAAAAATCCCATGTCCCGTATTTCTTATTTTTATACGGTTTCATGGGATTTTGTATTTCTTATGTGAAATTATTTCGCATAATCGACAACACGGCTCTCGCGAATGACACTGATCTTAATCTGACCTGGATATTCCAATTCTGCTTCAATCTGTTTTGCAATATCTCTTGCCAGAAGTACCATGTCTGTATCGCTGACCTGTTCCGGAACTACCATAATACGAATCTCTCTGCCGGCCTGAATAGCAAAGGACTTGTCCACTCCCTTAAAGGAGTTTGTGATATCTTCTAACTGTTTTAATCTGTTTGTATATGTTTCTAATGTTTCTCTTCTGGCTCCCGGACGTGCTGCTGAAATTGTATCAGCTGCCTGTACAATACATGCAATCAATGTTTCCGGTTCCACATCTCCATGGTGCGATTCTACCGCATTGATAACGATAGGCGACTCTTTATATTTTTTACAAAGGTCTGCACCGATCTGAATGTGTGAGCCTTCTATTTCATGGTCAATCGATTTTCCTATATCGTGCAATAAACCAGCACGTTTTGCCATTCTAATATCCACACCGATTTCTCCGGCGAGCAGTCCTGAAAGCTGCGCTACCTCAATCGAATGTTTCAAGGCATTTTGTCCGTAACTGGTTCTAAATTTCATTCTTCCAAGCAGACGGATCAGCTCTGGGTGAATACCGTGAACACCAACTTCCAGTGCTGCTGCTTCTCCTTCTTCTCTGATCATGGTATCTACTTCTTTTTGCGCTTTTTCAACCATCTCTTCGATTCTTGCAGGATGAATTCTTCCATCTACAATCAATTTTTCCAATGCAATTCTTGCGACTTCTCTTCTGATTGGATCAAAGCCTGATAAAATTACTGCTTCCGGTGTATCATCAATGATAAGATCCACACCTGTCATCGTCTCAAGAGTACGGATATTTCTTCCCTCTCGTCCGATAATTCTTCCTTTCATCTCATCATTTGGAAGCTGAACGACAGAAATTGTTGTCTCTGCAACGTGATCGGCTGCACATTTCTGAATTGCAGTCACCACATATTCTTTTGCTTTTTTATTTGCGTCTTCTTTTGCTCTGCTCTCAAGTTCTTTGTACAACTTTGCAGTGTCACTTTTTACTTCATCTTCTACAGTTTTTAAAAGATATTCTTTTGCTTGTTCGGAGGTTAGGCCTGAGATTCGCTCCAGTTCCTGCACTCTTTTTCCGTGAAGTTCTTCAATTTCACTACTTTTTTTCTTTAATTCTTCTTCCTTTGCTGCTATTCCATTCTCACGTCTCTCAATCGCATCTGCTTTTTTGTCAATAGATTCCTCTTTCGACAATACTCTTTTCTCATATCGCTGCAGCTCTGCTCTCCGCTCTCTCGTTTCCTTTTCTAATTCATTTTTTGTTTTTAAGGACTCTTCTTTTACTTCCAGCAAAGCTTCCCGCTTTTTCGTCTCTGCAACCTTTAATGCGTCGTCTATTATCTTTCTGGCTTTTTCATCGGCGCTGCCAACTTTTGCTTCAAATCCCTTCTTAAAATTAGACTTTGAAACCAGATAAGTAACAGGAGCAACTATAATTATTGTGAACAGAACAGCAATTAATACTATTACTGCACTCGGCACAGGAGCACCTCCTTATTTAATTTTCATTGTACAAATACAACACTTAAATTTTATACTGTTTTATGCACATTGTCAAGTAAATATGATGTACTTTGCCCAATATCCGCTAAGGCTTCGTCTTCTTGACAAATGGCTCCTGTCGTCTGACTTCTTTTTTCATAAAAAGCATGGGAGGTTATTCTTTAATTTTTATAAAAATAATAGATTGCAGAATGATTCTGCAATCTATCTTTTGCTTTCCCTATGATCTTATTTTTCTGTATTGCGCAGCGCTTTTCGTATGCTTTCCGCCGAAAATCCTCTGCGCATCAAAAATCCATAAAATCTCTGCTGTTCCTTGCGGTCTGCATTTTCCGGATCAAATCTTCTTTTTTCCATCCATTTTTGAATCTGCTCCATCTCATCAATATCGGAAATCTCCTCAAGCGCCTGCTCAATCGTTCCTCTTTCTATGCCTCTGCGCATCAATTCCTGAATAATCTGATAACGGCTCTTTTTTTCACAAAAACAATGTACATACTGTCTGGCATATCGCGCATCGTCCACATAGCCATATCCTTTTACATATTCAATCGCCCGCTCAATAATCTCCTCCGGATATTCGCCCTGTTTTAACTTCTGGCGCAGCTGTATCTCCGTACGATCCATTGTTTTCAACAGATTCAGGCAACGCATTTTTGCTCTGCGCAGGATGGTCTCTTCCAGAATCTTCTTGTACTGTTCTTCTGAAAGTTCTGCTCCTTCTGAGATATGATACATCATCATTTCCCGTCTATACATTATAAATGCAGCCTCCTGATCCAGATAAATCCGGCTTTTCTTACTGTTCACCGGTTCTGTCAACGTGACATACATGTGCTATTCCTCATCCATACCGGCGTCATCTCTATTCTCTCCGCCTTCTTCACCGCCAAGCAGTCCATAATGCTCTCTGACCTTACGTTCTACCTCTTCCATAATCTGTGGATTATTTTTCAGATACAGTTTTGCATTTTCTCTTCCCTGACCGATTTTAGCATCCTGATATGCATACCATGCACCGCTTTTTACAATAATCCCCAAATTTGCAGCCAGATCCAGCACATCTCCTTCTTTTGAAATTCCTTTTCCAAACATGATATCAAATTCTGCTTCTTTAAAAGGAGGTGCCACCTTATTCTTTACTACTTTGATTCTGGTACGACTGCCGATCACCTCTCCGCCTTGTTTCAAAGATTCAATTCTTCTCACATCCATGCGGATAGAAGCATAAAATTTTAATGCCCGTCCTCCCGTTGTCGTCTCAGGATTTCCGAACATAATTCCTACCTTTTCACGAAGCTGATTGATAAACACGACAATACAGTTTGATTTGCTGATCACACCAGTCAGTTTACGCAGTGCCTGAGACATCAGACGCGCATGAAGTCCTACATGGCTGTCTCCCATGTCCCCTTCAATCTCCGCCTTTGGCACAAGTGCTGCGACAGAGTCCACGATCACGATATCCACTGCTCCGGAACGCACCATCGTCTCTGTAATCTCCAGAGCCTGCTCTCCGTTGTCTGGCTGTGAAATATACAGATTGTCGATATCCACGCCGATATTCTTTGCATAAACAGGGTCAAGTGCATGTTCTGCGTCGATAAATCCGGCAATGCCGCCTCTTTTTTGGACTTCTGCAACCATATGAAGCGCCACAGTTGTCTTACCGCTTGATTCAGGTCCATAGATCTCAATCACTCTTCCTTTCGGCACTCCTCCCAGTCCCAGAGCCAGATCAAGACTCAGCGATCCTGTAGGAACAGTTTCTATATTCATATTTACACTGGAATCTCCCAGTTTCATGACGGACCCTTTTCCAAACTGTTTTTCAATCTGTGCAAGCGCCGCGTCAAGTGCTTTTAATTTATCTTCCTGTGCCATACCAATTCTCCTTTACCCTGAACTAATGTTCGTTATTTATTCATCATAATACAATTTTTTTTATTTGTCAATCAAAAAACCAAACATTTTTTCGATTTTCTTTTGTGTTTCATGGAACTGTGCGGTGATTTACCAAGATCTTTTTTTCTGTCAGATGTGAAAATAAAAATGTAAAATGAATATAATTAAGATACCATATTTTTTCTTTTTCGTAAAGTATTTTTTGGAAAAAGAAAAACAGCATCCGCGCTTCATATATTAAAGATATCGCAAATGCTGTCCTATCAACTATCATTTTATAATTTTAATCATGAGAGGTTCAAAAGCAGACCTGTTTAACCATAAAAAAATATTTTTATCTTTCTTCTTTTTCAGCAATCTCGCCCTGTTTTTTATAAATACTGTTTGCCGGAACTACCTGACGGACAGAGGAAAGCGGATAGATATTTGAGTGCGGTCCTATGACAGTACCTGGATTTAAAACGGATCCGCATCCTACTTCCACTTCATCCCCAATCATTGCTCCGAATTTTTTCAGTCCGGTCTCCATGTATTCCTTCTCATCTTTCACTACAACCAGTTTTTTGTCAGATTTTACATTGGATGTGATGGAACCTGCGCCCATATGTGCCTTATATCCCAAAATAGAGTCTCCCACATAATTATAGTGTGGAACCTGAACTTTATTGAATAAAATTACATTTTTCAGTTCCGTTGAATTTCCTACGACAGCGCCCTCTCCCACAATCGCATTGCCGCGGATAAAAGCGCAGTGGCGAATCTCTGCATCTTTTCCGATGATCGCCGGTCCATGAATATATGCTGTTGGAGCTACGGAAGCTGTCTTTGCAATCCAGACGTCTTCCCCTGTCTTTTCATACTCTTCTTCGCTTAACGTGCTTCCAAGCTGTAAAATGAAATCTCCGATCTTTGGCAGAACTTCCCATGGATACTCAGCGCCTTCAAAAAGATCCTTTGCGATTGTCTCCTCCATTGTATATAAGTTTTTAATTTTACATGTCTCCATTATTTTTTACTTCCTTTCTTGTAATAATTTGCTGCATGATCAAAATAAGGACGCAATGCCTGCTGGTAATTATGCTCCATTACATTCTTTGTCTTTACTGTAATAAAATGCTCTAGTTTCTGCATATATTCTTCAGGAGTGACACTCCCTTCCGCCACATAGGTCAGACCTTTTTCCCAGCTTGCCGTCAATTCCGGATTCAGCAGTGACCGAATGGAACTGTTTACCACATCAAAAATCATTTCTCCCAGTAAGGTAGGGGTGATCGTCTGTGTCTTTTTATTTAAATCCATATAACCATTGCTGACTAATTTTTTTAAAATTTCTGCTCTTGTTGCACTCGTTCCAATTCCGCTTCCCTTGATCTGCGCCCGCAGTTCTTCATCCTCAATGAGCTGTCCTGCATTTTCCATTGCAAGTATCATGGAACCAGAACTGTAACGCTTCGGCGGTTTTGTCTCTCCTTCTTTGATTGTCAATTCTTTTACCGGTAAAACCATCCCTTTTTTTACATTTTTCAAGGCTTCTATTATGGAACGGTCACATGATATCTCCTGCTGCTCTTGTTTTTCCTGATCCTGCTTCTGTGCTCCTCCAAGCACTTTGAGATATCCTTCTGATTCTAAAATGCGGACATTGGAAAAAAATTTTTCTCCCTGAATAGCAGTGACAACCGCAGCTTTCTGATAGATGGCAGGCGGATAAAAGATACTTAAAAAACGTCTCGCAATCGTCTCATATACTCTTTTTGTCTGTTCCTTCAAAGAAGAAAACGATGATATCCCCTGACCAGTCGGAACGATTGCATAGTGATCTGTAATTTGTTTATCATTAACATATCTCGTCTTTGCAATCCCCTTATAACTTCCCTGTATCAAGACCTCTTCTGCAAACGGTCGCATCGCATCATAATTTTTGAGTCCGCTTATATTTTTATAAATTTCTTTTGCAACTGCGCTCGACAACACTCTGGCGTCTGTTCTTGGATATGTCACCATTTTTTTTTCATATAATTCCTGAACGGTCTGCAGTGTCTGATCTGGATTCATCTTAAACATTTTAGAACAATCATTTTGGAGTTCGGCCAGATTATACAAAAGAGGCGGATTTTTTTTCTCTTTTTTTCTCTCAATCGAATCGACACATGCTGTAATCGGTTTTTCTTTTTCCAATTCCTGCTTTACCTTCTCGGCATCTTCTCTTTTTTTAAATCCATTTTCTTTGTATAAAAGCGGAGATCCATAATATTTTGAACCTTCCACTGCCCGAAAATCTCCTTCTAATTCCCGATCTCCAATTTTTACTTTACTTAAAATACGATAGAATGGTGTCTTTACAAATGTACGAATTTCCCTTTCCCTGCGCACTACCATTCCCAGCACACAAGTCATGACGCGTCCCACTGAGATTACTGTATAACGGGTATGCAAATAGTTTGAAATTGTATTTCCGTATTTCAGGGAAAGCAGTCTTGAAAAATTGATGCCCATCAGATAGTCTTCTTTTGCTCTTAGATAGGCTGCCTCCGCCAGATGATCATATTCTGAAAGATCCTTTGCTTCTCGGATTCCTCTTAAAATCTCTTCTTCTGTCTGCGAGTCGATCCATACCCGCTTTCTGATTTTCCCTTTTACATCTGCCATCTGTTCTACAAGGCGATAAATATATTCTCCTTCTCGTCCGGAGTCTGTGCAGACATAGATTATCTCCACATCGGAGCGGTTTAAAAGACTGCTCACAATCTGAAACTGTTTTTTTACGCCAGGAATCACTTCATATAAAAATTTTTTCGGCAGAAACGGCAGTGTGGATAAGCTCCATTTCTTCATTCTTTCATCATAGGCATCCGGATAACTCATTGTGACGAGATGACCGACACACCATGTGACGATGGCATCTTCTGCCTCCTGATATCCATCTTTTCGGACAAACGAGCGTTTTAGCGCTCTTGCAAATTCCTGGGCAACGCTTGGTTTCTCCGCTATGAATAATGATTTCTTCATATATCCTCTCTTTTCTTCTTTACAAATTCCCCGACTGTTCTGCCGAAGATTTTCTCTTATTTATCATAAATTTTTCTTTTTGAATTTCTGGACACCTCCCCAGTAAAAAAGGACTCCAGACATCAGCAGTATTGTCATAAACAGATATGCTCTGTTTTCCCCATCTAAAATTTTCTGCGGCTGATACAGAGAAAAGATTGTTCCAGCTTTTGCATACTCAAAAAATCCTCCCAGATTTCCAATTAAATGAAACAGAAAAAAAATACCAAAAATCAGTATTGTCAGACGATAATAACTCTTGTTTCCATTTACACTGCTGGAAATCAGAAAACAGATGCTGCTGATCAGGAAATGAAGCATAAATACACCTGCATTCATCATCACATATCCCCAAATATCAATCTCCTGCGGATTCAGAAAGCTCATGCAGATCAATCCTGTGACTGTTGTAGTGATTGTCTGTATTGCCACGCTGAGGATCAGAAAAAGCGCCTGTGTGCCGCCTATTTTTCCTCTGTCATTCGGGGTTGAAAGAATCCACGTCATCATCCCATTGCGCACCAGTTTTATCATCAATCTTCTCGCCGCTACAATCTCAAAAATCATAGGAAGCAGCAAAAACAGGAATCCGTAAACCATATCCATCAAAAACTGATTTAAGTCTGACAGGACACCCATGTGAATCCCCAGCGCCATACAAAGATAATATGCAAAACTTTGAGGAACCGTCTGAATTTCCATTCCTTTTATCACATCATACAGTCCGATCATAACTGCTGTATAGATTCCTAAAAAAGCCGTCACTCCCCAGATCAATTTCCATGTATCTTTCCAGTCTCTTTTCATCAAAGGCAAACTAACCAAGTTTCCCACCTCCATAATAATAAATAAAGGCTTCTTCCAGATCTCTGATTTGAGGCTCGATAGTGTCTACCTGATAATCCAGCAGTCTTTTCAAAAGCGGTCTCATCTCTCCATCCATGGAAACAGTCAGACGGCACCCCTCCAGATTGGACACAAAAAATTCCTCCTGCTTTGAAAACCGAATCGCCTCCTGTTCCGTCTGAAAAACAATCACATGCGCTTTTCTCTTTGAATAGCGCAGATCTCCGATTTCTTTCAGCGCTATCATTCTTCCCTCTTTTAAGACAGCCACTCTGTCACAGATTCTTTCCAGATCTTCAAATGCGTGAGATGCGATTAAGATTGTCTTTCCTCTCATTTTTTCTTCCAGAAGAAGTTCTGTCACACGATTCTGCCCCACTCGATCCAGTCTGCGCATCGGCTGATCCAAAAAGTATAGAGGAGGATCATACCAGAGAGCGCATATGACTGCAAGCTTTTGTTTTGCATCGGCTGTCATCGTCTCAATCTTCTGATGCAGATTTATCCCAAGACGGTCAGATAGCAAAAAAGCCCGCTCCAGTCCTTTTTTTCTCCGCAGCTCTGCCTGAAATTTTATCATGGAAAGCCCCGTCATATCATCTGCAAATTTTGGATCTTCCGGAAGATATCCAATTATTTTTTTTATCTCTTCTGATCTCTTATAGCAGTCCCTGCCGGCAATGGCACATCTTCCCCGATCCTGACGCATAAATCCCATCAATATTTTCATAGCCGTTGTCTTTCCTGATCCGACTGGCCCCATCAAACCAAAGGCTTCTCCTTTTTCCACCTGAAATGTCAGGTCATATATTCCTCTCTCATGTCCATAATCTTTCGATAATTTTGAGACTCTCAGCAGACTCATCCTTCTCCTCCGCTTATTTTTTATATTTTCTCCTTCACAGCAACTGTCCCGTTTCCTCCTAATTTGAGGAAATCTACTCTTTTTCCCTCAAAAAAAGATGCTGCATACTGAGATTATACCGAATTTCCTGCTCTGTATGCAACACCCAAATGATTCTATTTTTTTATTTTGCCTGGATATAACCTTTTGCAGTTAAAAGTTCTGCGCACAGCACAGCTCCGCCTGCTGCTCCGCGGACTGTATTATGTGAAAGACCTACAAATTTGTAGTCATAAATCGTATCTTCTCTCAGACGTCCGATAGAAACACCCATTCCATGTTCATAGTCTACATCCAGAGTTACCTGAGGACGATTGTCTTCCTCCATGTAGCGGATAAACTGCTTTGGAGCGCTTGGCAGATTCAGTTCCTGCGGAAGCCCTTTAAAGTTTACAAGGCGGTCAATCAGTTCTTCTTTTGTAGGTTTTTTATCAAATTTGATAAATACAGCTGCTGTATGACCGTTTAATACCGGAACACGAATACACTGGCAGGAAATTTTTGGCTCTGCTGCTTTTTTAATCACGCCGTCTTCCACTTTTCCGAGCACGCGCAGCGGTTCCTGTTCACTTTTTTCTTCTTCACCGCCGATATATGGAATGATATTTTCTACCATCTCCGGCCAGTCTTTAAATGTCTTTCCAGCGCCTGAAATTGCCTGATATGTCGTCGCAATTACTTCTTTTGGACCAAATTCTTTCCATGCTGCAAGACATGGCGCATAGCTTTGGATGGAACAGTTTGGTTTTACTGCAATAAATCCTCTCGTTGTTCCAAGACGTTTTTTCTGATATGGAATTACATCAAAATGTTCTGGATTGATCTCCGGCACTACCATTGGAACATCTGGCGTCCATCTGTGTGCACTGTTGTTTGAAACAACCGGTGTCTCTGTTTTTGCGTACGCTTCCTCAATCGCTTTGATTTCTTCTTTTGACATATCGACTGCTGAAAAGCAAAAGTCAACGCTTTCTGCTACTTTTTCAACTTCATTCACATTCATAACTACCAGTTTTTTTACTGATTCCGGCATTGGAGTTGTCATTTTCCAACGTCCTCCTACTGCCTCTTCATATGTTTTTCCTGCGCTTCTTGGACTTGCTGCAACGGTAACTACTTCAAACCATGGATGATTTTCCAGCAAAGAAATAAAACGCTGTCCTACCATTCCTGTTGCTCCTAAAATACCTACTCTTAATTTCTGGTCCATTTTCATTCTCCTCACATCGCTGTATTTTATAAAAGATAAAGCCGTTTCTGTCTTTCAGCTGTTATTTTCGGCTTGTGTCTTTATATCGCGTACATTTGTCTTTACTTGAACAATATTATACCAGTTTTTCAAAAAAATCAAGCACTTTTTCATTTTCCTGTAAATATTTCTTTTCTTCTGCGATTACCTTTTCCATCGCACTTTTTCCAGGCGCTCCGATCGTCACTCGTTTTTCAACACACGTTTTCAGACTGATCGCATCATAAATATCTTCTTCAAATACCGGACAGATTTCTTTCCAGTCTTTCAGAGGAAGCTGATCGAGCGAAATCTTTCTCTCCAGGCAGCACAATACCAGCTGTCCCACAATTCCATGCGCATCACGGAATGGAACACCATGATTGACAAGATAGTCTGCCGCATCCGTTGCGTTTGTAAATCCATGTTTTGCACTGTCTTCCATCACTTTCTTGTTAAATTTTGCTGTCGCAATCATGCCGTTAAAAAGTGCAATACATCCTTTGACTGTATCGATCGCATCAAATGTCAGTTCTTTATCCTCCTGCATATCCTTATTATATGCCAGCGGCAGTCCTTTCATTGTTGTTAAAATAGAAATGAGCGCACCATAGACACGTCCCGTCTTGCCTCGTACCAGTTCTGCAATGTCCGGATTTTTTTTCTGGGGCATAATGCTGCTTCCTGTACTATAAGCATCGTCAAGCTCAATAAATTGATATTCATTGGAATTCCATAAAATAATCTCTTCTGAAAAACGACTTAAATGCATCATAATCGTAGAAAGCGCAGATAAGAATTCAATCAGATAGTCACGATCTGCAACAGAATCTATACTGTTCAAGGTCGGACCGTCAAATTTAAGCAGACTTGCCGTACACTCACGGTCAAGCGGATACGTTGTTCCTGCCAGAGCGCCTGCTCCAAGCGGACACACGTTCATTCTTTTATAAATATCATACAGTCTGGACCGATCTCTTTTAAACATTTCAAAATATGCACCGATATGATGAGCCAGTGTGATCGGCTGCGCTTTTTGAAGATGTGTAAATCCCGGCATATAAGTATCTATATTTTCTTCCATAATTCTTAACAGTGTCTCCAGCAAATTTTCCAAAAGCTGATCGACTGCTGCTACTTCATCTCTTGTATACAGTCTCATATCAAGCGCTACCTGATCATTTCTGCTGCGTCCTGTATGCAGTTTTTTTCCGGCATTGCCAATCCGGTCAATCAGATTTGCCTCCACAAAACTGTGGATGTCCTCGTATTGATCTGTGATCTTCAGCGTTCCGTTTTCCACATCCTGTAAGATACCCTTTAATCCTTCCAGAATCTGTTCTTTTTCTTCCTCCGTCAAAATCCCCTGTTTTGCCAGCATTTTGACATGCGCCATGCTTCCAAAAATATCCTGTTTGTAAAATTTCTGATCAAATGAAATGGATGCATTAAAATTGTAAACTAACTGATCTGTTTCTTTTGTGAAACGTCCGCCCCATAACTGTGCCATAGTATCTCTCCTTTGTCTTTCATTTTCTTCCACTTTAATTTTGTAGTGTATCACATTTTTTGTTGTCTGACAATGCTTTCCTTCTGTCTTTTTCGTTCTTCCATAGAATAAACGCAGCCGCAGTAGTCCTGACGGTACAATCCGTATTCTCTTGACAGCACAATAGACCTCTGATATCCATTTTTTTTCTTAAAATCAGACGGCAGATGTTCGACTCCATATTCTGCGGCAAGCCGCTCTCCAATCTCATTGATCTTTGCAGCATTTTTCAGAGGACTGATGGAAAGTGTTGTCGTAAAATAATGATACCCGCCTTCTGCTGCAAGTTTTGCCGCCTCACGCATCCGCAGCTCATAGCAGGCAAAACATCTCTCTGAGCCTTCTGGCAGCTTTTCCATCCCTTTCACTGCATCATAGAACTCCTGTGGTCTGTAATCACCAGCACAGAATTTTATCGGATGTAGTGTTTTTAACTGTTCAATCAGTCTTTTTTGTTCTTCTACACGTTTTGTATATTCTTCTTCCGGAAAAATATTAGGATTATAATAAAAAACGGTAATTTCAAAATAATTTGACAAGTATTCCAGCACATAACTGCTGCACGGCGCACAGCAGCTGTGCAGAAACAAAGTTGGAATTTCTTTCTTTTCTTCTTTTTCCAGCAGCAGTTTTTCTAATTCTTTCTGATAGTTGCGATTCATAATCTTTCCTCTTTCTTGTCGTTTTCTCGTCTTCTTTTATTCTTTTGATCTGCTGATTTATCTTTCATATAATATTGCCTCTGACACTCCAGCGACTAAAGCTCGTTGAGTTCTTATGTACATAGACTTACAACTATGCTCGAAAGCATATAAGACGAATCTGTTTTCATAAGACTTTCACTATCAATCATTCTAATGAATAAACGATAGTATAAGGCTCGTGCCGAAACCTTTTTTATTATTTGAAATTGTAATTTTTTACAAACTTTTATTTTTTCAAAATCAGCACGTTTTCTATAACTTTAAATTTTATCACATATCACCTTTTTTTTCTACCTTCATAAACTATGGTATAACTATGCATTGGAGGTATCTGACTTGCAGCCATTATTACAAGTTACACACGTCAATTATTCCTACCATAGTATAAGTGGAGAGACGCTTGCCTTGTCTGATTTGAATTTTCAAGTCCAAAAAGGTGAATTTGTCGCAATCGTCGGTCCGAGCGGCTGCGGTAAAACCACATTGCTTTCTCTGATCAGCGGACTTCTCACCCCAGAATCCGGTTCTATTTTACTATATGGTCAAAATGTAAAAGAATCTTCCGATCATATTGGATATATGCTTCAAAAAGATCACCTTTTTGAGTGGCGCACCATCTTTGGCAATTTAAAGCTTGGATTGGAAATAAAAAAGCAGGAAACACCTGAAAACTTAGACCGCATTGATGAAATGCTCATAAAATATGGACTTTCTAAATTCCGCAATTCCCGCCCTTCTCAACTTTCAGGGGGAATGCGTCAAAGAGCTGCTCTCATCCGCACACTTGCTTTAAATCCTGATCTTCTTTTGTTGGATGAGCCCTTTTCTGCTCTCGATTATCAGACTCGTCTCTCTGTCGGGGATGATATTTATTCCATCATCAAATCAGAAAGAAAAACAGCCATTTTAGTCACACACGACTTATCAGAAGCAATCAGTATAGCTGATCGAATTATTGTTCTGTCTGCACGTCCAGGGAAAATCGTCCGCGAGGTTCCCATCTCATTTAAACTCGATCAGCGCACACCTCTTGCCGCGCGCAGCGCGCCGGAATTTAAAACATACTTTAATCTCTTATGGAAGGAGCTAAACAATCATGACCCCCATCTCTCCCGCTCATAAATCATATCTCAAAAAACTAAGCCGTGAGCGGATTATCATCCGTCTGACACAGCTTTTTATTTTTATCCTATTTTTAGCTTTATGGGAACTTTCTGTACGTCTCGACTGGATCGATGGTTTTATCTTCAGCAGCCCGTCCAGAGTATGGAACACCTTTTTCTCTATGGCAAAAGACGGCAGTATTTTTTACCATATCTGCATTACGCTCTCTGAAACACTTGGAAGCTTTTTGCTCGTTGTCACCATCGGAACCGTTACTGCCATTTTGCTCTGGCTTTCAGAGCGTCTCTCTAAAATTGTTGAGCCGTACCTGATTATCTTAAACAGTCTTCCAAAATCGGCCCTTGCCCCGCTTTTAATCGTCTGGCTTGGAACAGGTACAAAGACAATCATCGTAACTGGCATTTCCATCGCCATTTTCGGAACGGTTTTAAATCTGTTTACTGGTTTTCAGGAGACTTCCTCCGACAAGCAAAAACTGATCTATACCCTCCATGGCACAAAAAAAGATGTTCTATTCAAAGTTCTTCTTCCAAGTACCATTCCTCTCCAGATCAGTATTATGAAAGTTAATATCGGTCTATGTCTTGTCGGAGTCGTAATCGGAGAATTTCTTGCCGCAAGACAGGGACTTGGATACCTCATCATCTACGGCAGTCAGGTCTTCAAACTGGACTGGGTGATTATGAGTATTATCATTCTGTGTATCATCGCAATGATTCTGTACAGCATTGTCAATAAAATAGAAAAATACTATCAGACGATAAAATAAAAATTCTGCAGGGAATGACTTTTCTTCTGTCACTCCCTGCAGAATCGTGTGAAATTCTGAATAAGCGAAGATTTCCGCTTATTATCCTAAATCAAACTCTATGTCTGTTTTATATGACAATGGCAGTCTTTTGTCTATCCACATTGTCAAATTTTTCTCTTTTTCTCCTCTTACTTTACATAAAAGGCGTACGGTTTCTTTCTCGGTTTTGCCGCTGGTTCTTCTCCGTCTGCATATCCTAAGATGCAGTGTCCGATTCCTTCATAATCGCCTTTGATTCCCAGTGACTTCAGCAATTCTTTGCCTTCCGGAAGTTCAAACTCTTCTTTTGCCCTGTGAATCCAACAGCTTCCTATACCAAGATCATGAGCTGCAAGCATCAGATTTCCCATCACAAGACTTCCGTCATACAAGTAGGTCGGACGCGTCTTGTCTGCCAGCACAATCAACACAGCCGGTGCTCCATAAAACGGGTCAGAATCTGGCGTTCCCATGATCTCTGCATTCAGCTTTGAAAGTTTATCTCTTAATTCTTTCTTTGTCACCGCAATGATAATCGGCGACTGTGCGCCTCGTCCTGTCGCTGCATATGTTCCAGCTTCAATAATTTTCTCTATGATTTCTTCCGGTACGGCGTCTGGCTTATATTTTCGGATACTTCTTCTTGTCCGAATCTTCTCGATTGTTTCACCCATATTTTATAATCTCACTCCCTGCAGTCACTTGATTTTATACTTTCTGTTTCATTCATCCCATGAATAAAATCACGGGATGAATCGAATCTTTAGAAACATTTTGCTTCATCATAAATTTTTTATTTTATCTTACTTCTTAGACTTGATAAGAAAATGCTCCTGTTCTCTCGTCTATTCCATAAAAATCAGCAAAGGAAAGTTTAAAGACATCTCTTCCTTTCAGCGGAATCTGATCTTTAATCAGTTTCAGATAAATTCCCGTATTTGAAATATCTCCCTGAATCAGAATCGCCTGCAGACGGTCTTCTTTTATGATCGCTTTTTTATAAGTTCCCCGATCAAATACAACTTTCACCTCTGCATCTTCATCGACAGGATCAATCTTTCCAATAGAAAGCATTGTGATACCGAAGAAATTACTTGTATTTTTAAATGGATACGGCTTTTCATACTCTGTTTTCACACCACACATATTCATTGCAGCTGTTTTCCCCTGATCCATCGCATCCG
Organism: Clostridiales bacterium; assembly: GCA_018366495.1. GTDB lineage: Bacteria > Bacillota > Clostridia > Lachnospirales > Lachnospiraceae > JAGZHZ01. The sequence continues at coordinate 38,344 of JAGZHZ010000001.1, forward strand.
GCCAGACACCTGACAATCCATTGACATCGCCTGCTGCATAAATATCCGGTATACTTGTTTCCAGATATTCATTCACTTCGATTCCACGTCCTATTTTTATATTGCTTCCTTCCAAAAAGTCTACTTTTGGACGGACGCCTGCCGCTACAAGTACTACATCACATGGAACTTCTGTTCCATCTGACAGTAAAATACTGCTGATCTCTCCATTTTCATTTACCTTTGAACCAGTTACACCGATTCCCAGATAAAATTTACATCCTGCATTTTCAAATGCTTTCTGGTAAACACTTGCCGCATATTCATCTGTCTGAAGAGGCATCACACGCGGCGCCATCTCTGCAATCGAAACCTCATATCCTCGTTCGCACAGTGCAGAAGCTGCATCTAATCCGACAAGACCGGAACCGACGATAAACACGCGTTTTTTTCCTTCCACTGCTCTGTCCATGGCCTCAGCATCGGAAAAATCACGGAATCCATAGACATTAGAAGCTTCTCTGAAATTTTCAATCGGCGGAATAAAGAATGCTGCTCCCGTTGCGATCAACAGCTTGTCATATGGCAGCACTGCTTCGCATTCCATCTCCACTGTCTTTTCTTCCGGATTTACACGCGTTACTTTTTCTCCTTTTACCCAGCGGATCTGATTTTTTTCAAAAAAGTCTTCCGGTACAAAGTTAATACCTTTTACATCTCGCTCATGACCGAGATATTTATGGAGCATACAGCGAGAATGTACATGCTCGTCAACAGAAATCATTGTGATTTCTGCATCGCTTTCCATTGCGCGGATACGCTCCGCCGCCATAATGCCGGCGGGACCTGCACCGATAATGATATACTTTGCCATCGTCATACCTCCTTTACATAGATCGCTTCTTTTGGACAAGCCTTCACACAGCTCGGTCCGTCTTTTCCTTCACAAAAATCACATTTTACCATATAGTGAAGAGAAGCATCTGGCTGAGGAATGCCATAACGGCAGTTCATCACACACATATAACATCCTGCGCATTTTTCTTTGTCATATTTTACAAGTCCTGTTGCCAGATCTTTTTTCAATGCACCGCTCATGCACGCATTGGCACAGTCCGGATCATCACAGTGGCGGCAAAACAGAGGAATATAGCCGCCTTTTGGATTCTTTTTGATAAAGTTGCGTGATTGATTCTCAGGATCTGTTAAATCTAATGTATAGATAGATTCTCCCTCTGCATCTTTTCTGTGCGCATTCATACAGGCAAGAGTACAGCTCATACATCCGTCGCATTTTTCAGCGTCGATAAAGATTCGTTTCATAAGCTACCTCCCTTTTTTAGATATTTAATGCACTCCGTTTTTCCAGAATAATTGCTTCCAGTTTATCTGCTGCCGATTTTGCATCTGCATCCACAATAACCTGACCGCCTGTCAGTTCCTTCATGTCTTCTGTCAGCACCTTTGTCACCAGTTTGCTTCCTGTGATGAAAGGCGGTACTCCAAGGTGAAGAGGCAGACCAAGCGCCAGTCCAAAACATCCATCTGCCAGAGCCTGTTCTTCCAGCCACTGTGCTGCTGAGAGAACGAGAGGAAGCTGCGGAATATCAATTCCGATTTCTTTTGCCAGTTCTGTTGCAACCATCTCCAGACGTCCAATTGCCAGACATGGACCAAAGTTTAATACTGGTGGAATTCCAAGAGTCTTACATACTTCTTTCAGTCCAGGACCTGCCAGCTCTGCTGCTTCCGGTGTCATCAGTCCGCAGTTTTCAATTCCTCCTGAAGAACATCCTGCTGAGAGCACAATGATATCTTTTGCGATTAATTCTTTTGTCAGTGCTACTGTCAGTGTATCATGACCGTATGCAACGCTGGAACATCCTACCACTCCGGCAACACCTTTGATTTTTCCTGATACGATCAAGTCAATCAATGGTTTCCAGGAATCGCCCAGGAATTTTTTCAGAGAAATTTCGCTGACACCTGTCAATGTATTTTTATTTCCATGCTCTGGTAAAAGATTCATTTTTACTTTGCCGCGGCGGTTTTTATATGATTCGATCAACTCGTCAATGATTCTGTCTCCATCTTCTTTTCTTGTGTCGAAATTGAATGGAATCAATTCTGCATTTTTCTTCTTTGCAACATCATCAATACAAATCTGTTTGATCATCAGTTCATCGCAGATTGGTTCAATTCCAGGCAGGGTACAGTTAAATTCAGACAGTACGCCGTCAATTCCTCCTGTTGCAAGAATCGCTTCACTTGTGTAGTTATTTCCTGCATGACCATCAAAAATCTCTGTATAGTGAGCGCCTCTCAGCTGAAGATCCTGTCCTACACAAGTACATCCTACCAGTTTAAATCCTTTTGCCCCTGCTGCTTTTGCTTTTTCCACAACATCTTCATCCAGCAGGCGATCCTGAATATAAGTAAACATAGAATGCTGATGCCCTGTAATCATGATATTGATATAATCCGGATCAATCACATTTAATCCAACCGGAGCAAAACGGATTTCAGGCTCTCCTAATAAAATATCATTTAATAAGTTTGTCAGCATCAATCCGTATACGCCTGTAGAAATACCCAGTTTTAAGCAGTCTACCAGCATATCCATTGGATCAGAGTTTAAGTTTGTAGAACATTTTACAACGCCTGCAAATACTTCTGATTTAGAACCTCCCGGCAGGATTCCTAATTTTTTCCATGCTTCCAGCCGAGGACTGTATGCCAATTTCTCAATTAATTCCATCTGTACATACTCCGGCTTATAAAGATCTGCCAGTACCTGATCTGCTACCTTTACAGCCAGATCATAAACATCATTTCCTTCTATACCTAACTCTTCTGCCAAACGATATAAAGCAGCTTCTGAACGAATTTTTCCTTTTGCTAATGCTGTATCTTTTAAATTCTTCGCTGTGTTTTCAACAATGTGGATATAGCATCCGCTTCCAGCTGCCACTGCACGCAGAAAGTTTCTCGCTACAATCGTATCTGCATCTGCACCACAGATTCCTCTCGGTGCTTTTGGAGTAATTCTACACGGACCATTTGCACAGAGACGGCAACAGACGCCCTGAAGACCAAAGCCACATTTTGTGGATTGTCCCTCTGTACGGTGATGGGAAGTTTCCATTGGAAGGCTGCGGATAAACGCCTCTAACGGTTTATCTGCACTTGCACATGTGCGGTTGCTAAAGCAATTTGTACATTCACTCATTTCATTTCCTCCTATCGCGTTTCCGATAATAATATTCATTACTATTTAAATATAACGAATTTTCCAAAAATATGCAAGTTTTTTTTTCAAAAAAAACTGCAGATTTTTTTTCAAAATCTGCAGCCTTTATTTCTTCCCGTTAATTTAAGATATATCCCTTTGGATCTAACATATATTCGTAGTTTTTCAAGAATTCTACATTTGCAGTCTCATACTGATTCAATACAGAAGGTGAAAAGCTCTCCGGACTGATCCATCCATAATACCATGTCTTTTGATTAAAGTAATTCTGAAGCTCCATCGACTCAAACAATCTGCCGCGTCTTGCATAAATCTCGTTTCTGGCATAGCAGATTTCCTGAATAGACAGATTTCTGACATCGTTGTTTGTCAGATAACGGCTGTTGCTGTCATAAAAGATATAGGTATCATCCATATTGCCGTAACTTCCAACAGCGTAAATGTTGTATCCCGGCTGATCCAAAAGATATCCGCTCGCTGAACGGGCAAGTTCGTTGTCCTGCAGCAGCTTAATGTTTGCCGCTTCGTATGTATTAAATACGGAATCCGAAAAATCTCCAGGGCTGATACAGCCATTATACCAGTATTTTGACTGAAAATAGTCTTTTAATTCCTGAGAATCAAATATTCTGCCGTGGCGGGCATAAATTTCATTCTTGGCATAACAGATTTCCTGTAATGTCATCGTATTGACTTCGCTCTGCATAATATAGCGCATATCACTTCCATAAAATACATAACTGTCTGAGAATCCATTTTTTCCGTACAAATAATCATAAATCGGCTGATAGCTGTATCCGCTCTGATCCAAGAGATATCCCTCTGCACGAAGCGCATATTCTCTGTTTTTTAACAGTTCTATATTTGCCGTTTCATATGAATTGAGCATCGTATTTGAAAAAGCGGATGGGTCAATAGAGCCGCTATACCAGCTCTGTGAATCAAAATACGTCTGTAATTCATTCGATTCAAATCGTCTTCCATAGCGCGCATAAATTTCATTTCTGGCATAGCATAATACCTGAATAGACATATCTGCGATATCACTCTCTGTCAAATAATATGTATTGCTTCCCGGTATAATATAATCATACGCTGCATCTGCCAGGACAGTATCTGCACTCTTTATTCTGCCTGCTGCGAAAATACAGCAGAATATCATTACTGCGATCCACCATCGCCGTTTCGCCTGTCCTTTCGTTTTTCTCATAAGAATCCCTCCTTTTGTGCTTATGCTGAATCTCCCATCTCTTTTCCTCTTTATATTTTACCTGTTTTTTCAGCATTTTTTCTTTATTATACCATAACAATTTAAAAGATCCTATTAAGAAAAAAGAAAAAAGTTTTTAGAATTCTTGATAGATTTCTCTTTACAACACAAATTTTATTCTGTTACTTCCACTGTCACTGTCTCAACAACATTATCGGATGATTTTGCCAGCATCAAATCACGTTCACCTGTTGCCAGAATCCATTTATCTTTCGTGCCGTCTTCTCTTTGTGTCAGTTCTTCCTGATCGCTGTACCAATAGGACATCATCCTCTTGCTGATCTGCATTTCGACTGTTGTGCTCTCGCCCGGTTCCAGATCTTCCGCACGTCCAAATGCCACAAGCTGTTTCTTTGTTGTCTGAACAGACTCTGGAACATTCTGTGCCGGTCCTGCATAAACCTGGACAATCTCACTGCCCGCCATATCTCCTGTGTTTGTCACAGTCACACTTACATCAAACTGCTGATCTTCATCTTCTGAAGGAGTCACTTTAAAATCTGAATATTCAAATGTTGTATACGATAATCCATGACCAAACGCATATTGCGGTTCGACACCTTCTTCTTCATACCAGCGGTATCCAAAATTTAATCCTTCGTTATATTGTGCAGAATATTCATTTTCCAGGTCTTTAAAGTTTTGTCCGCCTTTTCCAACTCTCTGCCATGCCAGATAGTCTTGATAACTTTCACCTTCATCGTATGATCCGTTTCCATTTGTATCCCATTCCGGATCATAGTATAGCAATGTCTCCTTGTATGTTTTTGGCATTGTAACAGATAATTTACCGCTTGGATTCGTCTCTCCCATTAAAATATTTGCGATCGCCTGCTGTCCTGCCTGTCCCGGATAGAATGCGGTCAATATTGCGTCTGTATTTTCTTCCCAGTCTCCGTCAAATGCAAACGCTGTGCGGTTATATGTAACCACAGCCAGCTGGTTTCCTGCCTCTTCGCACGCTTCTTGTAATTCTTTTAAGACAGCAAGGTCATCCTCGTACATATATAAATCTTCATCTGTGATTGTAACGCCATGGCCTTCCGGTCCAATGCGCACAAAATATACTACCGTTGTTCCCTCTTCCCCTGCTGCCGCAATCGCTGCGTCTTTTCTTGCTTCCTCCTCTCCAGGTACAATCCATGCCAGTTTTACCTGATGGTCATAGATATCCGATTCTGCACTTGATGTCACATCCACTTTATACATCTTGCCTGCTTCTAACTGAGCTGTTACAGAAGAAGCATTTAATCCATCCTTTGTAAATCCATCCGATGGCAATGTTCCGCTTGCTTCTGCGCTTAATGTGTCAGACGGTTTCGGCGCTTCTGTCTCCTGCTGTCTTGGTTCTCCCGGCATTCCTCCTCCCGAAAATCCTTCCTCTTCCTGTGCTGCTACTTCACCAATCACTGTTCCATCTAATGATGATATGGTTACTTGCGCACTTCCGCCAAGAGACTGGATTACAAATTTATACTCTCCATCTTCCGGCGCTTTTAAATAACCGCTCCATGTATTTTCTGTTCCATTTTCAAATGCTTTTCCATCTTTTAAGTTATCAATACTGTTTTTGTTGTTTTCATACGTTGTCAAATATTCAATCTCTGGCACTGCCGTATCTGCTCCATTCATCACCCATCCACTTTCTGAAGCGTCTTCAGAAGTAAAATAACATCTGACGGGATCGTTGTACCAAATTCATCATCCAGAATATATGCTTCGATCGCTGCATTTTCCCCTGCAATTTCCTTCATCGCTTCATATGGCGTTGTCATATAATTCAAGAATCCATAGGAACGCTCTGATCCCGTCCCTGAAACAATATTATCTGCTCCCCATCCTACAAGTGCCACTTTATTTCCATCTGTGTAGTCCTCACTGTCTAAAGGCAGAATATGATCCTCATTCTTTACAAGCACAATTCCTTTTTCTGCCGCTTCCAAAGCAATCTCATTGTTTTCTTCATATAAGACACCCTTCTCATAATCTTCTGTCCAAGAATCTTTCAGTTCAATGACAGCTCGTTCTCCTCCTTCGCTGACATCCGTTCCATCCATCACATACTGGATACTTCCATCGTTCTTGATTGCTCTTCTGGAATCTGCATATGCAAGCCCTGTCTCCTCATCAATCTGCACAAGACCTAAATATCCGGCATATCCCATAGACCATAAAATATGTGATACCGCTGTATCAATATCTTCCATACTGCACAGACCTTCATCCATATATTTTAAAACATAATCTTCTGTATTATAGTTTTTGCCCATTTCAGAATCAATACCCAAAATTGTTGTAAATTCTTTTGTAGACATTGCATCTGTAACTACGCCGCCTTTCCAGTTCCACATCTCACGCAGCACATCTTGCAGCAGATATTGGTTTGAAAATGTATAATATCCGTTCAGCCGCGTATATGTTGTCATAACCTGTGATAAATTTGCTCGTTTCGCCGGCTGTTCAAATGGATACAGATACACTGTGTGCAGCGTCTGTTCATCTACAAAAGTCCATAACTGACCGTCTCCGTTTGTCGCATACGCTCCGATATGTTTTCCCTGTGCACCTGCACCTTGTGCTTGAAGTCCCAATGTCTCGCTAACCGCAAGTTCTCCCGTCAGATAATAGTCTTCTCCATATGTATCTTTCGCTCTTGCCCAGCGCATATCCCTGACGAGATCAAACTGCGTTCCCAACTCCCAGTTCGATCCGATAGAGACTAACTCTTTTCCAATGACTGCACCATATTTTTTTGCCAGTTCCGTACTAAATGTATTTCCTGCCACATTTTCTATTGGAAGATTCGTCGTAGGATAAATAGCTCCCACACCTGCCGAACCATCATGCTGACGCACTACAGGCACACCAAGCCGCGGCACTCCCGGCAAATACATGGCCTGTCCTTTTTCTACTTTCTCTGCACCCCATCCAGGATCTGCGATGACTGCCAGTTTTTCTTCAAATGTCATTGTCTTGATGAGTGCATTTACAATAGGTTCGATCTGCTCATCTTCCATCGGAACCAGAAGGTCTCTTGGATATTCTGATGGATATTCGGTTTCTCCAGCTGTTTCAGGGACTGCATACAATTCTTTGTATTTCTCTTTCAGCTGAGCATATTCTTCCTCCGATGGCTTTTCCAGATTGTAAACCATTCCGCCGCCTTCTGAGGAAGCATTCTGCATAACCGTCTCTGTGTTATCGGTCACATAAGAGTTTGCTGCACCGACTTGGATGGGCGCTGTCATTACAGTTGCTGAAAGAGCTGCCGCCATTGCTTTCTGAAATCGTCTTTTTCTGTTTCTGTTCATAATAATCCCTCCATACTTTTTATAGTAAAATGAAAATCTGTTGCTTTCTTAGATTTTACTTCACAATTTATATCTCATGTATGGATTTATTATATAAATTTCACATTTTTTAAACAATTTACTTATTATACTGTTCACACCTTTTTCATGCCGTTTCACGCTTTTCAAATAAATTTCATCATTCTTTTCGTCTTATTTTCCAGTTTTTTACTGTTCCTCTCTGTTTTTTCTTCCTTGCAAAAATCCGCAAAATCTGATGATAAATCAATATCTCGGGTATGATCCGCAAAAAAGAGTGCTGTGAAACAACGGATTCCCATTATTTCACAGCACTCTCTGATTTTTCTTTTCCCTTACGGGATTTTTAGGAGAACTATTTTATTGCTAGCTTTCTCAGCAGCGTCATACTGATTTATTTTTTATTTCACTTCTGTTTTTTCTACTGTAGAGAAAACTTCCAGCTGATCTGCACGATCCTGTGTATAGGAGCTGGATTCTACATCGTCAAACAGATTTGCAAACTGGTTAGACTGCATAACCACATTCAAAATGTTGATTGTGCTCTTCTGCAGATCGCCAAGTGTAATATTGTTCTGTTTGTAGTCACCTTTGTAAACGATTGTTGTCGTTCCGTCTCCATTATCTGTTACAGTAGCTGCATCGCCAAGTTCTGCGATCAGATCAGAAACTGCTTTTTCTGTCTCTTCTCCATCCACAACTGCAGGACGAACTGCTGCGTTATAATCATCTGTCTTAACTGTCTTTTCAAATGTCACTTCACCATCTGCTGAGAGAACAAATTCACCCCATTCAGTTGTAGCACGCGGACCAAACCATCCTTCTCCAACAGTCACTTCTGGATACATATCATCTTCTGCAAATGTCGGCTCTACATCTGTAAATCCTTCTACCTTAATGTTGTCTACAGAACGTCCTGGCATAATCAGGTCATTTCCTGCATGCATGGAGATTGCTGGTGTAGACTGTCCGCCGCCCCAGTCTGTCATGATCACTCCATCGAATCCCCACTCGCCGCGGGCTAAATCTGTACAGAGATCATAGTCATCTGCTGCCGGTACGCCGTTGTTTAAATTGTAAGATGTCATGATAGACATAGGTTTTGCAGCTTTAACTGTCTGTTCAAATCCCTTCAGGTAGATCTCACGGAATGTTCTTTCTGAAATTGTATTGTTTACTGCATTACGGTTATCTTCCTGGCTATTTCCTGCATAGTGTTTCAAAGTAACGCCAACGCCTGGATTGGACTGAACGCCCATTGTCTCAGCTGTTGCTACAGCACCTGTAAGGAATGGATCTTCTGAGAAATATTCAAAGTTACGTCCACAAAGAGGATTTCTATGAATATTCATACCTGGTGCTAACCACAGAGTAATTCCAAATTCATGCATCTCTTCTCCGATTGCAGCTCCAACTGCTTCAATATTTTCAGAATCCCAAGACTGTGCTAATAATGTTCCGATTGGCCATGCTGTACAGAACTGATAGTATTTCGTTCCATCTTCTCCATCTTCTTCTCTTGTCAGACGAAGTCCTGCAGGTCCATCCGCCAATACGATATTTGGAATCTTCTTAGATTCAATGTAAATGCCTGCTGTCTCTCCAGCTGCTCCTGATACAGAGTTTGCCTGTGCGCCAAACATTGTTCCATCTGTCAAACCAGATGCATTATCTGAAGTTGCTCCAGCTGCCTGTCCTCCTGCTCCTGGAATCTTATTTCCGCCGATTACGATATCAGCCATCTCAGATACGGTCAGTCCAGATACAAACTCTTCCATTGTGATCTTTCCGTCATAGACGTCTTTCAGAGTAGCTGAACTGAATTCACCCTCTAATTTCTCCACTTTTTCTTCGTATGCGCCATGGTATTTATTTTCCAGTTTATATTCTAAATTTTCTGCAAGATATTCTGTCTCTGTTGTATCAGATACATATGCTGTTACGCTCTCATCATCGTATGGAGATGCGTTATTTTCTGATGGAAGATCCGTTGCCTTTAATTCCATTACAGGAGCTGCTGCGATCTCATCTGCTTCGCCTTCATATGTGTATGGTGTTGCGCCTTCTTTTGAAAGCTCTTTAATTTCTTTGTCTGCAACAACCTGATTGCTCAGCTGTTCTGTCACAGCTGTCTCGTCTAATTTTACAACGCCTGCAACTTTTGTATTTCTGGAGCTATTTCCGACACGCACTACATAGTCGCCTGCTTCCATGATATAAGCTGCTTTTTCTTCTGAATAAGCGGACATTTCTGTCGTCTTATATGTCAGTGTCAATGTCTGGCTCTGTCCTGGAGCAAGTTCATCTGTCTTTCCAAATGCTGCCAGTTCCTGATAAGGTTTCTCCAGTTCTCCGTCCGGAGCTGAGAAGTAAACTTCTACAACTTCTTTTCCTGAATATGTATCGCCTGTATTTGTAACAGTTGCTGTCACTGTAACATTGTCTTTATCTGCTGTGATGCTGTCCACTGCGATATCAAATGTTGTATACGATAATCCATATCCAAATTCATATGCCGGCTGTACACCAAATGTATCAAAATAACGATATCCTACATAGATGCCGTCTGTATAATCTTCCTGATCTACATTATCATCATTATGGCTGAAATTTTCGGATGAAGAATAATCTTCATATTTCTTTGCCCATGTATCAGTCAGTTTTCCAGATGGCGTCACTTCACCGTTCAATACTTTAACGACAGCATCTCCACCGCGCATACCAGCCTGCGACATCAGAAGCAGGGAATCAATTCCTTCAATTTCCTGCATAAAGGAAGTATCTATTACACCGCCTACGTTCAATACTACAATACATTTATCAAAATTTTCAGCCAGTTTCTGAATATTTGCTTTTTCAACATCTGTCAGATAGTAATCTCCTGGTTCTGCTGTACGGTCAGCGCCTTCACCGGAGTTTCTTGCTACAACATAGATTGCTGTATCTGTATCTGCTTTGGAAGCTTCCAGCTGTTCATCTGTAATTTCCTGATCTTCTATTTCTACATGACCAAACAATCCGTTTACATTTGCGGCAGCCTCATCATAAGCTGTTTTATATTCATTAATCCAGTCTTCAGATGTGATATTGTATCCTGCGTTTTTCAGTCCGTCCCACACGTTTACAACATATCTCTGGTTTACATCTCCAGAACCTGTTCCGCCTTTTACTGTTCCATATGCTCCGCCGCCGTACAGTGCAATATTTCCGCTGTCTGCGATCGGCAGTGTATTATCTTTATTCTCCAGCAATACCATACCCTGTGTTGCTGCTGTCATGGACAGTTCTGCATTTCTGGTTTCTCTCTCAGAAGTCTCATCTGTTGTGACTGCTCCTACGCCTGCTGCAAATACGCTGCTTCCGCTGGTCATCACCATAGAAGCTGCCAGCACTGCTGTCAAAACTTTTTTTGCTACCTTTTTGTTTTTGTTCATTGTTTATTTCCCCCTTTTTCAAGATAGTCCTATTATAATAAAATTTAATTAAAAAAGTCTTTCACATTTCCGACTTGTATTTTCACATTTCCGACTTGTATTTTCACTTTTCCGTATTTTTAATTATATTGATATAATTGCTTGATTTTTTCTTCCTTTTCTTCCTTCCATCTATCCAACTGTTTTTGCTTTTCTTCTATAATCAGATCAATTCCGCTCTCCTTTAACTCTTTGATCATTTTCGGAAGCATCTGATCTACGTCAAACGCCCCGCAAAGGAATCCGGACAGATACATTTTCACGATGCCAAAAGTCACCTCACATTCCACTCTGACATCGGAATCATCAAATACAAACCCAAATGCCGGAGATTTGACCGCCGTCTTATTAAAGAGGTGAAGTTCTTTCTCCAGATTCAAATCATCCCCTTTCCAGACGTATGCCAGATAGGGATTGGGGAGCATCCAGTTTAAGTTAAAATTATATCCGATCTCACTTTCGTCTTTTCCATCTGGATAAGAAATCGTTCCATCTCCATTTTTCTGGTAATGTTCTCCTTCCAGACCCCAGCAGAGCAAATTTGTAATTTTCTCATCTGTATATAAAAAATTCAGCATCTTCATTGCCTCTTCTGGATGGCGGCTCCCAGAATAAATACCATATTGAGATGATCCTGAAGAATCTGTTGTCATAACGGGTTCTTCAATCATCACGCTGACCAGTTCTCTGCCCGCTGATTTTGATTCCTGTGCATTGATTCCCGGCTTGTACTTTACAATATAAGCAAACAACTGACCTTCCCGCAAAAGTTCATACAAAAAAGGGCGGTCGCTCATAGATTTATATCGCACAGTCTCTTTTGTATACAGATATCCTTTCTCCTTCCAGCTTCTGATTCTTTTCAGCCAATTATAAAATTCTTCCGTCTCATAGTAATTGACCACTTTCATCTCTTTCTCATCGGACATCAAGACCCCCAGATAATTTCCAAGCGGATCAAATGGCATCAATGTATCTGCGGCGATTCCATAGATCTGTTCTTCCCTTGTCACAGTCTCCAGTACATCCTCCACATCTTCCCATGTCTGAATCTCCTCCAGATCAATAGCGTACTTTTCAACCAGATCTTTTCTCATACTGACGCCGTATGCGGAAGCCATATCCCTGTTTAAGAGAATTCCATATTGTCTGCCGTCTACTTTTCCAAGTTCCATATATTCCGGTGCAATCACATCGTAAATATCTTTTCCCTCTTCTCTTAGCAGCTCATCCAGCGGAAGCAGTATATTTTTCTGTACTTGCTCCTGCAGCTCAGATACCAGAAGTAAATCTATATTAGATTCCTCTGAGAGATACTCTAAAAGACCATTTTGGTCCGAATCATAGAAATCCAATTGCAGTTCCATTCCCAGCGCTTCTCTTGTCCTCTCATTTACCGCTTCACTCACCTTATCAAAATCTTTCATGTTTCCGCTTGGTTTTCCAATCGCCATATGGACAGTTACTATCTCATCCTGACCATGAATCATAATTTCATCTGAATGTTCTATACATACAGCCCCTGTTCCTAAGAGAAAAACTGCACCAATTATTTTATACATTCTCTTCATACATTTTCTCTTCTTTCCTGCAATATTGTTTCCGGTAATTGATCGGTGACATATTTGTTGCTTTTTTAAATGCAGTTGAAAAATGAGAAAAATAAGAATATCCCGTCATCTGTGCAATGATGCTGATCGAAGTATCGGTTGCCGTAAGCAGATACTTTGCTTTTTCTATCCGCTCCTGATTAATATATTTCTGTAAAGGAACTCCCTTTTCTTTTTTAAACAGTCTTGAAAGGTAGTTGGCATTCATGCAGACTTCACGAGCGACATCTTCGCATCCGATAATTTTATCCAGATTATGCCTGATATAGGATTCCGCCTGCCCTATTACAGAAGAGTCATTCTTTATAAATAAGATAAAATCGCCTGTCTTTTTTATAATATGAAGACACCACTTTTCAAAATCCTCCGTTGTCAGAAGAGCTGATGATGTCAGATCTATAGATTCTTTGTCTTCAAACAGTAAATGTGCCTGCACATTTACTTCTTTGAGCAGTACATAGATTGCCTGCAGCAGATCATTCTGCATTTTTTCCAGCAGCGCTCCATCCAACTTCTTCTCTTCCCGTTCCATTTTCAAATAGGAATGAATCCTGTAAAAAGCCTGTTTCTCCTGCTGCTCTCTTATAAGTTGAATCACTTCATTGTAGTCGAACGAATCATATTCTCTCTTTTTTTCACTTTGCATGCTTTTTTTCCAGATCTGTCCTTCTACTGAGACATTATTTCTTTCTTCTCTTCTTAAATCTGAAATCTCTTCTGCCAGCTCTTCCAATTTCACACTTTCTCCGCAGTATCCGCTGATATCGCAGTGAAAAGACTCCCTAAAAGTGTCCAGATACTGTCTGCAGCTTTTTTGCACCTCCTCTTCTGACCATGTCCCGCACAGAAGTACTGCGATTCCTCTCTCATGAATATCAGCGCACACTACTCTGTCTGCCGTTTTCTGAAACAATTCATATCCTATATTTTTCATAATGAACTGTACAGATCCTCTGTCACATTCTTTCAGGGAATCGGACCATTTTTTCATGCAGAAGAGAATCGGAAGATATCTCATATTCTCTTCCAGAGAAATCGTTCTCTGTTTTGCATATTCATTCAGCATTTTCCAGTTCCCTTCTATGATACCTAGCATTACTTCACTGAAAAAACGCTCCAGCATAACTTTATAATTCTTTTTCCAGTTTTTGCTTTCTTTTTCTATATACTGTGTCTCTTTTCTTTTCTGAATTGCTCTTTCCAATGCACCGTTTAGTTCTTCATCCGTGACTGGTTTCAGCAAATAATCAAAACTGCCCAGTTTGATGGCTGAGGTCGCGTATTGAAAATCAGCGTGACTCGTCAAAATCATCATGGTCACAGGATATCGTTCCTGACGAATCCACGCCATCAGCTCCAAACCGTTGCCTTTTGGCATTTCTATATCACATAGGGCAATATCAATCTTTTCTTTTTTCAAAATTTCTTTTGCTTCCTGTACCCGATATGCACAGAAGATATGTTCTAGCCCAAGCTTTTCTGTCCAGATAGCGCTACTGATTCCTTGTACTGCCAATACATCATCATCGACAATTAATACATTCATCTTTTTCCTCCGAAACTTTATCTTTTTATTTTTACTGTCTTTGAGAGCCAGATCTTCACAACTGCTCCTCCATCTTCCCCATTGCTGAAATGTATCTTTGCCCCCTCTTCGCCATATAAAATAGAAAGGCGGCTCTGTACATTGTAAATTCCAATTCTTTTTTTCCCTTCTCTCACCACACACTGCTCTTTGTTCAGCGCTTCCAGAACTTCTTCGTCAAATCCTTCCCCATTGTCTCTGACACAGATCTTTAAAACCCCGTTTTCTTTTTCTGCATCAATCCATATTTTCACTTCTCCTTCTTCGGATTCTCCATATTTAATACTGTTTTCCACAAAAGGCTGAATCGTCATAATTGGTATTTTTTCTTCCAGCACTTCCTTAGGAATTTCAGTCTCAATCTGTATTTTGCTCATATTTGCCGTTTTCAGTTTCTGAATATGGAGATAGTTTTGAATAAATTCTACCTCCTCTTCCAGCAGCACCCACGTCTCCCCATACAGTGTATACCGAAAGTGTTTGACCAGAGAGAGCGTCATATTTTTTACCATCTCCATATTGTCAAGCCTCGCGTAGTTATATAGTACATTCATCGCATTGATAAAGAAATGAGGATTTGTCTGGATCTGCAAAAAATCAAGCTGAGCTTTCTGTTTTTCTATCTTTTCTTCATAAACTTTGATTTTTAAATTTTTAATCTCTTTGAGCATTTTATTAAAGCTGTCATTTAAAACATAAAATTCTGTCGTATTGCTCTCTGTTGAAAGTACTACATCCAGATCTCCTTCTTCTACCCTTTCAATCATCTGAACGGTCCTCTCAAGCGGAATCGCCAGCTCCTCCTTCGAATAGCGTATAAACATCCATAAGAGTATGATAGAAATGCAGATCAATGCTGCTGTGCAAACGCCGAACAGATAGATTCCTTTTTGGATTTCCTGATCCAAAATCAACGCCACAAAGTAATACGTTCCATTTTCAATACTCTCCCCGATCACAACGTACCGTTTTTCAGGTCCGGTCAGATAATAATCTGAGAAATCCTCTTCCCAGTTCATCTCTTCGCTTTTATACTTTTCATCTGAAGTCATAGGAACTTTCTCTTTGTCCAGTAGAAGTACCGTCTCCGCTCCTTCGATCGGTATAGTCACCATCTCATCCAGCACTCTTTCCACATCACTCCAACTTCCATAATAAATTCCATATATGTGGTAGATCCGCACCACATAATATTTTCCGCCAATCTGTATATTAAACCATTCTGCTGAAATCTGTTTCTGAATCTCTTCTTTTTTCGTCAGTTCTCTGATTTTTTGTTCCATCTCATTCTGCCATGCCACACTTTTGACATTTGTCATCTCTTTCATATAGATTTCATATACAGGATCGTACATAAAAAATCCGTCCACAATCGTATGATACAGAGAAAGTCCTTTCTGAAATTCACTTTGCAGCCGGTATCCGGCAAGTATTTTTTCATTATAGCTCTTTGAAACGCCTACCTGCTCCACCGCAAAATTATTTCCCAAACTCAGCAGATAATTTTTAATATCTGTAAATTTTGTGTTCATCTGTTCTGCATACAGCTTCACCGTATTTCGGTTGGATGCTGATACTTGTCCCCTCAAAAGATGCGCTGCATACAGATTACTTGCCATAAGAAACACGATAATCGGCACAATAAAAGAGACCGCACATACCATCAGTCTTTTTTTTATGGAATGCCTTTTTTTACGAGACGTCCAAAACGTTTTTTTCATATTTTTTCTCCGTGTTTTTTTATTTTTATCTCGTACTTGTAAAAATATTTTATCCTAACCCTTGATAAAGAGCCATTAAAAAAAGGATTGCCGCAAAATCTGATTTTTCTTTTCCATTCCCCCAGCAGTCTTCCAAATCTTACGGCAATCCATCTATCTTTTATTTATATCCTAATTTGCAAAGTACATTGCGCGGCTGATCAATAATGACTAAATCTGCTTTTCCATCTGAATGATGCTCTCTTTGATGGATTACTACAAGATATTTTCCATTAAAGTAACGAATATAGCTTCCAAATACTTCTGAATCCAATGTTGTACCCAGAACCAGCAGCACTTCCGCTCTTTCAATTTCCGTGCATGTATCACGCATCAGACGGCTGTCCACCATCTCTCCAAACAGCGCCACTTCCGGCCGGATCGCCCCTCCGCACATCTCGCACACTGGAATACCTTTTGCATCTCTGACATACTCCATCGAATATTCCCGTCCGCAATGAAGGCATTTATTCTTATATACGCTTCCATGCAGATTAATTACATTATGACATCCTGCTCTTTGTCCCTGTTCGTAAATATTGGCAGTGATCATATATTGAAGCTTGCCCTCTCTCTCCATCGCTGCAAGCGCAGCTCCTGATTCTGTCGGACCTGGCAGCCCTTCTAAAAGTTCTTTTTTATAAAATTCAAAAAATTTTTCCGGACGTGTCGTATAATATACACTTGTAAAAATTTCCTCTGGGGAATCATTATATTTTTTTTCAATTTCATACGCACGATTCTGATTTTTCAATCCAACAAATCCCGCCTCTTCCATGATTCCTGATCCGCATAAAGCAACTGTATACTTACTCTCATCCAAAATTCGTTTTAGCATATCAATCTTTCTATCCATATCAAAACCTCCTTGTGACTATTTGACGAAAACTATCCCCCTGTTTTTTCATATCTTTCCTTGTTTTCCTCAAATCTCTATCTTCATTATATATGGTTTATTGTAAATATGCTATCCTTTTTTTGAATTTTTTAAAAATTATTGTGACTTTCTACTAATTTCTATTTTTTTCGACCTTTTTATTCTTTTTATGAGGCAAATTGTTTTTTCCACTTTCCGCTTCTGTAAAAGAAAAGGGAAAATACAGTTCCCACAACCCATCCGATCGGCCAGGAAAGCCATATTCCAAATGTCTCCATTGATTCGGCAAGCGCATAGGAAAGCACTACTCTTAAAATTAAATCCGAAAATGTACAGATCATAAACATCGTCATTGCTCCAGACCCACGCAGTACTCCATCTGCAATCAGTTTCAATGATATGGCGATATAAAATGGAGATACAATTCTTAAGAACTGAACTCCCGTTTCCATCGCCTCTTTGCTCTCACTTCCCATAAACATGGAAAGCATCCCTTCTCCAAAGAAGAAAAATGCAATGAAAAATGGAACTGCAATCAAAAATGCCATTTTAACAGATGCCCAAAATCCTTCCCGAATCCGCTCCATCTTTCCTGCTCCCAGATTCTGTGCGGTAAAACTGGATGTTCCGTTTCCAAGTGTTGTAAAACTTGTGATTGTAAATGTATTCAGTTTCACTGCCGCTGAGTATCCTGCAATAACAGAAGAGCCAAAAGAATTAATCAAGCTTTGAATAAAAATGTTTCCTATCGAGATAAAACTCTGCTGAAGGATACTTGGAATTGCCACAATACTGATTTTTTTCAGCATACTCCCTGAAAACAGTTTCCAGTTTTTTTCTGTCTTGATCGTTTTTAATCTCTTTAAGACAGTATACAGCGCAAGCACACATGCAATTCCCTGTGCAAGAAATGTTGCCCAAGCGACTCCTGCCACTCCCCAATGAAAATCTGCGACGAAAATATAGTCCAGCACAATATTTCCTATAGATGAACCGATTAGAAAATAAAGCGGTGTTTTAGAATCTCCAAGAGAAGTAAAAATTCCAGTTGCCACATTGTATAAAAATAAAAACGCAAATCCTGCAATATAAATTTTTAAATATAAATTGCCATCTGTGAAAATATTATCCGGCGTGTTGATCATCCGCATCATTGCAGCGCTTCCCATCAGCCCTGCCCCTGTAAGCAAAACGGAAATTCCAAAAGCTGCCACAAGTGTTGTGGAAATTGCCGTTTTCATCTCCTCATATCTCTTTGCTCCAAACAGCTGAGAGATAATCACGGAACACCCTATATTGCTTCCCACTGCAACTGCCATAAAAATCATCGTAATTGGATACGACGCCCCGACAGCCGCCAAAGCATCCTCGCCCGCAAATTTCCCTGCAATAATGCTGTCTGCAATGTTATAAAGCTGCTGAAAAATCACACTGATAAATAATGGAATCGTAAATCTCCACAGTACGCTCTGTGCTTTTCCCTCTGTCAAATCGTGAATCATTCCTGTTCCCTTACCTTTCTTTAAGTATTTTTTTAAGCTTTTTACTCTCGCAATACGGTGTCCCGCATCCAATCCCGTATTATACACCTGTTTTTTTCAAAAAGAAAGAGGAGCATGGCTCTGCTCCTCAAAAATTTTATCTTTTACCAAATACTGTCTCTGTATGCTTTTGTCTGTTCTTCGTCTAATAGCTTTACACCGACTGTCTCACCATTTTCATCATGTACAGCAATCACACCGCAGCGGCTTTCGATCTCTTCATTTGAATATACATTTCCTGATACTGTTCCATCGCGCTCTTTTTTCATATCAGCAAAATAATATACTAATTTATCTTGATAGTACAGTTCTCCCGTCTCTGCATTAAACTGAATCCCATATTCTTTGTAATCTTCCATCCACTGTGCAATCTCTTCAAAAGCTTTTCTTTCTTCCTGCGAATCGCCTTCTTCTGTGCTTGTCAGATCAACATCTGTCTCCTTTTTATCTGTCCAGATTTTATAATAGTTTCCACTCTCCGTCATTTCTTTTATGCTTTCGCTGCCGTATAATTCTACTGCTGTTTCTCCACCTTCTATTTCATTCACATATTCGATATCAAGAGGTTCTACCGCAATCTCTCCGCTTTCTTCTGTGATGGATGGAGATAAATCCAATTCAAGATCTGATTCTATAGAGACTCCATCTGTAAATTTCAGTTTTATCCATGTTTTTCCATCATCATCTGAAAAATACCATTCTCCGTCAACAGACCTTAATATTCCTTCCAGAAATCCTCCGTCGACAATAAATTCCCCATCCCGCACATTCATTTCGTTTAATTCTTCCATTTCTGTCTCTGTCATTCTGTCTGAGTCTGTCTCTGTTTCTATCGTTTTTTCCGGTTTTTGTTCTGTTTTTGCATCAAAATCTGCAAATACAGTCAGAGAACTGGCTGTCAATAATACTCCCGCTAATATTCCTGGCATTGTTATTTTTTTATACTTCATAATAGCCACTATCCTTTCTTGAACGGCATTTTTTCCAAATCCGCTTCCAAACGGTGAAAAAAAATTTTTCTGTTCCGCTAATTGGATAAGTGCCATGGCGTATTCTGCTCTTTCTTGTGCTCCCCACGAAGAAAGAACGCTTTCATCACAGGCAATCTCTAAATCTCGATTGAATAAAATCATCATTATCCAGACAAGAGGATTCCACCAATGAAAACTGAGTGCCATCATCATCAGCATCTTCCATGCAATATCCATTCGTTTGATATGGATACTTTCGTGTTTTAAGATATATTCTATGTTCTGGCTACAGTCAATTCCTTTTGGCAACACAATTTTAGGATGTGCCAGCCCATATGTCATTGGTGTTGTAATTTGATCCGAAATAAAAAGACGAACTTTTCTTTTTGTGGTTCTGCAGGATTCCCAGACTTCCTCCAGTCTTTTGTTCTGCAAAGGCAGCGCCTGCGTAAGTTTTCTGTAAGAACGGCGATAGAAGAACATCCAGCACAATATCATGGTGATTACCCCTGCTGCATAGATCCATCTCCATACGTCTTCCTCTAAAAAATTGTTTTTATTCTGCAAAAATAAAAATGGACTTTCTTTGCTCTGGGATTGCTGTATCTGCTCCTGAATGATCCTTTTGCCTTCTGTATTGATTTTCGTCTTTTTCACCACCATATCCATCTGTACATCATGCTCAGAAAGAAATGGATTCGGCACTGAAATCGAGACAGGAAGCAACAGTCTGATCAACACTACGCTCCATAAAATCAGAAATGTCTTTTTCGGCAGATGATTGATGCAGAAAATACGGATCGCCGCAATGCAGAGAATCAAAATTCCTGCTGTAAGACTCCTTTGAACCAATTCCATCATGTTCACCTCATTTCAGCTGATCGATCATCTGTTTTAAGTTCTCAATCTCACCCTTTGAGAGACGTTTTCCCCCTAGAAATGCAGCAAAAAATTTTTCTGCTGATCCGTCAAACATTTTGTCAATCAATTCTTCAGTCTCATATTCACGCACCTGATCTTTTGTGATCTGTGCATGGCAGTGAAAATTTGGCTCATACCGCTCTATTATACCTTTTTCGATACATTTTTTTATTACCGTGTATGTGGTATTGCGATTCCATCCAATATCCTCTTTTAAAATTTTTGCGATCTGTCCTGCTGTCAGGTCTCCTTCCCTCCACAGAACTTCCATCACTTTCAACTCGGAATCAAATAATTTTTTATCCATGGTTACACTTCTCCTTTATGACTATTGCAATAGTTATCATTATACTATCACAGTAGTCACTCCCTGTCAATATCTTTGAAAAATCTTTTTAATCTCCTCAAACTGATTCGTATACAAAAGCGAAAGAGACAATAATATTCTGGCTTTCTGCGGCGGCAGCGTATAGGCTGGGATACAGTTTTGGGACTGTTCAAAATATTTGTTCTCTGTGATGACACCGCTTCCAATTCTGGAAGCCCTGACAACCGGTATTCCCTTATCTTCCAGTTTAGCAATTTCTTTCATCCACGCCTCGCTGTAGTCTCCTGATCCTGTCCCACAGATCACAATTCCTTTGGAATGCTGTGCTGAAAAATGAAGCAGATCCGGATTGGCATCCACACAAAAATATAAAATATCTACCCTTGGCAATTCTTTTACCTGTGTCACATCAAACATAGAGCGAACCGTGTGAACGGCCAGACTCTTATTATAAAAATAACAGTACTCGTCTCTCATATATCCAAGACAGGCAAGATCTTTTTCATTAAAAGCATCTGTCTTAAATGTATTGACTTTCTGAACATCCCTGCCTGAATAAATGCTGTCGCAGAAACAGACTAAAACTCCCTGCCCCCATGCTTCACTGCTCGCAGCCAGAGAAATCGCCTGATACAGATTCAAAGGACCATCTGCGCTTGCCGCTGTGGCTGGCCGCATAGCTCCTGTTATTATCACTGGTTTTTCCGTCTTGACAGTCAAATTTAAGAAATATGCTGTCTCATCCATTGTATCCGTTCCATGTGTGATCACAAATCCATCAATATCTGTCTTGGAAAGTTCATTAATCCGATTTGCCATCTGAATCCAGTCTTTCACTGTCACATTATTGCTGTCCACACTCAGCATCTGCTCGCCATCCATCTCCACCTGATCATGAAGTTTTGGTATTGTGGAGAGCAGTTCATCCAAATTCAGCCCTCCTGCTTTGTATACGGCAGTCTTTCCCTCCTGCCCTCTTCCGGCAATCGTTCCTCCCGTCGCCAGAATATAAATCTTTTTCTTCTTTTCTTCCATATTTTCTCCTTCTATTCATCTGGAACATTTTCTTGCTTTCCTGCATATTGATAAAGTATATTTTTTTAGATTGGAGCGTTATCATTGCAGGAACTTGTCTCATTATCTTCTCTTCATTATCTGTATCTGCTCGGTGTCCTGATCATCATCATTGTCATGGTTGCGCGCGAGGACACTCCGATGATCTGTATCGGCTTTCTGTTTATTCTCGGCTTCGTCGGAAAAGGAAGTATCATCGGTGGAATTCAGACCGTTTTCCAGGCAATTTTATATGCAGCAAAAGAATTTATGGAAATCATTGCTACGATCGCCCTTGTAACCGCACTTTCAAAATGTCTGATTGATCTGGGCAGTGATTATCTTTTAATGACTCCTATGTCTCGAATTATGAAAAATCCTTCCGTCACCTGGTGGATTTTAGGAATTACCATGTTTTTATTCTCTCTTTTTTTATGGCCCTCTCCCTCTGTCGCTTTGGTTGGAGCGATCATGCTCCCTTTTGCAATCAAGGCCGGCTTAAACCCGCTTGCCGCTGCGATAGCCATGAACTTATTCGGACATGGCTTTGCCTTAAGTTATGACTTTGTCATTCAGGGAGCCCCTGCGATCTCTTCCTCTGCTGCCGGTATTTCTGTGACAGATTTTTTATCGGAAGGTACTCCTGTTTTTCTGGTGATGGGCATCGTTACGGTCATTTCCGCCTTTCTCATTCATCGAAAATCTTTCGCAGTTTCCCCTAAAATGATCGCCGATCAGGATACGATTTCTGCCAAGCCGTCACATTTTTCTGCAGCTGCCATCTTTCTTGCCATTTTGACACCACTTGCTTTTCTGGCCGACATTATTGCAATGATCGTCTTTGATTTCAGCGGCGGCAGTGCAACGAGTGTTGTGTCGGGAACTGCTCTTCTTCTGATGTGCTTCGGTGCATTTTTTGGATTTAAAAAACAATCTTTTAGTAAAGTTACCTCTTACATCACAGAAGGCTTTTCTTTTGCGATCCGTATTTTTGCTCCTGTTATTATTATCGGAGCATTCTTTTTTCTGGGAGGTTCTGGGATCACAGAGATTATGGGAGAACAGTTTCAGACAGGTCTGTTAAATGACTGGGCAGTCTGGCTTGCTGAAAATGCACCTTTAAATAAATATGCCGCTGCTGTCATTCAGGTAGCAGCCGGTGCTTTGACAGGCATGGATGGTTCTGGTTTTTCCGGTCTTCCTCTCACTGGTTCCCTTGCACAGACATTTGGTTATGCTGTCAATGCTTCTGTCCCTGTTCTCGCCGCACTTGGTCAGGTCACCACCATTTTTGTAGGAGGAGGTACTATCGTCCCATGGGGTCTGATTCCGGTCGCTGCAATCTGTAATGTCAGTCCTCTGGAATTGGCACGAAAAAATATCATCCCCGTCTGTATCGGGCTTCTAGCTGCCTTCCTTACCGCCTGTCTGTTGCTTTAATAAAATAATATACATTTTTTATCACTGGTAGCTTAGTTTATCTGTCACTTTTCACTTTATCTATTTATTTTACAGAAAGGAACATAACAATGAGTAGTATTGCAGGATTTTTTCATTCTAATCAAAATTTTCAGGAACATCCTCGCCTGTATCGTCCTTGTCTCGAAAAAATGAATGACGTACAGAAGCACAGGGGGAGCGCTGATTCCTCCATCTATCTTGATGTCCATTGCGGGCTTGCCTTCAATCAATCCGTTTCTGGCGATCCATCTCCCTATTTCTGCCGCAAAAACGGCAGACTATATGCCGTTATGCTGGATGGTATTTTATACAATTCTGACGAATTAAAGCACGATCTGTCTTCCTGGAATTGGATGTTTGACCGTGGCAGCGATGCAGAACTGTTTCTAAAATCTTTTCTGCAGTATGGATTTGACTTTGCCTCTCGTTTAAACGGCGTATTCTCTGCTGTTATCCTCGATTTTTCTCAAAGAGAATGTTATCTGTACCGTGATTTTTTTGGCACAAAACCTCTTTTTTATACTATCTCCAAAGATGGAACCCTTGTCTTCTCATCTGAAATCAAAGGTCTGTTCTGTTATCCCGGTATCACTCCAAAACTGTCTTCTGACGGCTTAAATGAGATCTTCAGTTTAGGACCTGCAAGGACTCCTGGAAACGGCGTATTTGATGGAGTATTTGAAGTGCCTCCTGCTCACTGTCTCATTGCTGCTCCTGAAGGCACTTATCAAAAACCATACTGGCGTCTGAGCTGCCATCCTCATGAAGATGATGACAAAACTACGATTGAAAAAATATCTTTTCTTTTTCAAGATGCCGTAGAACGGCAAATGAAAGGCACGGCTCCTTTTTGTACTTTTCTCTCAGGAGGTGTCGACAGCAGTCTTGTCTCTGCCATCTGTGCCAAAATTTTACAAAAAAAAGGGGAACGCCTTACTACCTTTTCATTTGATTTTTCTGAGAACAGCCGTTATTTTCAATCAAACGCTTTTCAGCCTTCTCTTGATCGTCCTTACGTCGATCAGATGGTTTCTTTTTTAGATTCTGATCATCATTATCTGGAATGTTCTCAGGAAACCCTCGCAGAAAAACTGACAGACTCCGTGATTGCACACGACCTGCCTGCCATGGCAGATGTAGATTCCTCCATGCTTTATTTCTGCTCACTTGTCCGGCAGACGCATACCATTGCAATGACCGGAGAATGTGCCGATGAAATCTTTGGAGGTTATCCATGGTTTCACAAGACAGAATGTCTGTACGCTGATACCTTCCCATGGTCTATGGATTTACGTCCTCGTCAGGCTTTGCTCCGTGACGATTTTCTGGAATCGCTTCATATGGAAGCATATATCAAACATGCCTATGAATCCTCTGTTGCGCAGGCGCCGCTTTCTCCCGATGATTCTGATCTGATTGTACGCCAGAAACGGATCGCATGGCTCAATATATCCTGGTTTATGCAGACCCTTTTAAATCGCATGGACCGTGCTGCTGCATACTCTGATCTGGACGCGCGCATTCCTTTTGCCGACCGTCGACTTGTCGAATATCTGTTTCAGATTCCATGGGAAATGAAAGCCAAAGGCGGTGTCGTAAAAAGATTGCTGCGCGAAGCAGGCCGCGGAATGATTCCGGATGAAATTCTATTCCGAAAAAAATCTCCATACCCTAAAACATATCATCCCCAGTATGAACAGCTTCTAAAGAAAAAAATCAAAGAAATTTTAAGCGATTCTTCCTCACCTATTCTTTCCTTTATTGATCCGTCTAAAGTAAATACTTTTCTCTCCAGTCCGTCAGATTATGGCAGACCATGGTACGGTCAGCTCATGGCAGGACCGCAGATGCTGGCATATCTCATTCAGATTAATGAATGGCTGACTCTCATGAAACTATAATCGTTCTACTTTAAATTTTTCTTGTTTCTTTCCCTGTTTTTCAGCTAAAAAGGGCTGCTGCAGATCTAAGATCTGCAGCAGCCCTTTCTCATTAAGTCTGCATCTTATTTCTTTAAAAGTAAGGACTTTCCTGTCATTTCTTTCGGCTGCTCCATTCCCATCATTTCAATCATAGTCGGCGCAATATCAGCTAAACATCCGCCTTCTCTCAATGTATAAGCCGGATCATAGTTGACAAGGATAAATGGAACCGGATTTGTCGTATGCGCTGTAAATGGCGCTCCTGTTTCATAGTCAACCAGCTGCTCTGCGTTTCCATGATCTGCGCAGATAAAAAGCTGTCCGTCCACTTCTTTGATTGCATCTACAACTCTTCCTACACACTCGTCCACTGCCTCTACCGCTTTGATTGCTGCCTCTTCGATTCCTGTATGGCCTACCATGTCCGGATTTGCAAAGTTTGTGATAATCACGTCATATTTTCCTGACTTGATTGCTTCCACAAATTTATCGCATACTTCATATGCGCTCATCTCCGGTTTCAGATCATATGTTGCAACTTTTGGAGATTTTACTAAAATTCTGTCTTCGCCTTCATTTGGTTCTTCTACTCCGCCATTGAAGAAGAAAGTGACATGTGCATATTTCTCTGTTTCAGCGATTCTTGCCTGTTTCAGATGATGTGCTGCCAAGAATTCTCCAAATGTATTTGTAATTACTACTTTTTTGAATGCTACTTCCTTATTTGGAATTGTTACATCGTACTCTGAGAAGCATACATAAGCAACGTTTAATCTTTCTCCTCTCTCAAATCCGGTGAAATCGTCGCAGCAGAATGCACGTGTGATTTCTCTTGCACGGTCTGGTCTGAAGTTAAAGAAAATAATGGAATCATTATCCTGAATCTTCGCTGTTGGCGCTCCATTTTTCATGATAACAGTCGGAACAACAAATTCATCTGTCTTATCTTCTGCATATGAATTTTCGACTGCCTCAACACCGCTTTCCGCTGTCAGTCCCTCACCGCATACCATTGCTTTGTATGCCAGTTCTACACGATCCCAGCGATTATCACGATCCATTGCATAATAACGTCCCATTACAGTAGCGATCTCGCCAATGCCAATCTCAGCCATTTTATCTGTTAATTCCTGCACAAAATCTTTTCCTGATGCTGGTGGTGTGTCACGTCCATCCAGGAAGCAGTGAACATAAACTTTTTTGAGTCCTTCTCTTTTTGCCAGTTCCAAAAGGGCATATAAATGTGTATTGTGGCTGTGAACACCGCCATCGGACAGCAATCCATACATATGCAGAGCAGAATCATGTTCCTTTGCATTGCGCACTGCATCTAACAGCGCTTCATTTTTAAAGAAGTCACCGTCCTGGATTTCTTTTGTAATTCTTGTCAGCTCCTGATAGACAATACGTCCTGCTCCCATATTCAGATGACCTACTTCAGAATTTCCCATCTGACCATCCGGCAGTCCTACATCCATTCCGCTTGCATATCCCTTTACAAATGGACACTCCGCCATTAATTTATCCATAACAGGGGTCTTTCCTTCTGCAACTGCATTTCCCTGTTCCTTATTATTTAAGCCATAACCATCTAAAATCATTAACACCGTTGGTTTTTTACTCATTCTTTTTCTAATCTCCTTTTTGAAAACTTAATTGCTCTCTTCATGTCTGATTCTACAATATTTTTCCGAAACTTTCAAGATGCTTTATTTTCTTTATTCTGTTTTCAATTTTCCCATTTTTTCCTATTTTTTTCTCGTCTGGATCTCCATTTTTTTCTATTTGACTGAAAGATTCGATTTTTGTCGTACTTTTTTCATTTACAACAGTATGTTCTTATTTTATTATATTACTGTATAACTATAAAAAGGGGTATTCTCAATGAATTCTGAAATTTTGCAAAAAACTGATCTACTTAAAGAAATCGAAAAACTTAAACATGAAAACCAGATTTTAAGGAAAGTTATTCAGACCAATAATCACACAATCGGACGAATGATTGACTGTTTTATTCTTTCTCAAGACTTAGAAAACTCTGAAAGACTTTAATCTTTTAAATGGCAGAAGAAGAACAGGGATACCAGCATAGATATCCGTCAGAATTCAATTGTCTGGATGGTATTCTGTTTTCCGGTATCTCTTTTGATATACGCTTCCCGTCTTTTTCATTTCTTTACATTTTTTCTATATAACAGTTTTCTCCCCAAAAATACGTTCCTTCTCTCAAAATGATAAAACTCTTATTTTCAAAAAACTCCTCTTCTAACTTTTCAGACTCCATGTAACGCGCATTTTTATATATCGCATAATATCCGCTGATTTCTTCATCTGCGGCAAAAATCTGATATTCCCCTGCATCCAGATCTCTTCCAACCTTGACTGCAAACCACCCATTATTTTCGCTTTGGTATGGTTCAAAGACAGCCGGTTTAAAATATGCGTCTTCTAAAATAAGATACTCTTTTTCTCTGATCTCTACAGTATAACACCCTTCTGCAATAATCTGAAACAGCACTGATTTTCCATTTTTATCTTTTGAGACTGTGCATTTCCATCTTTTTTCTCTCTCACCAAATATTTTATATTCTCCTGGATCTAAATCTTTCCCCACTTCATAGACATTCTTTTCGGCATTTTTTATCAGTTGAAACAAATATTCCCGATCCCACAACAAAATATTGTGTTCTGTCGCAAGCCTCACAGCCGCTTTCGTAAAAAAACGATTCGTCATCACTGCTCCTATCATGCAGTGATAACATTCTTTCCCGCTGTATACGTCCCGGACAGCCTGATTCCCTATATTTGAAGCATGACATTTACACTGTACTGCATAAGTAATCTGTTCTTTTTCAGCCAGAATGTCAACTCCGAGATCCCCCGTCTTTTTTGTCAGCTCCACGTTTGTAAATCCATTGGCGCGCAAAAGATCAGCACAAAAGTATTCAAACGCTTCCCCATCTGTTTTATCAAAATCAAAATCAGACCATCTTCTCTGTCTGGCCTTTTCTATCTGAATATCTTCTTTCTTCTGTATACTCTCTTTTATTTTTTTCTCTGGATCGGATACTGCCTTTTTGCTGTCCTGCACAGAAAGCTTGTCGCTTTTCTTCCAGATATGCTGTATTTTTTCTGATACGGTCTTTAAAATATTTTTTTTCATGCCATTTCTCCGGAATTTTAGGGAATACTTAGTAAAAAAGATTCACATATTTCTATTCTTAACTTAAAGAGGTGCAGGAAAATTTTCCTGCACCTCTAAAATATCTTTGCTTCGGCTCTTTGTCAAGAGCCGATATTCTATCTGCAAAACAAATTAATAATTTACAATTTTTCCAAACTCTTCTTTTAAAGAAGCGCCTCCTACAAGACCGCCGTCAATATCTGGCTGTACAAATAATTCTGGCGCTGTAGCTGCATTTACAGATCCGCCGTACTGGATGCGGATTGCTTCTGCTGTAGCTTCATCGTAAACTTCAGCGATACATGCGCGGATTCCTGCGCAAACTTCCTGTGCCTGTGCTGTTGTAGCAGTTTTTCCTGTTCCGATTGCCCAGATTGGTTCATAAGCGATCACTGCTGTTTTTGCCTGGTCTGCTGTTACACCCTGGAATGCAATTTTAACCTGCTGACGGATAAAGTCCATTGTAACACCCTGTTCTCTCTGAGTCAGAGTTTCACCACAGCAGATAATTGGAGTAATACCATGTTCAAATGCTTTTAATACTTTTTTATTTACAGTTGCATCTGTCTCTGCAAAGTATTCTCTTCTCTCAGAATGTCCCAGTACAACGTATTTTACTCCTGCATCTGTGAGCATTGCCGGAGAAATCTCTCCTGTGTAAGCGCCTTTTTCTTCAAAGTACATATTTTCTGCTCCAACCTGAATGTTGGAACCTTTTGCTGCTTCCACAACAGGAATGATGTCGATTGCAGGTACACAGAATACCACATCAACTGCCTCGTTTGCTACTAATGGTTTCAATGTATTTACAAGTGCAACTGCTTCGCTTGGAGTCATGTTCATTTTCCAGTTTCCAGCGATAATTTTCTTTCTTGCCATTTCTGTTATCTCCTAATCCGTGATTTTATCCCTTATTATTTCTTCAAACCAGTTCTTATTTATCATTTGCTGCCGCAACGCCTGGCAGTTCTTTTCCTTCCAGGAATTCCAGAGAAGCTCCGCCTCCTGTAGAGATATGTGTCATCTTGTCGCCATATCCTAAGATATTAACAGCAGCTGCTGAGTCTCCGCCACCGATGATTGTGATCGCATCTGTCTCTGCAAGTGCCTTTGCAACTGTCTCTGTTCCATGTGCAAAGTTTGGCATTTCAAAGCATCCCATCGGTCCGTTCCATACAACCGTCTTCGCATCTTTTACAGCATCAGCAAACAATTTTTCTGTTTCCGGTCCGATATCGAGGCCTTCCCATTCATCCGGAATATTGCCGCTCTTTACAACCTGAATATTTGCATCGTTGGAGAAGTCATCACCGATACGGTTATCAACAGGAAGCAGTAATTTTACGCCTTTTTCTTCTGCTTTTTTCAGCATATTTAAAGCGTACTCCTGATAATCATCTTCACACAGAGATTTTCCAATGTGACCGCCTCTTGCTTTGGAGAATGTATAGGACATACCTCCTCCGATGATCAGTGTGTCCACTTTATCCAGTAAGTTTTCAATAACAGAAATTTTGCTGGAAACTTTTGCTCCTCCTAAGATTGCAACAAATGGTCTCTCCGGATTGTTTACTGCATTTCCTAAGAAATCAATTTCTTTCTGCATTAAGTATCCTACAACTGCTGTGTCAACAAATTTTGTAACACCTACATTAGAGCAATGTGCTCTATGAGCAGTTCCGAATGCGTCATTTACAAACACATCACACAGAGAAGCCAGTTCTTTGCTGAATTCTTCACCATTTTTTGTCTCCTCAGCGCGATAACGTGTATTTTCAAGAAGAACGATGTCGCCATCTTTCATAGCTTCTACAGCTGCTTTTGCATTTGGTCCTACTACTTCCGGATCAGCTGCAAATTTTACTTCCTGTCCTAAAAGCTCAGACAGACGAACTGCAACAGGCGCCAGAGATAATTCTGGTTTTGGCTCTCCCTTTGGTTTTCCAAGATGGGAACACAGAATGATTTTTCCACCGTCTGCAACCAGTTTTTTGATTGTCGGCAGAGCTGCCACAAGACGGTTTTCATCTGTGATTTTTCCTTCCTGAAGCGGTACGTTAAAATCGCAGCGAACCAGGACTCTTTTTCCCTTTACATTAATATCATCGATACTTTTTTTATTCAGCATGTTTTTTGCCTCCTTAAATAAAATGAAAAGGAGTCCGGTCCAAACAGACCGGACCCCTTTGGATCTTCACTTGAATGAATTACTGTAATTCAGAGAAGTATTTGATTGTACGAACCATCTGGCTTGTGTAGGAGTTTTCATTGTCATACCAAGAAACTACCTGTACTTCTGTTGTGCCGTTATCTAATGGCAGTACCATTGTCTGTGTAGCATCAAACAGAGAACCATATCTCATACCGATGATATCGCTGGATACGATTTCATCTTCGTTGTATCCATAAGACTCTGTTGCAGAAGCTTTCATTTTTTCGTTGATCTGCTCTTTTGTAACGTTTCCTTCAACAACTGCTGTCAGGATTGTTGTGGATCCTGTTGGAGTTGGAACACGCTGTGCAGAACCGATTAATTTTCCGTTTAATTCAGGGATAACTAATCCGATTGCTTTTGCAGCACCTGTGCTGTTTGGAACGATGTTCACTGCTGCTGCACGGGATCTTCTTAAATCACCTTTTCTCTGTGGTCCGTCCAGAGTCATCTGATCTCCTGTGTAAGCGTGAATTGTACACATAATACCAGATTTGATTGGAGCCAGTTCATTTAATGCTTTTGCCATAGGAGCTAAGCAGTTTGTTGTACAAGAAGCTGCTGAAATAACAGTATCAGATGGTTTTAATGTTTCATGGTTTACATTGTAAACAATTGTTGGAAGGTCATTTCCTGCTGGAGCAGAGATAACAACTTTTCTAGCGCCTGCTTTGATATGAGCTTCTGCTTTTGCTTTGGATGTATAGAAACCTGTACATTCCAGAACTACGTCTACACCGATTTCTCCCCATGGAAGTTCTTCAGCGTTTGCTTTTGCGTAGATTTTGATTTCTTTTCCATCAACAGTAATAGAGTCTTCTCCAGCTTTAACTGTATCAGCTAATGCGTATTTTCCCTGAGAAGAATCATATTTTAACAGATGAGCCAGCATTGCAGGGCTTGTTAAATCGTTGATTGCTACTACCTCATATCCTTCTGCGCCAAACATCTGTCTGAATGCAAGACGTCCAATACGTCCGAAACCATTAATCGCTACTTTTACTGCCATAATTGCATTTCCTCCTAAAAGTTATTATTGAATCAACTGTTGTTCAGTCGATTAGTTTTGAGTTTCTATAAGTTTGTTAAAGAAACATCAACTTACCCTTATTTTACCTAACTTGTCTCAAAAATTCAAGTCATATTTCAAAATTTATATACTTTTTATTATATCTGTCTCACAAAATTCCTTTTGTTTTCTTTCCTGCACCAGATGATACTTCTGCCATACGGTCTAATTTGCAGATGAAAAAACTTCTCCTGTTCAAAATCAGAGGCCTGTTGAAAACTGCGCTTCTTTTTGTTAGAATATATATTATGATCTGCAGTGTCTTTCTGCAAGAAGATAAGGAGATGGAATTTATGACAATACAGACAGATTTTCATATACACTCAGATTTTTCTGCTGATTCACACAGTTCTATGGAATCTATGATTCAGGAAGGCATCCGTCTCGGTTTAAAGACGATGTGTTTTACGGAGCATCTGGATCTGGATTTTCCTTATGAAGACATCAGTTTTGATCTGGATATTCCAGGATACCGCCAGACCTTTGAGACTCTGCGCGAAAAATATCAGTCTCAAATTGAGCTTCTTTTCGGAATTGAACTTGGACTTCAGCCCCATCTTTCTGCTCAGCTGCAAGAAGTTCTAACCTATGCGCCGTTTGATTTTGTCATCGGCTCTACTCATCTTGTCAACCGTACAGATCCGTACTATCCGAAATATTTCAAAGATCGTTCTGACCATGAAGCGTTCCGGCAATACTTCGAGGAAGTCCTGAAAAATATAAAATCCTTTCCTCATTTCGATACTCTTGGTCATCTCGATTACATTGTCCGTTACAGTCCAAATAAGAGTAAAAACTATCAGTGGACCGATTACCGTGATCTGATTGACCCTATTTTATCATTTCTGATTCAATCGGATCTTGCCTTGGAAGTCAATACTGCCGGTCTGAAATACGGACTGGGTCAGCCAAACCCTGCACCTGAAATTTTAAAACGCTACTATCAGCTCGGAGGCAGAAAGATCACCATCGGTTCTGATGCGCATTGCCCTGCTCATTTAGCCTACGATTTTTCTACTCTTCCAGTTCTTCTGAATGCGTGTGGATTCCATCAGTATACGGTGTACCGGAATCGTCAGCCCTATCAGGAAAACTTTGTTTCCACGCTTTGATGATACGACCGCTTCCCATGACTGTGTCGTCTTCATAAAATACCACACTTTGTCCCGGCGTAATTGCACGCTGTGGCTGTTCAAAAGTACACAGTACCGTTCCATCTTTCCATTTTTGGATGGTACACGGTGCGCCCGGATGGTGATAGCGGATTTTAGCTGTGACCATCCGTTCTTTATCCAGATTCTCCATCCCCATAAAATTGATATGGTCGCACAGTAATGCTCTGGAAAAGACATCTTCATTGTCTCCGATTACTACTTCATTCGTTTCAGGACGAATTTCACTCACAAATACTGGTTTTCCCATCGCTAAATTCAGTCCTTTTCTCTGACCTACCGTGTAATGGATAATTCCCTTATGCTGGCCTAGTATGGTTCCATCTGCCGTAACAAAGTTTCCTTCCTCTGCCGCTTTCCCTATTCTCTTTTCAATAAATCCCGCGTAATCATCATCTGGTATAAAGCAGATTTCCATACTGTCCGGTTTATCTGCAACTGGAATTCCTGCTTCTTTTGCTATTCTTCGGATCTCTTCTTTCTCATACATCCCCACTGGCATCATTGTGTGGGCAAGCTGTTCCTGTGTCAGTCCGCAAAGCGCATATGTCTGATCTTTTTTCGCTGTCTCAGCTCGTTTTACGGCATATCGTCCATTCTCTAGTCTTACAATTTTAGCGTAATGACCAGTAGCAACATAATCTGCACCTATTTCTTTCCCCCACTGCATTAAAGCCTGCCATTTAATTTTTCGATTGCATACAACGCATGGATTTGGTGTTCTTCCTCTCTGATATTCACCCAGAAAATTACTGATTACCTCCGCTTCAAACTGTTCTGAAAAATCAACTATATAGTGCGGGATCTCCAACATATCGGATACTTTTTTTGCATCTTCCAATGTTTTTTTCTGTCCCTCTGCTCCTTCGCCTGACCACGTTTTCATCGTCACGCCAATCACATCATATCCGTCTTTTTTCAACAGATATGCGGCGACGGAAGAATCAACGCCGCCTGACATTCCTACAACTACTTTTTTCTTCTCCATCAGAAATCCTCGTCTTTAATATTTTTAATATTCTTCGTCTTCTTCCTCTTCGCCTTCGTGGATATCAGATTTTGGCTTTTCCAGCCCTTCAATCTTAATTCCATGTTTTTCTGCATAATCCCACAGTGCGGCATGGATTGCCTCCTCTGCGAGTAAAGAACAGTGAACTTTTACTGGCGGCAGTCCGTCCAATGCCTCCATAACTGCTTTATTTGTCACCTGCAATGCCTCATAAATTGTTTTTCCTTTTACAAGCTCTGTCGCCATACTGCTTGTTGCCACGGCTGCACCGCATCCAAATGTTTTAAATTTGCAGTCACGAATGATCTGATTTTCATCTATATCTAAATAAATTCTCATGATATCGCCGCACTTTGCATTTCCTACGGTTCCCACTCCGCTTGCGTTTTCAAGTTCTCCTACATTTCTCGGATTCTGAAAATGATCCATTACTTTTTCACTGTACATATTGATTTCCTCCGTATTTTCATCTCGAATTCTTATTTATTATAAACACTTGTCTTTTAATGTTTTGCTGCTTTTACAAAATCTTCATAGAGAGGGGACATATTGCGCAGACGCTCTACAATCTTTTTCACTTCCTCTACTACATAGTCCAGTTCTTCTTTTGTCGTCTCTTCACTCAGTGTCAGGCGCAGAGATCCATGAGCGATTTCATGCGGCAGTCCGATCGCCAGAAGAACGTGTGATGGATCAAGGGAACCTGATGTACATGCCGATCCGCTTGAACCGCAGATGCCTTTTCCATCCAGCATAATCAGCAGGGATTCTCCCTCAATAAACTGAAAACTGAAGTTGGCATTATTTGGAAGACGATCTGTCCGATGACCGTTCAGTCTTGTATATGGAATTTCTCTTGTCACTCTCTCAATCAGGTAATCCCGAAGCTCTCTTTCTTTTTCTGTTCTCTCTTTCATCGTCTCTGCTGCACGTTTTGCCGCCACGCCATATCCGACAATACCCGGAACATTTTCTGTGCCTGCACGGCGCTTTCTCTCCTGTGCTCCGCCGTGAATGAAAGAGCGGATTTTAACTCCTTTTCGAATGTATAAAAATCCAATTCCCTTTGGACCATTGATCTTATGTGCGCTGGAACTGAGCATATCAATGTTCATTTCATCTACATTGATCGGAAGCTGTCCAAATGCCTGAACAGCATCTGTATGGAATAAAATTCCATGTTCCTTTGCAATTGCACCGATCTCTTTTATCGGCTGAATTGTTCCAATTTCATTATTTGCAAACATAATGGAGATTAAAATTGTTGTCGGGCGAATTGCCTTTTTTAACTCATCCAGTTTCACCACACCATTTTCATCTACATCCAGATACGTCACTTCCATTCCATGTTTTTCCAAATACTGACAGGTATGCAAAATGGCATGATGCTCAATTTTACTCGTAATAATATGATTTCCTTTGTTTTTATATGCTTCTGCCGCCGCTTTTAAAGCCCAGTTGTCTGCTTCTGTACCGCCGGCAGTAAAATAGATTTCTTCCTGTTTTGCACCGATCACATCCGCTATCTGCTTTCTTCCAGTTTCTACTCCTTTTTTGCTCTCGGCAGCAATACTGTAAATACTGGAAGGGTTTCCGTAATGTTCAGAAAAGTACGGTATCATCGCTTCCACTACTTCCGGAGCTGTTTTCGTCGTCGCTGCATTATCTAAATAAATGATTTTTTCCATATCGTTCTATTCTCCTTAACCACCGCAATTTTGATTCTTTGCCTTGCAGTTTACTTTTTTGCTCTCTTTCACAAGCTGTTCCAGAGTAATCTCATCTACCGCATTTTTGATACTGTCATTGATTCTTTGCCAGACATACTTCGTCACGCAGAAATCAGCTTCCTGACATCCTTGCTCTTTCTTCAGTCCCGGACATTCCACTGCTTCCAGACTTCCTTCCAGAGCTCGCAAAATATCACCGACTGAGATCTCGCTCTGCTCTTTGGCAAGCTGATATCCTCCCTGCACTCCTCGTATGCTTTTGATGATTCCTGCTTTTTTCAGTTTTCCAGCAAGCTGTTCCAGATAACGTTCTGAAATATTTTGCCTTGCTGAAATGCTGCTGATGGAGACAGGCATTTGTTCACTGTAAATTGCAAGATCAATCACAGCACGCAGTCCATATCTTCCTTTTGTTGACAGTTTCATTTTCTCCTCCGTTCACGGTTTATCTATCACTAACAGCTATTTTTTGCTGTTTTTTAATTCCTAGTGTTTTACTGGGATTTCGTTATTATCATATCATCCTAAAAATGTTCTGTCAAGCACGAACATAGAATATATATAGAAAAACTTTATTAATCAGGTGTTTCTATGAAAGTTTTCCACTCTCACCCCTTGCTTCGCGGCGCTTTTGTCCTCACATGCACAAGTTTTATCGGACGTCTGATTGGCTTCTTCTATAGAATATTCCTGTCAGGATTAATCGGTGCAGAAGGTATCGGCATCTATCATCTGATTTTCCCGGTCTATGCACTTTGTATCTCTTTTTGTGCTGCTGGAATTCAGACTGCTATTTCCAGATTTACTGCCGCCAATATCGCTGTCGGCAACAAAAAGGGCGCTCTTGAGATTCTTCAGACAGGTCTTACCTGTTCCATTCTCTTTTCTCTTTTTTGCTCTTTTCTTTTATATCTGTTTTCACGGCCGATCTCTGTTTTTTTTCTGCACGAAAGCCGCTGCGAAGAATTATTAAAAATTATGGCATTTGCTATTCCATTTGCAGCTATCCATTCCTGTATTAACGGATATTATATCGGTTTAAAACAAACTGCCATCCCTGCTGTCTCCCAGTTTATAGAACAGGTCGTACGCATCGGCGGAACATGGCTTTTATGGCAGATTTGTCTTGAAAAAAATATTGTTATCACTCCTGCCCTTGCAGTGACATCTATGGTAATTGAGGAAGCCATTTCCTCTCTTTTTTGCATCATTGCTATTATTCTGAAAACAGGTTCTCCTTCCTATTTTTCTTTTCGTGCTTTTTTTTCTTTTAAAAATCATGCAAAATCCATTTTGTCACTTTCATTTCCGATCACTTTAAATCGCGTTGTTCTAAATTTTCTGCAGAGTATTGAAGCTCTGTGTATTCCCGCAAGACTTCGTCTGTACGGTCTTACTTCCTCAGAATCTTTAAGCCTGTACGGCGTGCTGACCGGAATGACGCTTCCTCTTTTGCTGTTTCCGTCAGCCGTTACAATATCTCTGTCTACGCTGCTGCTCCCTGCCGTCTCAGAAGCACAGTCCACGCACAATGCAAAAAAATTGGCTGATACGGTTGAAAAGACGGTATCGGGCTGCCTTGTGCTCGGCATTTTCTGCACAGGACTTTTTTTCTTCTGGGGTAAGGAACTTGGTATGCTTCTTTTTGACAATGAACTTTGCGGTTCCTTCCTTCTGATCCTCTCTTTTATCTGCCCGTTTCTGTATCTGACTGGAACGCTTGCCAGTATTTTGAACGGACTTGGCAAAACATCTGCCGTATTTTTTAACAATTTATTCTGTATCATGATCCGAATTGCTTTTCTCTTTTTTCTGATTCCTATTTTGGGAATCCGCGGATTTTTGTGGGGATTTCTTGTCAGTCAGCTTTTACTTGTATTTCTTCATTTTTATTCTCTAAAAAAAGAGCTGTCCTTTCATCTGGATACTTTTTCCATCCTTTTAAAACCAGCTACTGCTATCTTTTTAAGTTATGGCATCACCTGCATCTTTTCTGGCATTTTTCATAATTTTTCGCCGCTGTTTTCTTTGATTGTCGTCATTGGTTTTTACAGTCTTTTCTATTTATTTTTCCTGTTTTTATGGAAAGTATTCCCTCTTTCTGCAAGATAGGACTCAAAAAGGCACTTTGCAAAATAGAATATACTCTGCAAAGTGCCTCTTCTTTCTTCATTCTTTTTTTATTTTATGATGCTCATAATTTTTTACTTTTCTTTTTTGACACTCGGATCCCATCTTCCGTCTTCTCCGATATATTTATCACCGACCCACTGATTTTTTACGAGTCGTCCCTCATCGTCTACATAGCAGTATTCTGTCACCCATTTTGACACAGCCATATATCCGCTTTCATAAAAATACCTCCAGGAACCCTGCACTAATTTCCAGCCGCCTGCCAGATAATCTCCGTTATAATTTTTATATTTATATCCCTTTTTATCGTTCTCAAATCCTTGTTTGATATCTGATCGATATCCTTCCAGCCACACACCGTTTCGATTAAAGTAAAGCTTGTCTTTCGGGTTTCCTCCATCTGGAACAATCCATTTACTTTTTACCATTTTTCCGTCTTTCCCGACGTAATATCTTCCTGAAATCCAGGTATTTTTTGCCATCCTGCCGTTATAATAAAAATAATACTGGTCTGTCCCGATTCGTTTCCATCCTGTGTGCATCATACGCGTCAGCGTATCAAAATAAAACGTATCCGGACCAATCTTTGTCAATCCTTTTGCATACTCTTCTTTCTGTTCATCCCAATATTTCCATCCATTTTCAGCCTTTACCCAAGCAGCCTCCGCTTTCACCGGCAGTAAAAGTAAAAAACAGATCAGCACAAGCGCTGTATTTTTTATTTTCATGCCCCCACCTCCATTTTTTATTTTGCTTTTCTTTTAAGTTCATTATGTCATGATTTTTATATAAAATCAATGAATTCTTATCGTCTTCATATATTCTTAAATATTGACAACACCTGCAGATACAGCAAAAAAATTTTCCCGCAAATTTAAAAATCCCCCGATTGAATTTTCCATCAGGGGATCTTTGTTTTTATTACAGACGGTAATATAATTCTTCGTATTTTCTAGCTGAAGTATTCCATGAAAAGTCTGCTGCCATTGCCCGGTCGATCAGCTTGTTCCAATCACGTTTTTTCTCATAGTAAACATACATTGCATATTTCAGTGTATTAAACATTTCGTGTGCATTGTAGTTTGCAAAGCTAAATCCTGTTCCCGTTCCCTCATACTCATTGTATGGCCATACGGTATCTTTCAGGCCTCCTGTCTCACGCACAATCGGAATCGTACCGTAACGAAGACTCATCAGCTGGCTCAGTCCGCAAGGTTCAAACAGGGACGGCATCAGGAATGCGTCGCACGCTGCATAAATCTTGTGTGACAATGCCTCAGAGTAAAAGATATTTGCAGAAACCTTTCCAGGATATTTCCACGCAAAATGACGGAACATGTTTTCATATTTTTCTTCCCCAGTTCCCAGCACTACAAACTGTATATCCTGCTGACACATTTCATCCATCATGCAGGCAATCAGGTCAAATCCTTTCTGATCTGTCAGACGTGACACAATACCTACCATAAATTTTCCATCATTTTGTTCCAGTCCTAATTCCTGCTGCAAAG
Source organism: Clostridiales bacterium (assembly GCA_018366495.1). Classification (GTDB taxonomy): domain Bacteria; phylum Bacillota; class Clostridia; order Lachnospirales; family Lachnospiraceae; genus JAGZHZ01. The sequence continues at coordinate 77,694 of JAGZHZ010000001.1, forward strand.
CACGTTTGTTTTTCACTTTTTCCTTGCGGAATGTTCTGGCATTATAATGCTGAGGAATAAACGGATCTGTCTCCGGATTGTATTCATTATAATCAATACCATTTACGATTCCATACAGGCAGTTCGATCTCGCTCTCATCAAACCGTCAAGGTTTTCTCCATAAAACGGCATTTTAATTTCTTCCGCATAAGTATTGCTTACAGTGGTCACTGCATCTGCATACACGATTCCGCCTTTTAAGTAATTGGCATCTCCGTATGCTTCCAGTTTATCCGGTGTAAAATAGTAAGGCGGCAGTCCTGTGATATCTTTTACTGCTTTTACATCCCAGATTCCCTGAAATTTCAAATTATGTATCGTCATAATGGATTTCATATTCGCAAAGAACTGTCCTTCGTGGAACTTGTCTTTTAAATAAACTGGAATCAAGCCTGTCTGCCAGTCATGGCAGTGAACGATATCTGGCTGGAAGTTAATCAGCGGAAGAGCAGATAAGGCAGCACGAGAGAAAAATGCAAACTTCTCAATATCCTCATGAATATTTCCATATGGTCTCGGACCTGAGAAGTAATACTCATTGTCAATAAAGTAATAATGTATTCCTTCATATTCCAGATGGAGAACACCGACATACTGCTGACGCCAGTTTAATTCCATGTAGAAATGTGTCACATACTGAAGCTGATGTTTAAAATCTTCTCTCATACATTGATATTTCGGTAAAATAACGCGGACATCGAATTCGTCTTTATTAAAATATTTCGGAAGTGAGCCGACAACATCTGCCAAACCGCCTGTTTTAATAAAAGGCACACATTCAGATGCAACAAATAACACCTTTTTCATAAAATAACCCTCCTAGATTTCCATCTTTCTATTTATTGATTATAACTCTTTTAATTATATATGGAAAGCATTATTTGTTGAATTTTTACAAAAAATTATCTGTTTTTGTATTCCAACCGGATTTTATCTGCAATTAATGCAATAAATTCAGAGTTTGTCGGTTTTCCTTTGTCATTTCTGACTGTATATCCAAACAGCTCATCAATCGTATCCATTTTCCCTCTGCTCCATGCTACTTCGATCGCATGGCGTATTGCACGTTCTACCCTGCTTGGCGTTGTCTGGTGCATCTTTGCAATCGTCGGATATAAAATTTTCGTAATGGAATTTAACATTTCCATATCTTTTACCGCCATAATAATAGAATCCCTCAGATATTGATATCCTTTGATATGTGCCGGAACACCGATCTCATGAATCATATTTGTGACGTCTGTCTCCAGATTCCGTTCCATATATTCTGCTTTTTTCTCATATGCGTTTACTTTCCGCACTTCTGAAAAATTTCTGTCTGCTCCTCTTTTCACCCGTTTAATCTGGTTGATTACCATTGCATTGTCAAACGGTTTCAAGATATAATAATCTGCCCCAAGTGCAAAAGCATCTTCTGTAATTTTTTCCTGTCCCACTGCTGAAATCACAATAAATGCAGGCCGTTTTCTCAGTGAAGAATCTCTGTTGACGCGATCCATAACCGTCAGTCCATCTACCTTTGGCATAATAATGTCTAATAACACAATATCCGGTTCTTTTTCCTTTATAATCTCGTAAAGTTGTTCTCCGTCTCCGGCTTTCCCTACTACTTGTAATTCTTCATCACTGCTTACCACATTATCCAGTAGCTGTACCATCCTCTCATTATCATCTGCAATCGCTACATTTAACTTTTCCATTCTGCTCCTCCACTATTTTTCAAAACTTCTCCTTTTTTATTTTGTCTGGATGTGTCTAAAAATTGTTCCAAACAACATTAATTTTATTATAACGTATCTTTCTGTGGGCGCAAGCAGATTTCATCTACCTTTCTCGACACACTTCACTCGAATCTTTCCTATTTGGGTGTTTTTTTGTCGTAAAAAGTCTATTTTCCCAGAATCATCCCAAAAAAAAATAAAAATTTTAATTCAAATTTTCCGATAAATTGCAGTATGATCGGATAGCCAGTCTTTACTTAAGTCATTTTCTGTATTTTTTCAACAATAAATTCAACTGGAACATGATCCGTACACCAGACATTATTTTCCGTTTTTCCAAAAATAAATCCTAGACGATACATTTTTCCTGCGTCGATTTTCAGGACAACAGGTGCCAAATGCCAACGCATTGCAGATTGCCATGCCTTCTCGATATCTGCCTGCATATGTACGTCATGTCTTTTCATTTTACTGATTTCTCCACTGCTCATGATCTTCTCTGCTGCAGTCATTGTAGTGCCATGATATAAAAATGCAGGAGGCTCCATATATTCCATTTCCGGTTCCACCCATGAAATTGTATGCCCCTGACACGCCTTGATCATACAATAATTTTCATTAAATTGAAAGCGCCCTTTGCTGTCCCGGCTCACGATCTCTTCTAATTTTTCTCTGTCTATCCTGTATTTTCCTGTTTTATTGATTCCGCAAATCAGTTCATCTACAGATACCCAGCCATGCTCATCCATCTTAAGCCCAATCTCTTCTGGCTTATGACGCAAAAGCTGGCTGATATAAATAGAAATGTTTTTCTTTCCTGCCATTTTATCACCTTCTATATCATCTATTCCAAAACAGACCTCCTTTATTTTTCAAGAATAAATTTCCAATGTTCTTGAAGTGATTCTGGCATAAGTTCTTTCAACTTTTGTGCATCAGAAATCAGATTTCTGTTTCCAAAATGAAAAAAGAAAAACTCTCCTACACCATCATTATATCCTAATTGGAATTCCAATTCCTTTTTAAAATAAGGAAAAACAGGTTTTATCTGAGCGTCAGCTGCCTACACTACATCCATGCCATTCGTTTTAATATTCTCGATCATCCACTGTTCATTCTCCTCAAACCATTTCCAGAATTGTTTTGCTGCCATAAGATCCATCTCTTTTTTTGCCCATAAGCTCATAAGTCTTCCCCCTTCTATGCTCACCATTAAGTTCCCGTTTATTTTTTTATTATATCACAAAAAAAGCAGGCAGCACAACAATGTTATATTGCTTGTTCTTGATTATTCCGCTGTTTCCGTCCAAGCCACCTCTAAAAAGCTTTTCTTTTCCTTGATGTTTAGCTTTCCCCAAATAGAAATCAAAAATAGCAGAACAGCTTATGAGTAAACTAAGGCTGTCTGCTATTTCCGCTTTTTGCTTGAACTCAATGCTCCAGCATATTTTCAATAAAAATTCCATATCCGCTTGCACTGTCCTGAACAAATACATGGGTGACTGCTCCGATCAATTTTCCGTCCTGAAGAATAGGTGATCCCGACATTCCCTGTACGATGCCGCCTGTCAGTTCCAAAAGCTCAGGATCTGTCACTTTTATCACCATTCCCTTATTAGCGTCAGAGCTATTCATACAGACCTCTTCAATCTCGATATCATACTCCTTAACCGTTCCGTCAAATGCGCTGCGTATCACAGCCGGTCCCGTTTTTACGTCTTGTTTATATGCAACTTCTACCGGTCCTTCCAGATGAAAATGATCTAAATCACATGAAAGCGTCCCAAAAATTCCTGTGTCTGTATTTTTTTCTATTGTCCCAAGAACAGCCTCATCTCGGTAATGAATCACTCCGGCAAGTTCTCCCGGCGCTCCTTTTGTCCCCTTAATCACAGATCGTATCGTAGAGTCATACAGTGTTCCATTTTTTAATTCCAATAATGTACTCGTATCAATATCATTGATTCCATGACCAAGCGCTCCAAAATGTCCCTGACTGTCAACATACGTCATTGTTCCTATTCCCTGAGTGTCACTTCGCACCCAGATGCCCACTTTATAATCCTGTTCTTGTGTCATCACCGGCTGAAGCGCCATCTCCATTTCTTCGTCTCCACGGCGCACTTTTAAAGTCACCGTATTTCCATGTGACTCATTGATCATCTGAATCAACGTTTCCTTGTTCGGTGTTTCTGTTCCATTTACAGATAAAATGTAATCACCTGACTGTACAATATGATATGCCGGTTCATAGGAAATACCGTCTATTCCTTTGATGCTTCCTGTTCCCACAACAAGTACGCCATTTGTTTTCATATAAATTCCAATCGGATCTCCGCATGGGTAAACCCAGTTTTGTTCTACTACACTGACCTGTATTGATTTAATAGGAATAATGCCGAACAATTTACACGAGATTTCATAATCGCCTGTCTTGTTTCCAATCACACCGTCGGAAGTAATATGCAGATTTTCTTTTGGAATTGCTTTCACCGAAGACGCATCTGCCTCCACGGCTGCCTCATAAGAAATAGTATCCTGGGGCAGATTAAAATCGAGACTTTGTCTTTCGCCCTGCACAAGATTCATATGATCCGGAATTTTTTCCTCAAAAAACAACAGCAGGCAGAGTACAAACAGACTGATTCCTATTCCAAGAAAAATCCATAAAAACCGACGATATCGCTGCTCATTTGTCACTTCTTCACACCCTTTGTCCACATACTTTGCGCTATAAAAGAGGATGATGTATCCTGTATTTATTGTACATCATCCTTTTTTAGTATGTGAAAAACAGTGCATTTCACTCTAGTATTTTTTTGTACGAATTGCCAATTCTTTCATTTCTCTGGCATTTTCCAAAACAGTTCTTGTAATCCTGGCGCCTCCTAAAATTCTTGCCAGCTCGCGGACAGTCTCTTCCTCCGACAGTTCCTGAATAGAAGTAAATGTATTTTGATTCTGAACATATTTTTCAATCACAAAATGATGGTCTGCCATAGCGGCGATCTGCGCCAGATGTGTAATGCAGATTACTTGATGATGACGTGCGATCACTGCCATTTTTTCTGAAACTTTCTGTGCGGTTCTTCCGCTGATTCCAACATCAATTTCATCAAAAATCAGGGTTCCCATCTCATCTTTTTCGGCAAGCACTGTCTTGATAGCAAGCATAATTCGTGACAGTTCTCCTCCTGATGCGACCTCCCCAAGAGGCCGAACTGGCTCGCCTGGATTTGTAGAAATTAAAAAACAGACTTCGTCAATCCCATCGGCTTGAGGTTCTTCCAATTTCTGAAATTGAATCTCAAACTGCACATCCAGAAAGTTCATATCGATCAGTCCATCCTGAATACTTACAGCCAAACCTTCCGCATATTTTTCTCGAATTCTGGAAATCTTCTCTGCATTTTCCAGCAGCTGTGTTCTTGTATCTTCATATTCCTTCTGCAGTTTTAATACATAATTGTCATAATCCTGCAGAACAGCAAGACGTTCTTCTTTTTCTTTTTGATATTGAAGAATTTCTTCGATCGAATTTCCGTACTTCCCTTTCAGGCGATTGATCAGGTTTAATCGCTCTTCCATCTCCCAAAACTGCGATTCATCAAAGTCAAGTTCATCTTCGTAGTCGTTCAGCTCTCTGTTAAAATCTCCTATCAGATCCTCCAGATTGAGAAGCTGTTCCTGCAATCCTTTCAGCTCTTCATCATAACGAACTGCTCCTGCCAAAACGCGCGCTGCTCTTCCAATATTTCCTGCTGCTCCGCTCTCAGTCTCAGACCCTGTCATCTGACGGATCTCGTCAATGCACTGCAGAATCTGTCTGCCATTGGAAAGCTTTCGATACTGCTGTTCCAGTTTTTCGTCTTCACCTGCATTGAGATGTGCAGCTTCAATCTCTTCTATCTCAAAAGTCAGAAAATCAGCTTCTTTCATTCGCTCTGATTCTTCCTTTTTTGACTCATCCATTTTTTTTCTGCACTTTTGATAGCGGACATATAGCTGCTCATTTTTCTCTTTTAGCGTTTGCACTTCTTCTCTTGCAAATTCATCCAAAATTTTCAAATGATTTTTTTTATATAAGAGCGATTGATGTTCATGCTGCCCATGAATATCAATCAACGCTGCCGCTGCTTCCTTCACCACAGAAACCGGAACTGTCTCCCCGTTGATTCTGCTGATGCTTCTTCCTTTTGACAGCTTTCTCGTAATAATAACCTGCCCGTCATCGACCGGAATATCCAGTTCACGCATTTTTTCTTCCTGATGTCTTTGGTCAATCGAAAAGACGAGCTCCACAAGTGCATAGTCCGCACCCTGACGTACAAAATCCTTAAAATTTTTTGCTCCGAGAGCAGCATTGATGGAACCTATAATAATGGATTTTCCAGCTCCTGTCTCTCCTGTCAGAATATTCAATCCAGGACCAAAATTAATCTCTTCTTCCTCAATCAGCGCTATATTTTTTACATGTAAACTCGATAACATGATTTTCTCACTACTTTTCTACAATCTTTTTGATCTTTTCCATGACAATCAATGTATCGTCCGCACTGCGGATTGCACACATAATTGTATCATCTCCTGCAATACATCCGGCGATTTCTGCCCAATGCATCGCGTCAAGCGCAGCGGCAACTGCCATTGCCATTCCAGATACAGTCTTTATGACCAGGATATTCTGAGCCATCACCATAGATGAAAATCCATCTTTTAAGATGCGCAGATATTTCTCATTCATCCCTATTCCATGTTCCTGCATCAAAGCATATTTCTGTTTTCCGCCCGGCAGTGAAATCTTCGTCAGTTTTAATTCACGGATGTCTCTTGAAACTGTCGCCTGCGTTACCCGAAAACCCTCTTTGTTCAAAAGTTCAGCCAGCTCATCCTGAGTCTCAATCTCATACTTGTGAATGAGATCTACAATTTTAGCATGTCGTTCTATCTTCAATTTTTTGTCCCCTTTTTGTTTAATTTTTGTTCATTTTGTTTCGCAGCACTTCCACGAAGCTAATCTGATTAATTTTTACCATTCGTGTAATTTTTTTTGACTTGCGAATGACAATTTTGTCAAAACTATTCAGTTTCACAGAAGTATCCCCATCAAATGTGGCTTCTGCCTCATCGTGAAATGTCTCTTTTCTGTTTCCGATTTCAATCGTAATCTCCACATCGTCCGGCAAAATAATAGTTCTGGCATTCAGCGTATGCGCTGCAATCGGCGTGATTGCGATCAGATTTGCCTCTGGGTCGATGATTGGACCGCCTGCTGAGAGGCTGTATCCTGTCGATCCTGTCGGTGTGGAGATGATAATTCCGTCTGCTGAATAGGAGGTCAGATACGCACCGTTTAAAAAGATCCGAAGATTTAAAATCCGAAGTCTCCCCACTCTTCCGATCACAATATCATTCAATGCAATATCCTCCATCAGTTTTTTATTCTGATGGTAGGCTGTCCCTTCCAGCATCATTCTGTTTTTTACTTCATACTTTTGTCCTATCAGACATTCAAGCGCCTGATGAATATTAGGCCGGTCAATCTCTGCTAAATATCCCAGTGTGCCCAGATTGATCCCCAGAAGCGGAATTTCCCGTTCTACCGTATCTCGCGCCGCCTGAAGCAGCGTCCCATCACCTCCAAGAGCCAGAATGCAGTCCGTATCCTCTGGGATCTTTGTCACATCCGTATATTTAAAATTCATGCCCAGATCGCCAGCCGTCTCTTCATTTTGACGTTCTTCCTGAATGATACATTCTTTTCCGCGGCTCAAAAGATACTCTTGAATCTGTTTTGCCACTTTCCGTGCAGGATCTTTCAATGTATTCATTATAATAAAAAACTTTTTCATCTGTTTCCCCTGTCAATCCAACGTATCATGCGCTTCTTTTACAATAGAGGCAATCTCAAAAGGCCTCTCTGCAAACACGCTTCCTTCCTCGCCCTTTCTGAGATGGAGGAGATATTCAATATTGCCTTCCGGTCCTTTGATCGGAGAGAATTCCAGATGGAGAGGCTCCATACCGATGCTTCCTGCATAGGCGGTTACTTTTTCAATCACTTCTTCATGGACATCCGGATCACGAACTACTCCCTTTTTTCCTACTTTTTCTCTGCCTGCCTCAAATTGAGGCTTAATCAGACAAACCATCTGAGCCCCTTCTGTCATCAGATTCCGCACTGGCAAAAGTACCTTTGTCAATGAGATAAATGAGACGTCGATTGAGACAAACTCTGCCTTTTCCTGAATGTCTTCCGGCACAACATAGCGAATATTTGTCTTTTCCATGCAGACTACACGTTCGTCCTGGCGCAGCTTCCAGTCTAACTGCCCATGTCCTACATCGACAGAATATACTTTGACTGCGCCATTTTGCAGCATACAGTCTGTAAACCCGCCTGTCGATGCCCCGACATCCATGCAGACTTTCCCGCTTAGTTCAATGTCAAAATGCGTCATTGCTTTTTCCAGCTTCAGTCCGCCCCGGCTCACATATTTTAATGTCTGCCCTTTTACCTCGATCTCCACATTGGAATCAAACATAGTTCCCGCCTTATCTTCTCTTACGCCTTTGACAAAGACATTGCCTGCCATGATAATTGCCTTTGCTTTTTCTCTGGATGAGGCAAGTTGTCTTTGTACCAGCAACACATCTAATCTTTCTTTCATTTCTTCCTCCATGCTGCATTCTTAAAGATCTTTCGTCTTACTGTCCTATGTAAGATGCAATGATCTGTTTTTCTATCGAATTTTCGTCAATACTTTGTTCTTTCTTTAAAATCTCTACATTTCCATGCTCTACATATTGATCTGGAATCGCAATCTTTAAAACCAGAACATCTGCGTTGATTTCTTTATAGAAATCAGCGATGCGCTCGCCAAATCCTCCCGTTTTTATATTCTCTTCCATCGTTACAACTAATTTGTGATCTTTTGCTGTTTCCATCAGCATCTCTTCATCAATAGGCTTCAAAAAACGTGCGTTGATCAATGAGCAGGAAAATCCTTTTTCTTTTAAATTTCTCCGCACTTTTACAGCAGTTTCCACCATACTTCCGGCCGCAATCAATGCAATCTCCGTCTCATCGTAAATCCATTCGCTCTTTCCATAGCAGATGGGAGCATTATACTGTTTTAGCCCTTCATATGCCTCCCCTCTGGGATAGCGCAGAGCAATCGGTCCCCAGAAGCTGACAGCAAAATTCAGCATCTGCACAAGTTCCCACTTGTTTTTAGGCGCCATCACCGTCATATTGGGAATCATGCAAAGATAGGAAAGATCGAAGATACCCTGATGCGTCTCTCCGTCGCTTCCCACAAGCCCGGCACGATCAACAGCAAAAATTACATGCAGATTTTGAATGCACACATCGTGAATCATCTGATCGAATGCTCTTTGCAAAAAGGAAGAGTAGACAGCCACGACGGGGATCATCCCGGATGCCGCCAGCCCCGCTGCAAACGTAACAGCGTGTTCTTCTGCAATTCCGACATCAATAAAGCGTTCCGGATATTGTCTGTGAAATCTGTGGAGCCCTGTGCCATCCGCCATAGCTGCTGTGATCGCCACAAGATGTTCTTCTTTCCTGGCTGCCTCACATATTGCCTTTGAAAAAATGTCGGTGTAAGACGGCTTCGTCTTTTTTTTCTTCGGTTTCCCCGTCTGCACGTCGAACGGCTCCGTTCCATGATAGAGAGAAGGGCGCCGTTCAGCCGGCAAAAATCCTTTCCCTTTTTTTGTGAGCACATGCACAATGACAGCGCCGTTGATTTTTTTCGCCTCTTTTAAAATCTTCGTCATCTGTGCAATATTGTGTCCATCAACCGGTCCAAGGTAAGTAATTCCCATCTCTTCAAACAGCATTCCCGGAATCAGGAGCTGTTTGATTCCGCTTTTTGTCTTTTTAATATGCTGAATCAGTTTTTCTCCATACACTGGAATTTTTTTCAATGCTTTTGTGACACTGATCTTAAAATCCTGATATGCTGTATTTGTTCTTAGATTTCCAAGATACGTTGACATTCCTCCGACGTTTTTGGAAATCGACATTTCATTATCATTTAAAATAATAATAAAATTTGTGTGCAGTCTTCCTGCATTGTTCAGCGCCTCATATGCCATACCGCCCGTCAAAGCGCCGTCTCCGATTACAGAGATCACAAAATTATGGTCTCCTTTCAGATCTCGTCCATATACATATCCCAGTCCTGCTGAAATTGAAGTAGAACTGTGTCCTGTATCAAACGCATCGCATTGGCTTTCCTTTCTCTTTGGAAATCCGCTTAATCCTCCGTATTTTCTGAGCTGTCCAAATCCTTCTTTTCTTCCCGTCAAAATCTTATGGGTATACGACTGATGTCCAACATCCCAGATGATCTTATCTTCCGGCAGGTGAAAAACAAGATGCATTGCCATGGTCAGCTCTACAACACCCAGATTTGACGCCAGATGTCCCCCTGTTTCGCTGATCGACTGAATCAAAAAAGAACGGATTTCCTCAGATAAGACAGCGAGCTCTTCTTTGGAAAGTTTCTTGATATCATTTTCTTTTTTTATTTTATCCAGTACCAAAAGCTTCACCCTTTACTTTTCACGATTAATCAGATATACAATCAAATTCGTTAAAAATTCATTTTTTTCTTCCAGCGATTTCAGCAGTGCGATTGCCTCTTTTGACATACGGTCAACTTCTTCTCTGGCACGTTCCAGACCATTTAAAGTCACATACGTTGTCTTATGATTCTTTTCATCGCTGTTGATCGGTTTTCCCAGAACATCTATTGTGCTTGTCACATCTAAAATGTCATCCTGAATCTGGAATGCAAAACCTACTTTTCGGGCAATCTGCTCTATCACTTTTACTTTCTCATCGGAAGCGCCAGCCAGAATCGCTCCAATCATCATGGAAGATTCAATCAGCGCGCTCGTTTTCAGGCAATAGATAAATTCCAGTTTTTCCTTTGAAAATTCAGTTTTATCACATTCCACATCTACAGACTGTCCGCCGATCATTCCAAAAATTCCCGTTTTTTGTGCCATCACGGAAAATGCGCGCTCCACCTTGTGGTTTCCAGGTTCCAGAGAAAAAGCTTTCGCTGCTGTTTCATAGGAGAAATTCAGCAAGGCGTCGCCGGCTAAAATCCCCATTGCCTCCCCATATACTACATGAGTCGTCTTTCTTCCCCTGCGGTATTCGTCATTGTCGATTGCCGGAAGATCATCATGGATGAGGGAATGCGTATGAATCATCTCGATTGCAGCAAGAAACGGATCAATCACATCGCTGTCTCCTCCAAAAAGACGGTATGTCTCCATCATCAGCAGCGGCCGCAGTCTTTTTCCGCCTGCCTTCATACTGTAATTGATCGCCTCAAGCAATGTTTTCTGGAATCCTGTTTCTTCTGGAAGATACGACATGATCGTATTCTGTATCTGTTCCACTTTCGTCTTCATTTCCTGTTCAAAATTCATCCCAACCACCTTCTTCATTCATAGCCATCACTTTCTTTTCCACACGATCCAGTTTATCATTACATTTTTTTAAAAGCTTCATCCCTTTTTGATACAGTGTGAAGGACTCCTCCAAAGGCAGATCTCCTGTCTGTAAAGACGCAATCACACTATCCAGCTCCTCAAATGTCTGTTCCAATGTCTGTTCCTTCATATTTCCTCCTGATACCGCTTTTTTGCCAGAAACTCTTACTCAAAAATATTTTTGGAATTTTTTATAGATATTGGCGGCTCACACGTCTTCTCCAATACCTGTGCTGCAATATAGCCGTCTGACACATACACTTTCATCTCTTCCCCCTCACGAACCTGGTCCGTATGCGTCACACGGCATCCTTCTTCATTCTGCACAAAAGCATATCCCTGGTTTAGTTTTTCCAGAGGAGACAGCCCTCTTAATTTTTCAATATAAAGAAAAAGATCATGTCTTTTTTCTTTTATCTTATCTCTCATTTCCTTTTGCAGTTTTTCCTCTTTCTCGGTCAGCTGCATTCTCTGATCTTTTATTTTTTGTCTTGGATTCAGATAAGAAAGCCGGACTTCACTCTGGTTCAGTTTTGCACGGCACTGCTCCACTCTCTGCCTCATAGCCATCGTCAGTTGATTTTTATACTGTGTCAGAGAAGAAGTGATCTCAGAAAAGTCTGCAACGGCCAGTTCTGCCGCTGCGGAAGGAGTGGGCGCTCTTAAATCTGCCACAAAATCCGAAATTGTTGTGTCAGTCTCATGTCCCACTGCTGAAATCACTGGCGTCCTGCACCGAAAAATCGCTTCTGCCACAATCTTTTCATTGAAAGCATAGAGATCCTCTAAAGAACCTCCCCCTCTGCCTACAATAATTACATCCATCCCGCACTGATCCATCTGTTCAATTCCATGAGCGATGCTTTCTTTTGCCCCCTCTCCCTGTACTTGTGCTGGATAAAGATAAATCTCAATATACGGATTTCGTCTTTTTGCAACCTGAATCATATCGCGCACAGCCGCACCTGTAGGTGCTGTCACAATCCCAAGTTTTCGGACAAAAAAAGGAATCGGCTGTTTATATTCCGGCGCAAACATTCCCATTTCCTCTAATTCCTGTTTTAACGCTTCAAATTTTTCATACAGTGCACCGATTCCATCCGATACAATCTTTCTGGCATAGAGCTGATACGTTCCATCGCGTTCATACACATCTATATTTCCGCTTACCGTCACCTGCTGCCCATTCTGCAGCCGGAACGAAAGCCCCAGTCTGTCCCCTGCAAACATCACGCAGGAAAGAGCGGAACTTTCTTCCTTCAGTGTAAAATAAATATGACCGGAAGTATGGTATTTACAGTTTGATACTTCTCCTTTGACTGAAATTTTATTCAGAACAAAATCCTGGGAGAACATCATCTTAATATAAGAATTAATCTGTCTGACTGAATACGCACTCTGCATCGCAAGCTCTCCATTATTCTCAAACTTTTTCATGGTTCTTTCATACCGTATCAGCGGCATCCTCTGTTACACTAATTTTGCTAAAATTCCGTTGACAAAAGCAGGAGATTCCTCTCCGCCAAACAGTTTTGCCAGTTCCACCCCTTCATTAATCGCAACTCCTGTAGGGATATCCTCATCGTATTTCATTTCATAATAAGCCAGACGCAACACTGTCAGATCTGTCTTTCCCATACGCTCCGTCTTCCATCCTTTAGAAACCTGATTGATTGCCTCATCAATCTGCGGCAGTTTTTCCAGAATCTTTTCATATTTCTCTTTGATATAGCGCAGATCCTCTTCTTTGATCTCCTCATGCTGTGTCAGATACAGACGCACCTGTGCCTCTAATTCTTCCTGATCGTGGAATTCTACTAAAAATAATAATTTAAAAATATGTTCTCTGATTTCTCTTCTGCTCATTTTTCTCCTCATTCTAAAAGCCGCTGCAAAATGAGTTATCATGCTTTCACATTTACATACATTTTGCAACGGCTCCATGATATTTCGTCATCTCTGTTTTTGTGGTCGTTACTTGTTCATGACAACGCTTGCTATTCTGACATTGACTTCTGAAACTGTCAGGCCAGTCATGCTCTCAATCGCTCCCTTGACCTTTTCCTGAACTTTTCTGCTCGTCTCTGGAATGCTGTATCCATATTCCAGATTTAACACAAGCTCCACATCAACTATGCCATCTTGTACAGTTACCTTTACTCCTCTTGAAAGATTTTTCATCCCCAGTTTGCCGATGAGTTCTTTTGTGATATTGTCTGCCATCGCAGATACGCCGCTTACTTCTGTCGCTGCAAGTCCCGCAATGATTGCTACAACTTCATCTGCAATCTGAACCTGTCCAAATTCTGCTTCATTTTCTATTATGCAATTCGTCTCTCTTTCACTCATGCCACTGACCTCCTGTCCTGCATCGTATCCATTAATAGCATTATTATACCAAAATTTCTGTATTTTGCAAAGGATATTTTATGAGCGTCCAAATTCAGACAGCATCAGTCCTTTGTTTCGATCAAGAGTCATACCGATACTCCAGCTGTTGATAAAGAGAAGCAGTGGTCTTCCTTTCAGATCTTTGATCTTTTTCATATCTGATGTTCCAACTAATTTATTCAGATCAATATCTGGATTTTCAATCCACCGAATATGCTCATATGGCAGACTTTCCAGACGGATATCCACATTGTACTCGTTTTCGAGGCGGTATTTCAACACATCAAACTGCAGTACGCCGACAACACCTACAATAATTTCTTCCATTCCTGTATTGTACTCCTGGAAAATCTGGATAGCTCCTTCCTGCGCAATCTGATTGATCCCCTTCACAAACTGTTTTCTTTTCATCGTATCCATCTGGCGCACTCTTGCAAAATGCTCCGGAGCAAATGTTGGGATTCCTTCATACATAATTTTCTTTCCTGGAAGGCAAACCGTATCTCCGATCGAGAAAATACCTGGGTCAAACACTCCGATAATATCTCCTGCATACGCCTTATCTACAATGTGGCGCTCCTGAGCCATCATCTGCTGCGGCTGAGAAAGACGCATTTTTTTCTCTCCCTGCACATGGTATACTTCCATTCCAGCATCAAATTCACCGGAGCAGATACGCATAAACGCAATACGGTCACGGTGTGCTTTATTCATATTTGCCTGAATTTTAAATACAAACGCTGAAAATCCCTCTTGTGTCGGATCAATCAGTCCCGTCTCTGCTTTTCTGGCAAGCGGTGAGGATGTCATTTTAAGGAAATGCTGCAGGAAAAATTCAACGCCAAAATTTGTCAGCGCTGATCCAAAAAATACTGGTGAGAGTTCTCCTCTATCCACTCTTTCCTGATCAAATTCAGCGCTTGCCCCGTCAAGCAGCTCAATCTCTGTCTCCAGCTGCTCATTTTTTTCATCTCCAATATATTCCAGCAGTTCTTTCGATCCAAGTTCGTACTCTGTCGTATCTCCTTCTTTCGTTCCCTTTTCTGTATCAGAGAATGAAATCACCTTACCAGTCTCACGGTCAAACACGCCTTTAAATTCTTTTCCTGATCCAATCGGCCAGTTGATCGGACACGTCTCAATGCCAAGCTCTTTTTCAATTTCGTCCAGAAGTTCAAATGTATCGTTTGCATCACGATCCATCTTGTTGATAAAGGTAAAAATTGGAATATGGCGCATCACACAGACCTTAAACAGTTTTCTCGTCTGCGCCTCTACACCTTTTGACGCATCAATCACCATCACGGCTGAATCTGCCGCCATCAGCGTACGGTATGTATCTTCTGAGAAATCCTGATGTCCTGGAGTATCCAGAATGTTAATGCAAAAGCCATCATAATTAAACTGTAATACGGAAGAGGTTACGGAAATACCCCTTTCTTTTTCAATCTCCATCCAGTCGGAAACCGCATGGCGCGCTGTCGCTTTTCCTTTTACGGAACCGGCAAGATTGATTGCTCCTCCATAGAGCAGAAACTTTTCTGTCAGAGTTGTCTTTCCTGCGTCCGGGTGAGAAATGATGGCAAATGTTCTTCTCTTTTTTATTTCCTTTGTAATATCAGTCACGTTCTCTCCTCCATATATGATATCTTCTTAACTTTCATTCTTATTTTTTCCATTTGCTATTCTAGCAAGCTTAAGAGCCTCTGTCAATCCCGACAAAGGCTCTATCTTTTTTCCTACTGTGAAATTGGCGTAATCACAATATTTTCTCCGGAAATTTCTGTTTTTCTTTTTACGATATCTTCAATCTGGGCTCTCTGAGCATCTGAAATTTCTGTCATATTGATCACCACATCAGCCGTTCCTTCTGTGATGCTCACAACAGAGTCTGTAAACCCTTTTGCTTCCAGTAAAAGCTCTGCCGCCGCCTCACGCTCTGCAATGTCTGTCATTGCATTCATGCTGCTGACTGCTTTTTCTTTTTCTTCTGCACTAACGCCCTCATTGTTGATGACTTCCAGCAAAGTCTCTTTGTTTTTTGCCCGAATCTGCTCTCGCGTCAGTCGGGCTTCAGCTGCAAATCCTGAGTTTGTTCCTGCGCTGGTAAGTACTGCCTCCCCTGGGATTCCTTCCGGATTATCACTGCTTGCTGTATCCATCTCTTCTTCCCCATCAAGGCTTTCTACATCGACAAGTACGCCGTTGTTGGACGCTGCTGCATTTTCTTCTTCAGTTTCAAGGAGAACAGAATCATCCTGCACGGAAGTAGGGGAGCTTTCCAACTCCATATCTGTTCCGGAAAAATTTAAATATCCTGCAATCGCAATCATCACTGCCAGCCCCGTAATGACAATCTGATTTTTTTTCATGATGCGCTTCATTATTTCCTCCTTAATTCATCTTCATTACTTTGATTTTATGCGCTTCCACTCCAAATAATGCTACAACAGCATCAGTTATGTTTTTTATGACAACCGAATTATCTCCCCCCTCTGCTACAATGAGAACTCCTGCGATCTCCGGCTCTGTCACTTTCACTACATAAGGGATCTGACTGCCGTCACTCCCCTTTTCATAGATCGTCTCTTCGCTCATTTCCCGCTCCACCGTACTGCTGTTTCCCCCTTGTCCGTCTTCTTCCGTGACGGTTCTGTCTGTGACCGGTACATCTTTCTCCACAATTTTTTCTCCGGAAGAACGATAGGTGATCATTACTTCTGTTTTTCCCACCCCCTTTACCTGACTCAAAATTTCTTTCAATCTTTCCTCCTGTATATCTTTTGTCTGTCTCTCTTTTGTAATAACTTCTTGCTTTTCGGGCTCTTTTTCTGAATCAGAACTGGTCGGAAGAAAAATGACAACAGTCAAGATTCCAACAAGCAAAAAAATCAAGAACTGATCTTTTTTCATATGCTTAAACTGATTTTGAACTGTCTTCCATCTGCCTTCCATATATCACTCCTGCACCGTAATCTGAATCTTACTTCTATCCAACTCATAAATTTCTTCCAGCATTTTAACCAGCTCTTCTTTTTTTTCTTCTCCATTCTTTTTTGAGGGATAGAACGGTTCTGCCTGTATTGACACGGATACGTTTGTGATCATTCCATTTTTGTCTTCCTCCAGGTTAATTTTTATTTTTTCCACAGACAATTCACACAGCCTTGCCGCCTCCTCAATCTGCTGTTCAAGTTCTTTTTTCCACGCCTCTTCTACCTTCTGTGTGCCAAGCTCTTCCATTCCTGTCCATGTCATATTCAGTTCTGCCAGTTCCCTTTTTAATTCTTGAACCTGGACAAGCCTGTCAAATGGCTCATCAAGTGAAAATATGGATGTAAGCGGCTTGAGTACCATTAAAAGGATTAAAAGCCCTGCATAAAAATTAACGTATTTGCGATATGTGGAATCAGGAATTACATGGAGGAGCGCTCCCAGGATACAGACACTGCATATTATATTTTTTATCCACTGCACCATATATCATCCTCCCCTCAGAAATGCAGTCACAAGGGCAAGCGATACAAAAAACATCAGCCCTGTCGTCAATACCACTTTTAAAAGAAGATCTGCCCCGTCACCGACACTTTCCACGCACATGGTCAGCCGCCTGTCTGACACCGGCTGCGTCACTGCTGCCAAAAGACGGTATAAGATTACACACACTGCAATTTTAAAAAGCGGCATCAGACAGATCATCGCCATGATAATCATTCCCGCCGCTCCCACTGCATTTTTTACAACCATCGCGGATCCCAAAACCGCCTCTGTCACAGAATTAAATATATTTCCTATTCCCGGAATACTGCCTGCCGCCTTGCGGAGCAAGGATGTCTTAAGTGAATCCACCGCAGGCATTACAAGGCATTGTACCGTCTGAAAACCGATCACAATTCCTGCGATTGTCTTTAAAGCCCACACTAAAACCATCCGGATCAATTTTGCAAACTTTGAAAATCGATCTTCTTGATTTAAATGATTTAATATGGATAAAATAACATACAGATGAATTCCAGGCAAAATTACGACTTTTAAAATCCATTGCAGAATTGTAATCATCACCAATGTCATCTCTGAAAATCCGATTGCTGTCAGGGAGCCGTTTGCAAATGCAGCTGCCAGCAGATAGATCGGCAGAAGTGCTTTCAAAAACGACGTCACTTGCTTTACCGCTTCCATCACCATGGATTCCATTTCCAGAAATGCTTTTAATAGGATCATAACCAGAATCAAATAAATCAGATAGAAACTAATGTCCGCTGTCTGACTTTTTTCAAAGACATTTGTATAATTTGCAAATACAGCAGCCACAATCGTCAAAAGCAAAATCTGGATGATCACCTGTTTCTGACTGTTCAGTTCTCCAAAACAGATGTCAGCAATCCGTCTTCCAATTTCTTGAAGATCAAATGCTTGTTCGCCTCTCATGAGATCAAGCACCATTTCCCGAAAAGAAATCTCTTCTCCATCCTCAAAAATTTCATCCAGTTCCTTTTCTATCTCATCAAAAGACAGTTCATCCAGAACTTCTTCTGCGTGTGATGGAAAGCAAAAAAACATCAGACACCAAACAGCAAATATTCTGATCCATCTCTTCAATCCATTCCTCCTGTTTTTCTTTTCAGGACATGACAAAATTTTGAATCGTCTCCAAAATTGCCGCCAAAATCGGTGTGCTGAGAGCCAGAATTGAAAGTTTTCCAAAAATTTCAATCTGCCCTGCCACTGCGTGATACCCGGCATCTTTGCAAATATTAGAAGAAAAATCAGCAAGGTAGGTAATTCCTAAAATTTTCATCAGGGATTTTAAATAAGAATTCTGAATTGTCAGATATTCCCCGAAAGACTGAAATGTTTCCACCAGATACCACAGTTTCTCTGTCAGGAAAAAGAAAATCATAATACATACGGTAATACTGATCAGAAGCGAAAAGGCCGGCTTGATCTCCTTCACTAAAATAGACAAGAAAACGCCTGCGATTCCAATCATTCCGATTTTCATCACATCCATAATTTAAACTCCCCTTCTTTCACAGATCAAACAGCTGGCGGATGGATTCAAACAGCTGCTGAATATAAGGAAGAATCCAAAACAGCACAAGCAGAAGTCCTGCAAGACTCGTCAGAAAAGCATGTTCTTCTCTGCCGCTGTGTTTCAGCACCTGACTCAGCACAGATACCAGAATGCCGACGGCTGCAATCTTAAAAATGATATTTACACTCATGGTCTCTCACTCCTAAGCCAGCAGAATCACCAGAAAAAGACCTCCTACAATGCCCAGACAATGATATATTCTTTCTTTTTCCCTGTACTCTTTTTCTGCGTCTCTGCAGGCTGATTTCTGCTGTTCAATATAAAATTCAATTCCTTTTATCTGCATTTCCTGATCCAGATATCCCAGTTGATCTCCCACGCGATACAGCCGTTCTAAATCTTCTTTTTTCAGCCCCTGGTTCTTCAGCTGTTTTTCTGCACAGCACTGAATGGCTTCCTTTGCTGATTTATGGTTGAGCTGAGCCATCATTTTTCCAGCTGACTCAAAAAAGGAGCTGCATGAATGTGCACTGTGACGCGCCACATGCTGAAATGCCTCTGGAAGTGTTGCCCCAGTATATCGAATTTCCCCCTGAAGCATCATCATCGCTTCCTGAAGATCATAAAGGCTTTGCAGACGCCTTTTCATCTCTCTTGCAGCTGCTACTCCAATCGCCGAACAGGTAAAAAAGATCATCCCTAATCCAACTTCTCTCAGCACAGATCTACCCCTTCCTGATACAGTCTCGTCCCCCTCTCATCGAAAATTTCTTTTATTTTTCCCGGCAGGTTTCCCAGAATGACATATCTCTCAAATACTTTCTGCGTCACCATCTGCTGAAGAAGCGGTTTCTTCTGAATGTCCTCGATCGAACTCCCATGAACGGTAGCAAGCACTTTGCATCCGCAATTCATAACTGCCTCGATCGCTCTGCTGTCCTCATAATCTCCAATCTCGTCAACTGCTATCACATGGGGAGACATCGAACGGATCAACATCATCATGCCCTCTGCTTTCGGACAGCAATCAAGTACATCCGTCCGTATTCCCAGATCATTTTGAGGAACTCCCATATAAGAACCACCTATCTCTGATCGTTCATCCACCACGCCAACTGTCACTCCCGGAAGAAATTTTGTTCCATTGGAAAGCTGTCTCACAAGGTCTCTCAATATCGTCGTTTTTCCGCCGCGGGGCGGAGATACTAAAAGAGTATGGCAGATTCTTCCCTGATCAATAATATATGGCAGCAGCTCATCTGCACATCCCTTTTTCTCATGCGTAATACGGATATTTAAAAAAGAAATGTATTTTATATTCTTTATTCTGTTTCCCTCCATCACCATTTTCCCTGCAATTCCAATGCGGTGGCCTCCTTCTATTGTCAAAAATCCCTGCCGCACTTCATCTTCATACGCATACAGAGAATAATGTGTAATATACGAGATTGTCTCCATAATTTCCTGCTTCGTGACAATGTATCCCTTTTGCTCCTGTTTTGTCAATTCTCCCTTTTCTGTCACAAAATACTCTTCTCCATCCGCCAAAATCAGAAAGGGTTTTTCAACTCTCATCCGGATTTCCTGAAGACTCTCTGCGTCAATCTTCATTTTTTTTACAATTAATCGGATATTTTCCGAAAAAATCTGAATTAATGCTTTATGTATGTTCATTTTCTCACCCCTTTTAT
Organism: Clostridiales bacterium; assembly: GCA_018366495.1. Classification (GTDB taxonomy): domain Bacteria; phylum Bacillota; class Clostridia; order Lachnospirales; family Lachnospiraceae; genus JAGZHZ01. Next base: position 98,109 of record JAGZHZ010000001.1, read on the forward strand.
TCAATATATGAGGCTGTCCATGTTTTCATGATATCTATTTTTTCCAGATGACCTTGATAAGAAAAATTTTCACAAAAAAAGAACCGGCTGCCATTTACCCTTTAAATAGCAACCGGTCCTAATGAACTTCTACCATATAATACCTCTTTTTCTGTTTCAGTTTTTTCATTTTTATCTGCCTGAATTAACTGATCTCAAAAATTTAAATTTTCTTTTTTAAATTTTCTTTCTCAAATACAGATTCCTCACCTCTGTGAAAATTCAGGAATTCCGATTTTTCTTTTGTTCTGAAACTTTTTTAATTCTTCCTTTCTCTTTGTATGGTACAAAAAGAACTGTAACTTATGTTTTCGGTGGTTTATACCTCTCTTTCTTTATTTGTAACTTCATTATAAATATTTTTTACTATTTTGTCAAGATATTTTTTCATTTTTTATTAATTATCTGTTATTTTATCTGTTTTATTCTTTTTTACATTCTTATCATATATAAATTGGAATTTATCATTTTTTTATCTGCTGAAGGTGACATGGCAATCTCTTCTCCATTTTTTACAATGATAGTCGCCGTATCCTTTACTCCGCAAAAAAGAGACCAGACAGAAAATCTGTCGAGTCTCCTTCTTTTATGTGTTTCTTTTTTTCTGTTTCAAGGATCTTTCTGATCAGCATACACCCTGTGCAAGCATTGCGTCTGCCACTTTCTCAAATCCTGCAATATTTGCTCCTACTACATAGTTTCCTTCTGCATTGTACCGTTTTGCGGCATCATCCAGATTGTGGAAAATATTTACCATAATTGTCTTAAGTTTAGCATCCACTTCCTCAAAACTCCAGGACAGTCTCTCACTGTTCTGAGACATTTCAAGCGCAGATGTTGCAACGCCGCCTGCATTTGAAGCTTTTCCAGGTGCAAACAAAATTCCGCTCTTCTGAAGGTACTCTGTCGCCTCCAGAGTTGTAGGCATATTTGCGCCCTCAGCTACTGCATAGCATCCGTTTGCAACAAGCGCTTTTGCATCTTCTAATGTCAGCTCATTCTGTGTCGCACATGGCAGGGCAATATCACATTTTACGCTCCATACGCCTTTTCCTTCATGATATTCTGAATTTGGACGATATGTTTTGTACTCTGTCAGACGAGCACGTTTTACTTCCTTGATCTCTTTTAAAGCAGCCAGATCAATTCCGTCCGGATCGTATACCCAGCCTGTAGAATCGCTGCAAGTTACTACTTTTCCGCCTAACTGCTGTGCTTTTTCAATCGCATAGATCGCTACATTTCCTGCGCCGGATACACAGATTGTTGTTCCTTTGAGATCTTTTCCATTACATTTTAACATTTCTTCTGTGAAATAGAGTAATCCGTATCCTGTCGCTTCTTTTCTCGCCAGAGATCCTCCGTAAGACAAACCTTTTCCGGTCAGAACGCCTTCATATACTCCTCTGATTCTTTTATACTGTCCGAACATATAACCGATTTCTCTGGCTCCTGTTCCGATATCTCCAGCTGGAACGTCTGTGTCTGCGCCGATATATTTGTACAGCTCTGTGATAAAGCTCTGGCAGAAAGCCATCACTTCTCTGTCAGATTTTCCCTTCGGATCAAAGTCAGAACCACCTTTGCCACCGCCGATTGGAAGTCCTGTCAGTGAGTTTTTAAAAATCTGCTCAAAACCTAAGAATTTAATAATTCCCAAGTTTACAGATGGATGAAGACGCAATCCTCCTTTGTATGGTCCGATTGCACTGTTAAACTGTACACGGTATCCTGTGTTGACCTGAACCTGTCCTTTGTCGTCCACCCATGGCACACGGAACTTAAACTGTCTTTCTGGATTTACCAGTCTTTCCAGCAGCGCTTCTTTTCTGTACTTTTCTTCATTTGCTTCGATCACAACTCTTAAAGATTCCAGTACTTCTTTTACAGCCTGATGAAATTCAGGTTCTGCCGGGTTTTGTTTTACTACTAACTCAATGACTTCATCTACATATGACATTTGTTGTTCCTCCTCAAATTCTTTTTTTATCTGCTCTTTTTTTCTGTCCGAATAGCATCCTGATTTCAAAAAGCAGACTATGTGTTCTAAAATTCAAAAAAGGCCCCAAAAAACTATTCAGCGGAGCTCTGCTCCCCTAAATATTCTTTGACGCCTTTGTCGCTTTTTATTATATTCGTTTTCTTTTTAATATGCAAGTGTTTTTTTCTTTTCTTCCATTTTTTTCTGCATAAGCAGAACGGTAAGCCGGGTTATGTCGTGAATGATCATCTATCTAGACCTGCTGTCGCCAGCAGGTTCCAGCGACCTACCTAAAGCTGACGGGCCGCCATATGCTTTTTTTCGGTCTTGCTTCGGATGGGGTTTACATATGCCCTCTTTGTTACCAAAAAGGCGGTAGTCTCTTACACTGCCCTTCCACCCTTACCAGCAAAGCTGGCGGTATATTTCTGTTGCACTATCCTTGGAGTCGCCTCCACCAGACGTTATCTGGCATCCTGCCCTGTGAAGCCCGGACTTTCCTCGTATGACACCTTTCGTTTTGTCATCCGCGATCATTTATTCTACTTATGCCGCATCAAATTCTAACATGAAACTTTCTTCTTGTAAATAGATTTTTCTTTGTTTTTTATACTTTAAAGCAACTTCCACCAATAAATTCGCGCAAAATAGAATTTTGCGGAACATTTTCTCCTGGAATTCCCACGAAGTAGTCTAAAAATTTCAGCAGACGTTTTGCCTCTTTATATTCCGGCTCTTCTCTTGCAATTCCAAATAAAAGCGGCTCTGCATAAATCTTCAGCACTGCCAGTTCATAAATTAAGGCAGAATTAAACATGACATCTGCCTCTTCCTGATAAGGGAAAATATAGGCTTCCTCTCCTCTTCCCACAGAAGGCCACATCGCAATCGTATTTTTTGCCGATGTTCCTCTTGTTCTTGCATCCCGGATTATTCTTCTCAAAAGCCGCCCGTCTGTAGTTGCAATTCGATTGTGTTCATCTACATTCAGCTGAGTCAGTCCGCTGATATATATTTTAAATTTTTCTTCTCTTGGCATACGGTAAGTCATTCTGTCATTCAGACCATGAATCCCTTCAATTACAAGCACATCGTCTTTACCCAGACGAAGTATATCTCCACGATATTCCCTCTTTCCAAGTTTAAAATTGTAATAAGGAAGTTCTACTTTTTCGCCGGAAAGAAGCCGCGTCATATCTTCATTAAACAGTTCAATGTCGATCGCTTCCAGACACTCAAAGTTTTTATTTCCATAGATATCAAGCGGTGTTTTTTCGCGGTCTACAAAGTAATCGTCCATCGGAATCGGATGTGGGTTTAATCCATGTGCTGCGAGCTGAATAGAAAGTCTGTGAGAAAATGTTGTTTTTCCAGAAGAGGACGGTCCGGCAATCAGTACGATCCTTGCTTTCTTTTTTGCAATCTGTTCTGCAATCTCTCCGATTTTTTTCTCCTGAAGCGCTTCCTGGCATAAGATTAAGTCATCCATATTTCCATTTACAACACGCTCATTCAGCGCCGCAACAGTCGGCACATTCAGCATCTCTCCCCATAAAAGTGTCTGCTTTTGAACCTGGAAGATCTTTTTTCGTGGCTGAAATTCCGGCACTTTTCTTGGATTGCTCATCCATGGAAACAGCAAGACAAACCCCTCGTCATACAAAACTAAGTCAAAGTATCGCAGATAAGAAGTATCCGGAGCCATATATCCATAAAAATAATCTTCAAATCCCGCCAGATTATAGATGTTGACTTTGGAAACTCTTCTGTACGTCAGCAGTGCTTCCTTATCATACATTCCATATTCATGAAACAGTTCTATCGCCTTATAAGTATCCTCGCTTCTCTTCTGAATCGGAATTTTTTGTTCCACAAGCTCTCTCATGTATGCTTTTACTTCTTTTAAAAGCTGTTCTGTCAGTCGTATTTTTCCTTTCAGCGTACAGTAATATCCGCTGCCCACCGAGAAATGAACGCTGATCTTTTCAATATTGTCATGACCTGCAACATGATCCATTGCCTTCAGCATCAAAAGCGTCACACTTCTTCTGTATGTGTCATATCCCACTTTCTCTGCCGTTGTTATAAATCGAATCTCGCAGTCGTATTTTATCTTTTTGCACAGTTCAAACAAACGATTCCCCGATTCTGCCAGAATAATATCATCGTTCTTTGTATCTGCAAAATCTTTCGCCACCTCTAAAAAAGTAGTTCCGAAAGGATATTTTCTTTTCTCTTCTCCAACTTGTATGATAATCTGTTCCTGCCCCATAAAACTCCTCCTGTTTTAGATCATCCAAAATGGCAGGCAAAATGCCTCTCGCTCTATTTTCAGATCTGGAAATGTCTTTTCCAATTCCTGTTTCACCTGATCCATAAAAATATGTTCTGTTCCATAGTGTCCTGCATCAATCACAGCAATCCCCTGTGCCGCTGCATCAATGCCTGCATGATGGTCGATATCTCCTGTGATCATCACATCAGCGTGTGCTTTCAGCGCATCTGAAATCATGCTTTTTCCTGATCCCGGCAGGATTGCCGCTGTTTTTATCTTTTTATTTTCATCCCCAAATACCTTTACTTCCCTTAAAGAAAATGATTTTTTTACAAGATCTGCGCACTCTTTCAGCGTTATCTCACATGGGAGCGCTCCGATTCTGCCGTATCCCTCCTGTATACCTGTCTGCGGATCTTTATAAGAAACGCTCAGCACACGAGGCGCCTGAAGGCCAAGACAAAAAGCAGCTGTATCTGCCATCTGTGCGACATCATAATTTGTGTGTGCCGCATAATAGCAGATATCTTCTTTAATCAGCTTTATGACTCTTCTCCCGATAAAATGATCTGCCGTCACGGATTTCAATCCTGAGAAAATCATCGGATGATGCGTGATCAAAAGATCCGCCCCTGCCTGTACCGCATGATCAATCACCTCATCTGTCGCATCCAAAGCCAGATAAACCGTGTTTACTTCTTTTTCCGGATCCCCTGCCTGAAGTCCTGGATTATCCCAGGACGCAGCAAAATGCAGAGGATACCGCTGTTCTAATTTTTCTATTATTTCTTTGCATTTCATGGCATTTTCTCCTTTATATCTCACCATCCGTATTTTTCCCACACAATCCTGTCAGAATCTTTCTGCTGTCAATATACCCTTTGCCTCCCGAATGTGATTTAATTTTTCTGTAATTTCTTCTCTTCTTTTCTGTGTATTTGGATTTTCATTTTCCTCTAGCTTCTTCTGAACAGATTCATAAATTTTTTCTTCTCTTTCCAGAAAAGAAAAAAGACATGGTTCCTTTTTCTGAAGCAGATATTTTCCATATAAATATTCTGTCTCTGTCCATGGCTCCATCTGGCCGTGAGTCACTCTCATCATCGGATAATATTTCCCGTCTTCTTCTACCATATTTTCATCTGTAATCTGATATTCCTGTTTCTGCAAAAAGCGACGCACAAGAGCGATCTCCGACTGTGGCTGCAGAATCAGTTCTTTCACGCCTTTTAAAACATCTGCTCCTCTTTTTAAAATTTCAATCGTCAATAAACCGCCCATCCCAGCGATCACAACGCTGTCCGCCTCTCCTTCTTTCAGCTGTGCTGCTCCGTCTGACAGCCTTGTCTCGATCTTTTCCTCCAGCATATGTTCTGCAATATGTGCTTTTGCACGCTCCAGAGGTCCTGCATTGATATCCATCGCAACTGCATGGTCTATTTTTCCCTGCTCGATTAAAAAAATCGGAATATACCCGTGATCCGTCCCTACATCTGCCAAACATCCTTTTTCTTTTACCATCGACGCTACCGCCGACAAGCGTTTTGATAACTGCAAATTTTTCTCCTCTCTTCCTTATGCCGTTCTTACTGTGTATTCCTTTATCGTCTATGACAGAGAAATCTTCAGCTTTGCCAATTCCTGCATTTTTCTTCTATTTTCAATCATTTTCTGAACCCCTGAGATATCGGTCGGATCCGAATGATTCATCTGATAAGAAATACTATTTTCCATCACTTTCGCAATCGTCTCTCTGACTGCCTTTTGCAAATCTTCTTTCGTATCAACCGACACGGTTGTATTAAACAGCTGGGCAACCTGCCTTTGCTGTTCAGAATCCTCAAAATAATTGATAATTTTTGCCGGGTTCATCTCCCCGTTTCGCTGCTGTTCATAGACCATCCCCGCAACGGTTCTGTACAGTTCTTCTGTAAAATCTTCTGGAGAGACGTACTGCTTTACTGTATCAAATAATTTCGGATACTCGATCAGCCATGTCAGCAATATCCTCTGTGACTTTTTCATGCCGTCTTCTTTCTCCGGAAGTTTTCTCTCTCTTCCTGTCAGCTGCGTCTTTGGAGTATAGCCTTTCATAGCCAGCTGGTTCACCATTTTTCTTAAATTTTCAAATCCGACATGGTAGCGCACTGCCACTGCCTCGATATAGTTTTCTCTCTCCAGCTCCTGATCAAACTCGATCAATTTTGCCGCTACTTCTCTGAAAAACAGTGTCTTGCTTTCAGGATCTGTCATCTGGTAATTCTGTTCCATCACTGAAAGTTCAAACAGGAAACTGTTTTCGGCCTGATCAATTCTCTCCTGAAACTTCTCTCCGCCTTCTGCCTTTATAAATTCATCCGGATCTTTATACGGTTCCATATGAATCACTTTCGCCGTGATCCCCGCTGCCTTTAAAATCGGAATTGCGCGCAGTGCTGCCTTTTTTCCTGCCTCGTCGCTGTCATATGTCAGCACCACTTCCTCCGCATACCGCCTCAAAAGTCCTGCATGCTGCGATGTAAACGCCGTTCCAAGGGACGCAACTGCATTTTTAAATCCTGCCTGATGCAGTGCAATTACATCCATATAACCTTCACACAGCAGGAAATATTTTTTTCTTGATATGCGCGCTGCATTTAATCCATAAAGATTCCGGCTTTTGTCAAACACAATCGTTTCCGGGGAGTTCAAATACTTTGGTTTCCCATCTCCCATCACTCTTCCGCCAAAACCAATGACTCTTCCATTGACATCTTGAATAGGAAAGATCACACGATTCCAGAACTTATCATACATTCCGCGACGCTCATCCACATTCATCAATCCTGACTGCTTCAACAGTTCATCGGAGACTCCTTTTTTCTTAAAATATTGATATAAATCATCACTGTACGCTGTAGAAAATCCCAGCCCAAAATTTTTCATCGTCTCTTTTGTGATTCCTCTCTTTGTGAGATATTCCATCGCATGAGCTCCATTTTCTGTTCGCAGCTGATAATAAAAATAGTTGGCTGCCTGCTTATTCAGCTCTAAAATCTGTGTCTTTAAATCTTGTTCCCGGCGCATCTGTGCTGTCATTTCCTGGGAAGGCAGTTCAATACCGGCACGGTCTGCCAAAAATTTCATCGCCTCCGGAAACGTATAGTTTTCATACTGCATAATAAAAGTAAAGACATTTCCGCCTGCTCCGCACCCAAAGCAATAATACATCTGCTTGTCAGGGCTGACAGAGAAAGACGGTGACTTTTCATTGTGAAACGGACATAATCCAAAGTAAGAATTTCCCTTTCTCTGCAGTTTTACATAGCCTGAAATCACATCCACAATATCATTTCTAAGTCGTACCTCTTCAATTAAATCTTCTGAATAATACATCTTTTTCCCCTATAGCTGCCAAAACTTCGGGATAAACAGTTCCGTAAACTTCTGTGTCGCATAAGGATCTGTCATACCTGCAATATAATCACAGACGACCCGCTCTTTCGGCTGCCCTTTCTTATCCATCAGACTGCGATATTCCTGCGGCAAAAGGTCTGTGTGAACGATATAATACTCATATAACGCCTGCACAAGTCCGATCGCCTTTTTCTCCTCTTTTTTTGCACATGGATCGTCATATACATGTTCAAACATAAATGTTCTCAAATCCTTCATGACAAGTGAAACTTCCGGAGACATCGCAATCTCATCTCGATCCATACTGTTTATTATAATATCATGGATCAAAGTATTCAACCTTTCTCTTGTCGTGTTGCCCAAAACATCTCTGTATGCCTTTGGTATCTGTTCCTCTGTCAAAATTTTTGCCCTTTTTGCATCGTCAATATCACTGTTTAGATATGCCACTTTGTCTGAAATACGCACGATTTTCCCTTCCAGTGTGGAGGGATTTCCTGTTGTTCTGTGATTTTTAATTCCATCCCGAACTTCCCACGTCAAATTTAATCCTTCTCCCCCTTTCTCCAGCAGTTCCACAATCCGCACGCTCTGCTCGTAATGTGTAAAACCGCATGGTGCGATTTCATTTAAAGCATACTCTCCACAGTGGCCAAATGGCGTATGCCCCAAGTCATGTCCCAGAGCAATCGCCTCAGCAAGATCGTCATTCAGACGCAGCGCCTTTGCAATCGTCCTTGCCGTCTGTGCCACTTCCAGAGTGTGCATCATTCTTGTCCTGTAGTGATCTCCTACAGGACTTAAAAATACCTGCGTCTTTTGTTTCAGCCTGCGGAATGCTTTGCTGTGCATAATGCGATCCCTGTCTCTTTGATATGCCGGTCGGATATCACACGGCTTTTCCTCCCTCTCTCTTCCTCTCGAATTTTGACTGAATGCTGCATACGGACTAAAGAACTCTTTTTCCCTTTTTTCTGCCATTTCCCTGATATTCATATGTCTCTCCTTTTTTCTTTCACTGTATATTTTTTTCCATCTGTTATTACTTTTACTGCGCCGCTTTCCTTTGTCATTTTTATGACTGTCCCAGCCTTTTTCAATCTGGAAAGCAATGCTTCGTGCGGATGGCCATATCGGTTTTTCTCTGCACACGAAATCACAGCGAGCTCTGGTTTTGTCTGTCTTAAAAACTCTTCTGTCGTTGAAAACTCCGACCCATGATGTGCCACTTTCAAAAAATCAATCGCTTTTAAAATTCCACTATCAACCAATATTTTTTCTCCATTTCCTTCCAGATCTCCTGTTAAAAGAGCTGTAAAATCTCCATATTTTACAGATAAAACCATGGAATCGCTATTTTCTTCTCCGCTTAAGTTCTTTCTCTCTGGCGCCAGGCATACGATTTCCATCTCTTTTTCTGTTACTTTTTGTCCTTTCTCTATATAGTATACCTCAATTTTATTCTGTCCTGCCAATTTTTCTGCTCTCTGATAAAGCTCCGTTTTCTCTCTGCGATATGGGAGAAAAATTTTTTCTATCGTAATGCCATCTGCATTTCTTCCATCCCATGTACGCCGATAAGATTCTAAGATCTCAAGCAGCCCGCTGATATGATCCAGATCAGCATGAGAGATGAACCACCCGTCAATTCTGGAGACTCCCTCAAATTTCAGGTAAGATTCAATGCAAAATTCTCCCACGGCTGTCTGGCTTGTGCTACCTCCATCGACCAGATAACATCCATTTCTCCCATTCTGGATACAAATCCCATCTCCCTGTCCTACATCCAGGACAGTGATAAAAAGCTTGTCCGGCAACGCCTTTTCCATCACGCTGAACATACAGAAAATCCCTGATATCCAGATCAGTTTCTTCCATTTTTTTCTGACATACCGTGTCAGAAATATTAGAAAAACCAGCAGTACATAATACAAAATGATCTGTGTTTTATCTGGGGAACCCGCCTTCCACACCGCACCTGGGATTTCTTGGGCAATTCCTGATAAATTTTCATAAAGCAATAACAGATAGTGTGCCGGAGCTTGAAGAATGATTCCCAGATCTGGAAAAATCAAACCTGCAATCATTGCTGCTCCCCCTGACAAAAGCACAATCTGTACCGTTGGTATTACAATGATATTCAATAAAATGCCAAAGGCAGACCATTCTGAAAAAAAAAGCAAAGATACAGGCAGTGTGGCAATTGAGACGCTGACAGATGCTCGAAAAATCTTTCTTGCCGCGTGTTCTTTCTCTTTTTGAAATGTCTCTTCCATCCTTGGCAGTAGAAGCGTAAGTCCAAGTACAGCGCCAAAAGAAAGCAGGAAACTCGCCTGGTACACAGAGGCCGGATTATATAGGAGGATCATCAGACCGGCAAAAGACAGAGATGATAAAACGTCATACGTTCTCCCCAGAATCTGAGAACCAAGATAGATGAAGAACATCAGCACCGCACGCATCGCAGAAACACTCATTCCAGTCATCACTCCATAGCTCCCCATCACAGCGGCTGCTATAAATCCTGAAGCGCCAAAAGAAAGCGCCATCTTTCTTAAAAACTGATACAGCAAAAGTCCCAGAAAAGATATATGCAGTCCTGATATCGCTAGAATATGAGAGATTCCGCCTTTCTGGTATAGTTCTTTCTGTTCTTTTTTTAAATCTTCTTTTTCTCCTAAAAGCATGGCCTTTAAGATGGCGCTGTCTTCTTCGCTGCTGATATTCTCAATGCTGCTTTTCAATTTCTGTCTGACAGTGTCCAAAAAATAAAGATATCCGTTTTTATTCTTTATTTCTTTTTCTACGACTCCATTTTGTAAAAATAGTCCCACTCCCTGTTGCGCATAGTAGGATTTTTGATCGAATCCACCCCAGTTTGACGCTTGCTCCGGCTCTTGTACCGTTCCAGAGGCGCTTATTGTCATTCCTGTTGTCCATTTTTTCTTTTCTTTGATTGAAATTACTACATTTTTAGGAAATTTAAAGTCATGATCCGACTTTATTTTGACTTGATTCAGATATAATAGAATTGTTTTTTCTTTTGATTCCTGCCGGTAAATCTGCCCTTCCAATTTTACGTCTGTACCTGTTTTTATCCAGGAAGGCAGCGGATCATTTTCCATGAATCCACTGCTTCCTGTTATAAAAAGAAATACAATCCACAGCAGGAATGCCGTCCAAAATGGACGTTTATTCATCCCCCGTGTCCTCCTCTGTTTCTTCCTGCGTAACTTTACGCATCAGATAATCAACACCAACTCTGTCTTCCTCGTCTTCTTCTGTTGTCGTTTTGATTAGATCCTCTCTTCTCTCAAATGGGACGGATAAATCAATCGTATCCAGATAGTAACTTTCTGTATCTCCTTCAATGTTGATTTTGACTGATGTCACACCATTTAGCCCGCAAAGCGTATTTACAATCGCATAAATACTGGTGTCCGGCAGAACGTTATCCACCGAATAATTAAATTTTTTGCTGAAATTCACTGTACAAAGTCCATTTTCAATCTTTGAACTCAGAACCTTTGTATCCGGTGCAATTACAGAATTCAGATTACTGTTTTTCGTCCCTGCTATCAGCTGCTTCAGAACAGTCTGAAGCTTTTCTGAACTGGACGAATAGTGAATGATTCGCTTTTCTTCTTCCAGATTTCCACTGTCATCTGCAAAATAAAATGGATATTCTATTGTCTCAAATCCATCGACGCCTACGTCATCCACATCTACAAAACTTTTATCCGTCATGCCTGGAATCACTTTCCCCATCCGATCCGTCAGTTTTTCTCCATCTATCGTGATCTGAACGCTTTGAATTCCTGGAATCTGAAGCATTGTCTTGGAAAGAGATGCGCGAAGCATTATTTCTTCTGTATTTGATAATTCTCTGTATGCAGCGTTAAAGTCCACTACAAGTTTTCTCTTTTGGATTTCATAAGAAAGCAGCTCTACTTCTTCTGGTTTTGCAGAAATCATCTGCTGATCTTCCGAGTTTTCTGTCCACTTTTTCATCATCTGATCCACCAGCTCATCCGTGTCTTCCTTTTCCGGAATATACGTCTGTGACTGAAGCCGCTCTCCTTCTTCATCTGTATAATAAATCTGGTATCCGCTTTCCTGTACTTCTTCTTTTTCACATCCTCCGAGCATCAGTGCCGCGAGGATCAAATATAAAAAGCTTTTTCTTATTTTCATTGATTCCTCCGCCTATTCCACATAATTAATCGGCACACGCACCGTAAACGTTGTTCCTTCGCCTTCTTTGCTGTAGACTTTGATTGCTCCCCGGTGCATCAAGATTGCATTTCTTGTGATCGCCAGGCCAAGTCCTGTACCTCCGATTTCTCTCGAATGAGATTTATCCACACGATAAAATCTCTCAAAGATATGTTCTTGCGCTTCTTCCGGAATACCGATACCGCTGTCCTCAATCTTAACATAAAAGTATTTATGATCAACGTTCAGAGAAATATGAACCCATCCATTTTCCTTGTTATATTTAATCGCATTTTCTACCAGATTTGACAGTGCCAGCGTCAGTTTCATCTCATCTACTTCTGCCGTTACAGGACGAAATGTTTCAATCACCAGCTCTACATTTTTCTTCTCTGCGATCGGACGCAGCCTTTTCAAAATCAGTTCAAGCAGTTCGTTGATGTTTGTTGGCTGAATATGGATATCTCCTGATTTCTTATCCATCTTGACAAGAGAAAGCAGATCATTGATGATTTTATTTTCTCTGTCTATTTCCTCTGACATATCTTTCATGAATTCCTGATACAGTTCAATCGGTGCATCCGGCTGCATCAGAAGAGAGTCAGCCAGCACTTTCATGGATGTAATCGGCGTCTTCAGCTCATGAGAAACGTTTGAGACAAACTCCTGTCTGGAATCATCCAATTCTTTCATGCGCACCATCATCTTATTATATGCGTCTGTCAAAAGCTGTGTCTCTGTATAATCCGGCAGGGAAATACCTTCCTCTTCCACTCCTGTTGAACTTTCTTCCAAAAAGTTTGTTACCTTGCGGAATGGTTTTACAAGGACACGAGACATATAAAATGCAAAGATAACGACAAGCAGAAGCACTCCCCACTGCAGAATCTGTACATTTTTATTCAGCAATTTTCCCGACCGATAAATATCAGAAGCTGGAAAGCTGACGACCATAATTCCTCTCACTTCATCCGTCTGCCTTTCAATCACAGGAAGCATAATTTTAGCAGAACCGTTCCTGTTCCCATAAAAAGTGGTATTGATCCCATCGAAGCAATCCATCGCTTCTTTTGAGATCAAATATTTTCCCTCATCTGCATCATATGTATCTTTAATGATACAGAAATTTTCATCTACGATGAGAACTCTTCCATCGTACAGTCTCGCCAGCTGGGCAAGCTCCATATCTACAATTTCCGATCTTTCTCCTTCCAGATATCTCGTCTCAATTAAATCATTTGAGATCTGTATGCATTGGTTTCGGATCATTGCGCTGTGACGATCCATCATTTCTTCCTGATGGCTGTACAGCATTCCATATTTCAAAAGGAAAAGAGGAATGGTTCCAACCAGAATAAAAAAGATAAATATACGAAATTGCAGGCTTTTTCTGAAATCTCCCAGCGCATGGAGATACTTTTTAATGCTGGAAATAATAACCAACTCCCCACTTCGTATGTACATACTTCGGCTCACTCGGATTTGCCTCGATCTTTTCTCTCAATCTTCTGATATGGACATCCACTGTTCTGACATCTCCCGGATACTCATATCCCCATACGATATTCAGCAGATTTTCACGGCTGAATACTTTGTTTGGATTAAACACAAGAAGTTCCAGAACATCAAATTCTTTTGCTGTCAGATTGATTTCTTTTCCTGCGATGGAAACTCTTCTTCCCTCGCAGTCTAAGACAAGATCTCCCACTTCCATATATTTTTTCTTATTTTCAGCGGTTGCTTTTTTTGCTGTCCGACGTATAATCGCGCGGATTCTCGCTTTTACTTCCAGAATATTGAACGGCTTTGTAATATAATCGTCTGCGCCATATTCCAGACCCAGAATCTTATCCATGTCGTCTCCCTTTGCTGTCAGCATAATAATCGGCACCGTTGAAAACTCCCGGATCTGCTGGCACACTTCAAAACCTGTCAGCTTTGGCAGCATTACATCCAGCAGCACAATATCGTATTCTTTCTCCCGTGCCATTCGGACTGCTTCCTCGCCGTCGTAAACGCAATCCACTTCCATTCCGTCCTGCTCCAGACTGAAGCGAATTCCTTTTACGATTAATTTTTCATCATCAACCACTAGAACCTTTTTCGCCATATAACTTTCTCCTTAAATTTAACGGACAATAATTTTGTCTTTTATTTTTTCAAAAACAGATTCTTTGATACCAGATACATTTTTTAAATCTTCGATCGTCTGGAATCTTCCAACCTCTTCCCGATATGACAAAATTGCTTCTGCTTTTGTCTCGCCAATCCCAGGAAGTTCCATCAACTGTTCTTTTTGGGCACTGTTTAAATCGACAATCCCTTCTTCCATCTGTACATCCATCTTTGCATCGCTTCCTGCTGCTGTCTCCAATTCTTCATCTGTATAAATTCTTATTTGATCTCCGTCTTTTAAAACAGCTGCAAGATTAATCTGATCGGATACAGCATGGTCCAAAAAGCCTCCAGCTGCATTGATTGCATCAATTATTCTTGACGAGACAGGCAGCTCATACACACCCGGAGATTTTACAGCTCCGCATACATGAACAAATACCGTTTTTTGTACGCTTTCCTCTGTTGAAATCTCTTCTGATGCGATCTCCTCACCTGTCTCCCACGAAAGCTCCATCGTCTCTCTCTGGCATCCACTTATCATGATTCCCGTAAAAATCCATAAAAAATTTTTGAAAAATATTTTTTTAATCACGCGCTTCTCTCCTTTATAGAATTTTCCTCTATAAAGTCCTCCTTGTGCGTCTCTTTCATTGTATCGAAAAATGGAAACAATTACAATAGTTTTTTCTCACTTTACCACTTAAACAGAACAATCCCTGTAATTGCAACTGCCATTCCCAAAATTTTTCTCCACTCAAATGGCTGTTTTTCTACTCCAAATATTCCAAATAATTCAATCACATACGCAACAATCAGCTGTGAAATTACAATCAACATGACTGCGCGTGCCGGTCCTAAGCTTCCCATGCTTTTAATTACTGTGATTGTAATAAATGCGCCGATCACACCTCCTAACAGAGTATACTTTGGCTGAACACGAAACAATTCCATTGGATTTTCTCTTCCTGTAAAAAACCACATTACAATACAGACTGCAAATGCGGAAAGCTGTACAAATCCCGTCGATATCCAAAGGCTTGTCTGTTTTGTCACAGCTGTGTTAAACACGCCCTGCACACTCATAAGCGCCCCTGAAAGCAACGCAATCAAAATTCCAAACATATTAACATCTCTCCTTTTTTAAAGTTATTCATAATATGTACGAATTTTGTGCAAAAAATTCAGAAGCATCTAAAAAGCTGCGGAATGATTTCATATTCTTCCGCAGCTCTCTCTTAAAAACTTTTCTGTAATTTTTCAATCATCTCATCAATCTGTTCTTTTGTGATAATAAGCGGCGGTACAAACCGCAGCACGTTGCTTCCTGCTGAAATCACAATCAGTCCGTTTTCCAGTGCTTTTGTGATCACATCTCCCACCGGACGTCCTTCCACAACAAGCCCCTGCATCAGTCCTTTCCCGCGTCTTTCTGTCAGAAACTCATATTTTTCCACCAATTCATCTAATTTTTTTTCAAAATAAGGTGTGATTTCCCTGACATGATCAATCAGCTTTTCTTCCTCAAAAAGATCAAATACTTTTGAGACAGCCGCACAGGCAAGCGGATTTCCGCCATACGTTGTGCCATGATCTCCCGGAACGAGCGATGCTTTTGCTGTCTTTTCATTTAAGACAAATGCTCCGACTGGAATACCGCATCCCAGAGCTTTTGCACATGTCATGATATCCGGTTTCACATCATACCCCTGCCATGCAAACATATTTCCGGTACGCCCCATACCGCACTGAATTTCATCCAAAATTAGCAAAATATCTCTTTCTTCACAGATCTCTTTTATTCCGGACAGAAACGTTGGATCAGCCGGATAAATGCCGCCTTCTCCCTGAACGGTCTCAAGAAGAATCGCACACGTCTTTTCATTGACCTGTCTTTTTACACTTTCCAGATCGTTGAAATCTGCAAATTTTACGCCACCCATCAGCGGCTTAAACGCCTCTTGATAATGCGGATTCCCTGTTACAGATAAAGCGCCAATACTTCTTCCGTGAAAAGAATGGTTCATCGCAATGATCTCATGATCTGTGGCTCCATCTTTATTGTAAGCATATTTTCTTGCTGCTTTTATAGCGCCCTCAATCGCTTCCGTTCCGCTGTTTGTAAAAAACACACGGCTCATGCCGCACGCTTTCAGCAGTTTTTCTCCTGCTTCCACAGCTGGAATATTATAATATAAATTTGAGGTGTGAATAATCTGATCCATCTGGGATTTCAATGCTTCATTATATTTCTGATTGCCATATCCCAATGCAAACACTGCAATTCCTGCTGCAAAATCCAGATATTTTTTTCCTTCTGCATCCTCCAGATAAACGCCTTCTCCTTTTTCCAAGACAACCGGATAACGGTTATAGGTATGGAG
Organism: Clostridiales bacterium; assembly: GCA_018366495.1. Taxonomy (GTDB): domain Bacteria; phylum Bacillota; class Clostridia; order Lachnospirales; family Lachnospiraceae; genus JAGZHZ01. The sequence continues at coordinate 114,514 of JAGZHZ010000001.1, forward strand.
GATGACGTTTTCTGCACGTTTTATATAATCTTGGGTTCTACTCATGAATCTCTTCCTCCTGATCTCCAAAGATTGCTGTCCCAATCCCATGATCTGTAAAAAATTCAAGCAGCAGACTGTGTTCAATTCTGCCGTCTAAGATATGGACTCTGGAAACTCCTGACTTGATCGCATCAATACAGTTCTGCAGTTTTGGAAGCATACCTCCTCCGGCCAATCCAGATTCCAAAAATGCTTCTGCTTCCGGCACATTCATTCTGGAAATCAAAGTTGTCTTATCTGCCGGATCTGTATAAACTCCCTCAATATCTGTCAAAAATGCCAGTTTTGCGGCTCCCATTGCACTTGCAATTGCACATGCCGCATCATCCGCATTTACATTATAAGAATAACATCCCTCATCTGACCCGATCGGGCAGATCACCGGCACAACGTCACTATCCAGCAATGTATGAAGCAGTTTTGTATTTACTTTCGTTACCTCTCCTACAAATCCAATATCCTGTCCTTTGGAATACTTTTTCTTTACTTTCAGAATCGATCCATCTTTTCCGCTGATTCCGACTGCATGGACTCCTATTTTCTCCAGCATCGACACGAGCCCTTTATTTACTTTATTTAATACCATCTCTGCAATTTCCATCGTCGCCTTATCCGTCACGCGCAGACCGTTGACAAACGTGCTTTCAATCCCCATTTTGCCGCACCATTTTGTGATTTCTTTTCCGCCTCCATGGACAACAATTGGACGGAATCCTACTAATTTCAGCAGTGCTATATCCCGCACCACACTTTTTTTCAGTTCATGATCAATCATTGCGCTTCCGCCGTATTTAACCACGATAATTTTTCCCTTAAATTGTTTGATATAAGGCAGCGCTTCAATCAATACATTTGCTTTTTCCACCCACATATTTACATTTTTTGATTCCATTTTTTCCTCCATCAGCTTCTGTAATCTGCATTTATTTTTACATAATCGTATGTCAGATCACAGCCCCATGCCGTTGCAGATGCTGTTCCCATTTTCACGTCTGCAATCGCAGTGACCGTTCTCTCAGATAAAATCTTACTTGCCTCTTCCTCGCTGTAATTAAGCGCAACACCGTCTTCAATAATCTTCAATTTTCCTGCTGCACTTTCAAAAAATAGATCTACTTTTTCAGGATCAAAATCTGCTCCAGAATAGCCCATTGCACACAGAATTCTTCCCCAGTTTGCATCGTGTCCGAAAATTGCCGCTTTTGTCAAATTCGATGTGATAATTGATTTGCTTAAAGTCACTGCCTGTTCCTTTGATTCTGCTCCAATCACTTTTACTTCAAACAACGCTGTAGCCCCTTCTCCGTCTCCGGCAAGCTGTTTTGCAAGATAAATGCTGACATATTCCAAAGCTTCATAAAACGTTTTATAATTCTCATCTTCCATATTGATTTCTTTGTTTCCGGCCATCCCATTTGCAAGAACAAGCGCTGTGTCATTTGTAGAAGTATCCCCATCCACAGAAATCATGTTATAGCTGTCCTGCACAATCTGGCTGAGCGCTTTTTGCAGCATCTCTTTTGAGATGCACGCATCTGTTGTCACAAAGCTCAGCATCGTACACATATTAGGATGAATCATGCCGGCTCCCTTGCACATTCCTCCGATCGTTACTGTCTTTCCATCAATACACGTTGTGACGGCAATCTCCTTTTTCACCGTATCCGTCGTCATGATTGCCTCTGCCGCCATAGAGCCTGCCTCCACAGTTGATCTCAAAAGCGGAACCATCGTTTTAATTCCTTCTTTAATCTTATCCATCGGCAACTGTCTTCCAATTACCCCTGTCGATGCGACAAGCACATTATCTGTCTGTACTCCCAGAATCTCCGCTGTAAGCTGCGCTGTGTCTTTACAGTATCCGTATCCTTCTTCTCCGGTACACGCATTTGCCACCCCGCTGTTTACCACAACGGCAGATACACTTTTCCCGCTTAATATAATCTCTCTGTCCCATTTCACAGGAGCTGCCTTCACCACATTTGTCGTAAATGTACCTGCTGCCACACACGGAACATCACTTACAAGCATTGCCATATCTTTTTTATTTTTCTTAATTCCTGCACAGATTCCAACGGCTTTAAAGCCATGTGCAGCAGTCACACCGCCTGTCCTTAATTCCATATTTTTCCCTCCTTCTTATTCTTATCTCAAAATCAATATGTATTATGGGAACATCGGCACTTGACGCAGCCCTTCTGCTTCCTCGATCCCAAACAGCAGATTCATGTTCTGCACTGCCTGACCTGCTGCTCCTTTTACAAGATTATCCATCGCTCCCATCATAATGATACGATTTGTTCTCGGATCAATTTTAAAATTCACATCCACATAATTACTTCCCTCAACCCATTTTGTCTGAGGCGTCACATCCGGATCAAGTACCCTTACAAACCGTTCCTTGTCATAATATTTATCGTACGCAGCTCTTACTTCCTCATATGTCGTCTCTTTCTGCAAAGAAGCGTATGCTGTGACTAAAATTCCTCTGTTCATCGGCACAAGATGAGGCGTAAAGTTCAAACGGATTTCTTTTCCTGCCGCATATCCAAGCTGTTCTTCAATCTCTGGCGTATGGCGGTGAACTGCTACCCCATATGCTTTGATATTTTCATTCACTTCACAATATAAGTTATCAAGCTTTGCGCCTCTTCCAGCGCCTGACGTGCCTGATTTCGCATCAATAATGATGGTGTCAGGATCAATCAATCCTTCTTTTAACAGAGGATAAATCGAAAGAATGCTGCAAGTCGGATAACATCCAGGATTTGCTATCAATCTTGCCTTTTTAATCTCCTCACGATTAATCTCGCAAAGTCCATACACCGCTTCCTCTATAAATTGTGGCGTCTTATGTTCAATTTTATACCATTCTTCATACGTCTCAACATTTTTAATCCGAAAATCCGCGCTCAGATCAATCACTTTTACTTTAGAAAGGATTTCTTCATTTACCAGAGAAGCACATAATCCCTGTGGTGTCGCTGTAAATACGACATCAACCTGGTCAGCAAGCGCTTCCATATTATCGTCCATACATTTTTCATCTACAATCTGAAACATATTCTGATATACTTCATAATATTTCTTATCAATATAGCTTCTGGAACCGTACCATTTAATCTCTGCTTCTTTATGTCCCATTAACAGTCTTACAAGTTCTCCGCCGGCGTAACCGGTCGCACCTATGATTCCTACTTTTATCATGTGTCCTATTTTCCTTTCTATTTTATATTTCGTATTTTAAAAAGGTATCGCTTTTTCAAAGCAGGCCTTTCTTATTCTTTTTCTTATGATATCGTATCTCTCTGCCAAAGTAAAGTGTTTTTTGACGTATATTTATACATATTTATCGTATAATATTCAAACTTTTTGTCACTTCTTACAATTTTCAGATTAGGACTTGAATAATTATGATAATTGATGTATAGTAAAACATAATGAAATATAAATGCACAAAAGCAGGAGGATTTAGGAAATGAAAGAGAAAGTAGTTCTGGCATATTCAGGCGGATTGGATACAACCGCAATTATTCCATGGTTAAAAGAAAAATTCGATTACGAGGTAATTTGCTGCTGTATCGACTGCGGACAGGAAAATGAATTGGATGGATTAGATGAAAGAGCAAAATTATCAGGCGCTTCCAAATTATATATAGAAAATATTGTAGATGAATTCTGTGAAGAATATATTATGCCATGCGTACAGGCAGGCGCTGTTTATGAAAACAAATATTTACTTGGAACTTCCATGGCTCGTCCTGGCATTGCAAAAAAATTAGTGGAAATTGCCCGCAAAGAAGGCGCTTCCGCCATCTGCCACGGCGCAACGGGAAAAGGAAATGACCAGATCCGTTTTGAGCTGAGCATCAAAGCGCTGGCTCCTGACATCAAGATTATCGCTCCATGGCGTATGACAGATATCTGGACAATGCAGTCCCGTGAAGATGAAATTGAATACTGCAAACAGCATGGAATCGACCTTCCATTTGCCGCTGACAGCAGTTACAGCCGTGACCGCAACTTATGGCACATCAGCCATGAAGGTCTGGAACTGGAAGATCCTGCAAATGAGCCAAACTATGATCACCTTTTAGTTTTAGGTGTAACTCCTGAAAAGGCTCCTGATGAACCAGAATATGTGACGATGACATTTGAAAAAGGAATCCCTACAAGCATCAATGGCGAAAAGATGAAAGTTTCTGATATCATCAAAAAATTAAATGCTCTGGGCGGAAAACATGGAATCGGTATCGTTGACATCGTAGAAAACCGTGTTGTTGGTATGAAATCTCGTGGTGTATATGAAACTCCTGGCGGAACAATCCTGATGGAAGCACATAAACAGCTGGAAGAACTTGTATTAGACCGTGATACTATGAATGTAAAAAAAGATATGGGCAACAAGATGGCACAGATCGTATACGAAGGAAAATGGTTCACTCCTCTTCGCGAGGCAATCCAGGCTTTCGTTACTTCCACGCAGCAGTATGTGACAGGTGAAGTAAAATTCAAACTTTACAAAGGAAATATCATCAAAGCCGGCACAACCTCTCCATATTCTTTATACAGTGAATCTCTTGCTTCTTTCACAACAGGCGATCTGTATGATCATCATGACGCTGATGGCTTCATCACATTATTCGGACTTCCTATGAAAGTGCGTGCAATGAAGATGGCACAGGCTGCAAAAAAAGATCAGTAAATTACAAAAAACTCCGTGGAATCAGGAACTGACTCTGCACGGTAGAAATCAGTGATAAAACTTATAACAGCGGTATAGCAAAGGGGCTGTAAAAAAGCTCCCCTAATAGAAAAATCGCCCAGTCCGTGAGGTCTGAGCGATTTTTTGGTATAATGAATGATGCTAATAAATCAAAATACCAATGATAATTATACAACTTGTTTTATTGATCGCAGCATTTAAACTGAAATACTGCTTTCTGATCTTCCCTTTCGGTTCAGATATTATTCAACACTTAAAGAATTTTGATACTCTGTCAGTGCATCCATATTTACTTCATAACTTTTTGGTTCTGGAGTATTTGCTTTATCATAGACAGAGAATCCAATCCATACACACAGTGCTGCGCCGATCACTACTGCGCCGATCTGCATCAGAAGTTTTTGCTGTTTCTGTTTTTTTATAATCTTTGCACGGTTTGCTTTCTCTTTTTTATACCGATCTACTTTTTCCTGGCTCATACGTTATCTCTCCTTATGTTTTGTTAAAATCTTAGTCCTATTATACACCACAACGTATGATTTTGCACCATCTTTTTATCCAACTCAGACAACTGCAATAACTCCGCCGTCATTCGCATACATTGTACTGATACCTGCCGTATCGAGCACAATGACATCTTTGATCTTCATCTGCTCCTGCAGTGCTTCTTTTATAACCTGTGCTCGGTCAGGACAGTTGCAGTGAGCAATTGCCAGAATCTTCTCCTCCGGATGATCTGTCTTTTCTACAATATAATTTACCATCTTTACAAGAGCTTTGTTAATTCCTCGTGCCTTATCAAGCTGAACGATTGTTCCTTCCGGAGTCGATGCCATCACTGGTTTGATCTTCAGAGCATTTGCCACAAACGCTTTGATATTGCTCAAACGACCATTTTTTCTGAGCGTCTCCAGATTTTCCAGCACAAAAAATGTATTCTGTTCTGCAATGTATTCTTCTACCTGTCTGATTACTTCTTCAAATTCATTTCCTTTCTCTTCCAATTCCTGAATCTTTAAAGCAATCAATGTCTCGCCAACGGATGCAGACCGTGAATTAAACACATAGATTTTCTTTTCCGGTTTCTCTTCTAAAAGCAAATTTCTTCCAAGCTGCGCGCTATTGTAGGAACCGCTCAGTTCTGAAGACAATGTCACCGCATAAATATGTTCTGCCGGATCATCAAACGCCTTTTTATAAATTTCCGGTGAAGGACAAGAAGATTTTGGGCAATTTGGACTTGCCGCAATCTTCTCCAAAAAATCTTTCTGGTTAAATGTTTCATCATCCACAAAGACCAGATCATCCAACTGCATTGTCAAAGAGGCGGTCACAAAATTGCCGCTCTCTTTCATCTCTTTTGTAAGCTCTCCACAACTGTCAACGACTACTTTAAAACTCATATGCTTTCCTCCTGGTGATAGATTATTCCAGTATCTATATTTTGTACTCTTTATCATTTATTATGTAGTATTCAATACTAGATAATAATAACACATATATTTCTGCTTGAAAAGGGGGGAAAATAAGAATATACTAGAACTGCATTATACATATCATATGAGGAGAATATATTTTGATTCACTTAACAATTTTAGAAATTAAAAATTTTATGTCAAAGCTTCTGCTGCACGATGTCTTTGACCATTTTTTACTGCTGGATGCTTCCATAAGCACAGACTGCACCTTTACGATCGACGGTCACCGCAACAGAGCCTTTTATACAACTGAGGAATTTCAGGAACAGACAACTCATGAATATGCTCTTGTTCCATGGAGACAGCTGCGCCATTTCTGTTATAAGATCATCAAAGGAAAAAAAACACCTTCCAAGTTTCATTTCAGTTTTCAGCTCCCGCTGTCAGATACAGAACAATTACTGGAGCAGTCGCAATCTTCTCTCACAAAAAATGATGTCAGCGGTCTTTTTCTTCATATTCGATATGACGGTTCTTCTCTGAGCTGCATCACTGGAACCTCCTATCAGATTTTTTCTCTTGATAAGACGCTGGATCACGCCTGGGATCAGAAAATCCAGTCCTTTTTCGCCCAGTCTCAGATTGCTTTTGACCTTCTCTGATTCATCTTGTTAGCACTCACTTAATTTGAGTGCTAATTTTCTCTTGACTTTTTCCATTTTGCGTATTACACTTAGAACAACGGCAGATCAATTGTCTGCATTGATTCTCTCTTCTGCTGCGGCAGAGCGAGATGACAGGCATAGATCTTTTATCTATACCTTTACCGTATTACTTTTAGAAAACAGATTATAAAACAGAATGTAAAAGGAGTGTGCCAGTATGAGCAGTAAAACAGGAAGTCTTTCCATTAACAGCGAAAATATTTTTCCGATTATCAAAAAATGGCTGTATTCCGACCATGATATTTTTGTCCGTGAATTAGTTTCCAACGGATGTGATGCCATCACAAAACTGAAAAAACTAGAAGTGATGGGTGAATATACATTCCCTGAAAACCATAAAAACAAAATCAATGTGATTGTCAACCCTGAGCAGAAGACATTGAAATTTATTGATACCGGTATCGGTATGACTGCTGATGAAGTTGAAGAGTATATCACACAGATCGCCTTCTCAGGTGCAACTGATTTTCTTGAAAAATACAAAGACAAGACAAACAACGATGAGATTATCGGTCACTTCGGTTTAGGTTTCTACTCCGCTTTTATGGTTGCAGACGAAGTGCACATTGATACTCTTTCTTATAAAGACGGAGCTTCTTCTGTTCACTGGGAATGCGACGGCGGAACAGAATATACGATCACAGATGGCAATAAGACGACAGTCGGAACAGAAATCACTCTGTTTTTAAATGAAGAAAGCGTTGAATTTGCAAATGAATATCGTGTCAGAGAAGTATTGGAGAAATACTGTTCTTTCATGCCTGTAGAAATCTTCCTTTCAAAAGAAAACGCTCCTCAGGAATATGAGACGATTGATGAAAGCGATCTCAGAGACGACGACGTTGTCGTAGAACATATCCACGAGGAAGCAAAGACAGAAGAAAAAGAAAATGAAAACGGTGAAAAAGAAATCGTGGAGATTTCTCCTGCCAAAGACCGTGTAAAGATCAATAAACGTCCTGTATCATTAAGTGACACGCATCCGCTGTGGACAAAGCATCCAAACGAATGCAGCGAAGAGGATTATAAAGAATTTTACCGCAAGGTATTTATGGATTACAAAGAGCCTCTGTTCTGGATTCATTTAAATATGGATTATCCATTTAACTTAAAAGGTATCTTATACTTCCCGAAAATCAACACCGAATACGATTCTATCGAAGGTACAATCAAACTGTACAACAATCAGGTATTTATCGCTGACAACATCAAAGAAGTCATTCCAGAATTTTTGATGCTGTTAAAAGGTGTTATTGACTGCCCGGATCTGCCTCTGAACGTATCCAGAAGCGCTCTGCAGAACGATGGATTCGTAAAGAAAATTTCCGATTATATTGCTAAGAAAGTTGCCGATAAATTAAATGGTATGTGCAAGACAGACCGTGAAACTTACGAAAAATACTGGGACGATATCAACCCATTTATCAAATTCGGCTGCATCAAAGACGAAAAATTCTCTGACAAGATTATGGGTTCTGTTTTATTCAAAAATCTGGAAGGCAAATATCTGACTTTACAGGATTTCATTGACGAAAACAAGAAAGAAGAAGAAAAAACAGAAGAAACAAAAGAAGAAAATGCAGACAATCAAACAGAGGAAACAAAAGAGGAAGATGCTCAGGATGAAAAGAAGAAGACTACGCTCTTCTATGTCACAGATGAAGTTCAGCAGAGCCAGTACATCAACCTCTTCAAAGAGCAGGGTCTCGACGCTGTCATCTTAAAACACAACATTGATTCTGCTTTCATCACACATCTGGAGAGCAAAAATCAGGATATCCGTTTCCAGCGCATCGATGCAGATCTCGACGAGAGCATGACAGACGGCTCTTCTGAAGATTTAAAAGAAACAACAGATACATTGACCGAAGTATTCCGCAAAGCGCTGAACAAAGACAAACTGGAAGTCAAAGTTGAGAAACTGAAAAATGAATCGGTTTCTTCTATGATGATCCTGTCTGAGGAAAGCAGACGTATGCAGGAAATGATGAAAATGTACGGTATGTACGGCATGGATCCATCTATGTTCGGCAATAACGAGACACTCGTACTGAACGCCAACAACAAACTGGTACAGTATATTCTTGAAAATAAAGACTCTGAACATGTTCCAATGATGTGCTGCCAGTTATACGATCTCGCTGTACTGAGCCATAAACCGTTAAGCTCCGATGAAATGACGAAGTTCATCGCCCGCAGCAATGAAATCATGATGCTTCTGGCAAAATAATTGCCTGATATCGCAAATCAGTAAAGTGCTCGTGAGCTTCTCAGCACTGAAAGACAATGGGATTTTTGCGAAATAAATTTAAATAAAAAATTAAAATTTTCTATTATAAAATACCTCTGAAAAAAGTAAACGATTTACTCTTTTCAGAGGTATTTCTTCTTTAAAACTTAATATCCATATTCATAGCTCCACATTTTATCCAGCGATATGCTCCGTCCACATTCCGGACAGTGAAGATATGCCAGTTTAAATTCTACTTCTCCCTCCACATACACATTGCCAAAGAAAAAATCATAGTCTTTTGCTTCTTCTGACTGTGAATCAATGACCTTGCTGCCATATGCAACTTCATATGTGCCGCCGCAATTTAGACAACGATGCGGCTGCCAGACAAAAAACGGAGTTTGTTCATATACATACTTGACCGGTATTCCCGGATGATAAATCCCCAATATCGTCTCTGCCTGCAACACAAAAGGTGAGGATACACAGATTCCATACAAAGACGCCCACAGCAAAAATGATATTTTTTTATTTAAGATTTTATTTTTTACTTTTCCCATTGGCACACCTCAAATCCTCTTAAAAGTCAGCCGCTTTCCCCTTCTCGTTTAAAAACGGCATCAGATCCCGCTTTTGAATCATCTCCACTGTTATCATTCCGCCTCTGATCCAATTCTCTAAAGCATCTGCGCCCTTTGATCCATATAACTCTCTTTTTCTTCTTTCTGTCACTTTACTGATTTCCAGCATTTGCTGTCCTGTCTCCTCTGCGTGATTCCTTGAGACAGAAAATTCCATCTTTGTGCCGTCTGCCAGAATAGCGCCTGCCGTTTTTGGCCGTGTGAAATAAACTTCCACATACGGTTCTATTTGTTTTACGTCCTCTATTGTTTTTATGCCTGAGCAAAGCTCCTCCATTTCTTCTGCCGTATGTAACTGTGTCAGGTGGATTCCTACTTTCCCCCAGCTCACATCTTCCATATTTCCTGCCTTCAGCCGTTCCCAATCCGCCGCATCTCTCTCATACAGCGTTGCCGTTTCTCTTCTTTCCAATAATAGATTTGGAGAACACTGCATGGCAAAATATCGTCCGCCCTCTTCCACTTCACAGACGCTGTACACAAAAATCCCAGCCTCATTGAAGCGATGGATCATTTTTGGAAACTGTTTTTCTATATTCTGTATCTGCCAGTGATCCGCTTTTTCTGAAAATTCCTCCAGCGTTTGATATCCAAAATACTCCTCCAGTTCATCGAGAGAATATGTTCCCATTTCCTTTTCTTCCTGCGCATTGACAAATTCTTCTGTGATGATCCCATCGCCGATCATCTGATAGCTTTCCTGTCTCTTTTTCATCTCCAGCAGTCTAAATTTTCCTTCTTCATTCAGAAATGGTTCCAGATCCCGCACTTCAATCTGTTCCATCGTTCTGCCTCCACCAGAGTCCTCTCTTTTGTAAACACCCTTTTCATACGGAATCACGTCCTCCGGATTTGTCTGATATCCTTTCATATGTTCAAATATCATGATATTTCCATCAGCCAGCACGCTCCTTATTCTGTTCAGTCCGGCAGATGTCAACGTTGTCTCCGCATAGGGGTCTATGTTTTTTATGTCAGCAAAGCTGCTCCATCCCGGAATAATCTCTGCAAAATCCTCTTCTGTGCAAAGCCTTGTAATATAAATTCCTACTTTCCCCCACATTCGAATATTTTTCAAACCTTCTATTTTTACTCCCTCAGCCTGCGAATTCCAGCCCTCCTCATAGTTTGCCACTTCTCTTCCGTTAAGCCACAGGCAAGGCGACTGCTGCATGACAAAATACCGTCCGCCCTCTTTCACCTCACACACGCTGTAATTTAAGATCTTATTTTTCGTAAAACGATGTACCATGCCTGGGAAACGCTCCTCTATATTTTTCAGATTCCAGCGTTCTATTTTCTGCCCGAGTTCCTCAATCGTCTCATAGTAAAAATAATCCTCCAGTTCTTTTATCGAATACGTCCCCATCTCCTTTTCTTCCTGTGCCTCAATAAATTCTTCTGTGACAAATCCATCGCCCGGCATCTGATATCCTTCCATGTATTCTGCCTTTAGTTTCGGACACCATCCAATTACAAAACCAATTACAAAACATAGAAATAAAAAAAAGAACGTTCTATATTTTTTTATTCCACATCTATTTTGTTTCTTTTCTTCTGTCAAAACCATATCCCCCTTTCACTTTATAAGCAGCCCCTTTTCCTTCTCCTTTATTTCTTGTCTATTTGCTTTAGTTTCCTTATTTCTGCTGTCGCTTTAGATTTCTTTTCAGCCAAAATCAAAGTGATCTTAGAAATCAAATTTGTTTAAGATCATTGGTAGGTCAATTCCGTTGGAAAATCTGCCGCTTTCCCCTCTTCATCCAAAAATGGTTCTAGATCCCTTTGCTGTATGATTCCCAGAGTGACTTTTCTTCTATAGACGGTATCACTCTCCAGAATTTCTTTTGACTCCACCATCTCCCCAGATTTTTCTATATGCAACACCCTTCCATCTGCTAACATACTGAACATATTTCCTGAATTCCCAGAGGCAGGCATCTCTTCCAGATATGGATCAATCTCCTTTACTTCCTGAATCGTGGACCATCCCGGGATGATCTTTGCAAAATCTTCTTCCGTGTTCAGTTTCGTCAGATAGATACCGGCTCTTCCCCAATCAAACAGCCCTAAATTCAATTCCGGTTTTGTTCCATTTGCCACTTCAAAGCTGTATCGCGATTCTCTATGGGAGTTTGCCACTTCCCGATCCGTCATATACAGATTCGGCACGACCTGCATCGCAAAATATCGTCCGCCTTCTTCCACTTCGCACACACTGTACATCAAAAAACCATCTTTATCAAACCGATGCACCATTTCAGGAAACTGCTCCTCAATATTTTTCAGATCCCATCGCTCGATCTGTTCTGCATATTCTTCCAGCGTCTCATAAGAAAAATAATCCTCCAGCTCCTGCAGAGAATACACTCCCAGCTTCTTTTCTTCCTGCTCTTCTATAAATTCCTCCGTAATATACCCATCTCCCAGCCCAGGACTCCTGTCAAAATATCCATCCAGCCGCACACCTGCGGCAGCTGCCTCTTTTCCTGTTCCAGATAAAGCAATCATACAAAGAAAAAATAGAATAAGCTTTCTCTTTTTTCTTTTCACGATATCCCTCCTTTCCTTTTTTCTCTAATATTTTACATTTACGCTTATATCTCATTTTATGATTTCTGTTTTTTCTTTTTATTTTTATCTTATCATATTTATTTTCAAAATTATATAGTATTATTTTCTATTTTGCCAAAAAATTCTTTATTTTCCTCCGTTATTTGATATAATAATATTATAATTTTAAGGTTTTTTCACTTTAAAGAAAGGATGTGAAACAATGAAGAAATCGGTCGTGTTAAAATCCATTTTGTCGGCAGCTTTTCTTGCTTTTTCTTTGTTAGTATCGGTGCCATCGGTAATTGCTGCGGATACTTCTGTCCCTGCTGCAACTCCTCCAGACGCATCTCAAAAAAACGGCTATAATTTCGCTTTTGCCAATGCAAAAACGTATGACGGCACGCCTTATATTGAGATTACAGATATCATTTTTGCAGATGCTCTTGTTACAGATGATGTCTCTGCAACTGGTATCGGCACACTCTCCAGTTCAGATGCCGGCACCTATTCTATAGTTAATATTGATAATATTGTTTTAAAAGGCGCAGATAAAGATAAATATGAAGGACTGCTTCCAACTTCCATGAAATATGTTCCGATCAACGTTACTGTTGAAAAAGCAGTTCCTATATTCTCATTCTCCACGAATGCGCCCGATGGAATGGAATACTATTCCTCCGCTAAAATCACTTTCTCCATTGTAAATGATTTTGGCCATCCTGAAGGTCTCCCTGATACCATTCAGATTTCCAGAGAACATGATTATTTACCGGGACGTGTTACACATGAAACTGCAAGACGCTCTGGCAACCAGTATTCTATTTCTTATTCCCCACCTGCTCCTTGGTCTGGTTTATACGGAGAAATTCCTTTTTGGGCGGATGTCCTAGACGATGCAACAAATTATCAGCCAGCTACCAGTGGAGAATATATGCTTCTCATTCTTCCTCCTCCTGCTGACTATTTTTGGTCTGGAGACTATGACGTTTTTTGGTATATTGCTATGGGTGGCGCTGAACATTATACAGCTGAAAGCCTACAGCCTTTTCTAGATATCTGGTATAGTATTGATTGGGATTTAGATATAACCCATCAGGATATCGTGAATGAATATCATAGGCAGTTATTGGAAGCATATTATAATTTAGTTCCTAAACCGGGAGACTACAGTGAAATTGAAAAATATCTGGAAATGATACCGGAAGATCTTTCCCTCTACACAGATGAAAGCGTAAAAGCTTTGGAAAAAATAAAAGAATCGATTCCATGGGATCTTCCTCCTGAGGATCAATATATCATTAATCAGTATGCAGACGATTTGTATGAGGCTATTCAACAGTTAAAATATAAACCTGCTGACTATTCTGCATTAAATGAACTGTTAAAGAAAGTTCCGGGAGATCTCTCTCTTTACACTGAAGAATCTGTCAAAGCCTTAGAGAATGTAAAATCCTCGATTGACTGGAAATTGCTGATTATTGATCAAAAGACCGTTGACGAATATACTGTAAAATTGCAGGAAGCTATCTCTAACCTTAAATTTAAACCGGCAGACTATACAAAGGTAAAGGCTGCACTGAACAAAATACCATCTGATCTTTCTATCTACACAGACGAATCTGTAAAGCTTCTTGAAGAAGCAAAAGCAGCAATCAACTGGGATAAATTAATCAATGAACAGTCTGTCGTGGATGGCTATGCTCAGGCGATTGAAACTGCCATTCAAAATTTAAAGACAAAGCAGATTCAGCCTCCTCAGCCAGAAGCTTTCAATCCGAATCAACCTGCTCCAAAAGGTAAGGCCTCCGCTGAGACAGGCGATCCTACTTCCATTGCACTTTGGCTGTTTCTCTTTTCCAACTCTGCTCTCGTTGCTGGAGTTTCACTGAAACGACGTCATTCGTCATCTGATATGAAATAAAAGTAGATTTTTCAATATTAAATTGCCAGAAATAATGAAGCATTTTACTTACTATTAAGAAACCAGAAGTTTTCATCTTATAAATTATGAAGAAAACTTCTGGTTTCTTTTCTTGTGTTCTATTCATTTTCTGTATATAATAAAAAAGTATGTTCATGAAAAATCATTCCAAAATTAATTTTCATTTATCTAATATTTTTTGCTCCTTGCTTTGTCTATCGAGCATTATCAGGTTTATTAGATCGTCCTGTTTTCTTTTTGTGAAAAATTTTTCTTGATATTTCTCATACATCAAACATACACTTTTAATCTGAAAGGATGGATTCAATCATGGAACAATTCCGGAATCGTTTTGGTATTTCCGGCAGTACGCTGAAAATTATTGCGATCATCTCAATGGCGATTGATCACTTCGCAGCTTCTTTTTTATACCGTGGAATTATGACTTTGCCCTCTGTAGCTGCAAATGCAGATCTGATGCACGTTCTGAGGAAATTATATTCTGTAATGCGTGCCGTAGGGCGGCCTGCTTTTCCTATTTTTTGTTTTCTCTTAGTGGAAGGCTTTTGCCATACAAGAAATCCAAAAAAATATGCCCAGCGCCTTTTTCTGTTCGCCTTAATCTCAGAAATTCCTTTTGATTATGGTCTGCGCGGCGGATTTTTTGTTTCCCACCATCAAAATGTTTTCTTCACTCTTTTTATCGGATTGATGGTGATGATTCTCTACACAAAGTTCTGGCAAAAACCATTGCTGCAGTATGTCATCCTTGCCCTTGGTCTCCTTGCCGGAAAATACTTTTATGTGGATTATGGATTTAAAGGTGTTTTTCTGATTGAAGTTTTATTTTTATTCCGAAATGAACGTCTGATGCAGATTGTAGCCGGAACACTTGCTATTTCATGGGAACCGCCGGCAGTTGTCGCTTTCCTCCCGATCTCACTGTACAATGGAAAACGCGGTCTGTCTCTTCGCTACTTCTTTTATGCCTTCTATCCTGTCCATCTGATGGTGTTTGGCATTTTGACTTTCTATATTCTTCCGATGATCGCCTGACTGTTCAGAAATTATCGTCGTTATCGCGTCTGAAAGATTATATATTTTTCAACTATAAAATACAGATAAAGAGAGGCTCTCTGAAAAGCATTTCATCGCTTTTACAAAGAGCCTCTTTTTTATTCTTTTTTATTCTTTCTTATTTTTTTATTTTCCGTCTTCTATTTTTTACAGCCCTATCGTTGTTCTTTATACTCCCCTTGGATTCTTTTCATTCTAAGCGTTAAACATTACTTTTTCGCTGTTAAATGCTTTCACAATACAAGCAGTCAGAACACCGCTCACAAGAATTGTCACGCCAAATGACATCAGGAAATGCGCAACGGTTAATTCATTTGAAAAAATTTCACTCAGGCAGATGCTGCTGCTGTAAATAGGAATCATATATTCATATGCTTCTCTCGTTCCAGATGTGCCAAACATCGTAAATAATCCTGCCACAATTACAATCATATACAGCGGCGTTACATACGTTCCTGCTTCCTTGACAGTTCTTGCAAAAACGCTGACAATCGCTACAAGAAGCACATATAAAAATGCAAGAGAAAGAATAATAGCCGCCATCATCGCAATCTGCTGGGCGCTAAAGCTGATGCTCAGTCCTTCTTCTGCGATAGAACCAAGAGATTTTGGCAATGCAACGACAAGAGAAACCACATAGACAGATGCGCTTAAAATCGACATAATAGTCAAAGCCAGCAATTTTCCAAGTACAATCTCGCTTCTCTTAATCGGAGTCACCAGCATACATGCCAGCGTTCCGCGTTCTTTTTCACCTGTAATCGTATCGGTTCCAAGACTCATCGTTCCTGCAAACAAAAGGATTGTGATCAGGTAAGGCAATAACATTCCCAGCATTCTTCCTGCTGCTTTGTTTTCATCCTGAATTTCACTTTCTGTATTTGTGCTGTCGATCGTAAACGCTGTCACAACGTCCAGATTTCCAAATCTCTGCTCCAGTAAGCTCTTCTGATACACCGTCTCCAGCATTCCTACGATTGTATCTCTTGCTGCCTGAGAGTATTCCTCAGATGGATTATAAAACGTTTTGATATCCGGCGGCTGCTCACTTTCTTCATAGGCTGCGATCTGTTTGCTGAAATCTTCCGGAAATACAATCAAAAGATCTGCTGTTCCGTCATAAATCATCTGTTTTATCTCATCTGTCGAATCCGATTCTGAAAGATTCTGAACCTCAGCAATCGCACTAAGTTCCGGCAGATATGTCCTTAAATCTTCCGGTTCATTTTGAATCCATACAAGAGACTTATGCTGCTGAACATCCTGAACCATCTGTTCTGCAAGATATCCCATCAATCCATAAAGACCAACCATCAGGATCACCGGCAGGATAAAAAGAGAGAATATCATCTTTTTATCTTTAAATACTCGTTTCATTTCCTTCTGAAAAACAATTTTGATTCCCCTCATCTTTTACACCGCCTTTCCATATCTCTGATACAATTTAAAGAATGCTTCTTCCAGATCATCCGTTTCTGTCTTTTTCAAAATTTCCGGAATGGTACCCTCTTCCACTTTTTTGCCGTCTATGATTGTCGCGATGCGGTCGCACAATTTTTCTGCCTCCGACATGATATGCGTTGACATGATAATCAGTTTTCCCTGATTTCTCAGTTCTTTTAAATAATCTGTCACCGCACGCGCTGTAATAATATCAAGCCCTGTCGTAGGCTCATCGAAAATCACCACATTCGGATCATGAATCAGGCTGACTGCAATCGAAGCCTTCTGTTTCATACCCGTTGACAATTCCTCCACTCTTTTGTCTGCAAACTCGTCAATGCCAAAATACTCAAACAATTCCTGTTTTCTCTTTTTGATCACATTCTCTTCCATCCCATGAAGTCTTCCAAAAAAATCAACAAGATAATTTGGTGAAAATTGAGGATCTAATTTCATTTCATTTGTCAAAAATCCGATCTGTTCTCTCACCTTTTTTCCATCTTTTACTGTATCAAAGCCGTTTACGACAATGTGTCCGCTCGTTGGCTTAAGCAAAGTGGCAAGACATCGAAGTGTCGTTGTCTTTCCTGCGCCATTTGTGCCAAGCAGTCCAAAAATTTCCCCTTCTTTTGCTGTGAGTGAAAGGTCTGAAACTGCAATTTTCTGCGTATCTTTTATTTTCATCTCTTTTTGCTGCTTTTTATTCAGTTTATAGACCTTTGTCAGCTGTTCAATCTGAATCATTTTCATTTCCCCTTCCTTCTTAATTTCATCGCATGTCTTTTATATGCAACTGTCTGGATCAACCAGAGCAGACAGACAACTATAATCGGCAGTACCCCTGCCTCAAAATAGACTTCTGCAAAAAGTAAAATTCCGACCGCAACTGGAAAACACTTCTGCAGCGCCTGAAAACTGTAATAAGACGATTCATAAATTTTCATCCGTTCCAGCTCATCACAGCTGCCTATCCATTTCTTCTGAAATTGAAATTCAAAAGCATCTCCTTGTTTTTCAGGATTAATTTTCTGCATCAGATGGATGTATGCTCTCTGCAAAACCATAGAAACTACCGAAAGAACTAAAAAGATGAAACAGCCGCTCAGTCCGGCCACTGCATTTTTCTTATCTTTTAAATTCAAGAATAAAAATCCTAAAAACAGAAAGATGAAAATCTGAATTATTTCTGTTATAATAATTCCTCTTTCGATCTGACGCTCTACCTGATCAATATACTCCTCATTTTCCTGATCCCATTCAGATGCTCTTCTTTGTGCTGTCCGATAAATCAGAAAACTGCTGAGCAATCCTGCAATGCCGATCACAGTCATCAAATATGGAGAGAGATCTGCCATTAGCTGCTGAAATTCAGAGGCAAAATAAACAATCCATTTTTCATGGTCTGTAAAAAATATTCCTGTCAGTCCTCCAATCAGCCCTGATACAATCAAGACAGCGATAAATTGGAAAAGTATCTTTCTTTCAGAATTTATTTTTTTCATCTGTCTCATCCTCTTCATATTGAAATAATTCCTCCACGCTTGCCTCACATATCTTTGCAAGTTTTAATGCTAACACAATCGACGGAGAATAATCTCCTCTTTCGATTGAACTGATTGTTTGCCTGGATGCTCCCACCATTTTTCCAAGCTCTTGCTGGTTGATTCCCAGTCGCGCGCGATACTCTTTCAGCCGGTTCAACAGTGGCATTTTTCCACCCCCCCCACCATATTTTTGACAAGTTTTTTAGTCATTATGACAAGAATTCTTGTCATAATCATATCATTGACAAATTTACTTGTCAAGCACTTTTTCAACTTCTCATGACTAAAATCACAAATGTTTTTCTTTTATTTTTTAAAAAAACCGACTGCAAAATTCATTGTCTTCTGCAATCGGTTTTCCTCATTTTTTATAAAATTTCTATAAAATTTTCTTTCAAAACAAATCCGTTTTCTTTTTTCTATCCTTCTACAATCAAAAATCTGCCGCCTGGAAGTGAAAATACTTCTGCTGCTTCTTTTAAATCTTCCAGTGTCATTCCGTCAATATCCATCCCGTTTTCTTCAAAATATCTGCGTACTTCTTTTATGGAGTTGACTTCCACTGCAAGACAGTCCTCCAAAAACCACTCTGCCTCCTCCGGCGTCTCAGCAACATTCTCCCGAAATAATTTTCTTTGCTGTTCCAGAAAAGTCTGGATTGCTTCTTTGCTGTACTCTCCCATTTAATTTCCTCCTTCGTCATATTTTCCATCCAGAACGTCTATCAAAATTTTTTCAACCATGTCCGTCGTATAACGGCACGCCTTTTTGACGTCTGAATGTGCTTTTTCCATTGCAAAGCTGTATCTTGCTCTTTTAAACATCGCTAAATCGTTAAAATTATCTCCAAATACCATCGTTTCTTCCGGCATAATATGGAGTCTGTTTTGAATGAGCGCGATCCCATCACCTTTATCCGCTCCAAATGGCATCAAATCCAGCCAGATGTTTCCGGATATCATTGGAACCACCTTTCCCTCAAACCGTCTTCTCCACATCTGTTCTGTCTTCTCAATCCCGTCTTTCTGACAGATCGAAATTTTCATATAGGGTTCTTCCACAGACAAAAGATCTTCTACTTCTGTCACATCATTTTTCACGACATCACGCAGATGAACGGCAAACCATGGCTCTTTCGGCTGAACGTATAAAGTATGGACGCCTGACACCAACACTTCGCATCCATCCTGCTGTAAAATGGCATGAATGATCTCCTCTCCCAACTTTCTCTCTATCAGATGCTGTTGTAAAATCTCATCCCCTTTCATCGTAAGGGCGCCATTTTCACATACATAATACAGATCTTTTTCCGGATAGAATAATCGTTTTAAATTTGAATGCTGTCTGCCGCTTGCCGGCACAAAAATTCTGCCCTGCCTGCGCAGTTCTCTTATCAAATCAATCGTTCCCGGAAGCAGTTCCTGCGTGTCATTCAGAAGCAGCGTACCGTCTAAATCACTTGCAATCAAACGAATCATAATGCTTCTCCTCTGACAAGCGCTGCTATTTCCTGCGGCGTGTCAATCAAAATATCTGCATGATTTTCTTCCAGCTCTTCCCTTGTACGAAATCCCCATGTCACACCCACTGTCTTCATCCCAGCCGCCTTTCCGGTCTGCATATCCGTGTTTGTGTCTCCAAAATAAAGACATTCTTCTCTTTTTGCATGGAAAATTTCTGCGATGTGAAGCGCACCAATCGGAGAGGGTTTTCTCGGAATTCCTTCCTGCTGTCCCTGAATATGGTCAAAGAAATCTTTTCCGAATAATGTCTCTACCACTTTGATTGAATTTTCATGAGGTTTGTTTGAAAGTACTGCTATTTTTACCCCGTATTTTTTTATTTGTTCCAGCGCTTCCACCATTCCGTCAAACGGCTTCACATGGTACATACAGCCCTCTTTAAAAAATTCGCCGTATATTTTTTTCATTGCTTCATAATGTTCCAGCTTTTCATCCCCTGAAGCCTTCAAACATCGCCTTACCAGTTCATCTGAACCATCTCCGGCAAAATATTGGTACCTTTCCTCCGGATGTGTTTTCAATCCCAATGCTGCCAGGGCGCGGTTTCCATTGTATGCTAAGGACGTCACTGTGTCTGCAAGCGTTCCATCCAGGTCAAAAATACATACTTTATACATCTTCATTCTTCTTTCTGTATGACTATTTCTCTTTTTTCTGCTATAGTATCACGGAACGTTTTTCTCTGCAATACTATTCTTTCTCTTTCTTTTTTTCTTTTCTTTAAAAATCAAGTCTTAAAAATCTCATGAAACTGGCTTCCGCACCGTTCCATTTCGCCTAAAACAACATCTATTTTTTCATCTTCCAGAAACCAGTTCTCTTTACTGATTCCCTTTGTCACAACAGGACTGACAATCAGCTTTGCATCAGGAAACAAAAGACGATAGTACATCAGGCACCGCCTTGCATGATACGCCTGACAGCATAAAATCGCATTCTTTAAAGTTACACCTCTTTCATCCAGAAGCTTTCTCGTAAAAATCGCATTTTCGTATGTATATGTCGCTTCTCTTTCCTGCCATATTGCTTCTCTTGGAACTCCATGTGCTGTCAAAACAGCGCTTAGATAGTCACTTTCTGTCTCATACGGCTGCTCAGGGGCTAATCCTTCCTGTGCCGGACCCCAAAATTTTCCTTTTAAAATGCTGTATTTTCCTGAGGGAATCACAATCGGCGCATATCCATTTTTGTAAAGCCCCGCCGCATGGACAGCCAGTATCCTCTCATTGCTTCCCGGTATCAGAATTGCATCTGCTTTTTTCAACTGATGTTCCACAAAAATAAACTCTGAAATCATCTCCTGGGCTGACTCTATCTTTTTTTCCTGAGTACAGGAAAATATTTCTTTCTGTCCCTCTTCCATTTTTTAATCTCCTTCTGTCTTCTATTTTTTCTTTATAGCCGACATTCTCCGCTGATAAAAATCATACCATATCACTCCTATTTGTCCACTTCTTTTTCTGTTTTTTCTCTGTTTTAGTATCTGTTTTCTTCTGTTGAATTATATTCTTACCGAACAATTCACAAAAAAGGTGAAAAAGTCCTTTCTTTTTCTGTAAAAAAGTATTAAAATGTCTATAATACTTGTGGAAAGGAGCTTTCATTATGGCTAAAAAATTTGGCAAAGTTCTGGCAGGAGCTGTCCTTTTAGGCACTGCTGTCTTAGGTGGAATTGCTTGTTACAAAAAGTGGAAAAAGGACTCAAACTCTCTCGACGATGATTTTGACGATTTTCAGGATGAATTT
Organism: Clostridiales bacterium; assembly: GCA_018366495.1. Classification (GTDB taxonomy): domain Bacteria; phylum Bacillota; class Clostridia; order Lachnospirales; family Lachnospiraceae; genus JAGZHZ01. The sequence continues at coordinate 136,109 of JAGZHZ010000001.1, forward strand.
GATGAAGATGATTTTGATGAGGACGAAGAGTTAAAAGAGCAGGAAGCGGAAGATGAGAAAGAAGAATTAGAAAATGATTTTTCTTCTGTAAATCGCGGCTATGTTACAATTCCAAAAGATCATCCGGAAGAAACGGAATCATCTGAAGAAAAATCCGATGAGATCTCTGAATCATCTTCCGCAGTGCAGGCAGAGGAAGGATCAGACGGTGAATCCTTTAATGATGAAGATGCTGTTTTATCTGACTCTGGTGAAGAGGACGATGAGGAAGATATGCTCGACGATCCGGATCCAGATGAAAATCTTAATTCAAAATCAGAAGAATAATAAAATTTAAGAAAATTTGAAAAAGAGTATCTCCACAGTAACATTTACTGTACAGATACTCTTTTTCAAACTTTTTATGCTTCATTATCTCAGCAAAATTTTATTCACAGAGTTTTCTCCCATAGTCTCTCATAAAGGATCTTATTTATAGACTTTTCTTCATGGTCTCTTTATTTTTTTCAAAGATAACTCTATTTTTTAATTTCTAGTCCTGCTTCGGCAGTTTAAAAGAGCTTTTCAGCGATACAATTCTGTTGAACACAAGTGCATCCGGTCTGGAATCTTTCGCATCTACGCAGAAATATCCCTGTCTCACAAACTGGAAGCTGTCATATGCTTCTGCTTCTTTTAAAGCTGGTTCTACATAGCACTTTCTGACTGTCAAAGAGTTTGGATTCAGGTTCAAAGATCCGTCCTCATTATAAACGCCCTTTTCCTCATCAATAATATTTTCGTACAGACGTACTTCCGCTTCCACTGCTGTCGGCGCTGCAACCCAGTGAATCGTTCCTTTTACTTTTCTTCTTGTAAATCCTGTTCCGCATTTTGTCTCCGGATCATAGGTACAATGAATTTCTGTTACATTTCCGTTTTCATCTTTCACAAAGCTTTCGCATTTCACAAAATATGCGTGCATCAGACGCACTTCATTTCCTGGAAACAGACGGAAATATTTCTTTGGAGGATTCTCCATAAAATCTTCTCTGTCAATGTACAGTTCACGACAGAATGGAACCGTTCTCTTACCCAGCTCCTCATTTTCCAGATTATTTTCTACCTCCAGGTATTCCACCTGTCCCTCCGGATAGTTGTCAATAACCAGTTTAATCGGGTCCAATACTGCCATCATACGAGGTTTTTTCAATTTCAGATCCTCTCTGATGCAGTACTCCAGCATTGCATAGTCAACAGAGCTGTTGCTCTTGCTGACACCGCAAAGTTCCACAAAGTTTTTGATGGATTCCGGTGTAAATCCTCTTCTTTTCAGTGCTGCAATAGAGACAAGTCTAGGATCATCCCATCCGTCCACAATTCCTTCTTCTACCAGACGTTTGATATAACGTTTGCCTGTGACAACATTTGTCAGATACAGCTTCGCAAATTCAATCTGTTTAGGAGGATGCGGATATTCTAATTCTCTTACAACCCAGTCATATAACGGTCTGTGATCTTCAAATTCCAGCGTACAGATGGAATGTGTAATTCCCTCAATCGCATCTTCAATCGGATGGGCAAAGTCATACATTGGATAAATGCACCATTTATCTCCTGTTCTGTGGTGAGTCATATGAGCTACGCGATAGATAATCGGATCTCTCATGTTGATATTTGGAGAAGCCATATCAATTTTAGCTCTCAATACTTTCTCTCCATCCTTGTATTTTCCATCTTTCATATTCTGGAACAGTTCCAGATTTTCTTCTACGCTTCTGCCTCGGTATGGGCTTTCCTTTCCTGGCTCTGTTAATGTTCCTCTGTATTCACGGATTTCTTCCGGAGATAAGTCACAGACATATGCTTTTCCTTTTTTGATCAGTTTTACTGCTGCCTCATACATCTGATCAAAGTAATCGGATGCAAAAAACAGACGGTCTTCCCAGTCAGCGCCCAGCCATTTGATATCTGCTTTGATTGATTCTACAAATTCTTCTTTTTCTTTTGTCGGGTTTGTGTCATCGAAACGCATATTAAACTTTCCATGATACTTCTGTGCCAGCCCATAATTCAATAAAATTGACTTTGCATGTCCGACATGGAGATATCCGTTTGGTTCCGGAGGAAATCGTGTACAAACAGTTTCACATTTTCCTTCCTGTATATCTTTATCAATAATCTGTTCAATAAAATTTTTGGAAACTACTTCTTTTTCCATTTTTGTATCTTCCATCTTAGAACCTCCTGACTCTTTCCTTTTCTTATTTTTTCTTTTTTATTTCCTATCTCAAAAAATAAGATTCTCGTTCATCATATCATAAAATTTTTCAAAATACAACGTTTACAGTCAACTATTGATTGTATCTGTCGAAAAAAACTGATAGAATAGAACTATTCGAACCGTATTTTTGGAGGTCTTTTTTTATGTATTATTTTATTGTCAATCCTGCTTCGTGCAGCGGCAAAGGACGTTCAATCTGGACACAGATTAAAATAGAATTATCCCGCCGAAATCTCTCATATCAATATGCCTTTACTCAAAAACCTGGAGATGCCGCCTGCATTGCCGCTTCTTTTTCTTCTGATTCTCCCTGCACAATTATTGCTGTGGGAGGAGATGGAACAGCAAATGAAGTATTAAATGGACTCTGCCTGAAAAATAAAATCTGTTTCGGATATATTCCAACCGGCTCCAGCAATGACTTGGCACGCGGTCTGGGCATTCCCTCTGATCCTTTAGAAGCTCTGTCCTGTATATTGGATTCTCCCAAGTTTACTTTTATGGATATCGGCATCATCAAAGATGCTTCCCATCAAAAGCGGTTTGCTGTCAGTTCCGGCATCGGATTTGATGCAGGAATCTGTCATGAGGCTTTTCATTCTCCTGTGAAATCCATTTTAAACCGTTTTCACCTCGGCAGACTGACTTACACTGTAATCGCTGTCCATCAGCTTTTTGCTGTCAAACGTTCTCCAATGAAATTAACATTGGACAAAAAAGAAACCTTCTTTTTTAAAAAAGCATATATGGCAGCCATCATGAATCATCCATGTGAAGGAGGCGGTATCCATTTCTGTCCGGATGCTTCCTGTTATGATGGCGCTTTTGATATCTGTATCATCGAAGGGCTTCCCCGCATTGCTGCTGCTGTGGTACTGCTCTCTGTTTTCCGAAAGAAGCACACAAAATCCCGCCACGTCCATATTTTTCGCTGTCGGACGGCAAGAATAAAGACAAAAGATTTTCTTCCCGTTCATATGGACGGTGAAGTTTTCGGTATATGCCGTGATATTTCTGTATCAGTAATGAATCAAAAACTCTGTATCATATCGAAATAATGGATTCATTTTGAACTGTATTGACATCATGAAAAAGCTCTCTCCTGTTGCCTTTCCATCTTATATCAAAAAAGAATGCCTCATAGAAGCTTTTTTGTATTCTTCTTTTGAGGCATCCCCTATCTCATATCTCAGTTTAATTAAATCCGTAAAATTTCTGTGTAATCTTATATGCTGTGACAGAAACTTTCCGACCCGTCTTTCCTGGAAGGTTCATCGTGCTTCCAAGCAATCCCATACGCAGTTTATAGTACAGACGCTTATCGCTCTTTTTTAAGTACTGCCATAATTCCTGTTTTTTCTCAAGATTTTCTTCTGTTCCTGAACGGATCAGCATAATAGAAGATATGGTTGTTATAATATCTAGATAACTGATCATATACTTGCGCAGTCTTTTATTTGCAATCTTCTGTGACAAAAAGCAGTCAATCATAATTTTATTTACTCGAATCTGCTGATCAATTCTGCGGATCATCACCTCTTCATTGACAGACTGGTCTTCTCTTCCGATAAAATAATGATAAAAATTTACATCGAGATAGATCATCTTTTTCACGCTCGGAAGAGGCTGATATACAAAAAGATTGTCTACATAAAATGTATGTTTTGGCAATTCCAGCCCACATTCTCTAAGCAGCTTTGTTCTGTAAATTACAGAATGCATTAAGATATAATGACCTTTATGGAGTTTTTTTACCTCATCCCATTTAAAAACTTCTCCGACAGGAAAAGCAGAACGGTACTGCATTACTTTTTTTCTCTTTGCCCCTACTTTGTCATAGATAAAATTACTGATCATCATATCTACCGTATCAGGACCACCTATCAATTCTTTTAATGTATCCAATATTTTCCGGTATGCCTCTGCATCTACCCAATCGTCACTGTCCACTACTTTGTAGTACAGTCCTGTCGCATTTTTCAGTCCTGTATTGACTGCTTCCCCGTGGCCTCCATTTTCCTGGTGAATTGCTTTTACAATATCAGGGTATTTTCTTTCATATTCATCTGCAATCTCTGCAGTTCTATCTTTTGATCCGTCATCTACAATTAAAATTTCTACGTCTCTTCCTCCCACTAAAAGAGAATCAATACATTTTTCCATATACGCTTCTGAGTTGTAACATGGTATTGCGATTGAAAGTATCTTCATTTCATTACCCTTTCTGCTTTTTTTCGTATTTTTCCTGCCCAAGTCGGATATCCAGATATTTTACATAGGATGAAAATGCTGCTGGAATCGGATATTCTTTTTCTGTCTTTTCAGGTTCTATAAATATTATTCCATCATGTTCGCTTTCTGATTCCTCTACCCATACCACATATCCAATCATATGCCATTCCACATGGCTGAAAATGTGCTTTGAGGACTCCAACTTCTGAATCCGAATGGGAGAAAACTGCATTTCCTTTACTTCTTTTAAAACTTGTTTTTCTTCGAGATGACCTTCCCAATTCGGCAGTTCATATAATCCTGACAAAAGCCCCTTCATTGGTCTTTTCCGGATCGCTGCCCTTTCCCCGTCTCTTATAATTAAAACTGTTTTTTCCTCAATACGTCTTTCTTTCTTTTTTTTCTTGACAGGAAAATCCATTTCATTTCCCTGTCTGTGTGCTTCGCAAAGATTAGCAAGCGGACAACGATCACATTTTGCCATTCCATTTGGTATGCAGACGGTAGCCCCCAGCTCCATCAATGCCTGATTAAAGGCCCCTGGACGATCTTTTGGGATAATCGCCTGTATCTGCTCTTCTGCCTTCTTTTTTACAGATTGTTTTGTGATATCTTCATGGCATGCCGTCACTCTCGACAACACTCTCAGAACATTTCCATCCACAGCTGGAACAGCTATTCCATATGCAATCGAGGCAACTGCACCTGCTGTATAACTCCCAATTCCTGGAAGTTCCAACAATTTTTGATAATCTGGCGGAAGCTTTCCCCCATACTGTTCTTTCACCAAAACAGCTGCCTTCTGCATATTTCTGACACGGTTATAGTATCCAAGCCCTTCCCAAAGCTTTAAAAGCCGCTCTTCTTCACAATCTGCCAAATCTAAAATATCAGGCAGATTTGCCAAAAACCGTTCAAAAAAAGGTTTCACAGCATCTACTCTTGTCTGCTGAAGCATAATTTCAGATACCCAGACACGATATGGTGTCGGTTCTTCTCTCCACGGCAAAATCCTTGCATTTTCATCATACCACTTTAATAATGGTTTTACAATTTCTTCTATCATAATTTTTTCCAATTTTCCTCATTTTTTCTGAATATTATTTTTAAAAAAATGCTGCAAAGAACGTCTGTTTCTGAAAAAATAATGTTTTTCCAAAAACAGTACGTTCTCACAGCATCCTTTCATTTACTATCTATAGTAACAAATAATCGGTATTCCAGGATAAATATTGTCATAAATCATTTTTGCTTTATCCGACGGCAGATTCACACATCCATGAGAACCGTTGCTGATATAAATCTGTCCTCCAAAATCTGTTCTCCATGAAGCGTCATGAAGTCCCACGCCGCCATTAAACGGCATCCAATACTGCACTTCCACTCCGTCTTCATATCCTTCTCCTTTTAAGATAGAAGGAGATTCCAAATAGTACAATGTGTACGTTCCAGCTGGTGTCATTCTACCTTCAATCGTCATATCTCCGCTGACGCAATCTGTGGACACCAGTTCTTTTCCATCAATATACAGCCATACATGTTGTCTTGTCAAGTCAATCTCTATATAGCTGTCACCAAGGTCACAGTTTTCCCAGCTCACTGCCTCCTGCTCAAACACCGCATATCGGATATTTTGTGTTCCTTCTGCGATCCACTGTTTCACCTCTGCCACTTCAGCGGCCTGATCTATCTTCCAGCCATATCCGCTTCCTCCGCTTACTGTCACAACACTGCCGTCATTCGTTGTAAAATGTCTGTCTTTATTGTATGTGTCATATTTTTCAGCAAGCTCTGCTACATATGCTGCAAGTTTTTCATCATCGAAATATACTTCAAATGTCGTCTCATCAAAAGAAATCCAGTCTTTTATGATGGAACCATCTAAAACTTCTCTGTTTGATCCAAAGATATATTCAATCTCTGTGCTTAAATATTGGTTCAGCTGCTGTACTGCATTATTCATCGCTGCATCATCCTGCCTGCGAACCGGTTCTACATAGCATCCTGACTCTTCCAGAGAAATCTCTGTTGCTCCTGTCTCAACTGCATTTTTTACAGCTGCAATTACAGCTTCCTCATTTAACAGATTTCCTTCCACTTCCGGCATAATCTCATATGTCTCTCCATTATTTCTAATATACGCATCTTTCGGCTGCACTACGTTTTCCTCTTTAAAGCAAGCCATATTCTTTACACTCTGTTCCAGAGATTCCTGACTGTATGAAGTCAGCGTATCAAATGTGTATAGATACGTTGTGTTCAGACATTCTGGCCATAGAAATGGATTTTGAAGATCTTTTGCTTGTTCTGCTTCACCTTTTGGCGTATAGCCATATCCCAAATCAGCGGATGTCAGATGTTCCGTCACATCGCCTCTTTCTTTAACGGCAATCTGATATGTCGCAATTTCATTGCCTATATAATTGTTGAATTCCTCTACTGTATCTTCTGACACATCAATTCCATTGATCCTTGTATTTAAAAAGAAACGATCTTGAAAATGATATACACCCGCCGCATAGACGCCGGCTGCTGCCAGCACCGCCAGAGAGGCAACCGTTCCCAGTACAATTTTCCATACTTTTTTCTTCTTTTTTGGTTTACCTTCTTCTTTTTTATCAAAATTTTCCAGCTGTTCCCTGTAATTCACATCCTGCTTTGCCATGCGCAGCACTTGCTGGCGCCGTTCGTCTTCCGTATAATGAGGCTCCTGTTCCTCCTCCGTATGACCTGTATCTGCAGTATACTCCTGTGTCTGTGTTTCCTGTTCCAGCACTTTTTCTTCTATATCCGACTGTGCATTTTCCAGATATTCTTCTTTTCGGACACTCTCCTGAATCTCCTCCACACAAATATGAGGTATCTCGGACTCTATCTGCGGCTCTGTTTTTTCCTGTCCATCCCTCTGTTCCTCTTCTGAATGTTCCTCCTCCGGATTTTTTTCTGTATCCTGCGGCTGTTCTTTTTCTTTTGCAGCTGCTGTCAGATCTTCCGACATCATATCACATTTCATTCCGCAGAATGGACAGAAGCGATCCGTCTCTCTTAAAACTTCTCCGCAATTCGCACAAATCACGTCTTTCTTTATTTCTTCTGTATTTTCTTTCCATTCTTCATTCTCAATATTGTCATATGTGGGAGGTTCTTCCAGATTCACTTTGTCTTCTTCTTTGTTTTTCTCTGATAATGTCACTTTATCTTCTGTGGTATCCGTATCGTCTAAAAATGTCTCTTGATCTTTTTCCGTCTCAGGATCATTCAGAAATATTTCATCTGTTTTTTTTCCTTTTGTGGTCTCGCCCATTTTATCCCTCTTATTCTTTATCAGGCACTTTTCCAGCATCTCTTTTTAGTTCCTTATGCTTCCCTCTTTTTCCATTTTTTTGCTTCTGCCCTGATTCTTTTTTATTCTAATCTGATTTTCCAGGTTATCTTCCTGCTCTGAGGCTGTTTCCCCCGAATCTTTATTATCATATCATCTTATCTTTTATTTTAAAAGGGTATTTTTCTTAAAGTTTTTTTATAATAAATGTCGGATATCCAGCTTTTCTCAACCTCTGCTCCATACGGACTGCATTATTCAGATTTTCAAAAGATCCGCTCACTACTTTTTGATATCCCCCTTCTGGAATAATCGCTGCTGGGAATCCATCCTCCATCAGCTTCTGCGCCATGGCTTCTGCATATTTTTTATTCCGATATGCCCCAACCTGAACGTGATACCTTCCATTTTGTTGTCCAGCCACCTCTAAAATTGCGTCTGCTATTGTCCTTGCCATCTCATCAAACTGATTGTCAAACCGTTCATTGTCTTTATCCGAATTGATAAAACCAGCCTCAATCAAAACAGCAGGCATCTTTGTTCGGCGCAGTACTGTAAGATTTGGACGTTCTTTGACGCCAATATTGCGAAACCCTAATTCTGCAAGATTTTCATTAATTTTTTCTGCAAGAACTGCTTTGTCTCCAGCTTTATTAAAAACAAGAGTTTCTACACCTTCATATTGATTTGGATTTTCACTTGAATTTCTATGAAATGAAATAAACCAGTCCGCATCTGCTTCATTTGCCATCTGTGCTTTCTGAAGCGGCGAATCATACACGTCATCTATTCTGGTATATACTACATCTTCCCCAGCATCCTGCAGCAGATCTCCCACTGCCAGTGCAAGACTCAATGCATCTTCCTTTTCCTGTCTTCCTTCATATACTGCTCCTGGATCTTTTCCTCCGTGGGCTGGAGCTATTTTGCGCTTTTATTTTATCCTTATTTCATTAATTTCTTCTAAATTAAAATTAGAGGCTAAATAAAAAGCAATCATTCTTTTTATTTAAAAACGGTATACTATTTCAATCTCATTTTCTTCGACTATGATCTCCTCTATCATCTCCAATAGAATCGTTCTTTTCATCCATTCTTCTGCTTTAAATTCTTTCATTTTTGATAAACATTCTGTTTTGCAATCTTTTTCTTTTTGTTCCTGCGCCATATATAAGATCTGTTCTTCTAATATTTTTTCTTTCTTCTGATACGCTTCTCGGTAAGAAATCCATTCTTCTCTCGATAAAATTCCTTCCTTAAAATCTTCGTATATAACTCTTTCAAATTGTCGGACTCTTTTACATTCTATTTCCAGTTTTTTCTTTTCCTGCTCTTTTTTCTTTTCCTTCTCTTTTAAGATGTGTTCCTTCTGTCTATTCCATTCATCTAAAACATCTGGAAAAATTTTTTCAAGATCATGAGAAATAATGTTCTTCAAATCAGCATACCACACGGTATGGGGCGTACAATATGCTCTCCCCATGCGAATATAGGTTCCGCAACAATAACGCATCTTTTCCCCTTCTCCTTTTTTTACCAGCATATGCCCGCACTTCTTGCATTTTATCATCCCTGCAAACAAATTTTTTTCTCCTCTTGTTCCTATTCTGTGCGTTTTTGTATTTAACATTCTCTGTGTTCTTTCCCAAGTCTCCATATCAATAATTGGTTCCTGTGTTCCCTCCACAACAACCCATTCTTCTTTTTTCCTTATTTTCTGTCTTCCGCGCATCTCCTGATATTTCTTTCCCTGCACCATATTCCCGATATAGATTTCATTTTGTAAAATTTTATGAATCGTAGAATACGTCCAATAACTGCCTGTTTTCGTGCTGTTTCCATTTCTGTATCTCTCCCCATTTTCTCTTTTATATTCAGAGGGAGATAAAATCTGACGCTCATTGAGCCATCTCGCAATACTATTTTTCCCATATCCCTCTCCATACATTTTAAAGATTCTGCGCACTACTTCTGCCGCATATGGATCAACGATCAGTTTATTTTTATCTTCTGGAGATTTTTTATAACCATAAGATGCAAAAGCGCCGATAAACTTCCCAGATTCCTGTTTTGTCCTCACTGCCGCATGAACTTTTCTGGAAATATCACGCGCATACTGCTCATTTAAAAGATTTTTTATCGGCATCATCAAATCATACTGTTTTTTTTCACTGTCAATCCCATCCACTATCGAAATAAAGCGTACCTTCCATTTCGGAAAGTAACGCTCCAGATACGTTCCTGTCTCAAGATAATCTCTTCCAAATCTTGACAGATCCTTGACAATCACACAATCAATCTTTCCCTCCTCAATATCACGGATCATCCTGCAAAAAGATGGACGTTTAAAATCCGTTCCGCTCCATCCGTCGTCTATATAGGTATCAATCAATCTCAGGTCTTTCTGTCTGTGGATAAATTCATAAAGAAGTTCTCTTTGATTTTTTACGCTGTCACTCTCTGCTTTGTCTCCATCTTCTCTCGACAGACGAATATATGCAGCCGTTTTAAAGCTCATCAATCTCCCTCATTTATAAAACTCTCTTGTGTACAGCGTATTCTTATTTTTTCCTATATATGCGCCCCTTATAAAAATATCAAAAACATACATAACAAACTATAAAATTAATCGTACTATCCATCCCACACCTAAAGGAGTGGGTTTTCCGCACTCTTATTTGTAAAAAGAGTATTGTTTTAATTATTTACAATACCATTATAAAAAAACAGATGCAGATTATACTTTTTTAATATTATTTCGATTGTTTTATGTATTCTATATTTCAGATTCTATATTGCTTGAAAAATATATTTGTTTTTGACAAAGTCCAAAATAAATTTTATTTCATCCCCGCATTTTCTACTCTCCCTGCCCTGGGTCAATCACTATTTTAGCCATACTTTTCCCCTTATTGTTTTCTTTTTTACATCATATTCAAAAAAATTATGGTTGATACTGCAATCATTTTTCTTTTTACAGGACATTACCTGCTAGATATAGCGCAAATTGTGTATTTTTACCCTATATCTAGTATACAATATATATTTTTACATTTTTCGCAAATTGTATCTAAAAAAAAACATTTTTTTTAAAATTTCCTCTTGCATTTTTTTATCAATATGTATATAATGTCATTTGTAAGGAACAAGGCTCGTTGGTCAAGCGGTTAAGACGCCGCCCTCTCACGGCGGAAACAGGGGTTCGATTCCCCTACGAGCTGTTAAAAACCTCAGTGAAATCACTGAGGTTTTTTTGTTGTAACTCTTTGTCAAGAGTTGGGGTAAATATTTTTTATGAGGCATCGGAATGAGGTGCCCCCTCCATTCTTTTAAAAATGCATTCTCTATCCTTAATTTTAGAAGTTCATCTTCCAGTTCTCTTACGTGCTCAGCGCTTGTATCAACGGAAGTTCTTTCTAATGGTTTACTTTGCGTAGTGTTATCTAATTTATTCAATGTTTTCTTTCGACCTTTCTTATGTTGTCTCAACGCATCAGAACCAGCTGTGCGAAAACGATGAACCCAGTTAACAATCAAAGATGGGTTGGTAATGCCTTCTTGTAGAGCTAAATCTTGATATGAGATTTCACTTGATAAATACAATTCTACAACAGAAAGCTTTTTTCGAAAGAATATATATTATTTTTTTGAGAACGCAGTAAACTTTCATCTCCAAAAGTTTGATAATTATGAACCCATTGCTCAATATTTCTTTTAGCAGGAACTCCATATGTTTTAGAAAGATATCTGTATCCACTTTTTCCATTTAAGTATACTAAAACAACTTTCCTCTTGAATTCAAAAGAATATTTAAACATAAAAATACCGTGAATATTCCCCAACCATTATCAGACACGGAGTTCCCAAAATTCAGTGATTGGGACATTGCTTTCATATCCATATTCTCGATACACACAATCATAGACATTGGCTATCTGTCTTGGCTGTTTATGAAGAAAATCTTTCCTTTGATTTGCAGCCTTTTCGTGCGATCCGACAACTTTTATTCTCTGTTTATCCCTGTTTTTAGAGCCTTTCTGCACGAGCGAGAGGTTACGCTGTTCACACTTCAACCGCTTTTCAGCCTGTAATCAAACGGAACAGTTCGATATTGTTTCCATTTCACGAATCCGATTTTTTGAAGCTTTATGTACCCGTTTTTAACAGATATATTTCCAATTGAATTTCTTGGATTTGAATTTCGGAAAACGTACTTTAGAGATTGTACATAAAACGTACGCAGCCAAAAGCTCTGACGCCAGAAATATTTTTTTCATCGTTTTTTCCATATTTTGGGAAATTCTTTCTTGAGAAGTCTGCTGCTCGCACTTTTATATGCGTTTATGAATTTACTGATTTCCGTACTAGGATATACCCTGAAAAGTATGTGAATATGGTCTTTATCATGATTCCATTCCTGCAAAGTAATATTGTATTTGGGCGATATGTGCTCAAATAGTTCCTTTGTTCCTTTAGAAATATCATCATCAAAAACCTGTCGGCGATCTTTCATCCCAATCCCAAGATGGTATTGCAATAAGAATACCGAATGAACATTACCGTCTAACTCCGTTGTTCTTTCTTCCCTTCACCTTATTCGACTGATTTTAGTAGGATATCTTTCTTAGATTTTGTCAAGCATTATAGGTGGTTAAAATTCCAATATGTTTATATTTCTACAACAGAAGATGAGGAAAAGGCAGAAGAGTTGACAGTCCTTAAAATTCCAATATATTTATATTTCTACAAGTAAGAGACGAGATCAACCGCATCAATACCGCCTTAAAATTCCAATATGTTTATATTTCTACAAAGCTTTTGATAACATTTTTCGACTAATTGTAACCTTAAAATTCCAATATGTTTATATTTCTACAATTTTTGAGAATCATCACTTGCTGTAATGATAAACTTAAAATTCCAATATGTTTATATTTCTACAGCTAACATCCAATAATTATGTTCTGTATGTTCTGCTTAAAATTCCAATATGTTTATATTTCTACGTGTATCTCATTAAGCTGTATGCAAATGGCTTCCCGGCTTAAAATTCCAATATGTTTATATTTCTACGATGATAAGCAGAGACTGTAATTGTCATGTAAGCGTCTTAAAATTCCAATATGTTTATATTTCTACCGGGAAATTAGATGAATTGAATGGTGGTTTATACTACTTAAAATTCCAATATGTTTATATTTCTACACCATGCAAGATAGGAATCTGAAGTTATTGAAGCTTGCTTAAAATTCCAATATGTTTATATTTCTACGCGGAAGAAGGATACTTTCTAAACAAAATTTGAACTTAAAATTCCAATATGTTTATATTTCTACCGTCTTGACGTTTAATATTTAAATTTATTGTATACTTAAAATTCCAATATGTTTATATTTCTACTGTCATGGCTTTAAATAGTCAAAATTTACTGTATAACTTAAAATTCCAATATGTTTATATTTCTACAAAAAGGAACTTTTGTACAGCTCGCTGCGACAGCTGTCTTAAAATTCCAATATGTTTATATTTCTACGCAAAGGATATTGATACAATTGCCATTCTTTTAACTTAAAATTCCAATATGTTTATATTTCTACGAATACCCCACAAGCAATCAGGTCTTTAATATCTTCCTTAAAATTCCAATATGTTTATATTTCTACGCAAGACACAAACTCTTCTTTAAAATCCACGACTTACTTAAAATTCCAATATGTTTATATTTCTACTTAGAAGATCCAAGTCAAATTAGTACCGTTGTGTACTTAAAATTCCAATATGTTTATATTTCTACCAAAATTCACGCTCAGAAGTTCTAAAAATATCTTTATACTTAAAATTCCAATATGTTTATATTTCTACCAAAAGCCCAGGAGAAATACAGTCAGTCTGTCAGACTTAAAATTCCAATATGTTTATATTTCTACCGTGAATTTAGTACAATTCAATTAATTTCTCCGTACAACTTAAAATTCCAATATGTTTATATTTCTACGCTTGGCAATATTCCAATCAAGCCGGATTAGTAATCTTAAAATTCCAATATGTTTATATTTCTACCATCTGTTCTGTTGCAACTTTTAACAAATTATCGTCCTTAAAATTCCAATATGTTTATATTTCTACGTGGACTTTCTGTCGTGATTCGTCTATACCAAAAATCTTAAAATTCCAATATGTTTATATTTCTACAATGACTGACAATTTTCCTGATAATGTCTTTAAACTCTTAAAATTCCAATATGTTTATATTTCTACGTATGCGTAATAAGCCACGCAACAACATGCGAAAATCTTAAAATTCCAATATGTTTATATTTCTACTCACACTCGAATTCTCCAATACAAAAACGATCGTCATCTTAAAATTCCAATATGTTTATATTTCTACACGATAAAGGTTTTTTAGCTTTTCAATGGGGCGTCCTTAAAATTCCAATATGTTTATATTTCTACGAAAGCGTATTTACAAGCCATTCAAAAACTTAGTAACTTAAAATTCCAATATGTTTATATTTCTACAATTAGCTTGTATAAGTAGAAAACTTGATAGATTGACTTAAAATTCCAATATGTTTATATTTCTACCTGTGCAATTTGGCAGACCGAAACCAGCTTGAAAAAACTTAAAATTCCAATATGTTTATATTTCTACAAATTCACGCTCAGAAGTTCTAAAAATGTCTCGATACTTAAAATTCCAATATGTTTATATTTCTACAATATACTTTTTCAGTAGACCTGAAAATATCTTTGTCTTAAAATTCCAATATGTTTATATTTCTACAAAATTTTTTCTTAACGATGATATATTCTGCTCGCACCTTAAAATTCCAATATGTTTATATTTCTACCCGTTTGCGGCGTAGATGTCTTTCCACAAATAAGTCTTAAAATTCCAATATGTTTATATTTCTACTCCAATAATTATGTTCTGTATGTTCAAGTGAATATAGCTTAAAATTCCAATATGTTTATATTTCTACCACTTTGTAATACTCAGCTTTATCTTTTATAAATATTGCTTAAAATTCCAATATGTTTATATTTCTACAGAATACATCGTTTATAACGAAGAAATGGAACAGCCTTAAAATTCCAATATGTTTATATTTCTACCGGAAAATATCTTAAAGAAATGGTCAGAAACAGAAATCTTAAAATTCCAATATGTTTATATTTCTACAGCAACAGCAGAAATTTCAGTAGTGTTCAAAGAAACTTAAAATTCCAATATGTTTATATTTCTACAAAAAAATGTCAAGTATTAAAAAACTTCCCCATTGTTCTTAAAATTCCAATATGTTTATATTTCTACCCCAGATTTGTTTACAGATACTCCCAGTACCGCTTTCTTAAAATTCCAATATGTTTATATTTCTACCGTCACTTCCTGCTCTTCCTTTGTAAAAACTTATAAACTTAAAATTCCAATATGTTTATATTTCTACAGAAGTTGTTTTAGTGCATTTTGAAAAAGGCAAATACTTAAAATTCCAATATGTTTATATTTCTACATGTCTAACAATTTTCCTGATAAGGTTATGAAATTCTTAAAATTCCAATATGTTTATATTTCTACAAAAATTTATATACTTGCTATGCAATGATTCCACCACTTAAAATTCCAATATGTTTATATTTCTACAAGTTTCGATCAAAGAATGGAATTATCGTAATAAAACCTTAAAATTCCAATATGTTTATATTTCTACCCCGATCATTTTTTCTCTTTGTTTTTGCTTAGTAATATATGACTGTTTTGTCTACCTCCCCTATTTTTCCTTTTTTGTTCGTAAAAAATATTAATGTTTTTTTCCTTCTTCTTATACTACCTCATTTTTTCAGCATTGTCTACCCTTAGAAATTTTTGTATTATTAGCGGTCGACAAGCTATAACTTAACTTTCCATTTCAATATACTATTGATATTATCTATTATCCGTGAACTACCATCACCTAAAGGTAATATTCTTTGACTTGCTACATGCAAAACATATAAGTATAATCCTACAGTTAATATAGAATCATAGAAAATTAGACATTTTATTATCTTCTTTTCCCCAAAATTCTTTATTCAGCCATTTTTCATTTCTAGATGTAAAAATTATGACAGAATCTTCATTTTTTCTGATGATTTTATTTAGTTCTGCTTGAAGTTTTAGTTTATCTGCCTGTGACAACTCTCCTTCAAATACAGAATTTTGTATATGTGTCATATATTTTTTACATGTTTTATATACTTTAGGAAGGATTTTTTTCCCTTTTTCATCCAAAACAATATCATAGACTAAAACGGAATACATATTACCACCACATTTCAAATCCTTTATATTCTTTTTCACCAATTAAATGTTTAATCAGTTTATAGCATTCTAATCGTATTAGATAACGATACGATACTGAACGTCCCAGTTCTTTATGTTTGACTGTTTTCTGTAATCTCTCATCCAGCTCAGCTACAATAAGTTGAGAAGCTTCTTTTTTCAATTGTAATCCATTTAAGTCACTGCGAAAGCTCTTTTTGGAAATCTGATTTCTATTTAATAATGAAAAAATCAACCTGTCACCTATTAATGGCTTAAAAATTTCTGCAATATCTAATGATAATGAAAATCTTCTTGTACCCGGCTCATGCAGATAACTGATCGTCGGATTTAGCTGAGTATGATAAATTTCAGTCAAAACCTTTGTATAAATTAACATATTTACAAATGAGATCAGACTATTCATGCGATTATCAGGCGGATTCATTACTCTCTTATCAAACTCTATTTCCTGATCAATTATATTTTTCCATGAACTATAATACGTTTTGCGAATATTTCCTTCAATTCCCATCAGCATTTCAATACTCGCAGCTTTCTCGATTTGTTTTCTATATTCTTCAATCTTCTGCATACTTTCTTTTACATCTTTTCCTCGTCCATTGTAATACCTCAGATTACGATAAATGTTAAAAGATGCCGCCTGAATAAATTTCTTTGCTATTTCCAGTCTTTTTTCTGCATTTGAATATGCCTCAACCTGATGCACAATCAGTTTGCCTGCTAACAACTGTTCTCTTGGATAATAACTTCCAGTATAAAACTGATAATGATTAAAGAAATGCAGTGCAATTCCTTTTTGTCCCATAAAATTCAACAGTGAGGTATTTAAAGACATCTCTGACATTACATAAATATCTCGAATCTGTTCCACAGGAAGATCTCTTTTTTCTCCTTCTGCTGTCTCAAAACACAAAGTATTATCTTTTCTTGATAACTTTCCCCCTGTATAAATATAATAGCTTTTGTCCATCCCTTTCTCCTTTATTTATATATAGCACAGATCAAAATAAGCACAATTTTTGCATATTGTTTTCTTTTCCAATACAGGAGGATATTCTGTTTTTATCAGTTTTTTAATTTCGTCTAAAACTTTCTCCATTGTCTTTTCATCTTCATTCGATAATTCTACAAAAAGATTCTTTTTCAGCAACGGATAATCTATCTTAGCAGTTATTCCCTCCATCCCTTTCTTTTTCAGATAATAAATATAATATTTTACTTGCCATACGGATGCTTCTTCTATTTTTCTGCTTTTTTTTACTTCATGAAGTACATTTGTCTCACGAATAAAATCAATATTTATTGTCTGGTCAATATTAATATGCTTATTGTCTCTTGAATAGGAAGTTTCATCCAATATTTTTCCTATTTCTACGGCTTCGCTATTCTGTTCCATGTTAATTTCATTTCGAAAATACCACAGTTTCCTTTTGCATACAAAATAATAATATACCATTAAACCCGTAATTCGATTTAATTCTTTTTCTTGCTCTTCCATAAATCCCCTTTTTATATAAATTCACCTTTTCCTTCTTCAGCTTTTTCTTTTTTTATCAATTGAAATCCCAGCTTTGAATCATACTGTGCATTTATAACAGGAATTTTCCATTTCGAACTGACTGCAACGCTTCCTATACTTTCGCTAAGATTATATTGAACTTTTGTGATAGATAAAGAATACTTCTGTATCTCCTCTCTTAGCTGAATCTTTTGACTCAATACAAGATCTTTCTTTTTTAGCTCTTTCTCCAATTCTTGAATCTTTTCCATGTTTTGTTCATATACAGGAAGAGGAATAATCTGAACAGACTCAATGTTTCTAAAATTCCCCTCATTTTTCTCATATGTGTATAAGTCTTCTATTCTCTTATAACATCTGTTATATTCTTCGATGTATTCTCTCTTTCCTGACTCCATTTTTTCTACAGACAGCGCCTCCTGGATCATCTCATTTTTTTCTTTTTCTGAGATAATGCCATCCCATTTTTCTATTGCTTCTCTCGACAAATCAAAGATCTGCTGATCTATATATTTCATCGCATTTCCTTGCTTTTCCGTATAAATAAAGCTATTATACTCTTTTATAGCCTTTGCTCCTTTTCGATTGCAACGTCCCATTCTCTGAAATACTGATAATAGATCCATCAATTCTGTAAATACATAATCAAAATCTATATCCAAACTAGCTTCCACAATCGATGTACTGACCCATATTTGAGATTTGCAGTGCAGTTTTCCGTCTTCTGTAAAGGTACGTCCATCTTGCACGATTTCTTTTTCTTTATTTGACCGATCTTCCTTTATAAAATGACTGTGAAGTAATTTCGGCTCATATTCTTCTGCTATATCTGATTCGGAAAGTGTCTTGTAGATTTCCTGTGCAATCTGAATTGAATTACAAACTACTAAAATCTTTCTGCTTTCTTTATTTTTTTCAGATAAATGATGGCAGAATTGAATAATATCCTCTGCATTTAGTTTGGCTTCGATTACCTTTATATTATGTCTCAAAATTCCCTGATCTGAGAAATCTGCTTCTGCATATTCATCCCCCAGTATTCTTTTCAGTTCCTGCCGGATAAATGGCGGAAGTGTTGCAGTAAGTACTGCAACTTTCCCTCCCATTTCGTGAATCATTTTTACTCCGCAAAGCAAATATGCTAATATTTCTGGGTCATACATTTGGATTTCATCAATCACAACTTTCGAGTAAGAAAGCGTCGCTAATTTATACTCATAACCCGGATATTGCTGTACAAAATCAAAAATCTGATCTGGCGTACATATATTGAGAGGCAATGCCATCTGTTTGCTTTTCACGCAGTATTCCATGATTTCTTCTTCTGTATCATTGTCAAACTGGTTTTTAAAATAATACGACTGCATATCTGAATGAAGCAGTGCTATGCAATCTGTCCGATTATCAATATGAAGCTGTCGGCATACTCTGCTGTACATTGCATTGATCGCTGTTCTAAGCGGAAGTATCCAGAATCCTTTCTTCTCTCCTATCCAAAGTAATCCTGCTTCTGTTTTTCCCATACCGGTTGGCGCTGTGACAATTAGATTTTTTTCTCTATGTTCCTTACAGAAATTCTGCAATTCATTCCAAGAAGCATTTTCATCTTTTCTTTTCCATTGATCTAACTCTTTTTCCAGACCTAGCTGCAGAAAATCATTGTCATATTCACATAAAATTCCAGCGCTGGCGCTGTAGTCGCACCGGTGCAGAAAGCCTTTTATCAAAATTTCTTCTTTATTTTTCTCTGATATCAATGTTTGACAAGGATTCCCTCTTAATTTAAACTTTCCAATCGTATCTTTTTCAAATGGTTTTAATAATTTTTCAATTTTACTTGATTCATTTTTTAGAATACTTGTGATATCACTGTGATAATGATGATACATCACTGCGCAAGCTACTAATTTATAATCATATAAATTTTCAAAATTTTCTTTATTTATAAAGAAATACGACAAAATATTATGCGGAACCTCATTATATTCACTGAATTTCGCTCCTGTTTTGATTCTTTTTTGAAATTCACTATTTATCTTCCCGTAATCATGATATTCACATGCCAGTTTAATCAATGTAATCAATCTTTCATCGTGTATTCCACTTTTTTTAATCAAAAGATCTGCTTCTTTTAAAACTTCGTCTGTATGTTCTCTGATTGTCTGATTCTTTTTTGCCATTTTAGAGGATAATTCTTCTTCCAGCCCCATACTTTTTTCTCCTATTATTTATACAAAACAAACAATGTATTCTTTCTTTCCTCGATCCAAATAAATTTTTCCCTTCACAGCTTCGATATCTTCTATCGTATAATTCGAAGTATAAAACACTGCTTTTCTCTCAAATTTTCTAATTTCATTTTCTAAGATATAGTTTTTCGGAAGATAATATCGTGTGCCGCCACCTGTATCATCTGTTCCCTCTTTAGCAGTAATTTTTATTGCTCCAGAATTAACTAATTCCGCCGGTATATACGTTGGTAAGATTTCTGTATCATCAATGTCTTCATCCATATCTTCAAGCTCTACCATTTCAGCCTCTTTTACCTGAACAAAATCTTCGCTTCTTCCTAAGGAAGAAAAACGATGCTGATTTTTGATAATGTCTTCTAAAACTTTCTCATCACTTTTAACATGAATGACTAACTCAATATCAGACAATACTTCATAATACTTAGGACCGCATGTTAATGTTCGAAATCTAGAATATAACATATCATAATTTATTTCTTCATATTCTTTCATTCGTTCTTTTATCAGCTTTTCAATTTTTTTAATTTCATTTTCTCTTTGTTTAATGCGACAAAGCCGTTCTTTATTACCGGAAAACTGTTTTTTTCTCTCTGACAGCACTTTTTTATATTCTTTTATTTTTGCAGAAACAGGGTTTATTCTCTGCTTCTTAAAAGAATCTATTTCATCTTTTTTGTCTTTTAATTGTCTGTATTCTTCTAAGAGTTCTTCATCATAAACCTGAATGGTAATCCCTTTCCTGAAATCATTTCCCTGATTTTTTTTCGCTGAAGCCACTTTTACAAATGCTTTTGATAGTAAATCAGGATTTTTCATTTTCACTAAAGTTCCTCTATCATTTTGTAAAGAATTTAAAAAACAATGTTCCTGATAAACTTCTCTTTTTAATGCTCCATACGTTCCTTGAATGCTTAGTTCCATGGGATGATATTCCTGATATCCACATGCTTTATGTATTGCTCCTATACAGGTGGAGAATGGCGGCAACGGATATGTCATTTTATTATCTATTGTTTCTTCTCTTCGATAATTTGCACTTGTCTGGCAAATTTTAAGCCTGACCGCTTTCATAGCCGCTCCTTTCTTACTGCTGCACTGCGTAATATTCCTTTACTGACTTTTTCAGATTATCAAAAAATGTTTTCATCGTAATTGGATGTAATTCTCTCACAATCTGATCTTCATTTGTAAAATTGTCTCCCCGCAGCAATGCACATTCAAATCCTTCTTCTAATTTTTCTTTCAAATCCTCTGTGATTAATACTGCTCCGTTTCGCACTTTTACAACATTCTCAAAATAATGTGTCTTTCTTTCTGAAAGTCCTCCTATAATAAAAAGCGGTTCTGCATTGTCCAGATTTCCTTTTACAACCAGAGAAAGATTTTGAACCGCATTCAACAGTGCAACCACTCGTTCTGCTTTTTCTTCATTTTCCGTTTCTGCACCAAAGTTTAAATCTTTTCCGATCATTTCCAGATCTATCGTTAGGCTATACTCTTTCATCGATTTATCATATTCATACTGGTATGGCATCAACCCTGTATCTTTTGGATTTGCCTGCACATTCAGTCCATTTGCTCTCGCATGTGCAGATGCCAGATACAGATTATTATGAAAACGAGTTTCATTCACAAAAGGTTCACATCCAATCGCATCGGTCAGATAAAAGGAACTGTTTCTGACATAAGTAATACCTTTTGTTGACATATAGCCCCCTTCTAATGCTCTGCATGTAGCTGCGTTTACATCCTCTGAAACGTATTTCTGCATCGCTCCGTCTAATGATGTTTTCAAATCATCATAAAGTCCTGCCTGTACACAAATTGCATTTTTTAAGCTTTCTCGACTTCTTGCTGCATATATCTTTCTGTTTTTGAAAACTTTCTGTACGGAAGAAATATTTCCAAGTCCTTCAGAATAATTGCTTGTCATGTTTGCGATCACGGTTAAGGTAAGTGCATTTTTCATTATCAAATTCCTCCTTCTTCATTTGTTGCTTTATTTTCTTTAATCTCTGGATTCAAAGCTGAAATAAAAGCAAATGTAATGTCCTTATTTTTCTCTCCATCTTCAAACAAATCATACACGAAAGAATAATCCATCCCTGCATAACTTTCGAGCTGAAGTAAAATTTCATTTACTCTGTCATAATCATGAAATACAACTGCACTCGTCAGTTTTTGACGATAAGAAGTAATTTTGTTCTCTGCTTTTTTCTTTTTTAAATTTTGTGCCGTGTGATATCCTGCTTTCCTGGCCTGTTCAATTCGATTATGTAATTCTCCTTTATCCATAATAATATCCTCCTTCCATTCCACATTTATATCTACTAAATGACTTACTATAAAATCTATGTATTGTATATTTTCCCGTATCCTTATTTTCAATAATGTTTCAATCAAGTCATCTAAAATCATATAATTCATACATCTGTCAAACAACTCTTCTTCCAGATTCATCCAGTAATTTTCACCCAGTTTATAACGGAAATTAAAAATTTTAGGATCTTTCAAACTCATTATATTTCTTCTTGCATTTTCTCTTATAAAAAGAGTTTCATAATAATCATAATCCTGACTTTTTACAATAATTTCCACATCATAATCCAGAAAGCTTGAAGATTGTATAAGATGTCTCAGCAATGTCATTTTAGCGCTTTCTTTTTCTTCCTTTTGTTCTTCCAGAATCTCTTTAAAATTTTGATTTGTCTTACGCAGAGAACGTATGTTATAATTATTATTTACAAAAAATCCCAGCCTTGTATTTGTAAATGCAAAAGGAATAAAGTCAAACTCGATCATATCATTTGTTAAGATCTTATTAGCATCAAATATAAAACTCGTTTCTTTACTTTTCCTGTTTTCATCAATATTGTATCCTAATAGGCGGCAATGAGGATTTTCTTTTGTAAAAAGTAAATTTGTGTTACAAAATTTTCGATACAATTCAGGTTTATAGCGGAATGTTTCTTTAATAATTTCCAATCTATTTGTATTTAACAATCCTAAAATTTGATCCTTATTTTCACCATCAAATTTATTCTTTTCAAAAATTTTTTTTAACACAGTATTCCCTGTTAAAAATCCATTGATTGTTTTTATCTGTTCCGCTGTCCACTCATCGCTCTGCAACATTTTTTCTGCTTTCAAGTGCCAGAATTCCTGGCCATAAAATGACTCTGCAAATTTTAAAAATCTATCCTCTCGAATCCAGCTGCTTGAATACGCTATTCCGTTCCATCCCTCATAGTCAATCTCTTCGTAATTCATTCTTTCAAACTCTTCATTTCTGAATTCAAAATACTGTATTAATCCCACGATTGCGGCTGAGTATCTCCATTCTGTAGGCAGTAAGATTGTGTCCAGCTGCTCTTCTTTTCTTTGTATCTTCAAGTTACCACCCTCTTTCTATCCTTCTGCCTCCAATAAGCACATTCCAAATCCTGCTGACTTCTTGCTGCCCAGTCCTGCCTGCAACAAATAATTAATTACAGCTGAATCTCCTTCCAATTCAAAAAAACCAATACTGGATTCAATCATTGATTCATAAAACTTAACAATCACTTTTTTTGTATTAACAGGAATAAGCTTCACTGATTCTGACAGTTCTTTCGAAAACCCTGCATTTTGTAATTGATAAGTCAGCACTCTTCTGCTTTCTTGTTCAAATTCTTCATGGGCAATAGAATAATAAAAATCATAATCTCGTTCTCTATTATGAGAGCGAACACAAAGGGGACTTACCATTTTTATCAGAACATTGTTACTTCTAACTCTCTCTTCCGTAATCTGTTTCACAGATAATATACGAAGTGCATTCTCATTTTTAATAGGCAAAATCTTTTTTTTCTGTTCCATTAACGCTGCAAAGAAAATAAAACCTGTCTTTTTATCACTGGTTGAAAAATATAATTTTCCTCGCGTATCTGCTAGTTTTACAATTTTATCTGTATAGACAGGATTTTTTAAATAAACTGACCAGCAATAATCTTTGCTCTTACCTGTTGCATAATAGTCCTCATAATATTTTCCTCCATTTGCATTTGAAAGAGCTGTCTTAAATAAATGAATAAAAATTCTTCGATAATCCTTTGGCAATTCTGCTTTATCCAAAGAAAATTCTATTAACAGCTTCATCGCTACCACCTTCTTTCTTTGTTCTTCTTATATCGTTATCATACACCCGTCGTTTTTACTTGTCAACCCAATATTTTATTAAGAGTTATATATACCCTCAACTTTTGTCTCTGTGCTGAAAAAGACTTATACAGTTATCTACACACTAATTCTTTCTATTATTAAATATTAAAAATTCCAAGATGTCTATATTTATCAAACTCTTAATAAAATATATTAAGATTCCAGAATGTCTATATTATACTAATAACAGTATATATTATATTTAACGTTTATTCAATACTACCCAACTATATTTTATTCGACAATTTCAGGGTTTGTTGTGAACTATATCAACTTATTGGAGTTTCTCATTTAAATTCTATTATAACTTTGATATCTAATTTTTATTTATTATACTCTCAAGATTATATATAAACTACTCATGACCAAAGTCAAACGTGTTTCTGCCTTATTTATAAAAGCAAGGGCTTTTGCTGATTTTTAACATCAACAAGAGCCCTTGCTTACTAAATTTCTTAGAATTTGCCTTCTTTAGCAGCTTCTTCAATAGCAACTGCAACTGCAACTGTCATACCAACCATTGGGTTGTTTCCTGCACCGATTAATCCCATCATTTCTACATGAGCCGGAACAGAAGAAGAACCTGCGAACTGTGCATCAGAGTGCATACGTCCTAATGTATCTGTCATACCATAGGAAGCTGGACCTGCTGCCATGTTGTCTGGATGAAGTGTACGTCCTGTACCACCGCCTGATGCTACAGAGAAGTATTTCTTTCCTTTTTCGATACATTCTTTTTTGTAAGTACCTGCAACTGGATGCTGGAATCTTGTTGGGTTTGTAGAGTTACCTGTGATAGAAACGTCTACGCCTTCTTTCCACATGATTGCAACACCTTCACGAACATCGTTTGCTCCGTAGCAGTTTACTTTTGCACGAGGTCCGTCAGAGTAAGCTTTTCTGAATACTTCTTTTAATTCACCTGTGTAGTAATCATACTCTGTCTCTACATATGTGAATCCGTTAATTCTTGCGATAACCTGAGCTGCATCTTTTCCGAGACCGTTTAAGATAACACGCAGAGGTTTGTTACGAACTTTGTTTGCTTTTTCAGCAATACCGATTGCACCTTCAGCAGCTGCGAAAGATTCATGTCCTGCTAAGAAACAGAAGCAGTCTGTATCTTCTTCCAGCAGCATTTTTCCTAAGTTACCATGTCCTAAACCAACTTTACGCTGATCAGCTACAGAACCTGGGATACAGAATGCCTGAAGACCTTCTCCGATTGCTGCAGCAGCATCAGCAGCTCTTTTGCATCCTTTTTTGATTGCGATTGCAGCACCTACAATATAAGCCCAGCAAGCATTTTCAAAACAGATTGGCTGAATTCCTTTTACCTGATTGTAAACATCTAATCCAGCATCTTTTGTGATTTTCTCTGCTTCTTCGATGGAAGCAATACCATAGCTATTTAAAACCTGGTTGATTTTGTCAATTCTTCTTTCATATGATTCAAATAAAGCCATTTCTCTTACCTCCTTCGATTATTCCTGTCTTGGGTCAATGATCTTCACAGCATCTGCCACACGTCCGTACTGGCCCTGAGCTTTTTCCCATGCAGTATTAGGATCATCACCTTTTTTGATAAAGTCTGTCATCTTACCAAGGTTTACAAATTTGTAACCGATAATCTGATCTTCTGCATCTAATGCGATACCTGTAACGTAGCCTTCTGCCATTTCCAGATAACGTGGACCTTTCTTTAATGTACCGTACATTGTACCAACCTGGCTTCTCAGTCCTTTACCAAGGTCTTCCAGACCTGCTCCGATTGGAAGTCCGTCTTCGGAGAATGCACTCTGTGTTCTTCCGTAAACGATCTGTAAGAAAAGCTCTCTCATTGCAGTATTGATTGCATCACATACTAAGTCTGTGTTTAAAGCTTCCAGAACTGTTCTTCCTGGCAAAATTTCAGCTGCCATTGCAGCAGAATGTGTCATACCAGAACATCCAATTGTTTCAACTAATGCTTCCTGGATGATTCCTTCTTTTACATTGAGTGTCAGCTTGCAGGTACCCTGCTGTGGAGCACACCAGCCAATGCCATGTGTCAGTCCAGAGATATCCTTAATTTCTTTTGCTTTTACCCATTTTGCTTCTTCTGGGATTGGAGCTGCGCCATGATTAACGCCCTGTGCTACAGAACACATTGTTTCTACTTCATGTGAATAAATCATTTTAAGACTCCTTTCAAAATTGATTTCTTTTTGATTTATATAGGCATGACAAACTTTTAACGCTTTTATTCGTCATACTTATAAATATTTTCTCATAAATCGCCAAAATAGTCTAGTATTTTTTTCAAAAAACCTCCCTTTTCGCTTCTGTTTTTCACCTCTTCTTCTTTTTCATTCCTTCTTTATCCGAGCTTTGTTCTATTTTCGTTTTTTTCTTTACTTTTTTTTTTGAAGTGGTATGCTTTTTATTGATGTGAGAACACTCGTGACTTTAATCACAGGATGTTCCAGTATCTTTTACACTATTGGATATTTTTACAGAAAGGAAAAAAAATGAGCTATCAAAAAAAAGAAGCATCTTTATCTGACAACTGTTCTATGTACTGGCAACTATTTAAGATCACATTTCTTCTGAGCGCCTGTACCTTTGGAGGAGGCTTTGTCATCATCAGTATGATGAAAAAAAAATTTGTTGAGGAGCTGCATTGGCTTTCAGAAGAAGAAATGCTGGATATGACAGCGATCGCCCAGTCTTCTCCGGGTGCGCTTGGCGTCAATATTGCCATTGTAGTCGGCTATCGCCTCAAAAAGGTAAAAGGCGCTATTATCTGCACGCTTGCCTCTGTCCTGCCGCCATTATTTATCATTTCCATTATCTCTGTGTTTTACAATCAATGGAAAAATAATGCGTATATTGCCGCAGCACTGCAGGTTATGCGCGCTGGTGTGGCAGCCGTAATCTGTGATGTTGTTTTTTCACTTGCACAAAATATCATCATGACAAGACAAATCCTCTGGATTTCTTTGATGATTCTTTCTTTTATTGCTACTGTTTTCTTTCATGTCAGCGCTGTTATAATTATCCTGATCTGCGGAGCAGCAGGCTTTTTAAACAGCAGATCAAAAAACAATAAGGAGAAATGCATATGATTTATATTCGTCTGTTTTTTGCTTTCTTTCAGATTGGACTGTTCAGTTTTGGAGGAGGTTATGCTGCCGTTCCTCTTATTCAACATCAAATTGTGGAAACAAATCACTGGCTTGAGATGAGTCAGTTTGCTGATCTGATCACGATCGCCGAAATGACGCCGGGGCCGATTGCGATCAACAGCGCCACGTTTGTCGGTCAGCAGATTGCCGGTTTCCCAGGCGCAGTAATTTGTACTCTGGGATGTATTTTTCCCTCTTTCATCATTGTACTTCTTTTGTCTTTTTTATATATGAAATATCGAAATCTAAAGACAATGCAGGGGATTTTAACTGGTCTGCGTCCGGCTATCGTGGCAATGATTGCTTCTGCCGCTCTTTCTCTCTTTGTGCTTGCTTTGTTTAATTCTTCCCTGCCGGATCTCAAACTAGAAAACTTCCGTATAATAGAAGCCGTTCTGTTTTGTATCTCTTTGTTTTTGATCCGAAAATATAAAATAGGTCCGATTCCTATCATCTTTGGTTCGGGAATTATCGGCACTATTCTTTATGTACTGTTCTGATATCTTTTCATTTTTACAGATATGAGTGTGAACTACCCATCACTTAAAGGTCATGGGTTTTCTGCATGAAATATTATAAAATCAGAGCTTCCAGCAAGAATATTCTTTCTGCTGGAAGCTCTCGTATTTCACTTCATATTTTTTTACCTAATTTTTTTAATGCCTTCTATCGCTGAAATTATTGTTTTTTCTGCATTTAATTTATATCAGGCTGCTACTGTCAGCTGCCACAAACTTCTTCCATTATTCCAAAGGCGAGTATAGATCTCGGTACATTTTTTATATTTATAAAACCTTTTTTCTGCTTCTTTTTCATCGCCGTAAACTTTCCATATTCCTGAATATCGGAAATTCTTTCCAGTATTGTTGATAAATCCTGTCACATCTTCTAACGGATATCCTAAAAATACTCCTATTTCATGTGGAAATTCTTTACTTGCATTACAGCGTACTTTCAGTCTTTCAATCGCACTGTTTGTATTTATATTTTCATACCCATACTGAAATAAAAATTGTATTGTCTCTTTATTTTTAAATGTTTTGTCCAATTCAGAAAGGCGACAGACATAGATTAATGCTTTCTGATCTTTTTTTCGCAAAACAATGATTCTGATTCCCTTTTTACTCATTTGTTTATTCCAATATGTAATACTTTCCAATAGTTCCGTTTCTTTTTCATATTTACAATTAAATAAGTTTGCTGTCTTTAAAGATGCAAGTGTAGGCGCACAATATTCTACCAATAATTTTTCTAATGCCATCTCTTTTCCTTTCCAATTCGTAAATTATTTTCCACAACAGCAATTTTTTAAAATTTCTGTCAGTGCATTTTTGCTGCTCGTGTGACAGCGAACAATATCTGTTCTGTCTCCAGCTTCTTCCAACGCGCTTTTTACCATTTTATGCGAAACTGTACTTGTAAACAGCACCAACAGATCAGGACATCCTATTTGTTTACCGAAATCAGCACTCATATGCGTAAATATTTTCACTTTGCATTTATAAGACTTACAGATCTTTTTATATTGAGCTACCATGCGATCATGGCCTCCTACAATCACTACACTCATCGTGGATGCCTCCTGTCTTTTTATTTTTAATTAGTTTAAACTAACTTATGTTGTTAGTATATACTAACTGTCATTTTCTGTCAATTCTTTTTTTAAAAATATTGAAAAGATACTTCCATTTTCATCTGATTTCACCTTAATATAGCCGTCTTGTTTACTGATGATATCACGGGCGAGATACAGTCCGATCCCTACACCATCAATTCCTGCTGACTGTCTGCCCCTATAGAATCTTCCAAAAATTTTTGCCTGTTCCTCTTCTGGAATTCCAATGCCATTATCTTTGATATCCAATCTCAGATAAGAAGGATATGGTGTGATCTTAAGCTGGACATTTCCACCTTCCGGTGTATATTTTACCGCATTATCAAGTACATTTGTAACTGCCTCTGCTGTCCAATTAAAGTCTAACATTGCTTCAAACGTCTGGTCACATTCAAATACAATGGTGATATTTCTTTTCTTTGCTTTCGCATATACTGTTTTGATGCTTTGAAGCACAATCTCATTTAAACTGTTTTTTTTCGCTTTCAGAGTAATCATCCCACTTTCCAGACGAGACATCTTTATCAGACTATTTGTCAGAAAAGTCAGTTTTTCCAGAGATATCTGCAAGGTGGCTATATATTCTTTTCGTTCTGTTTCAGACAGCTGTTCTTCGCTGAGCAGCTGTGCAAAAGTATTTGCTGCGGCAATCGGTGTCTTTATCTGGTGGGAAATATCAGAAATCAACGTTTTTATCTGTTCTTTCTCCTGTGCCAGCATTTTATTTTGAGCTGTTAAGATGCTGCGTAGTTTCAAAAGCTGATGCTGCAGGCGGGCTGTCAGCGTATCTTCTTCTTCCAAAAAAATGTGTTGCTCCTGATCTTCAACTAAAGCTTCAATCAGCAGTGTAAGCTGTTCCAGTAAATCATCGTTGTAATGATTATAAAGAAAATCGGTCAAAAAAAGCAATGCGCAAAGGATCATACCGCTTCCTGCAGTAAATGCCACAATTTGTTGTTCTGTAAAAATCAAAACGATCCCAAGTAAAACAGCAATTACCATCCCTGTAGTCAAAATCCACTTTCTGTAAGTTTTAAAATGTTTCATCTCTATTCTCCAAATGTATATCCTATACCAAAAACAGTTACAATATATTCCTGTCTTTCATCTTTTAGTTTTTGTCTCAGGCGATTAATATTTACACGAACAGTATTATCATCAATGAGATTTCCATCTATATCCCATAAATTTTCAAGAAGCATCGTTTTTGTGACAACCCTTCCCTTATTTTTTATCAAATAGCAGAGCAGTTTGTATTCTGTGGATGTCAGATGTACTTCTTCTCCCATTAGCAAAACAAGGCATTTATCTATATCTACTTCTAAATTTTTATATCTTATTTTTGTACGGTCACTGCCAGTTCTTTTTAAAATTGCCTGCACCTTTTTTCGCAGAACTTCAAGTGAAAATGGCTTTGAAATATAGTCATCACATCCCGCTCCAAAACCTTCAAGCATATCTTCCTCTGTGTCATTTGCAGTCAAAAATAAAATCGGTATTTCAGAAGTTTCTCGGATTCTTTTACAAAAATCGAGTCCGCTGCCATCTGGCAAATTGATATCCAGTAAAAGCAGATCGTACTTTTGCTTGTCATATTGTTTCAGCGCTTCCATAAATCCATATGCAGCGCTCACCGTATGGCAATCTTTTTGCAGTGCAATCACAATTCCTTTACTTAAAATTTTATCATCTTCAAGAAGAAAAATATTTGCCATAAACTACTTTTCCCACCTTTCCTCTTTAAAATTGCAGGACAGAACACAGGTATTGTGTCTGTCCTGCAAATAAAGTTTAATTTTCAAAATTATGAAGTCTTTCTATGACGGTTTCTTTTGCAGCTATCCGATAAACAAGAGGAGGAACGCTCAGGCAGATTACAAAAATAGCTGCGATCAGACAAATGACAAGTAAAACAGGATACTCAAATTTTGCATAGTCTGCTATGTGAGGCACCGCATTTGCAACCAGCAAAAGGAAAGTATTTCCAAAAGTCATAATCAATAAAGTGGCAACAAGAGCATAAATACCGCCTTCCCAGATCAGGATTTTTCTGATCTGCTTTTTCGTTGTGCCGATACTTTCCATCACAGCGAATTCATTTTTTCTGGCTATCACGCCTGTCAGCATGACATTGATAAAATTGATCAGCCCGATCACAATCAGCAAAACTGCCGCTCCATTTCCGAGTATTGTTAAAGAATAATATGTTTTATTAAATTCTTCCAGTTTTCCCACTGAACTTGTATAATCCCATTCAGAAGCAGTCAGTGTGGCATTGATCTCTTCCAGTTCCTCATCTATCCGCTGCAATTGACTGAAATCTTCAATATCTACTCCGATATTATAGATTACTGGTGTCTGTGTCAATCTTTTCATGCCAGCTTCACTGACAAAAATAATATCGGGAACAACTCCGATAAATTTACGGTATCCAAAATTTGCAGCGTTGTCAAGGCTGTCGCTATCAAATGCACCTCCAACGATAAAGTCTGTCGTCTGTCCATCATCGCTGTCAGCAGTCAGTTCCAGATTTTTTCCGATCAGTGTATCATTTGGCGCATAATATTCTGTATCCATGCCTGCAATCAGCAATTCACCGTTTCTGAAAGCCTCCAGATCAATCTGTGTATCATGAGTACGATTATATTTCTCCACATAGCTTTCATCAAGAGTGGACACATAGCAGCCATATTCCCCATCTTCTGCATAAGCTTTTAATTCTGAAACCATCTGTTCGTACGATTTTCCATCGGATGAAAAATATCCGTCTTCATATGCAAGCTGCATATATCTTTCAAATTTCTCCTCATCAAATGCAATCCCCGCCCAGATTATTTTTCTCACTTCAATCTCTTTTATGCCGTCTATCTGTGAAATCTGTTCCACAAAGTGATCGTCAAACTGTGGCGTTTGTTCCTCTGTATATCCAGGATATTCATATTGAATATCTGTATATTCAAAGTCATAATCCATATATCTTTCTATATAATTTTCTCCGTTCATGCTTCCGATGATTCCATTCACTCCGAGGATGGTAGTGATTCCCATAAAAAGGGATAAAAACACAAGAATCGCCCGTTTTTTATCTCTAAAGACATTATGAAATGCCATGACATGAAGTTTTCCTCCATTTGTTGAGTTTCTGTTTTTTGTCTTTTTCGGCGCAAAATTCTGATATCTTAAAGCTTCCACAGGTGAAATTTTTGCTGCTGCTTTTGCCGGAGTATTACATGCGATCCAAACCGTTACAGCTGAAAAAATCACAGATAAAATATAAATAGATGGATGAAAGAATACAACAGCATCCATGGAAGATTTTCCCTGCTCAAATCCTTGTTTCAAAATAAATGGAACTAGTCCAAAAGAGACGGCTGCCGCCATCGCAATACCAATCGGGATTCCGATACATGCAAATTTCATCGCCTGACGTTTTACTAAGGACTGAATCTGCTTTTGTGTTGTTCCAATCGTTTTGATCAGACCGTAAAACCGTGTGTCTTTTGAAATCGAAATATATAAAATATTATAGATCAAAAGGTAGCCGCTTCCTACAATAAACAAGACTAAAAGAACTGCCATCGCAATGACCGATCCATTAGAGGATTTCAGTGAAATTGCACTGTCAAAACTCTGATTTTCATTTAATGGCACATCTTTTTGGATGCGATAAAAGTCATCAGGCAATTTCTTCAGGGATAAGGATAATATACCATTTTCCTGCATCGTATATCCTGCTTGACTACAGTAATTCTCTGACACAAATGCCATTCCTGTTCCTGTATAAGAGCGAAACCATCCACTCAGCTGAAATGTTTTTTTCTGTTCTCCATTCTTATCAGAATAAGTCAGAGGAATATCCATGCCAATGGTTGGTTCTGTGATATCCAGCTGCAAAAGAGCATCTTCTGACATCATAATTTCATTTTCCTGCACTGGACATTGACCGGTTATCTTGCTGATTGCTTCTGTGAAATGTTCTTCCCATTCTGTCTCATCATAATAGTTCAGAGCGATAGAGATTTCTCTTCCCTCTCCATTTTTTTCTGAGACGTTGCCAACTGCATACTGCTTTCCAACTGTCTTGACATATTTCATAGATTGTATTTTCTGTTCCTGTTCAGGTGTCGGCATATTCAGGAAAATGTCAGCATTTGTACCAGCTTTGCGCACCCCTGTTAAATCCATATTTTCCTTGTAATTAATCCCTAAACTGAACACGGTAGTGATCATAAAAGTGGTAAGAATAACAGCCAGCACAGCAAAAAGATTGCGGATACGATTTGCTTTCATCATTCCTCTTTCTACTCTTTTTATTGCATTTTTGTTTCGATTATTGTGCATATCTGACACCTCCCGAGACCACTTTTCCGTCTTCTATACGAATAATCCGATCTGCCATCTGTGCAATTTCCTCATTATGCGTAATCATAATCGTCGTCTGGTGAAACTCTTTACTGATTGAGCGCATTAGTAAAATTACATCCATACTCGTTTTAGAGTCTAAATTTCCAGTCGGTTCGTCCGCCAGAATGATTGCCGGTTTTGCAGCAAGAGCACGGGCAATCGCAACTCTTTGCTGCTGACCTCCTGAAAGATTATTTGGCATATTTTTTAGTTTCTGTTCCAATCCAAGAGTATGAATAATCCTCCTTATAAAATCTGTGTCTGTTTTTCCTCCATCAATCTCAATCGGATATACTATATTTTCATACACGTTCAGAACAGGAAATAAATTGTAATTCTGAAAAACAAATCCAATATTTCTGCGTCGGAAGATTGTCAGCTGTTCATCTCCCATTTTTAAAAGATCTTTTCCGCGTATTTTTACACTGCCGGAAGTAGGACGATCCAGACCGCCTATCATATTCAGAAGTGTAGATTTTCCGCTGCCTGAAGTACCCACAACCGCAACAAATTCTCCCTCTTCTACCGTAATTGAGACTCCATCCAGAGCATATACTTTATTTTCTCCGCTTCCATATATTTTTCGTAAATCATCTGTTTCAAGAATAGCCATCACGAAACCCTCCTCATTTATTTTTATAAGCTTAATATAGCAGATACTTCTTACAATCTCGTTACAGTCTGCATCAAAAAAGCTTTTTTGTGCCTCAGATCTTTTTCCAAAAAGGCTATTTTTTTCTTCTATATTATTTAAATAACGATGCGTTCTATCTGATCATGTCATGGTTTAGCAATCTGAAAATTATATTTCCCAAAAGGGATGATCTATGATAGACTATAGAAAAAGGAGGCGTTTTTCATGAAACATTATACTTTACCGCATCAGCATGGCCAGTCCATGTCACAACTGGTTGAACATATTCCGGATTCAGAAGATTTTCAAATTATTGCAAATATCTTTAAACAGCTAAGTGATCCAACCAGAATCCGTATTTTCTGGATTTTATGTCACTGTGAAGAATGTGTCATCAATATCTCTGCTATGATGGAGATGAGCAGTCCTGCTGTAGCCCATCATCTGCGTCTGCTTCGTTCAAGCGGATTGATTGAGTCCAGACGTGAGGGCAAAGAAACATATTATCGCGCAAGTCAGTCCTCAGAAGCACAATCTCTCCATCACATGATTGAACAAATGATGGATATCTCCTGTATTCATGGAAACGAGCACCATCAACTGCCCACGGTCTAAAGGTCATAAACTTGTAACTGCCCCGTCGTAAGGAAACGATCAGCCTCCGCATGGCTCCTTCTGTGAAACTGCTTTTTGTTTTTTCTAACACAGTCCGCTAAATTTAAAGAAACATTCGCTATAGTGGACTTTTGACATTGACTATCGAGTACAATATCAAACCCGCAAAAGAAAAGATTGCTAATAAAAAAACAGCAAAAACCCTTTAACAAGTTTACAGGGTTTTTGCCGCTCATTTCTAACAGGAAGAATACCAATCTCTCTGTTCTGCTCCCACTTATCTCCTATTACAGATTATGAACTTTTAGAGCACGAATCGCATTTAAAATTGCAAGAATCATAACGCCTACGTCTGCAAAAATTGCAGCCCACATATTTGCCATACCAACTGCTCCAAGTCCCAGACATGCAAATTTAATCACCAGAGCAAATGTAATATTTTGATATACAATGCGCAGACATTTCTGAGAAATTTTAATTGCCTTCGAGATCTTTAATGGATCATCATCCATCAAAACTATGTCTGCCGCCTCAATAGCCGCATCAGATCCCATTGCGCCCATTGCAATTCCGATATCTGCGCGCGTCAAAACAGGGGCATCGTTGATGCCATCTCCGACAAAAGCAAGTTTCTCTTTCTCAAATTTTTTTGAAAGCAGTTCTTCTACTTTTGATACTTTATCTCCCGGAAGCAATTCGCTGTATACCTCATCAATTCCAAGAGACTGTGCTACTTGGTCTGCCACGCGTTTTGCATCTCCCGTCAGCATAACCGTCTTTTTTATTCCTGCTTTTTTCAGCTGTGCAACTGCTTTCTGCGCATGTGGTTTCACAATGTCAGAAATCACGATATGTCCGGCATATTCGCCGTCAATCGCCATATGAATGATCGTTCCTACTTTATGACATTCCTGATAAGTCACATTTAATTTTTCCATCAGTTTGCCGTTTCCTGCCGCTACTTCACGACCATCTACTTTTGCAATAATTCCATGTCCGCTAATTTCCTGAATATCCTGAACTCTGCTTCTGTCAATTTCTTTTCCATAAGCTTTCTGAAGGCTTTTACTGATTGGATGGGAGGAAGCACATTCTGCAAGTGCAGCATATTCTAACAATTTCTCTTCTTCCATTTGATTATGGTGAACTCCGCTGACCTCAAATACGCCCTGTGTCAAAGTCCCTGTCTTATCAAAGACTACATATTTTGCCTGGGATAAAGTCTCCATATAATTTGAACCTTTGACCAGTACACCTTCCTTGCTTGCGCCTCCAATTCCCGCAAAAAAAGTGAGTGGAATACTGATGACCAGGGCACAAGGACAACTGATGACCAGGAAGGTCAATGCTCTGTAAATCCACACTCCCCACTGTGCCGTTTCTCCCATGAACAGCATTTGTACCAAAGGAGGAAGGATTGCTAAGGCTAGAGCGCCATAACATACAGCCGGTGTATAAATTTTCGCAAACTTTGAAATGAAATTCTCAGATTTTGATTTTCTGGAGCTGGAATTCTCCACCAGTTCTAAAATTTTTGATACGGTCGATTCACCAAATTCTTTTGTTGTCCGGATCTTCAATACTCCTGTCATATTGATACATCCACTGATAATTTCATCTCCCTGATTTACATCTCTTGGAAGACTTTCTCCTGTTAAAGCGCTCGTATTCAAACTGGATTTTCCTTCTATCACGATACCATCAAGAGGAACTTTTTCTCCAGGCTGAACAACAATGATACTGTCAATTTCTACTTCATCTGGATCTGCTTTTTCCAATTTTCCGTCGCGTTCCACATTTGCATAATCTGGACGAATATCCATCAAAGCGCTGATATTTTTACGGCTTTTACCGACAGCATAGCTCTGAAACAGCTCCCCGATCTGATAAAACAGCATTACTGCGATTGCTTCATTGTAATCTCCGCTTCCTGAGTAGACAGCCAGCACAAATGCCCCCACTGTTGCAACTGCCATTAAAAAGTTTTCGTCGAAAACCCGACGATTCCAAATTCCTTTTCCCGCTTTTTTCAAAATATCATATCCAATAATCAAATATGCTGCCAGATAAAGCATGAACTGCCAAAATCCCGTTATCGATATAAAATTCAATACAATAACCATCACTGCTGTGATGATGATTCGAATCAGCATCTTCTTCTGCTTTTTATTCATCCGCATATCCTCCCTGTTCTTTTATTATATGTTTATTTATTCATATGTTTCTCTTAAATTTGCACCCCTTTTGCAGTCTGCATCCGGGGTGCTGTATTTCAGATTTCAATTTCGCAGTCTGATTCTACTTTTTTGCATGCTTTTAAAACATCTTTCATCACTGTCTTTGGTTCATGGCCATCCTCAAATTCTACGATCATTTTCTGTGTCATAAAATTCACGACTGCATTTGCAACTCCTGTCGTCTTTTTTGCCACATCCTCCATCAGGTTTGCACAGTTTGCACAGTCTACTTCAATTTTATAAGTTTTTTTCATGGTAAGTACCCCTTTCATTATTCTTCTTGTTTATCATTTCAATAATTAAACATTTGTTTAATCTTTATATCTATAATATACGCTCAAGTCTCTTAAATGTCAATCATTTTTTATTGTCTATTTCCAAAATTGTTCTCTCTTTTTCTGTTTGAATCAAAAAGCGTTTCACTATCATTCTCACAGTGAAAACCGTAGCCTTTCTCTCCTGTATTTCTATAAAAAACGAGCAGGAAATCTGTTTTGAGATTTCCTGCTCATTTTTTTAAAGATAAGCCATGCTGTCTTTTCTTATTTTTTAATAATTTTCTGCTTTTATTTCAAAATAGCTCTGCGGATGCGCACATGCCGGACAGATCTGAGGAGCAGATGTTCCTACTACAATGTGACCGCAGTTTCTGCACTCCCATACCTTTACTTCGCTTTTCTCAAATACTTTTGCAGTTTCTACGTTTGTGAGGAGTTTTCTGTATCTCTCCTCATGGTGTTTCTCAATGTCAGCTATGAGACGAAATTTTGCAGCGAGTTCCGGAAAGCCTTCTTTTTCTGCTGTTTCTGCAAATCCTGCATACATATCTGTCCACTCATAGTTTTCTCCCTCAGCAGCAGCCTGCAGGTTATGTGCTGTGTCACTGATCCCATTTAACTCTTTAAACCAGATCTTAGCATGTTCTTTTTCATTATCGGCTGTTTTCTGGAACAAAGCAGCGATCTGCTCATATCCTTCCTTTTTTGCAACAGAAGCAAAAAAAGTATATTTATTTCTTGCTTCTGACTCACCTGAAAATGCCATTCTTAAGTTTTTTTCTGTCTGTGTTCCTGCATATTTGTTTTGAGCCATAAGATGACCTCCTCGCTTTCAAAAATTGTTTTCAACGAAAGCCGGCTTATCTTTATTTGATTATATCATATTGCTTTTCTCTTATATTATACCATTCTTTCTTTTAATCATTCGGTATCTGTGCCATCTTTATCTTTCCAAGATACTCTGTCTGCTTTTGGATGAGCTGTCACATCTCCTTGTTAGATACAATCTCATTTTTACCACTGAAGTTTTCCACAGATCTTCCTGCCCGTTTTAATCTATATTCTATCCGTTTACCCGATCCAGGCAGGTCACGACTTCCACATGTTCCGTCTGGCCAAACATATCAACCGGCTCTATCTTTTTTACGCGGTATCCTTTTCGTACCAGAATTTTCAGATCTCTTGCCAATGTTTCCGGATTGCATGAAATATAGACAATTTTCTCTGGTTTCATCATTCCCAGAGTATCCAGAAATTCTCTGCTGCTTCCTTCCCTTGGCGGGTCCATGATCACAGCATCCACTTTTTCAGAATTTCCATTCATTTCTGTCAGAAATTTCCCAGCGTCCTGACAATAAAACTGGATATTTTTGACTTGATTTCTCTTTGCATTTAATACGGCATCCTTCACTGCTGCCGGATTTACCTCTACTCCGATTACTTTTTTAACATGGTCGCTTGCGATCAGTCCGATTGTTCCAATTCCGCAATACGCATCCAAAATCGTCTCTTTCCCTGAAAAATTCGCCATTTTTAAGGCCTTGTTATATAAAATCTCTGTCTGTTTTGGATTTACCTGATAAAATGATTTCGGTGAAATACGAAAGACTTTTCCGCAAAGCGTGTCTTCAATATATCCTTTTCCATACAGAATATGTTCTCTTTCTCCCAAAATCATACTTGTTTTTTTATCGTTTATATTATGCACAACTGTAGTAATTTCAGGATGCGCTGCTCTGAGCGCTTTTACAAAATTATTTTTCGATGGAAAGATCGGTGATCCTGTCACCAGAACAACCATCACTTCTCCGCTTGAAAATCCTGTTCTCACAAGAACGTGACGAAACAGCCCATATCCTGTATCCTCATCATACGTTTTTATCTTAAAAGATCGAAGCAGTTCCCGTATGGTAACAATAATCTGGTCTGCTTTCGGATCTTGAATCAGGCATTCATCAACCGGAACAATTTTATGCGTTCCTGCCTGATAAAATCCTGAGACAATCTTTCCCTGTCTCGTATATCCATAGACAGCATGTGCTTTATTTCTGTAATGCCATGGATCGTTCATCCCAGCGATAGGGGAGACTTTTCCAAACTCCCGCAGTAATTCTTCTACTCTTTTTTGTTTCCAGATCAGCTGTTTTTCATAAGGCATTCTCTGCAGCTGACATCCTCCACATTTTTTCTGATGCGGACAAATTTTTCTCTCTTTTTCCATTTAGTTTTTCTCTCTATTTTTCTAAAAATTTACGATATTTTCCCCATATTGCTGACTGAAAATAACAATATGCCTTGTCAAATACAAATAGTATAATCTGCCCTGCTGCAATAAGTGCTATTTTCACACCTGTATGATATGTGCCGCTGTAGAAGAGCTGCGGCAGAAACAGCACGGCCGGGATATACATAGCGTTAAACAGCAGATATTTTGCGGTCCAAAACAATCTTGTCCAGTTCTTTCCGGCATCTTTTTTTATCATTATATTCCAGACAGCATCACTGCCCCAGATATAAAATGCCATAATTCCATATGTTACACAGTACAATTTATCAGGAGCCAGAATCAGCCCCAAAATCTCACTGGCCAGAAAAAAACCGAATCCCATGGAAATCCCATATTCACGCACTGCAATTCCCGTACAGAAAGATGCAGCGGCAAGGAAAAACAAGGTACTGACGTCAATCACTTTGCTCAGCACCAGTAAAATTTCGCAGATTGCCAGAAGCAATCCTAAAAAAGCCACTTTTTTTGCATTTACATGCATGGACACATATCGCCTCCCATACATTCACACATAGAATCCGCGCACCACAAGTCGCAGCAGCAATTTCCTG
The DNA here is from genome assembly GCA_018366495.1 of Clostridiales bacterium. GTDB lineage: Bacteria > Bacillota > Clostridia > Lachnospirales > Lachnospiraceae > JAGZHZ01. The sequence goes on from JAGZHZ010000001.1 coordinate 176,014, forward strand.
TGGACAGGCCTCCTCCCCCATATGGCGCTCCTGCTCCTTGATAGCGATTTCCTCTCAGCTTTAACTGATTTAAAAATCCTAAATACTCTGCGTTTCCAGGTTCCATTGATGCCGCCTGCTGCGCATGGTTCATCGCATCAATATTATTTCCGATTCCCTGGCTTGCTACAGCATAATAATAATGCCACTGTGCATTCTGAACAGAAATTCTGGAAAGGAGGCTGAGAGCTTCACGATAATGACCGGAATTAATATAGTTGCGCACAGCCACCATTTCTACACTGGCGCTGTCTCCGCTGGCCGTACTTGTCTGATTTGATCGAAATCCTCCAGAAAATCCATGTTCTCTTTCATCCATGATCTGTTTGTATGCTTCCTGAACTTCCTTAAATTTTTCCTCTGCCAGATCCGACAGCGGATTATTGACATAAGAATCCGGATGATATTTCCGGCTCAGTTCCCGGTATGCTTTCTTTACTTCATCATTTGACGCATTTGGAGAAATACCTAATATTTTGTATGGATCACTTATCATCTTTCTTTTCTTCCTTTATCTTTAAATTTTTCTTTTCCTGTATCATTTTATATTTATTCCAAACTCCTGCATATAAAATATTTTTCAGAATCTCAGCGTGCTCTATACACGGAAGTTTTTCAAAATGTTCCATGCAGTCTGCCATCATCATATTCAGCATCATCTGGCAGATTTCCTCAAAATTTTTTTCATGACTAATTGTTATCAATGGATTATAATTTCCCTCTTCTTTATCTTTTTCCAAATCATCATACGCATCCATCAGATAAATAAACTTTCCAAGGTAAAATCCCATTTTTCTAAGCTCTGATGCCCAGATATCTTCTCTATATGCCAAAATCTCCGCCATCAGTTTTCCGAAACTTCCTGAAACTTCATCCAAATCCTGCGATTTTTTCTTTTCCAGTTCCGACAATTCCATCAGACAGCACTCTATCTTTCTGCACTTTTTAGGATATTGCTTTTTTACTTTTTCATATCGCTTATGAAAGCTGCGTATTCCAATCATTGCCTTTTTTTGGTGCTCATCTTTCCAGTCATCCACAAAATGATGGTATGTAAGCAAAATATTCATATCCGCCGCATACTCGCTGATCTCATTGATCAAAGTTTCTTTTTTTCTGACAGGATGAATCATACAGTGATACGATGCACGCTCCGTCTTACATTCATATAAAGAAGTCAAAAGCAAAACTACAAATGTCATGTCATAAGACAATGTCATCTGTCCTGAAATTCCATACTTCTGTTTCAGAGCATGGCACAATCCGCAATAATATTGATTATACACTGCAAAATCTTTCATTTTCATTTCAGGCTTATAAATCGTTACATATCCAAACATACTTCTATTCCTTCTATCGTGTTTGAGACCATTTTATATTCTTTTTAAGTGTACACGATTGCTCGTATTTTGTAAAGCAGACATTCTCATATGGCTTGATCGGCTTCTTTCTTGATGATCTGCTTTCAGAGTGTTTAGATGATCTGAATCTGGCACATCTTCATCGCTTCCAGTGCATTATCATGACTTTTTGGAGTCACTCCGGCACAACATGAAGCGTCCACAATAATCGGCACTTCTGGAAGCGCTGCTTTTAAAAGCAATGCATTTGAGATCACGCAGATGTCTGTGCACAGTCCTGCCAGTTCAATCGACTCGACCTTTTCTTTCTGGTCCAGCTTTGTCAGATAATGCGCCAGTTCTGGGGATCCAAAGGATACCTTGTTGAAAATAACCGCATGACTTTTCGCTGCAAGTTCTGCAATTCGTTCCTCCAGCTGCCATCCATCGCTGCCTTCCACACAGTGAACCACAGGCAGGTTCTTCCCTTCCTGCGTTTCCAGATAATTTTTCTGATGTGTATCTCTTGTGTACAAAACTTCCCCGTCAAATTTTTTTATTTTTTCTGCCACGCGTTCTACAATCTGCTGGGCTTCTTCTGTTCCAAGCGCACCATTTACAAAATCTTTCTGCATATCTATAATCACTAAAATTTTTTTCATATAATGCCTCCTTTTCCTTTCCTGCCCACTTTGTTTTTTCGGCTCTTTTCCATTTTGTCAGCTGCAATGATCATCCTGCAAACTGGCTGTTATATAGTGTAGCATAAAATCCATTCTTTTTCATCAATGTTTCATGATTTCCCTGTTCAATCACAGCTCCGTCTTTCATCACCAGTATGATATCCGCTTCTCTAATTGTAGAAAGGCGATGCGCTACGATAAAACTCGTTCTTCCTTTCATCATCTTTGCAAAAGCGTCCTGTATTTTCAGCTCTGTTCTCGTGTCGATGGATGAAGTCGCCTCGTCTAAAATCAGCATTGGCGGCAGACACAGCATCACCCTCGCAATACACAGAATTTGTTTTTGTCCCTGCGAAAGATTTCCGCCGTCTTCTGTGATAACAGTGTCATATCCATCTGGAAGTCTCTTGATAAAACTATGTGCATGTGCCATTTTAGCCGCATGAATAATCTCTTCTTCTGTTGCATCCGGCTTTCCCATTGCAATATTTTCACGGATTGTGCCTGTCTTAAGCCATGTATCCTGCAGTACCATCCCATAGCTTGTTCGAAGACTTTTCCTGGTCAAATCCCGTATATCCTTCCCCTCAACTGAAATTTTCCCTTCATTTACATCATAAAAGCGCATCAGCAGATTAATGATCGTCGTTTTTCCGCATCCTGTCGGTCCTACAATCGCTACTCGCTGTCCAGGTGTCACATTCAGATTAAAATTTTCAATTAATTTCTGATCTGGCGCATAAGAAAATTTTACATGATCCAGAGATACATTTCCATTCACACATTCCAGTACATTAGCCCCTTCTTTTTCCGGTGTCTGAGGCGTCTCTTCAATCAGTTCAAAGATTCTTGCCGCACAGGCAAGAGCATTCTGCATTTCTGTGACAACGCCTGATATTTCATTGAATGGCTTTGTATATTGATTTGCATAACTCAAAAAACATGAAAGCTGACCTACGCTGATTCCACCTGTGATTGCAGATAATGCACCTGTAATTCCAACTCCTGTATACACAAGACTATTTACAAACCGTGTTGCCGGATTTGTGAGTGAAGAAAAGAAAATTGCTTTTAAAGAATACTTGCCTAATCTCTCATTGATCTCATCAAACTGTTCCATCGCTTCTTTTTCATGTTGAAAAGCCTGAACTACTTTCTGATTTCCGATCATTTCCTCGATAAATGCAGTCTGTTCTCCCCGTGTTTCCGATTGGAGCCTAAACATGGTATACGTTCTTTTTGCGATAAAACTGGCTACAAAAAGAGAAACAGGTGTAATCACCACCACCACTAACGTAATCTTTACATTTACACTGAGCATAAATCCAATCGTTCCGAAAATGGTAATCACTCCTGTAAATAACTGCGTAAATCCCATCAAAAGCCCGTCTGAAAACTGATCTGCATCTGCTATAACACGACTGACAATCTCCCCATAGGAATGCGTATCAATATATTTTAAAGGCAAAATTTCAATCTTTTCAAAAGCTTCTCTTCTGATATCCTGAACGACATGATATGCCGTCTTATTGTTGCTGATATTCATAATCCATTGTGCAGCTGCTGTGATGAAAATCACGATCCCCATTTTTTTCAAAATTTGAGTAATCACCTCAAAATCCACATTTCCCGGTTCTAAAATATGATCAATTGCATTTCCGGTAAGAATAGGAAGATACAAAGTCAACGCTACAGAGACAGATGCCGCTGTAATCGACAGTACAACATAAAGCCAATATTTTCTGATGCGATGCAGGATTTTTTTCAGTGTCTCTTTCTGATTCACTTTTTTCTCCATCTCTATGCTTCCTCCTTCTTAAACTGTGAATAATAGATTTCCTGATATACACTGCAATTCTTTAAGAGTTCTTCATGTGTCCCAATTCCCGCTATTTCTCCGTCATCCAGCACTACAATCTGATCTGCGTGCTGAATGGAAGAAGTTCTCTGCGATACAATAAAGACCGTTGTCTGTCCTTCCATATCACGAATAGCGCGACGCAGTTTTGCATCTGTCGCAAAGTCAAGAGCAGACGCACTGTCATCTAAAATCAAAATATCTGGTGACTTTACTACTGCTCTCGCAATTGTCAGACGCTGTCTCTGCCCTCCGGAAAGGTTTTTTCCTCCTTGTCCGATCATAAAATCAAGCCCGCTTTCTTTATTTTTCACAATATCACTGGCCTGTGCAGTTTCCAGAGCGCGATACATCTCTTTTTCTGAAGCATCTTTTTTTCCCCATGATAGATTCTCACGGATCGATCCTTTAAACAGTACTGCTTTCTGCATGACAATTCCTACTTTCTGGCGCAGTTCCTCCAGAGAGTACTCTTTTACATCTTTTCCCTCCACAAATACATTTCCCTGCGTCACATCATAAAAACGTGGGATCAAATGGACAAGAGACGTTTTTCCTGCTCCTGTTCCTCCGATGATGCCGATCGTCTGCCCTTTTTTTGCTTTCAGATTTATCTGTTTCAGTGAATCGTCTCCTGCATTTTTATATCGAAGACTTACGTTTCTAAACTCTACTGCGATCTCATCATTTTCTTCTGGCTGATTTTCTGTCTTGACAATCTCTCCCTCCTTCAGGCTTCCTTCCATATCCAGCACATTTTCGATTCTCTTTGCACAGGCAAATGCCTTCGTCACCGTGATAATCAAATTGGCGAGCTTCACCAGTTCAATCAAAATCTGAGACATATAATTCACAAGGGCAATCACTTCGCCCTGTGTGATTTTTCCTGTATTGACCTGCAGCCCCCCCTGCCAGATCAACGCTGCGACTGCAAGGTTCAGAATGATATAGGTGAGCGGATTCAGCAGACCTGAAATTTTCCCGACATAGATCTGGATTTTTGTTAAATCCTGATTGCTCTTTTTAAAACGCTCTTTTTCTTCCTCTTCTTTTCCAAAAGCACGGATGACACGAACACCTGTCAGATTTTCCCTTGTCACCCCCAGTACACGGTCAAGACTTGCCTGCACTTTTCGATAAAAAGGAATCGTAATCAGCATGATTCCAAAGACAACGATAGAAAGCAGTGGAATTGTAACTGCAAAAATTAATGCTGCTTTTATATCAATCGTAAATGCCATCACCATTGCCCCGATCACGATAAATGGCGAACGCAGAAAGAGCCGCAGAACAAGATTCACCCCCGACTGAACCTGATTGACATCACTCGTCATTCTTGTGATTAGAGTAGAAGTACCAACCGTATCCATCTCTGTAAATGAAAAAGACTGAATATGGTCAAACAGAGCATGGCGCAATTTTGTTGAAAATCCTACTGCTGCCTTTGCTGCGAAATATTGTGCTGTAATTGAACACACAAGTCCAATGACTCCTAAAGCGATCATGACAATGCACATGGAAATCACATATTTTTTATTTCCATCTGCTATTCCCTTATCAATAATCGCAGCCATGACAAGCGGAACAAGCAACTCAAAAGATGCTTCCAAAAGTTTGAACAATGGTCCTAGAATACTTTCTTTTTTATAATCATTTAAATAAACAAGCAATCTTTTCATATTTTCTCCTTTCTCTCTTGTTTTCTTTTCTTTCTTATATTATCATAGAAAATATTATATGAAAATTATTATAAAAATATAGTTTCTATATTTTTTTCATATAATTATATTTGGCAAGAAAGGACTTAATCATCATGGACTTAAAACGCCTCTATTATTTTGTTACTGTTGTAAATGAAGGAAACATTTCACACGCTGCAAAAAAACTGCATATGTCGCAGCCCCCTCTCAGCACACAGATGCGTCTTTTGGAAAAAGAACTTTCCTGTACTTTATTCGAACGTGGTTCCCGTCAAATCCGCCTGACAGAAGCCGGAAAACTTCTGTATGAGCGCGCCCTGACCATGCTTGAATTATCCAATCAGACAAAAAAAGAGCTGCTCAATTACCGAAATGGTACGAGTGGAACGATACGCCTTGGCGTCATCTCTTCTGTCAGCTGTACTCTTTTAAATTTATGGATCAAACATTTTCATCATAGATATCCGGAAATTCAATTTGAACTCTTTGAGGGAAATACTTACCAGCTCTTAGAGCAGTTAAAAGCAAATATTATTGAGCTTGCGATTGTACGCACTCCTTTTCATAGCGCTCCTTTTGAATGTACTTTTCTGCAGGACGAACCCATGCTTGCTGTAGGGCATAAAATTTACTTTGACGCTCTTCCGGAACATGAAATTTTTTTAGCCCAGATTTATCAAAAACCATTGATCCTCTATCGCAGATGGGAAGCCATCATTTTAGAGCTGTTCCAGCAGCAGGATCTTCATCCTCATATCTTCTGTAAAAATGATGACGCACGCACCACAGCATACTGGGCAGATGCTGGTCTTGGCATAGGAATTATACCTGCGTCTGCTTTAAAAATGATTCAGAATCCAGATACAATCTGCAAAGAAATCCGTGATGAGCAGCTTCATTCTAAAATCTCTGTTATTCATAATAAAAATGGGTATCTCTCCCCGATTGTAAAAGAGTTTTTGAGTTTTATTCAGCAGATCTAAAATTTCTTCGTGAAAATCTCATTCTCTTTATCTTATGGGTAACCTGAATGGCACAAAAAAACAGAGCAGAAAATCTTGCTCTGTTTTTTATTATTCCGGTTTTTCTTTTTTTAATGATAGAAAAGTATTTTTTCCGTCTTTCTCATGAATTGCTTCCGTTCCGGCAGAAAGAGCAGTCTCATAGTACCAGATTTTGTAATCAATCTCATCCATGAAGCCTTGAAGTTCCTTCATCTGATCCTGTACACGCTCTTTTTGCTTTTTAAACATATTCAGGCGCTTCTCCAGCGTGGAGTCGCCCTCCATACACCAATTAATAAATTTCTTGATATCTTTGATTGACATTCCAGTACTTTTCAGACAGCTGATCACAGCAAGCCATTCCAAATCACTATCTTTAAATATCCGAAAGCCTGACGGCGTTCTTTCCACAAATGGCAACAATCCCTCCTTATCATAATACCGTAAAGTGTACGCCGATAATCCTGCTTTCTTCGCTGCTTCTCCAATAGAATATCCCATACCATTTTCCTTCCAATTTCTTTTATCAAAGATTTCTAATCATTCCCATCGCAAAATCCATGGGACTCTTTGAGTCATCTCTCCGTAGAAATTTTTCATATGCTTCTCATTTTACACGTTCCAGGTACATGAACCATTTACGTGAAAACTTCCTGCATCTCCCGCAAAATTTCTCAAAGCTAATTGGATTGTTTCTGTCTGAGACAGACAGACCAATAAAGCTTATCCTTCTAATTATTCTTTTTTGAGCGCCCCAATAGACACAGCTGTCTATACATGGTACATTTTAATATGTAATATGAATGCTCATCTGCGTTCAAAAAAACAGCGACCCTATTCTATTTTGTAATTTTCAAGCCTTATAAACCATATTGAAGTTTTTCCACATGAACCCTACTTTATTGTTTATATTTTATCATATAGAGTAAACTCTAAGTCAATATAGCATTGCCAATTTTTGATCTTTTCCCTGCAATCTTCCAGATATGGTAAAATTTTCTCTCAAAAACAGAATATTTTATTGTCAATCTCTCAATAATTTTTCAACAGGCACCTCCAAAATATCGGCAATCCGAAATAATAATTCCAAAGAAATTCCTTTTTCTATCCCTGCAGCCTCAATATTACTTATATGTGTGCGGCTGATTCCTGCTTTTTTCGCCAAATCCATCTGCGTCAATCCTTTTTGTTTTCTATACCTGGCAATCTGAAGTCCCAGATTGCGAAAACGTTCTGCATATTCTGACTTCATCTCATATTCTCCCCTCTCTTTTATCCGTAAGTTTTCGTATGCTTTTATAGAATTATTATAGCGAAATATTTTGCTCTAAGCAAGCAAAGGGCCGCTGCAAACCGCATCTGTCTCTGATGCCGTGCTGCAGCAGCCCTTGCTGTCTCTCTTTTTTATCAATATTTGCTCAATACCTGCTCCAATTCTTCTCTGGAACGAAGACCTACAAAGCGTTCTGCTTCTTTTCCATCTTTAAAAATCAAAAGTGTCGGAATACTCATAACCCCAAACTGGGCAGCCAGTTCTGGCTGTTCATCCACATCAATTTTTCCTACGTTTACTCCACTTGCTGCCATCTCTTCCAGAATTACTCCCTGTCTTTTACAAGGCATACACCAGGTAGCCCAGAAGTCAATCACTATCACTTCTTTTGCTTCCAATACTTCTTTTTTAAAATTTTCTTTTGTTATCGTTACTTCCATTCTTTTTTCTCCTTTTTTCTTTTTCTAACAGCATTGCTGCTTTTGTCCTGATTTTATTTTTGCTTTCAAAATTTATTTTTGCTGTTTCCGAAAGAAAGCTGAAATTGCGATGCCAGCCGCCGCTCCTTCATAGACGGCTTTCGCCACCTGGAGCATCCCTCCTGTACAGTCTCCCGCTGCATACAGCCCCTGAATCGTTGTCTCCATCTTTTCATTGACTTTAATATGACCTTTTTCTGTCAGCTGTGCTCCCATCTGTCTGGCAATCTCACCGCTTCCCGCTGTGCCGATGGCTAAAAATGCACCGTCCGTCTCCATTTTCTGTCCATCCTCAAACACAACCGCTTTTAATCTATCTTCCCCTTCAAAGGACGCAATCTTTCGCGTGTCAACTAAAAACTCTGGAAGTTCTGAAAATACCGGTGACTTTCCGTCTGTCAAAATCAGAACTTCTCTTGCCAAAGGTTTTAAGACCCTCGCCTCATGTAATGCAAAATCTCCATTTCCGATGATTACTGCTTTTTTTTGACGGTAAAAAAATGCGTCGCACACTGCACAGTAGCTGATTCCTCTGCCTTCCAGCTCTTTTCTTCCTGGAACATTTAATGTGGCTCGCTTTATTCCGGTTGCCAGCAAGACTGCCTTTGTTTCAATCTCTCCTGCCGACGTCATCACTATAAAGTTTTCTTCTTCCCGAATTCCCAATACTTCTGTTTCCAGAAAACGAACTCCTGATTTTTTTGCCTGCCGAATTCCCTTTTCATGGAGCTGTGCTCCTGTCAGACCTTCCTCATTTCCATAAAAATTATCAATCTTCTCTGCCTTTTCCAGACCGCCCATTCCTTTTGTAATGACAAGCGGTGAGAGATTAGACCGTACCGTATATAGTGATGCGGAGATGCCTGCTGGTCCAGAACCGACAATTACCAGATTTTCCATCACCTTCATCCTTTCTTTTTTATTATACCTCTATTTTTCCTTTTTTCTGTAACATCATCACAGAAAAATATTTCTTTTTCTGTAAAATAATGATATCATCTCTTTAAGAAAATTGACAAGTAAAATTTTATGTATCTTACGAAGATCTTTCTCTTGCGCATACTTTATTTTTCTTGTCAAACTGCTAAATTACTATAAAGGAGGATTTTATTTTTGGAGTATTTTATCACCTTTTTGGAAGGGTTAATCACATTTATTTCCCCTTGCCTTTTACCAATGCTTCCTATTTATCTGACCTATCTTGCAGGAAGCGATGAAGAACACACGCAGTCGGCTACATTGAAAAACGCAGCTGGATTCATCACAGGATTTTCTCTGATGTTTATCATAATGGGAGCGTTTGCCGGAAGTATTGGAATGCTTTTAAGCCGTCATCAGACCCTTATTAATATCATATGTGGCCTAATCATCATTGTCTTTGGTCTCAATTACCTTGGTGTCTTTCATCTGCCTGTTTTTCATTCATCGAAGAATCATGAAAAACTTACAAAAAATATGAATTTCTTTTCTTCGATTGCATTTGGAATTATTTTCTCAATCGGCTGGACACCGTGTGTCGGCGCTTTCTTAGGTTCTGCACTGATGCTTGCTTCCCAGCAGGGCTCTGTACTGAAAGGCGTTCTGCTTTTACTCTGTTATTCTATGGGGCTTGGCATTCCCTTTTTCTTAAGCGCTATCTTAATTCAGCAGCTTAAGTCTGCATTTACCTGGATCAAAAAGCATTATACTCTGATCAATCGAATCTCCGGAGGTCTTCTGATTTTAGTCGGTATTGCTATGATGACAGGATTGCTGAATAAATTGCTGGCTGCATTTGCTATATAAAATTTTTGTAATAGGAGGTTGCAATGAAGCAAAAGAAAACTTTTATCATTACACTGATTATTCTCGTCGTGTTGATTGCCGGCGCCGGCATTGCCTATCAGAAACTTTCACCTGGAGCATCCGTGAATAATCTTTCCTCTCTGCAGATTTCAGATTCTGACATAAAAACGCAGTCTGAAACACAGACAGAAACGGCTGAAGGCAAAACCGCGGAAACCGAGACGTCTGCTGAAACAGAAACACAGACAGAAACATCTGCTGAAACATCTAAAAAAACGGAATCTGAAACCGAAACGGAAAAAAATACGAAAAAAGAAACAGAGACCGAGTCTGAGACAGAATCAGAGACGCAATATTCCCTCGCCCCTGATTTTACAGTCACAGATGTCGATGGCAATGACGTCTCTCTTCTCGATCTGCTGGACAAACCTGCTATAATCAATTTCTGGAACAGCAACTGCCCTCCGTGTAAGATGGAGATGCCTGATTTTCAGGAAATGTACGATGAATATCAAGAAGAAATCCAGTTCATCATGATTGACACGGTGGGAGCTATGGGAGAAACGAAAGCTAGCGGAGAAGCATATGTGAAAGAACAAAAATTCACATTCCCTGTCTACTATGATACCTCGCAAGATGCGATCTACACCTATGGTGTCAGCGCATTTCCAACTACCTATTTTATTGACAAAGATGGATATCTCATCGCTGGAGCGCGTGGAATGATCGGTAAAGAAACGCTGCAGATGGGTATTGACATGATCCTTGAAAATTAATTTCATTTCAATATTTTCAGATAAACAGACAGGATGCTGTTCTGCGCATTTTCTATCTCGATCAGAGAAATATATACTTCCTGATCAAGATTATATGCCATTTCAGCATCCTGTCTTATCTTTTTATAGTATCTTATCTTTTATTATTTTTCAGGATTAATGTCTTCAAACAGCACAGGCAGCTCCTGTTTCAAGTAGTCCAGCAACATTCCTGCGATCTCACGCATCTGCGGATGAGATGCCTTTGAGGTGCGCAGTCTCAAGAAATGGCGCAGCTCACGCATATTCATTGTCACAACAATCTCTGTCTTTAAACTGTTTGGCAAAATGGTTCTGGCTTCTTCCGGTTTTGCTCCCATTTCAATCAGCCGATTGTAATTCTGTTCGATCTGCTCCATCGTTTCTTTCCATATTTGATACTGTGGATCGTTCTCTTCCCAGAAACATGGCTGGATCATCGTCAGTTCTTTTCCAAATTTTTCTTTGCTGTAATTGCAGTATCGTGTACTTTCCTGACTATAGCTTGCAACTCTGTGGCGCACAATTTCATGGCTGACGCCACGATCGCAGATCAGCTTCACTGTAATTTTTTCATGTTCCAGCACGGACTCATGACCTCTTGCGATAATTCCGCGGATAAACTTTTCTGCTGTGCCCTGATCAATCAGATTTTCACTTTTGTAGCAGACTCTTCCGCATTGTTCGATATTTTTTAAAATTGTTTCCGCATTCAAGTCGGAAATTATTTCAAATCCTGGACGAATAACTTTCATAGTATCTCCTTTTCTGTTCTAAGTATATGTTCTGTTCTGCTTGCAGAGATATGATTTTTGATATTCTCTTTTTTTTGTTTTATCAATAGAAACTTGGAAACAGAGTACTGTCTGTATGCGGCAGGAAACAGCAAGCTACAAACTCATCCATATATGTTGGAACTGTACTCAGTTCCAGATATGTCATATTTGCAGCCAGTTCGTACGTCTTTCTTTCTGACTCTGTGGAAAGCAGCATCGTATAGGCGCCTGACAGTGAAGAGTTACCAATATAGGTGAACTTTTCGATCGGAATATCTGGGAACATTCCGATACGCACTGCATTTTCCATATTGATTCCGCTTCCGATTCCTCCGGCTACATAAACCTGTTCAATCATTGAAATATCAAAATCAACAGATGCAAGCATGGTGCGAATTGCTGAGAAAATTGCACCTTTGGCGCGGATAAAGTTATCAATATCCGCCTCTGTGATCTCCACATCTTTTACAGATGCTGCGTCTTTTTCAAAAGCAATCACATAACTTCCCATTCCATAAGCATCACGGCGAATTCGTTCTCCTTCGCGGATAAACTTTCCTTTTGGACTGATGATTCCGGCACGGAACAGTTCGCTGATCACATCAATAATTCCAGAACCGCAAAGTCCGACCGGCTTTTGTCCGTCCTCTCCAATTACAGAATATGTCGGTTCCATCGTTTCCGGGTCAATTTTGCACGCTTCAATCGCTCCATCCGTCGCGCGCATACCGCAGCTGATATCGCCGCCCTCAAAAGCAGGTCCGGCAGAGCAGGCACAGCACATCATAAACTCGTTATTTCCAAATACAAGTTCTCCGTTTGTTCCAAGGTCAATAAACAGAGAAAACTCCGGCTTATCCCACATCAGCGTGACCAGTGTGCCGGCTGTAATATCCCCTCCAACGTAGCTTCCCACATTCGGAGCAATGATGATATGAGCATCTGGATGCACCTGAATTCCAAGATCTGCTGCAAACAGAGAATTTGTTTTAAAGAATGCCGGAATATATGGCTCCTGGCGCAGAGGATCTGCATTGATTCCTGCAAGCAGATGGTTCATCGTTGTATTGGAGGCAATGCACAGACGATAAATCTGCTCTTTTTTTACGTTTGCGCTTCTGCACATTTCCTTAATCATCGGGTTGATTGTCTCCTCAATCACTGCTTTCTGAAGACGTTTCTTTCCGCCCGGTTTCGTCGATTCAATAATACGATTGATAACATCTGCGCCAAAGCGGATCTGTCCATTTCCTGCTGAAGCTTTAGCCAGAACCTTACCTGTTTTCATATCAATCAGCAGTGCTGCGACTGATGTTGTACCGATATCGATCGCAAGACCTCCTACGACTGCTTCCTCATTTGACGGCAAAATATCATATACAAATACATTTTGTTTTGACTTTCGTATTACACACTGCACCTGAAAATTACTTTCTCTCAGGACATCCGGCATTTTGCATAATACCGTATATGGAAGCCGGATTCTTTCCATTCCTGTCACATCCTGCAGAGCCCGCATCAGGCGTTCGTTGTCCGGCATTGTATCATCAAGAGTTGGCGCATCCATGGATACCGAAACTACTTCCATATTATTTTTCATGGAAATTCCTGTCTCCTCTATGCTCTTCTTTGCATTTTCAAAGATCTCCACTTCCTCTTTTGATCCGAGATCTGCCATTTTCATTCTGCTTTTATATGCTGATGCAATGTCCGGCACTTCCACTGTCACATCGCCTTCTATAGTGCTGACACAGGACAGTCTCCATCCTTGTTCATACTCTTCATCACTGATATGAATCGTCTTTTTGGACGCCAGTTCTCCGCTGATATATTTTACGCGACATTTTCCGCATGCGCCATTTCCAGAACATGGTGCGTCAATCGCCACATTTGCATTTCTCGCTGTCTCAAGCAGATTACTGCCTTTGACAGCTTCAACAGATACCACATTTCCATCTTCAAACTGAAAATTCACTTTTGGCATTTATATTTCTCCTTTTCTCTCTCTGTATCTTTTTCATTTCCGCAATCAATGCTTTTCTATTCCTCAATCAGATTGATCTGTTCTTTTAGTATGCCATACTTAATTTTACTTGTCAATCTTCACACTTCTATCAGAAAGCGGCGCAATTTCTTTTCTTCTGACATATCTCAAAAAGAAGACAGACAGGACAAATGCCACAACTTCAGCGATCGGGAATGAAAACCAGATTGCATGAAGACCGCCGATTTTGGCAAGCAGAAAAGCACATGGCAGCAATACGATCAGCTGTCGGATTACAGAAACAAGAAGGCTTAAGACTCCATGTGATAATGCCTGAAAAACGGAGGAAGCCACGATGCTGAATCCTGCAAACAAAAAGCTGATACTGATAATCCGGAGCGCCGGAATTCCTATCTCTTTCATATAATCAGAAGCATTGAAAATGTCCAGAAGCATGGACGGCACAATCTGGAAGACTGCAAATCCTGCCAGCATAATTGCAACTGCTCCAATTATGCTCAGGCGAATGGTCTTATTGATACGTTCACTCTTCTTTGCTCCATAGTTATATGCAATAATCGGAACCATTCCGTTATTCAGCCCAAATACCGGCATAAATATAAAGCTCTGTATTTTAAAGTATACGCCAAATACGGCATTTGCTGTCGATGAAAAGGCAATCAGAATTTTATTCATTCCAAATGTCATCACTGATCCCACCGATGCCATAATGATTGACGGCACACCGACTGCATAAATTCCTTTTACTACTTTTCCAGACCATTTGAATCCTCGAATGGAAAGTTTAATTTCTTTATTTTTCTTGATATTAAACCATAATGCCAGACAGGAAGCCACAATCTGTCCAATTACCGTTGCCACTGCTGCTCCTGCCACCCCCATTTTGGGACATCCGAACAATCCAAAAATCAGAATCGGGTCTAAAATAATATTTATGATTGCTCCTAAGCTCTGCGTAATCATCGTATAGAATGTCTTTCCTGTCGACTGTAAAAGACGCTCAAATGTAATCTGAAATGCAATTCCAAACGAAAAGATACAGCAGATTTCCATGTACTGCGTACCATAAGAGAGGATCTGGCTGTCCGATGTCTGAACAGAAAAGAAAAGTTCAGAAAATCCCAGCCCTAAGATAAGAAAAAACAGATAGCTGATTCCTGCCAGAATCACGCCATGAATGGCAACCTTATTTGCCTGTTTTACGTTTTTCTCTCCCAAACTTCTTGAAAGTAATGCATTGATTCCCACACCTGTGCCAGTAAATACTGCAATCATCAGATTCTGCACTGGAAATGCAAGCGAAACTGCTGTCAGGGCATTCTCATTGAGTCGTGATACAAACATACTGTCCACGATATTGTACAATGCCTGCACCAGCATTGAAATCATGATGGGCAGCGACATCGAAATTAATAATTTCGGAATCGGCATCGTTCCCATTTTGTTTTCTGTCTGACTCATTTGTATTTTCCTCCTTCATATCTCATCTTCCTATCTACAATAGATTTTCTCTGTCCTCATATGTTTTGTATCATTTGTGCAAACGCTCTGGCTTCCCTTAAACGTTCTTCAAACTGCCTGAAGAAATCATATCCTTTCTCATATGGTCTTATATAAAATATCTTTAAGATAGACAGGTCAATATTTTTCATCAGATTTTCATCTTTGCTGTTTTCAATCTGTTCTTCCATCTCTTTTAAAAACTTATGCCATTTCATCACAAATGCTTCATGTTCTTTCATATCTGGCATATCAATCCATTTTTTCACCTTGATTTTCGCTCTGTTTTCCTTTTTACATTCATGAATCTGTAAAAAGTAGCGGAACCCATTCTCCTCATAGTACCGTCCAAGCGGGAAAAGACGGCAGACAGACGGGCGGAACGGATGGATACTGCACCGTTCTTTCCCATCCAAAAACGGGCAGCATTCCTCTTGCCCATCCATTTTTAAATTTGGCAAGATAATACGATCTACGATATTTAATTCCAGCTTTTTCTCTAAAAGCTGTTCAAAGCTGCATTTTAAATTTTCTGTCAGCTGAAAGATATCAAATGGGTCCAAAATTACAGACTTTCCCATCCCGTGACAACAAGACGAGCATCCTGCACACCCTCCGCAGTCCGCTTTTACCATATCATTTGGGCCGTACAGTTTTCCGTCTGATATCTCCTCAAGACTCACCTGTCTCTTCATCTATATGCCTCCTCAAATCGTTTTTTGTTTTTTTATTTTTTCGATTATTATTTTCCTTCTTTTATCTTCCACAGCCGAAATACTTGTTCTGTTGTATCAGTCAGATTCTCTGCCGCTCGTTCGGGCTGCATTGCTTCTTCTAAAGAAAGGCACTGTCTCAGTATTGGAAAGAAAGCATCTATCCCATTTTCATTACACTTTCTCGCTTCCACGGCAACACTGCCAGAAAAAGCAATCACTGGTTTTTGATATTTCTTTGCCAGCTTTGCAATGCCAACCGGCGCTTTCCCCATCGCTGTCTGTCCGTCCAGCCGTCCTTCTCCTGTCACAACAATGTCTGCCTCTTTTATTTTCTTCTCCATTCCCGTCTCTTCTAAGACAATCTGGACTCCTGATTTTAAAATACTATCCGTAAAAGTCAGGAAAGCAAATCCCAATCCCCCTGCCGCACCTGTGCCTGGATAATTTCTGTCTGCTTTTGTGAAACTTCTCTCTACGATATCTGCATATTTTTCCATCCATCGATCCATCTGTTCTGCCATATAGGAGTCCGCACCCTTTTGCGGTCCATACACAATACTGCATCCTTCCGGCCCGCACAGCGGATTTGTCACATCACATGCGATTGTAAAATGGCACCTTTTCAGTTCTGGAATCACCCCTTCATCTGTGATTCTCTCAATTTTCTCCAATCCCTGCGCGCCAAATGAAACCTGATTTCCTTTCTGATCTAAAAATCCATACCCCAGCGCCTGAAGCATCCCGACGCCTCCATCGTTTGTGGCACTTCCTCCGATTCCGATCAAAAACTTTGTACATCCCTTTTTTATTGCATCCAGAATCATCTCGCCTACTCCATACGTCGTGGTAAATAAAGGATTTCTCTCTTCTTTTTTTATCAAAGTAATCCCAGCTGCACTTGCCATCTCCATAATCGCAGTTTTACCGTCTTCCGCAATTCCATATTCACATACGGTCTTTTTTCCTAATGGATCTGTAACAAAAATACATTGGTTTTTTCCATTCATTCCGGACATCAATGCTTCCATTGTCCCTTCTCCGCCATCTGCCAGAACACAAATCTCAACCTTAGCGTCTGGATATACACGGATAATTCCATCTGCCGCCGCTTTTCCTGCTTGTGACGAGGATAAACTTCCTTTGAATGAATCAATCGCCACTACTGCCTTCACTCATCTTTCCTCCTTCCGTTTTCTTTTCCATTCTATCACATACTTTTGTCTTTTTCCATTTATTACTTTTACGTCTAGCATCTTTTTTATAGGAAACTTCTCCTTTTTTTCTGACACAGTCTCGACAATCATTATTTGCTGCTCCAAAACATCCTCTGCATAATTCCATTTCGTTTCCTCTCTTTTTTCTCTTATTCTATGCCGCAAAAGAAAAATAAAAGATGACAATCATTCCCAGAATAATCCGATAGACTCCAAAGACTTTAAAGTCATGTCTGCGTATGTATTCTAAAAGCATCTGAATGGCAAAAACAGATACTCCAAAGGAAACGATCGTTCCTGTCAGAAGAAGAAAAAATTCCTGTCCTGTGAACATTCCCACATTCAAGAAATATTTCATTAACTTCAAACTACTTGCTCCGGCCATAACAGGGACAGCCAGAAAAAAAGAAAATTCACTTGCCACATAGCGGGAACATCCCAACAAAACAGCGCCAAGAATGGTAGCGCCGCTGCGTGACGTTCCTGGAATCACTGCGAGAACCTGAAAGCATCCGATGAGAAATGCTGTCCGATATGGCATCTCTTCCAGTGTCTGCACCGCAAAAGACCGCTTTCTGTTCTCAATCTTGAGAAAAGCTATCCCATACACAATCAATGCGGCTGCAATGAGATAGACGCCCGACAAGTATTCTTCTAAAATCATATCTAACGGCAGACCGATCACCATAATCGGAATACATCCCACCATTACTTTTTTCCACAAGTCAATCGTATTTTTTCTCTCTGTCTTATCTTTCTGTGCAGAAAACGGATTTAATTTGTGAAAAAACAAAACGAGTACCGCCAGAATTGATCCAAACTGAATTACAACTTTAAATACTTCAAAAAATTTTGCTCCTGTATTCAAGGGGCAGATGTGATCAAACAAAATCAGATGCCCTGTGCTGCTGATCGGCAGCCATTCTGTGATTCCCTGTATGATTCCAAAAAGAATCGCTTTAAAAAGTTCAGACAGTTCCATTTTTTCTCCTTTTTCTTTTTTTATTCTCTGTACTTTTCTTTTTGATTAATATATGACTGTTTTTCCTAATCAAGTCCTGTCCATCAGAATTTCACATTTTTTCTGTCTGTTTCCATTTGCTTTCTGTCTGTTTGATCTCCCTTACATTTACTGTTCTTTTTCTATCATTTCTTGTTCCTTTCCATCATTTATGCTACAATAATATAATATTTTAAGTAAAAAACTCCGACTTCTATGAGTCGGTGCAGTTCACATCGGTATACTTTGATCAGAAATGGGGGATTTTATGTCTAACATGACAAAATATGCACTGGAGGCCTCACTGAAAAAACTGCTTCTGCAAAAACCTCTCGATAAAATCACGATAAATGATCTCACCGCAGATTGTGGAATCAGCCGTATGGCATTTTACTATCACTTTAAAGATATTTACGATCTCGTTGAGTGGTCCTGCCTTGAGGATGCCACAAAAGCGCTTCAGGGAAAAAAGACATATGATACATGGCCAGAAGGTCTGATGCAGGTTTTTGAGGTTGTGTTGGAAAATAAACCTTTTATTTTAAATGCTTACCGCTGTATCAGCCGGGATCAGATCGAAAATTATCTGTTTCAGCTGACCTATTCTTTAATTATGAATGTGGTGGAAGAGCAGGCGGAAGGGGTCGATATCAGCGTAGAAGAAAAAACATTTATCGCTGACTTTTACAAATATAGTTTTGTTGGAATTATGCTCGACTGGATCAAACAGGGAATGAAAGAAGACTATCAGGAGATTGTCCAGAGGATCTGTACAACAATGCATGGCAATATCGCAAATTCCATCCAAAACTTTACAAAACAGGCAAAATGATTTGTTTTTTATCATCCTTTCTATTTTGTAAATTGTTGAAAAAGAAAAACAGACGTATGATATTCCTATCAAAAATAACAGAAATAAACTTCTACTAAGAAAGGGGTTATCTATATGTCAAAGAAAAAGAAAAAGAAAGTGTTATGTGCTGCTGCCCTCACCACTGCTGCTGTCGGCACAGCTGCCGTATTAAAGAAAAAAGCGCAGGAAAGCAATTTAGATTTTTCTTCAAAAAACACTTCTGATTACCGCAACACAGAACGCGGTAAAGACAAAAAAAACAGCAAAGGAATCTATTATTCAAATGGAAACTACGAAGCATTTGCCCGCCCTGAAAAACCAGAAGGCGTCGACGAAAAGAATGCATATATTGTAGGAAGCGGTCTGGCGTCTCTCGCAGCGGCGTGCTTTTTAGTGCGTGACGGACAAATGCCAGGATCTCACATTCATATTTTGGAAGCGATGGATATTGCCGGTGGCGCCTGTGATGGAATCTTTGATCCGACTCGCGGTTATATCATGCGCGGCGGAAGAGAGATGGAAAATCATTTTGAATGTCTCTGGGATCTTTTCCGCAGTATCCCTTCTCTGGAAATCCCGAATGCTTCTGTTCTCGATGAATATTATTGGCTGAACAAGCACGATCCGAACTATTCTCTGTGCAGAGCAACAAAAAACAGAGGTCAGGATGCCCATACAGACGGCAAATTCAATCTGAGTCAGAAAGGCTGTATGGAGATCATGAAGCTGTTTATGACAAAAGACGAAGATTTATATGACAAAAAAATTGAAGATGTATTTGATGATGAAGTATTTGGCTCTACTTTCTGGCTGTACTGGAGAACCATGTTTGCATTTGAAAACTGGCACAGTGCACTTGAAATGAAACGGTATTTCCAGAGATTTATTCATCATATCGCCGGCTTGCCTGATTTCAGCGCTCTGAAATTTACACGTTACAACCAATATGAATCCCTTATTCTTCCTATGCAGAAATATCTCGAAGACGCAGGCGTCGATTTCCAATTCTCCACAGAAGTGACAAACGTTGTATTTGAGTTTAAAAATGGCAAAAAAATTGCTTCTGCGATTGAATGTAAAGTCAAAGGTGTGGAAAAAGGCATCCTTCTGACTGAGAATGACCTCGTGTTTGTGACAAACGGAAGCTGTACAGAAGGCACTATCTATGGTGACCAGAATCATGCTCCAAACGGCGATGCTTTAGTGCGCACAAGCGGATGCTGGAATCTGTGGAAAAATATTGCCAAACAGGATGCTTCTTTTGGACGTCCTGAAAAATTCTGCTCCGATATTTCAAAGACAAACTGGGAATCTGCTACTGTCACCACGCTGGATGATAAGATTATTCCATATATCACAAATATATGTAAACGTGATCCAAAGAGTGGAAATGTTGTCACAGGCGGCATCGTAAGCTGTCAGGATTCCAGCTGGCTGCTCAGCTGGACAATCAATCGTCAGGGACAGTTTAAATCTCAGGATAAGGATAAAGTCTGTGTATGGGTATATGGATTATTTACCGATGTTCCAGGCGATTTTATCAAAAAACCTATGAAAGATTGTACAGGAAAAGAAATCACGGAAGAATGGCTGTATCATCTCGGTGTTCCGGTTGATCAGATTGAAGAACTGGCATCGGAAAGTGCAGTCTGTGTTCCAACGATGATGCCGTATATCACTGCATTCTTTATGCCAAGAACAGCAGGCGACCGCCCAGACGTCATCCCGGACGGCTGCACAAACTTTGCCTTTATCGGACAGTTTGCAGACACACCGCGTGATACGGTATTCACAACAGAATATTCTGTGCGCACAGCGATGGAAGCTGTATATGGACTGCTTGGAGTAGACAGAGGAGTACCGGAAGTATGGGGAAGTGTATATGATATCCGTGATCTTCTGGACAGTACAGTTAAGCTGATGGACGGAAAATCTCCTCTTGAGATTTCACTTCCAGGACCGCTTAATCTTCTCAAAAAACCTGCACTCCGCCTTATAAAGGGAACAGTTATTGAAAAAGTTTTGCGAGACCACGATATTATAAAAGAAGGCATGATGTAAAAAAAGTGTATCCTGCGCCATAAAAGGTGATATGTACTTTCCTTACTGGGCAAAACCAGTCAGGAGGGTACATATCAGGAGCAGGATACACTTTTTCTATTTAAATTTTCTCTCTATTCTGTCTTTTCCTTTGGAAGAATCTGATTGAGCACTACTGTCACAATCGTGGATAATACAACGGCTGATTTTCCAAAAATAAGCGTTACCCAGGAAGGGAACATAGCAAGAGATTCTGGTACTAACGTAACGCCTACGCCTAATGCAATTCCCAGCCCTATAATTGTAGTATTGCGTGGTCCCATCTTCTCTTTCATAATCAGTTTCATTCCTGTCATGGCAATCGAGGAAAATACCGTGATTGTAGCGCCTCCCAGCACACATGCCGGTATTGTGGTAAGGAGAGAGGCAAATTTTGGAATAATTCCTGCCAGCAGAATCATTCCCGATGCAATCATAAAAACTTTCTTAGCCACTACTTTTGTAGTGTTGACAATTCCTACGTTCTGACTGAATGTCGCCGTAGGCAATCCTCCGATACATGCGCCAATCATGCTGCCCAGACCGTTTCCGATAATTCCTCCGGAAAGTTCCTGCGGCGTAGGCTCCCGATCGAGTCCTCCCTCCGACACGGCCGTAAAATCTCCGATTGCCTGCACAGAGTTAATTACATATAAAATTGCCATTGTTATGATACAGGACGGATTGAACTTGATTCCAAAATGAAATGGCTCGGCTATCTGAAACCAGCCTGCTTCCTGAACCGGTGAAAAGTCAACCAGTCCTAAAGGAATCGCCACAACATATCCTACAATCATTCCGATCAAAATAGACGAAAGCTTTGCAGCTCCCTTTCCAAAGTTGTTCAGCGCAATCACAACAGCAAGAGTAATCAGAGCTACCAGCCAGTTTTTCCAGCTTCCATAATCTGCTGATCCTTTTCCTCCTGCCATGTAATTGATAGCTGTCGGATATAAAGTTACTCCAATGACAAATACAACCGTTCCTGTGACCATAGGCGGAAATAAGAATAACAATTTCTTTATAAAAATTCCAACCAGAAGCGCTGCGACTGCTCCGACAAGCTGCGATCCAAATAGCGTTGCCAGGTCAAACTCCCCTGCGATTCCCTGAAGAGTTGCCAGATATGCAAAACTTACTCCCATGATTACAGGAAGTCCCGAACCGATCGTATGTTTAAAGGCAATCAACTGTATCAATGTTCCAATTCCCGCAATCAGCAGCGCTGCCTGTACCAGCATCGTCACATCAGCCGGTGTGATTTCACCTTTTCCCTGAGCAATTCCTCCAACAATAATCGCTGGCGTTACACATCCGACAATCATTGCCACCACATGCTGCAGGGCAAGCGGAAATGCCTGTTTAAAAGACGGATTTCCGTTCCACTTAAAAAGTTCTTCCCTGTTATTCATTTCTTTTTTCTCCTTCTCTTTTCTGTACACACATCTTTTTTCAAAAATTCCTTTGGAATGTCTTTGGAATTTTATATATATTTCGTGTATATTTCGGACAGAAATACCACGCATATATAATTTTATTTTATCATTACTATTTTCCAAAATCAACAAAAAGAACGGCATTGCCATACCACTGGCTGATCCCGTTCTTTTTATTTTTTCTGTTATTTTTCTATTTTTTCTTTTTCTGACTCTGCGCTAATTTTCTGTCATCCGTTCTGTTTACCAGATAGTCGATGCTGACTTGATACAGATCTGCAATCGCCCAAAGCATATCGATCGAAAGTGCGCGATCACCAACTTCATAGTGAGAATATGTGCGCTGACTGACATGGAGATATCGGCTTACTTCTTCCTGTGTTAATTTTTTCTCCTTTCTCAATTCCAGAATCCTTGGATATAAGATTGGCATGGTTTTACTCCTCAAAAATCTGATTTTATTTTTCTTCTCTGCAGGAGCCATGGCAGCTTTTTTCCCACAAATCATCTGCTGTTTTCTTCCATTCCTCCGCATATACCGTGCATTTTCCGCATAAATGTTCTACGTCCTCCGGTGACTGCATATCTGTGGATTTTGCTCCTGTCTCATGTACCATCTTCTGAAGATATTGCGGATTTTCTAACATAGGGCATGGTCTGAGATGATTTTGGTTAAAAGGCTGACCCTCTCTGTATGCCAGAAAAATTGGCTGTTTTAGACATTCCAGCAGACTCTTTTCTTTGATATTCGCACTTGAATAATGGACAAAAACGCAAGGTTCCACATCACCATTCGGATTAATATGGCAATAACGTTTTCCGCCGGCAATACAGCCGCCAACAAATTCTCCGTCATTTTGAAAGTCCATGGCAAAGAT
This sequence comes from Clostridiales bacterium, assembly GCA_018366495.1. Taxonomy (GTDB): domain Bacteria; phylum Bacillota; class Clostridia; order Lachnospirales; family Lachnospiraceae; genus JAGZHZ01. The sequence continues at coordinate 199,426 of JAGZHZ010000001.1, forward strand.
CTGCTTTCCGCCCTCTTTTGCGCGGATCTCTCTTACTCGATGGTACATATATTCTCTCTGTTCCTTTGTCGGCATCAGTTCCACAGAGGCTTCATTTCCCACTGGCATATAGTGGAAATACCATGTAAAACGACATCCTTTTTCAATAATCATATCCAAAAATTTATCAGAAGTTACCACATCAATATTTTTGCTTGTATAGCAGATGGAAGTTCCAAAGAGCAATCCGTACTGTTTCAGCAAATCCATTGTATCCAGTACTTTTTTATAGATACCTTCTCCTCTTCTGCCATCATTTTCTTCTTCAAAGCCTTCCAGACTGATTGATAAAGTCATATTTCCGACACGCACCATTTCTTTACACATCTCATCATCAATCAATGTTCCATTTGTAAAAGCATGAAAAGCGCAGTCCTGATGTTTTTCACACAGTCGGATCAAGTCTTTTTTTCTGACCATCGGCTCGCCGCCCGTGTACATATAGAAATAAATTCCAAGTTCTTTTCCCTGTGTAATGATACTGTCCATTTCCTCAAATGTCAGATTCATTTTATGACCATACTCTGCAGCCCAACATCCGGTACAGTGCAGATTACATGCGCTTGTCGGATCCATCAAAATAATCCATGGGATGTTGCACTGATGAATTTTTTCCATCTCTTTTGTTTTTTTATATCCTCTGAATGCCGCTTCAAACCCGAGATTCAGCGCATTCATTTTTATAACATGCGGATTCAGCTCGTCTAATGCCCGATTCAGATACTGCATCCATTTTTCATCTGGATTCTGAATCATTCTTCTTGTCTCTTCATATGTACTTTTTTTGAACGTATTCCCCATAAATTTTTCAGAAATATCTACTAATTTCAATAAATTTTTTTCTCTGTCCTTATTAATGAACTTTAATGTGCCATCAATAGCGATTTCATATGCTTTTCTGACTGATGCATGTAATAATTCCATGGTGCTTCCTCCTGATATCCCCTATATTTTTTATAAACTTAAGAAAATTATATTCATATTTTATTGTTTTTTCATGGGACAATCTGATTTATTTGTCTAATAATGTCCCATTTGCTTTGAAAGTGTTACATTTTAGGACATTTCATCTTGTCTGTCACTTTTCATTTTCTTTATTTTCTTATAAATTTAGAGGCATAAAACCCACTGTCTTTCAGTGATCAGCAGCCATTTTTTATCTAACCGTTTTAAAATTCAGTAAGGAGGAACATTTTATAATGGTCAAAAAAGATATAAACCAGATGCTCATTGAATCTGTAGTTCGCAGAACTCTGAAAAATATATCTGCTTCTCCCAAAAGAAGCCTCCGCAATATTATTGATCTGGCATTAAACTTTTCCAGCGGACCTTTCCAGAATCAATTTCTCAGAGCTGTTCAATCCATGCTGCTGAATCAAAAAAGTGCTTATTATAAAGTTGCAAAAAATGCAGCTGATTTTGTCAGCCATGATACCCTGTGTCATTTTGGAATCAATGTCGGTTACAATGGCTGTACAAAAGGCGCTGATTTGATCCGCCAGACAGAAAAAGCAGAACATTTTGCTGTTCCATGGTCTTTGACTTTTCTTACAGACAATAAAAGTTGGACCGAAAACAGAAAATTTTATGATGATTTTATCTGCCAGGGAATTAATTTAGGTATTTATACTTATTTCTTTTTCACGGATGATATGCTGTGCGATTTTTCTTCCTTTGTATCCTCATATCCGCAATGCGCCTTCGTTTTATTTACAACTGCCAAGGCATTGACTGAAATGTGGCTGGAAGATCTGCAGACGCTTCATAATCTTATGCTGTCTGTTCGTATCTCTTCCACTTCCTTTGATACTGCTGAAGATCTATTGAAAAAACTTCGCGCAGATCAGTTTCTTTATTCTGTCTGTATAGAATATAATGATTTCAATAAAAATATGATTTTAGATAAAAGTTTCTTTGATTCTGTCCTGACAGGATTTCCATATTTTATCTTTTTATTTCCTGCTTCTGACTGTTCCGATTGTGTGCAAAATGAAATCTATCACACAGTAAATCTGATTCGTACCATTCAGTGCTATCCTGCCATTCTTTTTGATTTAAAATATGATACCATGCTCATTAACCGTATCATCTCCGGCATGGAGTGTACGGCGGTATTTGATCAAACCGGGCGGCTCTACACGAATCGCTTCTCATTTTCTAATGCGTTTTTGCTGACACATACATTAAGATCTATCTTCAAAATGGTATTTTCAGAGTAAAAAAGGCAGAAGGCAAATCATTCACTGACCTCCTGCTCGCTGTTTTCTGTCTCTTCATTCATTTCTTTTTTTACCATTTTCTGTGACACAGCACCTATGCAAAATTTCAGATCATGTACAAATTGATCCGGTCTGATATCTTCTCTTTCCAGAATCCATTTTTCAATCCATGAGATAAATGCTTCCGTCAAAATTTCTACATAGAACTCTCCATTTTCTATATCTGGGATAGTTTCTCTTAAATATGATGCGGATATGGGCATGATGATTTCTCTGAAATATTCTGAAAAAGAATTTTGCCCTTCAATTTTTAACGCTTTTTTATAAAAGGACTTATTTTCATAAAAATAAATGCAGATATCCTGTAAAAAATCCCACGCTGTATCATATTCTTTATTTTTAGATGCCCGAATAAATTCATTGTCATAAATCCAGTTTACCAGATCATATTTATCCCTGAAATGATAGTAAAAACTTTTTCTATTCATCTCACATTTTTCACATATCGCACCAATACCAATGTCTTTAAAAGGAGTAGAAGCCATTAATTCTTTTAAAGCATTCGCCAAGGCTTTTTTCGTAATATTTGAATCCGCCAAAAATATCCCCTCCTTGCAGATTATCATCATTTTACCATTTTCTTCTTTTGTTTTCAACGGAAAATAAAACAGGAACCCCTCGTCTTTAGATGGAAGAAAAATGCGTCGTTTTTATTTGCTGTATTATTAGTTCTGAAATAGTAAAGACGCCCTGTCTGTACTTTGTTATCTATTTAAAAAAAGTCAGCGGATGCCGACTTTTTCTAGTAATGAAATGTATAGCTATTTATTCAGTCTTTTTGGGATCATCCTAAATACCATCAGATGAAATATGATCATAAGACCTATACACCAGCCTAATACGATCTAAAATGTTTCTGGATTTTATGAGAGGAATTATTCCGCAAATTTAAAGTAAAATTTAATAAAGACAGCGATAAAAATCAGTCCGATCCCTGATCCAACCATAATCCACTGCAGCGGTATAACATCTGCCATCGGGCCAAAGACAGCCATTCCTATAGGCAGAAATCCTGAATACATCGCTCCCATCAGCCCGAAAACACGTCCTTGCATGGAATGCTCTGGTGTTTCTTGAATCATAGTAGTCATTGCAGTCTGAATCATCGTCAGAGCAATGCCATATAAAAACATCATGATAAGATAAAAAAGAAAATTATGAGATATTCCCATGCAGATTGCCGTCGTTCCAAAGATAAAAAAACCCGCTATCAGTGTTTTTATCCGACTGTGAACCTCTCCCTTGATTCCTATAAATGCTCCTCCAAGAGCCATTCCGGCAAATCCCGTCAATTCTACTGCTGTCAGATACCAATATGTATCCCCATAGACACGGCTCACCAGCACGCCTGACATAAACCCAGCCGGCACACACAGTAAAATAAAGATTCCATAGATTATCAGCAGAGTGCCAATCGTTTTATCCGAAAAGGAATATTGAATTCCTGTCTTCATATCATCAAAGACAGATCTCTCTCTTTTCTGCATTTTTTGCTTTGGTATTGCCACGAAACATAACAGACTGATCCCCACTATTGCAGTGAAAACGTCGACTGCCAGCGCTCTTTGAAGTGTTGCAGAAGTTAAAATAAGCCCTGCTGCCGCTGGAGAGATGAACTGGACAATTGACTGCATTGTCGCATTGATCCCATTGTATCGCATCAGAGCGTTCTCTGGGACAAGCTGCGGAATCACAGCATTGACAGCCGGCATCTGGATTCCTGCGCCTATTGAGCGAATCACTGACATTACAAGCAAGGCTCCAATCAGAAGAGAATCAGAAGAAATCGCTGGTATCGCCAAAATCATCAAAAATGTAACTGCTGCAATCATTCCGTCTGATAAAATAATCAATTTCTTGCGGCTGTATCGATCCGCCCATACGCCGCCGACAAATGAAATTAAAAACTGCGGCAGATAAGAGCAAATCGAGACAGCCGCTACCCATGCACCGCTTTCCGTTTTTAATGTGATGTACCAGACAATGGCCATCTGAACAAGGGTGGAGCCAAACAATGTGATACATTGACTGATAAGAAAAAACAGTGTTTTTCTTTTCCAGTTTCCTTTTTCCATATTTTTTCCTCCTTTTAGGGATGAAAAAGCTGCCCGTAAAGCGGACAGCCTTATTTTTTCATCTGTTTAATTGCAGTTGTGTATTCAGCGCCTGATTCAGCACTTTGTACAAAGGTTTAAAAAGCAAAAGACATATCAGTACATTTCCGATACAGTGCGGAATGTCATACACAATTCCTGATACCCAGTAAGCAAAGGCAGACGGAAAACCTCCCATAAAAAAGTACGGGATTGCACACAATGCTCCAAATGTAATTCCGTAAAATCCTGACATTACACTCCAGAAGATTACAGAAGTCTGCTTTCGCAGCAACAATGTGATGATTGCCTGTATGGTCCACACATAGAGATAATTAATCCACCAAAGACCAAATCCATAGAAAAATCCCTCTAAAAATACAAATACATAGATAATCAGAAATACTTTTTTGCCCAAAACCAGCGTGTATAGAATAAAGAGAAGGGTCACAAGTTCAATATTAGGAAGAAACCCCATTACCACCTGCGCTGCAAACACAACCGCAGTCAAAAAGCCCATGACCACAATCTCCCATGTTTTTCTGCTTTTCAATTAATATCCTTCTTTCAGTGTCAGTTCAAACTGATCGCCGTCCTGAATCGGTGTTGTATCCACAGAAGTGTTGACCATCTCTCCACCCTTTGTGATGCACCACCATTGCTGCTTTGACTCATCAGCAGTCTCTCCGTCTACAGTCAAAATATACAGACCATACTGTCCTTCTTCCCCTTCGATCAGTTTCTCTGTCGTCAGTACTTCTCCCAGATACTCTTCATCTGTGTGGTACTCAAATGTTTTCTCGCTGCCGTCTGCATGTACAACTGCAACTTTTATCTCTTTTGCGCCCTCTGTTGTTTCTGGCTTAAATTTCATGTACAAAAGAGCTGCTGCTGCCACAGCCAGAACCAAAAGAACGGCCGCAATGATTGTATTTTTTTTCTTCATTTTTCTAATTTCCTCCATTTTTGTCGTTTCGTATCCATGATATAGATTTTTTTATTCTCTGTCAAGTATATTGCGGCACAACTCCCAAGATTCCACTACTTCCTGCGCTGAATTACATTCTATCGTATACGTTTTTTCTGTCGGATCTTTCATCAGCCATTCTAAAATCTGTTCTGACGCTATATTGCCGCATTTCAGTGAACCGTGGCTGTCTTTTTTTCCATTATTATTATGGAGATGGATATGATTGATAAAAGGAGCCATCTCCTGTACCCATCTTATCGGCGGCAGATCAGAATAGCAATTTGCGTGTCCGATATCGAGGCACAGACCAAATATTTTATTTGAAATCAAACATGCTGCCTTTTTCATCACATCTGGAGATGGATCTAAGACATTCTCCATCACGATTTGGACAGAATCGTCTTTATCCTGTAGAAATTCATCGTAAAAATCAGCCATTCTCTCTTCCAGACCAATATTTAAATATACTTGAGGAATATAACATGAATGGAAAACAAGTTTTTTCGCATGCAGAATTTTTGCCGCCTGATACGATTGCTCATATCGCCTCATCGTAACCTGACGAATCTCACGGTCAAATGCCATGGGATTCAGATCCAAAAAAGGTCCGTGGAGCGTTAAACTTCTGCACTCCATATATTCCAGCCGTTTCTCATATGTAATCAGTGTCTGCTGGAGCTGATCGAGATTGTCTGCGATAGAAAACTCAATGCTCTCGATCCCCATTCCCGTCTTTCGTATTATATCCCGCATTTCCTCGTCCGGAAGCAGATGACTGAAATAAATTTTATCCATATTCTGCATCTGTTTTACGCTTTGATTGCCCATCGCATCTTTGTGGAACGGGCGCGTCCATTTTGGGCACATTCCTCCGCTGACGGACGAATCACATCACCGGCGATTTCTTTATAGATGCCTTCCTTGTAAAACTGCTTAAATGCTTTTTTTACAAGGCGATCTTCTCCAGAATGAAATGTCAAAATTGCTGCCCTTCCGTTTGGCTTCAAAACATATGGCAATTTTTCCATAAATTCATACAACACTTCAAATTCACTGTTGACGTCAATGCGCAGTGCCTGAAACGTCCTCTGACATGATTTTTTTACTGCCTCTTTCTGTTCGGAGGAAGGCAGAAAAGACAGTGCTTTTTCAATCACATTTTTTAAGTCCGTTGTAGTCTCAATCTTTTTGCCGCTTTTCAATGTAGAGATCACTGCTCTGGAAATCTCATCCGCATACGGTTCATCTGCATTTTCCAGCAGCATTCCATACAGCTCTTCCCTGGAAATCCTTTTTAATCTCTGTGCGGCGCTGATTCCCTTCTTAGGATTCATACGAAGATCAAGCGGTCCTTCTACTTTATAGGAAAACCCTCTCTCTGGATTATCAATCTGCATCGAGGAAACGCCAAGATCTGCCAGTACAAAGTCAAATTTTCCCACTTCTTCTGCTACTTTGTCAATGTCTCTGAAATTTTGCAGGCGCACAGTCAGAATTTCTTCACCAAATCCCTGATTTTTTAATCTTTCCTTTGTTTTCTCAGATTCAATCGGATCCACATCCAGCGCATACAGATGTCCCTGCCCTTGCAGACATTTCAGCATCTCTTTTGTATGACCTCCATATCCCAAAGTAGCGTCAAGCCCCTGCTGCCCTGGCTGAATCTGAAGAAATTCCAAAATTTCCTTTACCATGATCGAAATGTGCATTCCGGCCGGGGTGCTTCCTTTGCTGATTACTTTTGCAATCGTGTCGCCATACTTTTCCGGCTGTAATTCTTTATATTTTTCTTCAAAGCGTCTGGGATGAGTTCCGGAATACCGTACTCTTCTCTTATGCTGTTTTTCCTGATTTTCCATATTATAACCTCATCTTTCTGTTTTCTTTTCATTGTACCAATCTTCTGCTATATTTTCCAGCCTTTTCACGCAGTACTTTCTTTGTCTTCCTCTCTTTCTGAATGTTTTCCAGAGTCTCAAACCCAAATTATTTCTCTTCTTGCCTTGCATTGACAAAATAGTTCCTATTATGATACGCTCTTTGTGTTGCTGGCAACAGCAGATAAAAAATATCAGAAAAGTCAAAAAATCTATGCCTTTTGCGTGAGAGGTCAATAAATTTACGATACAAGGAGGTTTTATCTATGAATGAAACAGTGGCACAATTAAAAGAATACATGAAAAAATTCCAGCAGTATCAGACGATCGAGTCTCTGCTTAGCTGGGATCTTTCGACTATGACACCTGAAAAAGGGATCGACTCTAAAACAGAGGCGCTCGGATATTTCTCCACAGAATCATTCCGTCTTGCTACATCGAAAGAATACGGCGAAATCTTAAAAGAGCTGTCTGCTCCGGAACAGTTTGATCAGCTTGACGATGCAATGAAAGTGACTGTCCGCCGTGAGTTGCGCGACTATGAGCGTTTTGTCCGTGTACCTGAAAAATTTTATACAGAATATGTGACACTCAAAGCACGTTCCCAAAAAGCATGGGAATCTGCAAAGAAAGCAAATGATTTTTCTATCTTTGCCCCATACCTTGACAAAGTCATTTCTATGACAAAACAGTACGTCCGCTATATGGAGCCGGATCAGAATCCATATGAAGTACTTCTCGATTTGTTTGAAGAAGGAATGGACAGCGCCGCCATTGACCGGATTTTTGATGAACTGAAAGCCGGACTTCGTCCTCTTCTTGAAAAAATAAAAGCGTCCAAACAGCCTGATTTATCAGCGCTTCAGGGAAAGTATGATATCCAGGCTCAGAAAAAAGTCCAGGATATGCTTCTTTCCTATATCGGATTTGATTTTACACGAGGAGCAACAGCAGAAAGCGAGCATCCATTCACCACTGAAATCGGTTCTGGCGATGTCCGTGTCACAAATCATTTCAAAGAAGAAGACCCGATTGCCGCAATATTCAGTGCAATCCATGAAGGCGGTCATGCTATCTTCGGTCAAAATATTGATCCTTCCTATGAAAATACAGCCGTCATGCAGGTGAATCTGATGGGGCTTCATGAAAGTCAGTCCCGTTTTTATGAAAACATTCTCGGACGCAATCCGAATTTCTGGTCACCTATCTATGATAAACTGGGAGAGCTGCTTCCAAAATTTAAAGAAATTCCATTCAATACTTTCTGTCAGGCAATCAATTATGTACAGCCAAGCCTGATCCGTGTTGATGCCGATGAAGTCACATATTGTCTTCATATTATCCTGCGTTACGAAATCGAACGCGCCATTTTTAACGATGAAGTTACGACAAAAGAGCTTCCGCAGCTTTGGAATGATAAAATGGAAGAACTTTTAGGAATCCGCCCATCTTCTGATGCAGAAGGTATCCTGCAGGATATGCACTGGTCTGACGGTTCTTTCGGCTATTTCCCGTCTTATCTTCTCGGTTCTGTCTACGATGGTATGTTCCTGCAGCAAATTGAAAAGGAACTTGGAAGTATCGACGATCTCCTCGCACAGGGTAAGATTCTGGATATCACAAAATGGCTCAATACAAATATTCACCAACATGGAAGTCTCTACACATCAAAGGAAGTGATCGAGCGTCTGTGCGGCAAGGAACTCTCTGCCCAGCCGCTTCTGGATTACTTTAATAAAAAATACAGAAAAATTTATTCTTTCGGTGAATAAAACGGGCTTTCATCTCGGATATAAATAACCGAGAATTTCCGCCCGAAGTCTTAAATTGATATGCTACCCTCATATAGGACAATGAAATATAAAAGTCCTATGTGGGGGTATTTTCATGTCTAGAAAAAGTAAGATAAATCCAATAGAAAAGGT
>JAGZHZ010000046.1 GCA_018366495.1 Clostridiales bacterium
ACCTTTTCTATTGGATTTATCTTACTTTTTCTAGACATGAAAATACCCCCACATAGGACTTTTATATTTCATTGTCCTATATGAGGGTAGCATATCATTATTTCTTTTTCAGTGTGACAGCCTATTCTTTTTTATGGTATTTTTCAGTTATTGCAATATAAAATTTTATAGCTATCTCCAAATTATTTTTAAATGGCATAATATGATAAAGAACCATAAAATTTTAATTATATTCCTAGAATATAAAACCCATTATATCTTTTAGCTTTATCTAACCATTCAATTACAATTTCATACTCTGCAGTTTTTTCTTCTTTGAGTCTTTGGATAATAGGATCTATAAAATTCGGAGCATAATAGTTAACTCCGTATAGATCAACCACCCCACTTTCCAAATTACTATACATTCCGCAGTTGAAAATATGGCTGTATTCATGAAAAAATGTCTCCACATCATCTATATATAAGGAATCATTCTGCCAAAAATTGATTTTTTTCGCCAAATCCTTTCTTTTCGTTTTGGCTGGCAACTTACAAAACTGGATTTCTATGAACGCTGAGCCACCATAATTTCTTCGTTCTTCTTGATTAGAAAAAGTATGAAACAACACGGTATCACCTCCTTTGCTTCTAACCTTTTTATCTATTTTTTATTATACCATATGTTATATTGGCAGACTGTTTTTTACACAAAGCGTCCCATATCCCACTGTCGGATTCGGCCATTCTTCAAAGTTTGGCAGATGAACCGCTCCTTTTCTCAGATATGCTTTTACTTTCTGACCATATAAATATGGATCGTTTCCCTCCACAATCCCCCACTGCATCAGCATCGCTGCTGCCCCTGTCACAAACGGTGCTGCAAAAGATGTTCCTGTCACTCGGACATATCCGCCATTGACAGCTGTTGTCATGATATCGACGCCGGGCGCTACCAGATCTGGTTTCACCTGATTGTTATCTCTTGTATAGCCTCTCCCCGAAAACGGCGCATAGGTGAGAAGTCTTGAATCGTATGCCCCCACTGAGATTCCTCCCCTTGCTGTCGAGGGAATGGTCAGTGTCGTTTGAGGAACCGGTTGATAGAACCGTGTCTGAGGATTGAGAACTCCTGCTTCCGGCAGCCACATATCATATCTTCCAGTCACGATCGTGCGCGGGATCAGCTGTACCCCCCAGACACCGCTGTCCACATAGGTGCCGATCGGCAGAAAGGAAATATAAATTTCCTGAGAAGTGCTGTACGGACTTGGCGTTCCATAATATACCAAAAGTTCTGTATTCCCAGCGACATATCTCTGTGTTCCCAGCCGTTTCTGAAACGGACCGATTTTCTGTCCTGACGGATGAATCATCACAAGATCAAAATCATCTTCATACTCTTTCCAAAGCTGAAGATTCAAAGACAATTCGTATTGTCCGATTCCAAATTCTACAAGCTTTGGCTGCCCTGACTGCAAAACGCCTTCTGTGTGCCCTGCTGCCTCCCCTTCGTTTCCAGTTCCAATGACAATCACGGATTTGCCGATCTGCGCCATATTGTCGAGATACGTCTCCAGTATGGAAAGCCCGTCATGGGAACCATATACGTTCCCAAAACTGAGATTGATCACATATGGCATCCCATATTCCTGTGCTTTCTGCGTCACATATGCCAGAGCTTCCATCAGCTCTGTCGTCCTTGGAAACGAGTCGGGTCGGGGCTGTCCCAATTTTACAACGAGAATATCGCTCTCCCATGCCACGCCTCTGTATCTGCCATTCGAGGCACGTCCGTTTCCTGCTGCAATTCCCAGCACCTGTGTGCCATGACCGCTCAGATCCCTCACAGGGACTATTTTTCTTCCCTCCGCTTCATTTGCTGCATTCAGCGCTTCATTGATCTGTTCCCTTGTGTATTCTGTTCCCGTTTTAAATCCCTTCGGAGGATTTTCCCCTCCTGTCTGATCCCAGATATTTAAAATTCTGGTACTTCCGTCCTCATTCCGAAAATCCGGGTGAAAATAATCCACTCCAGAGTCAATCACTGCCACTAAAATTCCTCTGCCATTCAGCATTTTTTCTCCTGATTGCAAAGGATTCATGCAAGAGGCTGTCTTTCCCTGATTTACAGAGAAAAACAGCCTCTTTGGTTTTTCAATATATTCAATTTCTGGCTGAAGCGCAAATTCCGGGATCATTCGCTCCGGAATTGTCACGATCGCATATCCGGCATACAGCTGGGCAATCTGTATCTGCGGTGTTTCCAGACGGGAGAGATCTCCGTGGTACCGTACAATGAGATCCCATACCTTGTCCTCCTTGTCATATCCTACATTCAATTCCAATGACCGCTCTCGTTCCTCTTCAGTCGCATTTAAAGCTAAATTCAGCATATTCTCTATTTTCTGATCAGGCATCTTCTTTTCCCCTTTTTCTTTTAGTTTATTCAGAGCCTGCCTGAAATAGTCACACAGTCCACTTTTTTATTCGCTTTATCAATTCTCCTCCTGCAATTCCGATCAGAGCCCCTGTCACAACTCCGCTTATAATCAAAACCGGAAGATAATATAAAATCTGCTCCGTTTCCAAAATCAGCATTGCTGTCAAAATCTGACCGACATTATGGAAGATTCCCCCTATGATACTGACGCCGATCTCATCGAGCCATCCTGTCTTTTTTATCAGAATCATCATTGCCAGACTGAGCATACCGCCTGCAAAACTGTACATCATTGCAGCCATGTTTCCAAAAGTCAGGCTGACGAGAAGAATACGGATTGCCGACAGCGCCAGCGCCTCTTTCTCTCCCCAGCAGTACAAAGCCGTCACTACTACGATGTTTGCAAGTCCCAGTTTCATTCCCGGAACAGGAAGCTGCAATGGAAGAATAGATTCCACATAGCTCAGGATAAAAGCAAGCGCCGTCAGCAGTCCAAAGTTTGTCATTTTTTTTATGGACATTCTCTTCTTTCCTTTCTGCCTCTCTTTTCTTTAATTTGCAATGGAGTCAAAATCGCTCTGTTTCTCTCCTTCTACCTCCACCACAATCTTATGCGGCAGACATACGATGGTCTCCCCCACCTTGTCGATCTCCTTTTGATTCACACATAATTGATCCGGACAGTCCGCATAAATCATGTCGGCGCTTCCGTCCCTGATTCTCAAAATATTTTTTCCTTCCTGACTTTCCTGGTTGAAAGCAATCTCTACTTCCTGTTCTTCTGACAACAGATATCTCCCCTGTTCCACTCCATCCTGAAATACGATCACCTGACTTCCCTGTTCTCTTCCCATCTTCGCCGCAATTCCAGCCGCCGATGCCGCAAGGATGCAGGCAGCTCCTAGAATAAAGCTGTTTCTTCTTTTTTTATCCATGTTTTATCTTTTCACCTCTGCTTTATTCTGTTGTCTCTCTTTCCTCTTCATCATCTCCTTTTCTGTCATACGTCTCCAAAAAATGATGCACTTTTCCATCTTTTTTATACGCGATCACGGTGTTTAAATTTACATTTTCCACACTTCGGAAGATGTTCGATTCGATGTGAGGATTGATCGTCCGGAATTTTCGGATCAGCTCCTTCATCTCCTGCCGCTTTGAATTGCTGACGCCTTCTTCATCCACCTCGCGCTTTTCCGTAAATCTGCAGGCACACTGAATAAAATGAAGATCGTTGTAGCGCGCCCACTCTATAATATCGTCTTCTTTTATCATATACATCGGTCGGATCAGCTGCATCCCTTCAAAATTTGTGCTGTGCAGCTTTGGCATCATCGTCTGAATCTGCCCCCCGTACAGCATTCCCATCAAGATCGTCTCGATCACATCGTCAAAATGATGCCCCAGCGCAATCTTGTTGCATCCCAGTTCTTTTGCCTTACTGTACAGATAGCCGCGCCGCATTCTTGCACATAAATAGCATGGGGAGTCTTCAATATTAACAACTGCGTCAAAAATTTCGGACTCAAACATGGTGATGGGTACGTTTAAAATCTCGGCATTGTCAATAATCCGTTGTCTGTTTGCCGGATTATATCCCGGATTCATCACAAGAAATACCATCTCAAATGGAAATTTTCCATGGCGTTTCAGCTCCTGCAATAATTTTGCAAGAAGCATGGAATCTTTCCCGCCTGAGATACAAACTGCAATCTTGTCTCCCTCCCGAATCAGATCATAATCCTGAATGCCTCTTATGAAGGGACGCCATAATTGTTTTCTGAACTTCTTGATAATGCTTCGCTCGATTTCCTGATATCTCTCCACGCTTTTTCTTCCTTTCTTCTGTCTCTTTTCTTCTTCTCTTCTGCTTTTATCGTGTCATCACAAAACGGCAGTGCATCTTGCGACGCACCGCCGTCCCAATGGATTCAATCTATGAAAAACGCACTTTGATATACGCTTTGATCTCCTCCACACATTTTTCAAATCCCAGCTTACTGCTGTTCAAACACAAATCATAGTTCTGGGCATCAAGCCAGTCTCTGCCTGTGTAATAATGATAGTAATCACTTCGGAATTTATCTGTCTTCGCCATAAACCGCAGCATTTCCTTCTCATTCATGGAAGAACGCTCCAGCGCTCTTTGCAGACAGTAATCTTTCGGCGCATGTACAAATACGCTGACTACGTTTGGATTGTCTTTCAAAATAAAATCTGCACACCGTCCGATAAAAACGCAGGATTCTTTTTCTGCAAGTTCCCGGATGATCTTTGCCTGATAATTAAACAGGTTGTCATTTGAGACAAAACCGTCGCTTTCAGGTGGAATCACTTTTCCCTTATATGCTCCCTTTGCTTTGCCAAACAGATGAATTCCTTTTAATTTCTCGTCTGCCTGATTGAACAGCATCTCATTGATTCCGCTGTCCTCCGAAGCCATTCTCAAAATCTCTCTGCTGTAGCACGGAATCTGTAAATCCTCGGCAAGCATCTGTCCAATCGTTTTTCCGCCGCTTCCATACTGGCGTGCAATCGTAATAATTACTTTCTGGTCTCCCATCGTAAACCCCTCCATTCCTATGTTTACTAAACCGACAGGCATTCTCATCGGATTATTCTCTATTCTCCAAGATATGCTTTCTTGATGGAATCATCATTCATCAGTTCATCTGCCGATGCACTTTTTACAATTTTGCCTGTCTCAAGAACGTATGCGCGGTCTGCGATTTCCAGGGCTTTCTTTGCATTCTGCTCTACCAGAAGAACTGTCGTTCCGCTGGCGCTCACCTGCTTTATGATGTCAAAAATCTCATTTACAAAGATCGGTGACAGTCCCATGGAAGGTTCATCCATCAGAATAATCTTCGGATGCGACATCAATGCACGTCCCATGGCGAGCATCTGCTGCTCTCCTCCGCTCAATGTCCCCGCAAGCTGTGTTTTTCGTTCCTGCAATCTGGGGAATCTTCGATATACCATCTCCAGAGTTTTATTGATCTCTTCTTTATCTTTTCTGGTATAGGCGCCCAAAATCAGATTTTCATATACGCTCAGGTCTGCAAAAACTCTTCGTCCCTCCGGCACATGAGCCATACCAAGTGTCACAATCTTATGCCCCGGCATTTTTGTGATATCGTTTCCCTCAAATTCTATTTTACCAGATTTTGCTCTCAAAAGTCCAGTCACTGTATGAAGAATTGTTGTCTTTCCTGCTCCGTTTGCCCCAATCAGCGCAATGACTTCTCCCTGATTTACTTCAAAGGAAATACCTTTGATTGCCTGAATCACTCCATAATATACGTTTAAACCGCTAACTTTCAACATTGCCATGCGTTTTTCCTCCTACTCGCCCAGATATGCTGTGATTACTTTTGGATCATTTAACACAACATCTGGAGTTCCATTTGCCAGCTCTGTTCCAAAGTTCAGCACATACAGATATTCACAGATTCCGGATACCAGTTTCATATCATGTTCAATCAGAAGAATCGTGACGCCAAATTTTTTTCGGATCAGTTCAATCGTCTCCATCAGCTCTGCCGTCTCATTCGGGTTCATACCTGCGGCAGGCTCATCGAGCAGAAGCAGTTTTGGATTTGTCGCAAGGGCGCGGGCAATCTCCAGTTTTCTCTGTTTTCCGTAAGGCAGGTTCGATGCGAAGGTATCGGCATAGGAATCCAGCTCGAATACGTTCAGAATATCCATCGCTTTTTCATCCATCTCTTTTTCTTTTGCCTTATAAGATCCCAGATGCAAAATACTTTCTGCAAGACCATATTTGACCTGATTGTGCAGGGCTGTCTTTACATTGTCTTTCACACTCATTTTATTAAAAAGTCTGATATTTTGAAATGTTCTGGCAATTCCTGCCTTACAAATTTCAGAAGGTGTCTTTCCGATTATATTCACCCCGTCCAGTGTGATTGTACCGTCAGTAGGACGATACACCCCTGTCAAAAGGTTAAACGCCGTCGTCTTTCCTGCGCCGTTTGGTCCAATCAGACCTACCAGACTTCCTTTTTCCAGACTCATATTCAGGTTGTCCACTGCTCGCAGACCTCCAAAGGAAATTCCAAGATTTTTCACTTCTAACAATGCCATCTTAATTTCCCTCCTTCTGCAGTCTTTCCATTGTTTTTCTGTTTTTCTTCTCAATCAATGCCGCATTGAACTTTGAATTTCTAAATAACATCATCGCAATCAGAACAACTGCATAGATCAGCATACGATAGTCAGCCGCACCACGAAGCAGTTCTGGAAGTGCTGTCAGAATTACAGCTGCCAAGATCGTTCCTTTGATGTTGCCCATGCCGCCCAGCACAACCATAACCAGAATTTCGATTGACGTATTATAGTCAAAATTTGCCGGTTTCAGGATACCTGTGTTATGTGCATACACAACGCCTGCCATTCCTGCAAGAAATGCTGAAATTACAAAAGCCAGAATTTTAAATTTGCTGACTGGAATACCTGATGCCTCAGCTGCAATAGAATTATCGCGGATTGCACATACTGCACGTCCGTGTCTTGAATTTATAAGGTTGCTGACAATGACAATCACAATCAGAGTTAAAATAAATACCAGCGTAAAATGCTTGTGGTTTGTCATTCTGTCAATTCCGGAAAGACCTCTTGCTCCTCCTGTGATCTCCATGGAGTTAATCACAGAACGGATAATCTCTCCAAATCCCAGCGTCACGATCGCCAGATAATCTCCTCTCAGACGCAGAACCGGCATACCAATGATCAGACCGGCAACTGCCGCCACGCATCCTCCCACAATCAGGGCGATAATAAGAGAAACATATGGAGGAAACGGCAGATTAATTGTGACAAGCGCTCCTGCATATGCGCCCAGAGACATAAATCCTGCGTGTCCCAATGTCAGTTCTCCCAAAAATCCGACAATCAGACAAAGTGAAACTGCAAGCATTACATTTGTACAGATCGGCGTAAGCAAAGATCTCATCTGACGGTTTAAAATTCCCTTATTCAGCAAAACCATGATTACAGCGTAAACTGCGACAGCAATCACTGCGTCGATCAAAAGTTTTTTCTTCTTTTCCATCTTTCGCACCTACACTTTCTCTATCTTCATCTTGCCAAGCAGTCCGGACGGTCTCACTAAGAGAACGATAACCAGAACGCCGTATACAATCGCATCTGCAAGCTGTGTAGAAATATAAGCTTTTGACAAACTTTCAATGATTCCGAGGATAATACCTCCGAACATTGCCCCAGGGATACTTCCAATTCCTCCCAATACTGCTGCCACAAACGCCTTGATACCTGGCAAAGCTCCTAATGTCGGCATCAATGTCTCATACTGAGAGATATATAAGATTCCTGCTACTGCCGCCAATCCTGATCCAATCGCAAAAGTCAGTGAAATTGTACCGTTTACGCTGATTCCCATCAATTCTGCGGCTCCTCTGTCCTCTGATACAGCTCTCATTGCTCTTCCTGCTTTTGTCTTATTGACAAACAATGTCAAAGCAATCATAGAAACTGTTGTCACACCTAAAGTAACCAGTGTTGTTCCAGAGATATACAGATCTCCCAGATGAATTCCAGGAACATTTACAATCGATGCAAATGGAATCGGCGTTGCTTTAAATACCAGAAGTGCAATGTTCTGCAGCAAAAAGCTCATACCGATTGCTGTGATCAACACCGCCAGTGACGGTGCGTTTCTAAGCGGTTTATACGCAATTTTTTCTGTCACAATTCCAAGTACAGAGCAAGTCAGCACTGTCAGAAGAATTGCCACAAATACAGGCAGTTTCAATATGGATGAATACACATACAGAGAATATGCACCAACCATGATGATATCCCCGTGAGCAAAATTGATCATTTTCGCAATACCATACACCATGGTATACCCGATTGCGATCAGTGCATAAATGCTCCCTGTTCTCAGCCCGTTGATTAACTGCTCTAAAATACTGTTTAATAGGCTCATCTCTTTCCACCTTTCTCCAAATATAATTTTATTTTTTCTCTCGCCAGGTTAATTTTTATTCTAATATAATTGCCTGTTGCTGACAAGGATAAATACGGAAAAAAGTATATATCATATACATTTCACGCAAAAGAGGAACTTTCGCCCAAAAGCTACAGCTCCTCTTTGAAATTACATATTTATACTTTATCATGCACCTATGTTCACACTGTGCATGAACAACATACTGTCTAAAAAAGTATACTCTTTATTCTACATACTGATACTGTCCGTCTTTAATCTCCACATATTTGATCTCTTTGTTTGGAACACCGTCAGCTGTGAAAGTAATTTCTTCGCCTGTCAGACCGTTTACTGTAATTTCTGTCATTGCTGCAATCAGATCTTCGCTCTCGATAGAACCTGCCTGTTCCATAGCTGCCTTGATCGTATAAACTGCATCGTAAGCGTCTGCTGCAAACTGATCTGGTGTTGCGCTGTAAGCTTCCTCATAAGCCTCAACGAAAGCGACCACTTTCGGATCATCAACAGCTGCACAGAACGGGCTTGCAAAAATAGCTCCCTCTACAACAGCTGGATCAGACACTGTGCTTAACACACCATCCCATCCATCACTTCCGATAAACGGAAGATCCATTCCCATGTCGGAAGCCTGTTTTGTAATATATGTGATATCCTGATAGTAGGCAGGGATAAACAATGCTTCTGCGTCTGTTCCTTTAATCTTTGTCAGCTGTGTATTGAAATCCGTATCACCTGTTGTGAAAGATTCGCTTGCCACGATCTCTCCGCCCTTTTCTTCCACACGGGCTTCAAATGCCTCGTCCATTCCTGCACTGTAATCATCTGCGTTGTTGTAGATTACTGCAATCTTTGTATATCCCAGCACATCCATTGCATAGTCAGCCATCGCAACACCCTGATCCGGATCGCTGAAGCAGATACGGAAAGCGTTGTCATACTGAATACAATCCGGTGCAGATCCGGAAGGAGTAATCTGTAAAATACCATCGTCTGCTGTCAGATCTGTGATGGCGATTGTAGATCCGCTTGTAGTCGCTCCCATCATAACCTGGATTCCTTCATCCATCAGTGTATTGTATGCCTGAATTGCTTTATCTTCTGTCGCCTCGTCATCCTCAAATGCCAGCGCCAGTGTGTAATTTACGTCGCCCACTGTCACGCCGCCTGCCGCATTGATCTCTTCAATCGCAATCTCAGCGCCCTGTTTTACAGAATTTCCATAGGAAGCAG
Organism: Clostridiales bacterium; assembly: GCA_018366495.1. Lineage (GTDB taxonomy): Bacteria > Bacillota > Clostridia > Lachnospirales > Lachnospiraceae > JAGZHZ01. The sequence continues at coordinate 9,642 of JAGZHZ010000046.1, forward strand.
CCGCGCCTGTCAGAGGTCCCATGCCGCCGATCAAAAATTCTTCTGATTCCCCTGATTTTGTCGTCTCTTTTTCTGTCGTCTCTACAGTCGCTGTCTCAGACTCTTTTTCTGTCTTTTTTTCTGTCTCGGTCTCTTTTTCTTTGTCGTTTCCGCATCCGGTCAGGGAAGATACTGCTAATGTTGCCGCAACTGCTCCAACCATTACTTTCTTAAATTTCTTCATAATCTTTTCCTCCTTCTTTCTGCCGCTCTATTTCTTTAGCGGAATACATTGTTAAATTATTTGTTTTATGATAACCCTAAATATTTTCTTTGTCAATCATTGTTTTCGCTAATTTTACCGCTTTTTTAGGAATATTGAAAAATAACTCCCCTCAGAAAATATTTTCTACTTAATTTTTAATTTCACTGTACAACTCCGCTGTGTTTGTTGTACAATAAGAAATAGAGTGTCTTGCACTCTTTTTATTGAAACGAAAGGGGTATTAATGGATGAAGAATTTAATCGTTGGACAATCCGGTGGTCCTACTGCCGTGATTAACAGCAGTCTTTTTGGAGTAATCAAAGAAAGTATGAAACAGGAAGAGCATGTTGGACGTGTTTACGGTATGATTCATGGAATCGAAGGATTTTTAAAGGATCAGTATATGGATCTGGGAAAAGAACTGACACCGGAGCAGCTGCAGTGTCTGCGCACGACACCGGGAGCATTTCTGGGTTCCTGCAGATACAAACTTCCGGAAGATCTGTCCGATCCCGTTTATCCGAAGTTATTTGAAAAATTCAACGCCCTGAATATCGGTTACTTTTTCTACATCGGAGGAAACGACTCCATGGATACAGTCAGCAAACTTTCCCGCTACGCTGAATCCCACGGAGAATCTACACGCATCATCGGCATACCAAAGACCATCGACAATGACCTCATTCTGACCGATCACACACCTGGTTTCGGCAGTGCCGCAAAATACGTTGCCGCCTCTGTTGCAGAAATTGGTATAGATGCCTCCGTATATGAGGCAAAATCGGTCACTATCATTGAGATCATGGGACGCCACGCCGGATGGCTGACTGCCGCCAGCGTGCTTGCCAGAAAATTCAAAGAGGACAATCCTGTTTTGATCTATCTGCCTGAGGTTCCTTTTGATCTGGAACACTTCCTGAAAGATCTGGAAAGATCATTCCAGAAACGAAACAATCTCATTGTCTGCGTATCAGAAGGAATCCACGATAAAGACGGAAGATTTATCTGCGAATATGCCGGTGAAGCCGGGGTTGATACTTTTGGACACAAAATGCTGACAGGATGCGGCAAATATCTTGAAAATTATATCAAGAGCCATATGAAAGTCAAAGTGCGTTCCGTTGAATTAAATGTAAATCAGCGCTGTTCCACATTCTCACAGTCGCTGACCGATGCAAAGGAAGCGGCGCTTGCCGGATCTTTTGGCGTCTGTGCCGCCTTAGGCGGAGCTACTGGAAAAATGGTTTCTTTCGTCCGTCAGGAAGGACCAGGATACGATCTGTCCTGTGAGCTTGTCGATGTAAACGAGGTATGCAACAAAGAAAAAGCTGTTCCGCTTGAATGGATTGTAGACGGATGCGATATCAGCGATGAATTCGTTGCATATGCGCTTCCTCTGATTCAGGGACATCCGGTCATTCCGATGAAAGACGGACTGCCAAATTATACTTACCGCCGATAACCGTGAAAAAGAATCGAGTCCGAAAAATTAGTTGAATCTTATAAAAAAGAAAGGGGCTGTGAAATAACAGTCTCTATGAAAAAAGAGGACTTTTCGTTCAAAATGAACGAAAGGTCCTCTTTTTGTGTTAAAATTAACTTGCGAT